>NZ_BAAGXL010000006.1:0-290161 GCF_054779855.1 Haliea atlantica | reverse complement strand
TCCAGTGTTCGGCCCGGTGGTGATGCATCTGCAGGGACAGGGTCTGGCCCGGGTTGACGATAATCCGCTTGACCTGGAAGCGTTCGGCGCAGACCAGGGTCTCGTAGCTGCCCCAGGGCCGGTAGACCCGGGAGTGAAGAACGGCCTCTTGCCGGCCCGCGGCCTTCAATTGCGCCACGATGTGCTTGACGTCCTGGACCCGCTCGCGATCGGCCACCAGCACCGCGTCGGGGGTCTCGACCACCACCAGGTTGTCCACCCCGGTGGCCGCCACCAGGCGCGATTCACTGCGGAAATAGCTGTCGCGGCAGTTGTCCAGCAGCACGTCGCCCTGGGTGGCATTGCCGCTGTCGTCGCGCTCGGCCACCTCCCACAGGGAAGACCAGGCGCCGACATCGCTCCAGCCGCAGTCCAGCGCCACCACCGCACCGTTGTCGGTGTGTTCCATCACCGCGTAGTCGATGCTGTCCGCGGGGCAGGCCAGGAAGGCCTCGCTGTCCGGGCGAATGAAGTCCAGGTCCACCGCGGCCCCCGCCATGGCGGCGCGGCACTGTTCCACCATCTGCGGCTGCTCACGGGCCAGTTCCTCCAGGTAGCTTGACGCCCGGAACAGGAACATCCCGGCATTCCACAGGTAACTGCCGCTCTCCAGGTAGGCCTGGGCCGTCTCCAGGTCGGGTTTTTCCACGAAGCTGTCCAGGGCAAAGCTGTCGTCGCCGAGACTCGCGCCGCAGCGCACGTAGCCGTAGCCGGTCTCGGGGTGGCTCGGCACCACACCAAAGGTGACCAGGCGACCGGCGCGGGCCAGGGGCAGCGCCACGCTGACCGCCTGGGTAAAGGCCGCCACGTCGCGGATCAGGTGGTCCGCCGGCAGCACCAGCAACAGCGCATCGGGGTCACGGGCCAGCTCGCGCAGCGCCGCGAGGGCCACGGCTGGCGCCGTGTTGCGACCCTCGGGCTCCAGCAGCAGCGCACCGGGCTTGAGATCGACCTGACGCAGCTGCTCGGCCACCATGAAACGGTGTTCCTCATTGCACACCACCACCGGCGGGGCCGCCGTCAGGCCGTCAGTGCGCGCCAGGGTTGCCTGTAACATGGACAGCTCACCCACCAGGGGCAGGAACTGCTTGGGATGAAGCTCGCGGGAGACTGGCCAGAGTCGGCTGCCTACACCGCCGCAGAGCAATACGGGGGTTAACATCAGGTTCCTTGGCTGGTTTCGACTTCCGCCTTGAGGCGCTCTATCTCTGCCTTCAAGTTTTCATACTCCGCCATCTTCCGCTTCAAAAAGTGCGCAGTCAGCTTCGTCTTCGCCCTCACCCCCCGCGGCGTCAGCAGGTAGGCATACTTCAGCTTGTTCGGATTCCGGCTGAAGTTCTCCACCTTCACCCAGCCCTTCCCCACCAGGGCCTTGAGACAATAGTTCAGCCCACCCAGGCTGATACCCAGCTCCTGGGCCATCTGGCGCTGGGTGATATCCGGCTGGTCCTGCAACAGGCGCAGGACTTTCAGGTGCTGTTCGGTAGTGGACATGATCTTATTCGAGGCTGATTTGGCGTATTTCGGCGTGAAATCCGGGGGCCGGGCAGGCTACCGCAGGGAATGCACGCGCTGGGTGCTTCCCGGGTTTCTGGCAGTGTTGCCTTGGGGTGCTGGTTTGGCTGGTGCCTGGGCACGAATACCCTGATACCTAGCCTGTTCAGCTTCTGAACAGGCTAGCGAGACTGGAAAATGATTGCAAGCACCGCGCGTGGATTTACCGGGAAAGCGCTCAACCGTAGCCTTCCGGATTCCCGCTCTGCCAGCGCCAGGCATCCTCGCACATCCGCTCGATACCCAGTTCGGCTCGCCAACCCAGCTGCGCCTCCGCCAGTGACGGATCAGCCGTCAAGGCCGCCACATCCCCCGGGCGCCGGGCCACGATGTCGTAGGGCACCGGGCGGCCGCTGGCTTGCTCGAAGGCGCGAACCACCTCCAGCACCGAGTAACCGCGACCGGTACCCAGGTTGAAAGCGCGGCAACCATGATTCCCGGCGGCGTATTCCACCGCCTGCACATGCGCCCGGGCCAGGTCCATGACATGGATATAGTCGCGCACCCCCGTGCCATCCGAGGTCGGATAGTCGTTGCCGTAGACCCGCAGGCGCTCCCGCCGCCCCACCGCCACCTGGGCCACAAAGGGCATCAGGTTGTTGGGCTCGCCCTGCGGGTCCTCGCCGATACGGCCGCTGGGGTGGGCGCCCACCGGGTTGAAGTAGCGCAGCAGTACCGCACTGGCGGCACTCTGGCTGGCACACCAGTCGCCGATCAGCTGCTCCATCACCAGCTTGGTGCGCCCATAGGGATTGGTCACCGCCAGCGACGCCTGCTCGTCCACCGGGTTGGTCTTGGCATCGCCATAGACCGTGGCCGAAGAGGAAAACACCAGCCGATGCACCCCCGCCGCGTCCATCGCCTGCATCAACGCAATGGTGCCGCTGATGTTGTTGTCGAAGTAGGCCAGGGGCTGTTCGCAGCTCTCCCCCACCGCCTTGAGCGCGGCGAAGTGAATCGCCGCCTCGACGCCACCCTCCAGGGCCTGGGCCAGCTTGGCCGGGTCGCGGATGTCCCCTTCCACAAAGCGCAGGCTGCGGCCGGTGATGGCCTCGACCCGGCGCAGGGCTTCGGCGGCGCTGTTGCACAGGTTGTCGAGCACGGTCACCGTGTGCCCGGCTTCCAGCAGCACCACACAGGTGTGGCTGCCGATATAACCGGCGCCGCCGGTGACGAGGATATGCATGAATGAGCCCTATTAGCCGAGAAAATAGTTACTGCAAAGGCAGGGACAGGGCCATTTTCGCACGGCACAATGGGCGCTGTCTTTGCCAGCGCACAGGATGTCACCCCATGCCCAGCGAACCCTACACCCCCGAGACCCTCGGCCGCGCCGAGGTCGATGCCCTCCCCGGCCTGGTGCTGCTGGAGTTCGGCACCGACTGGTGCGGCCACTGCCAGGGGGCGCAGCCGCGCATTCGCGAGGCGCTCGCCGGTGCGCCGCCGCTGCAACACCTGAAAATCGAGGACGGCCCCGGCCGCCCGTTGGGCCGCTCGTTCCGGGTGAAGCTGTGGCCGACCCTGGTGTTGCTGCGCGATGGGGTCGAGGTGGCGCGGGTGGTGCGGCCGCAGTCGGTTGCGGAGGTGGTGCGTTTGTTTGGGGATCATTTCTGAGCAAACTCTCCGTAGAGATGCCCGTTTCATCAGATGTGGCCAAGCGCTTGCCAGCGGCTCTGCCCTGTTCCAGAGTTGAGCTGTGCCCCTAAGGGTCAGGACCTGCAACTCGAGGGCACCAGACACTGACCCGCACCGCCACGGAGGGCGCCATGGCCAGTCATCAACACGATACCGGCTACAAGGAACTGTTCAGTCATCCGGAATTTGTCCAGCAACTGATGGAGGGTTTTGCGCCGCCCGAAATCGCCGCTTTGATGGATTTCGACACCCTGCAGATCCACAGCGGTAATTATGTCACGCCGCTGTTTGAGGAGAAGTTCGAAGACGTGGTCTGGTCGGTGCAGATCGACTGGCAGGGGCTCAGCTCGCGGGCCTGCCGCCGGTACTGCCGATCGTATTGTACAACGGCTCACCGCGCTGGACGGCGCGACAGAACATTTACGACCGGATCCAACCAGAACCACCCGAGTTTCTGCGGGTGTACCAGCCCCACTTGCGCTTCTACTTGGTTGACGAGGGACGCTATACTGAAGAGGAATTGGCTGCCCGACAATCGCCCCTGAGCGGGGTCTTCGGCATCGAAAATGCCTCGCGGAACCTGGAGTCACTGCAGCGGGCGGTGGATCGCATCGTGGAGATCCTCCAGGCCGACCCGAACAAGCAGCGCACCGATGCCATCGTCACCCGCTGGCTGAAGCGACATCTGCGGTGGCTGGGGGCAGGTGCGGAGCTGGAGCAGCTGAACAGTGTGGTGGAGGAGAAAGATATGCTGGCGCAAAATTGGAAGTATTTGGGTGAGAAGGAGCGGCTGGAGGGACAACTCCAGGGCCGACTCGAGGGTGAGCGCCATGTGCTGGAGCGGCAGCTAACCCGACGCTTTGGGGAATTGCCCGCCTGGGCAACTGAACGGCTGGCATCGGCTACTGCGCAGCAGCTGGAAGCCTGGGCGGACGAGGTTCTCGTGGCAGGCAGCCTCGAAGAGGTATTCGAAGGCGCATCGGACACAAAGGCCTGATCAGTATTAGGCCGCCCGAGCCTGTTCCAGCGACAGGCATCATTTTTCGGCAAAATCTCCGCGGAAACGTTCTTTCCATCAGATTCGGGCACTACCTTGCCAGGCCGGGCGCCCTGCCCCATAGTCTACCGGCTTGCTGAGGAAATCATCTGCAGGAAGTGAAAACTGGCCGCCACGGAGGGCGCCATGTTGACCTTGCTGGATCCGAAAAACGACTACGTTTTCAAGCGCCTTTTCGCGGGGACCCGGAGCTGACGGTCGCCCTGATCAACGACCTGAGGCCGGATCTGATGCAGGTCGAGTCGGTGGAAATTCTGAATCCGACCATCGACGCTTCGGAACTAGGCAGCAAGGGCATTGTGCTGGACGTCCGCGCCCGCTGTGTCAACGGGCACCAGTACAACATCGAAATGCAGGTGCAGCGACAGCTGCGACTGGGATGCCCGCAGCCTGTTTTACCTAGCACGCCTGCTCTCGCTGCCGGCGAGGAGTACCAGGCCATGACCAGCGCCATCGGGATCCATTTACTGGATTTCGATCTATTCCTGGCCAACAACGCCCAGCGGCAACAGGCACTCTGGCGCTTCGAAATGCGCGATGCCAGCCTGCCTGACGTGCTGCTGGGAAGCGAGCTACAATTGACCGTGATTGAACTGAAAAAGGCCGATCGCCTGGGACAGGCACCCGCCACCGCCGGGGACTGGGTGCGCTTTTTCCAGCATTGGCAGGAGGAGTCGATCATCTCAGATGTTACGCACGAGCCGGTCAAAAAGGCCATGAGCAGCATCCGGCAGCTCAGTGCCGACGAAGAGCGGCCCAGCGCCTGGCCGAGGCCCGCGAATGGGGCCGCATCAACTGGAACCTAAGTATCGGGTCCGCTCGGCGGGAGGGGCTGGAGGCAGGCAGCCTTGAGTAGGTGTTTGCGGGCAGCCAGGGCTAGGGGCCTGACGGGAGCCTCGCAAACTCTCAAGAAAATCCGTTAACTGGCAAGTTACGCTGCCCGTAACTTGCTCTACAATCCCCCGCCATGAAACTGACACTCAGCCAGATCGAGAGCATGGCCGGGCCCACCACCCTGGCACGCGGGCGCAACTATTTTCGTGAGGGGCGGGTAGGCATCCTGAACGCTCATGAGCAGGGCATCCATGCCGAGGTGCGCGGCTCCGGCAACAAGCGCTACCACACGCACCTGTACACCCACGACGACCTCCTGACCTCCGACTGTAGCTGCCCGGTGGGCATGGACTGCAAACATGGGGTGGCCACAGCCTACCAGTGGCTGGAGCAGGTGCCGGCAAGTCCGCAGGTGGATATCGAACACTGGCTGCGACAGCTGGATGAAGCCGCCGATATCGCCCCGGCACCTCCCGCACCGGCGAAAAGCCACATGCTGTACCAGCTGCAGCTGATCGATCGTTCCGGGTCGAGACTTCCCCTGCCCCAGCTACTCACCTTGAAGGGCTATCTGAAGAAAAACGGCCAGTGGAGCCAGCTGCGCGTGTTCAATCCTTCCCCCTACGACTACGCCTATCTGCAGCCGGCCTATATGCAGAACGTCGACGCCGAAATTCTGAAGATGCTGGGGCATCAACGCCTCTCCACCGGTTTTCGGCCCGCCGATGAAACCGGCAGCATTGTGCTGCAGCGGGCCCTGGCCACCGGGCGGCTCTACCTGCATGACCCCGCCAGCACTGCGCCGCTGCGCCTGGGTCCGGCGCGCGGCCTGCAGTGGCAGTGGCGCGAGGAGGCAGGCCATTGGCAGCTGCATGCCGAACCGGCGGATCTGGGCGGCTTGGAAGAAGCGGAAGAAGGGGAAGAGCCGAAAGGTTCCGGGGCCCTGGAGGCAAGGGAGAGCTGGCAATTTATCGACGTGAGCCCGCCGCTCTACCTCGACCCCCGCCGCGGTGAGCTGGGCCTGCTGGCCAGCGACATGCCCGCCAGCCAGCTGCGCCTGCTGCTGGACATGCCCCCGGTGAGCAACGCCGAGCTCGGTCGGGTCGGTCAGCAACTGCGGCAGCATTTCCCCGCCACCACCCTGCCGCTGCCGGAAGAGCCGGATATCCTCACCCTGGATACCCCGGTACCCCACCTGATCCTGGTGGCCGCGGACGCCGGCGCCGGCTATCGCGTGCCCGGCGCGCTGCTGCACTTTAGCTACGGGCCGGTGCGCGTCGAGGCCATGTATCAGCCCGGGGCCGCAATGAACTGGGACAGCTTCCAGCATTGCGAAGGGCAGGATTATCTGGTCGCGCGCGACTGGGAGCGGGAAATCGCCTATGGCGACCAGCTGGTCGACCTGGGGCTGGCCCTGTATGACCAGATAGGCCAGCACGCCAATATCTGGACCGTGAACTCAGACACCAGTATCGAGCTGCTGCGCCGCTGGCGAATACTGGAGCGAGAGGCCCTGCCCCAGCTTCAGGACGAGGGCTGGCAGATCGACACCGATGTCGACTACCACATCCCCGTCCACACCCTGCAGATGGACCTGAGCATCCGTGACGCCGAGCGCAGCTGGTTCGACTTTGAGCTGTCCCTCAACCTGGGGGAGCGCAAACTGCCCACGGAGACACTGGTCGCCCACTGGCTGGAGAACGGCGCCCCCGACGACCTGCTGATACCCACCGAGGAAGGCTGGCTGCAACTCGATGCCCGCCCCCTGCAGGGCCTGCGCGACCTGATTGAGTCCCTGTTTGGCGAACAGCCCCTGGACGGTCCAATACGCCTGCCCGCTTTTCGGGCGGCGCAGCTGCCCGAGTCCGCCGCGCTCGACGACCGCGAAGCACCACTGACCCGCCAGTTGGCGGCACAGCTGCGGGAGTTTCGCGGTCTGGAGGCGGTACCGCCTTCGCCGCATCTGCAGGCCGCATTGCGCGCCTACCAGCAGCAGGGGCTGGACTGGCTCTACTTTCTCTACCGGCACGGTTTCGGCGGCATCCTGGCGGATGACATGGGGCTGGGCAAGACCCTGCAGACCCTGGCCCTGCTCCAGCACCTGAAGGACGAGGGGCAGCTGCAGCGCCCGGCTCTGGTGCTAGCCCCCACCAGCGTGGCGGCCAACTGGTTGCGCGAAGCGGCACACTTCGCCCCAACCCTGCGCAAGCTGTTGCTCCACGGGCCTGATCGCAAGGCGCATTTCGACAGCATCGACCAGCAGGACCTGGTGGTGAGCACCTACCCCCTGCTGCTGCGTGACCGCGAGGTCTATCGCGAGCGGGAGTTCAGCCTGATCGTGCTGGACGAGGCCCAGGCGATCAAGAACCCCAATACCAAGCTAGCGCGGGAAATGCGTCATCTGTATGCCCCCTGCCGCCTGTGCCTGAGCGGCACACCCCTGGAGAATCACCTGGGGGAGCTGTGGTCGCTGATGGACTTCGCCCTGCCCGGCCTGCTCGGCGGGCAGCAGCATTTTCGCCAGCACTTTCGCACCCCGATCGAAAACCACGGCGATCGCGAACGACAGCGGCAACTGGCGGCGCGGGTAGCGCCCTTCCTGCTGCGCCGAACCAAGGCCGAGGTGGTGGCCGAGTTGCCGCCGAAGACCGAAACCATCGAATACGTGGAGCTCTCGGGGCGCCAGCGTACCCTCTACGAAAGCATCCGGGTGAGCATGCAGAAGCGCATCCGCGATCTGATAGCCAGGCAGGGTATGGCGCGCAGCCATATCGCCTTTCTGGATGCCCTGCTGAAACTCCGTCAGGCCTGCATCGACCCGCGCCTGGTCAAGCTAGACAAGGCCCGCGGCATTCGTGAGAGCGCCAAGCTGGAATGGCTGCGGGAGGCCCTGCCGCAGCTGCTGGAGGAAGGCCGCAACCTGCTGATCTTCTCCCAGTTCACCGAGGTACTGGGGCTGGTGGAAGGCGAGCTCAAGGCCCTGGGTATCGACTACAGCAAGCTCACCGGGCGCACCCGCAAGCGCCAGGCTGCCATCGACCGTTTCCAGCAGGGCGAGGTGAGCGTGTTCCTGATCAGCCTCAAGGCCGGCGGCAGCGGCCTCAACCTGACCGCCGCGGATGTGGTGATTCATCTGGACCCCTGGTGGAACCCGGCGGTGGAGGCCCAGGCCAGCGACCGCGCCCACCGCATCGGCCAGGACAAGCCAGTGTTTGTCTACAAGCTGATCGCCGCCGGCACGGTGGAGGAGCGTATCCAGCAGCTGCAGGGGGAAAAGCGCGACCTGGCGAATACGCTGTTCGATGACACTGGTACCGCGGGTTTGCCCAAGGATGGCGAGGCGCTATTGGCATTGCTGGAATAAGCGGGGAAGCTGCACAGGAAGCTGTGCTTACTCCGTCCTCAGTTAGGGTCCTGTCTCACCCCCAGTACCGCCAGGTAGCCCACCACTGCGGCCTCCCGGGAAAAGTGCGCCGCGCGCTCCCGCCCACGGCCATCACGAGGTGTCGCTAATGCCGCCTCGATGGCCGAGGCCATGGCCACGACATCGCCTACCGGGACCAGCCGCCCCCAGCGGCCGCCTTCGAGAATCTCCGCGGGACCGTGGGGGCAGTCGGTGGCGATCACTGTCGCCCCACAGGCCAGCGCCTCAATCAGGACCGTGGGCATCGCCTCGGTCCGCGAGCTGAGCACGACCACGTCGGCGGCGCGCATGTAGGCGTAGGGGTTATCGACAAAGCCCGCCAGTTGAACGTCTTCGGCCAGGCCCAGTCGATCGATGCCGGCCTGCAGCGCCGCGCGTTCCGCGCCTTCCCCGAGAATCAGCAAGCGCGCCTCGCGCTGCTTCCGCACACGGGCAAAGGCCCTGATTAGGACCGGGAAATCTTTCTCCACCGACAGACGACCGACCGCGAGCATGACTGGGGCGGCGCCGGGCTCAAACCAGGGGTGCTGCAGCGCTTCGTTCGCCTGCGCATGGAGCTGCTCGCTGACCACCGGGTTATGCACAACCCGTACCTGGCGCGGGTCCAGGGCGGCACAGGCAGCGACATCGTCGGCAACCTGGCGGGACACTGCGACGACGGCGCTGGCATGTGGGTAGCTCCAGCGCATCAGGCGGGGCACGAGGCGCGCGCTGATGCCCCGCTGTGTACGCAGAAAGTGACTCGGTGTGGTGTGCTCACTCAGCACCAGCCGGCCGCGACGGCCCGCGAGCCACCAGGCGCACACGGCGGCGCAGTTGATTCGCGTGGTCGCCGACAGCACGGCCGAGGGTCTCTCCCTGGCAAGGTAGCGCAACAGGGGGAACAAGGCCCGCAGGGTGCTGGCGGCGCGCAAGTCCACCACCCTGGCACCCGGGGGAACCTGCGGCAAAAACTCCCCCGAGGCCCGCAGCACCAGCAGGTCCACCGCGATACCCCGGCTCAACAAGCCTTCCGCCAGGCTCAGCATCACACGGGTGACGCCGCCGCCGGCAAAGCTGATCATGAGCAGGGAGATTTTCACGGCGTCCAGTCGTATGCCAGGGCTTGCAAGGATACATGAGCACCCGGGCAGGAGCATCGCAGGGCGTGCGACCCCGCCCCCACGCCTGTCGCCGGCACAGGCCCGCGCGCGTCTCCGCGGGCACTTTCTCGAGATTTCCCCAATCCCCCGCCCCCCATCTCTGGCCCTGCCACCGGATACGCGTACAATCCCCTGAGCAAGAGGCAGGGCACCGGACGCATGACCGACACGGCAGGGCACAAGCAACAATCACCGCGGCGGGCAGGCAGATGGGGGCACACGGCCCTGCTGGTTATCCTGCCCCCCTTGCTCGCCCTGGCGCTGCTGTGGCTGAGCATCCCGCTGTTCTACCCCGACGACCTGCGCCCGACACCGGCCGGCGACACGCTGCGACTCAAGGGCGAGGATTTTCGCGCCGTGGTCGCGCGCCGTGCTGAACCCGGCGAGGACGGCAGCCTGAGCATCCTCGAATTGAAGCCCGCCCGGCGAAATGGCGCATGGATTGGCGAGGGCGTGTTCAGCGCGGATACCCGCTCGGGCCTGGACGCACCTTTGCCCGCAGAGGCATTCAGTCAGCTGCGCCTGCACCTCGAGGGTGTGCAGCCCCGGCAGCAGGTGCTGCTATTCTGGCGCACCACCACCGCGCCGACCCAGCAGCGCTTTATCAAGCTGGAGAACCTGCCCAACGGGGTCAGCTGGCACACCCTGCCCGCCGACGATGTCTGGGAGGGACAGATCCTGGAGGTGGCGGTCGGCGTGTTTGGGCGCGGCAAGCCGCAAGCGCTGACCTTGCACTCGCTGACTCTGGCCGCAACAGACCGAAACACGGTGGCGCAGCGCGCGCTGGAGGAGTGGCGGCGCTTCGTGCCCTGGTTGCAGTCCTCCACCAACCGCTATGACCCGGGCCGGGGCGCGACGATCTGGGAGCCCGGCGCGGCGGCCGCCCTCTGGGCCGGCCTGGCCCTGCTGATCCTGGTCACCTGGGTATTGCTGACGCGGGGCTACCGGAACCCCCGGGGCCCGGTGATTGCCGGCCTGTGCAGCGTCTTCCTGCCCTGGCTGTGCCTCGACCTGCTGTGGCAGGAACAGTTGCAGCAGCAGCTGGATGTGACCCGGGCGCGCTACGCCGGGCTGGACCAGCAGGCCAAGCACCAGCGCGAAGATGACGCCAACCTGCAGGCCTTCGCGGCCGAGCTGCAACAGCAGCTGGCGCCCCTGCGGGGCAAGCGGGTGTTCCTGCTCAACGACCTGGATGTCGGCCACAAGTACCACCGCCTGCGCCTGCAGTTTCATCTGCTGCCCCTGAACATCCACAACTACGGTCGCTACCTGCTGCCCCCCGGGCAGATGCGCCCCGGTGACCATGTTCTTCTGCTCGAGCCGGCCACGGCGGTCGAGTTCGATGTCGTGAACGGCCTGCTGGAGGACGCCTTCTTCCGCTATCGCGCCACGCGCCTGCTCAAGCACCCCCTCGGCGCGCTGTACCGGCTGGAGGCCCCCCTGCCCATGGAGGGACAGCCCTGATGCCCCTGCTCGATGGAATCAGCCTGAGCGGCCTGTTGCTGGCGACGCTGCTGCCCTGGCTGGCGGGCACCGCCCTGCTGCGCCTGCTCTTGCCGAAGTCACCCTGGACCCTGTCCCTGGGACACGGCTACCTGCTGGGGCAACTGCTGGTGGTGCTGCTGTTGCTGGCCTGGGATCGCGCGGGCCTGGATCTGGCCTGGTGGCCGCTGGCCGGTTTGCTGGCGCTGCTGACCCTGGTATTCGGCGCACCCTCCCTCTGGCGCGCCCCGGCGCGTCCGCGGCTGCCGTCCCTGGGCTGGCGCGACGCCCTCTGGCTATTGCCGCTGCTGCTCTTCCTCGGGCTGCGCGGCAGCCTGATGGCGGAGGAGCTGGCCCTGCGCCCGCTCTTCCCCTGGGACGCCTGGATGAACTGGGCGCCGCGGGCGGTGGTCTGGTTCGAGCATGCCCAGCTGACCGCCTTCGGCTCGCCCGAGGCCTGGCTGCAAACCGCCCCGGGGGAGGAGCTGTACACCCTCGGCAACCGCCCCGCCGGCAACTACCCGCCGGGCATTCCCCTCCTGCTGCTCTGGCACATGCTCGGTGCGGGCAGCGCCGACCACACCCTGGTCTACCTGCCCTGGCTGCTGCTGGGGCCGGCGATGGCGCTGGCCCTGTGGGGTCACCTGCGCGAAGCCGGGGCCGGGCGCGTCCTCGCCGCCCTCGCGGTCTACACCCTGCTCAGCATGCCGCTGCCGGCATCCCACATGATGCTCGCGGGTTACGCCGACCTCTGGCTGGGGGTGGCGTTTACCCTCGGGGTACTCGCCCTGGCACAGTTACAGGCCAGCGGCCGTCCGGGCTACGCGCTACTGGCCGTCGCCATGTCCCTGTTCTGCGGGCTGCTGAAAAACCCGGGGCTGGGCTTTGCCGCACTGCTGCTCGGCGGCCTGCTGCTGGTCTACTGGCGCCCGCCCCTGCGCTGGCTGCTAGCGCCGACCCTGGCGGGCCTGGCCCTCTTGCTCGCCGGCCTGCTGGCAGGCCTGAACCCGGACTGGGTCGCGGCCATGGATGCCCGCCCGGCGCTGGACCTGCCGGGCAATCTGCCCGACCTGAAGCTGCGCCTGAGCCCCCTGCTGCCCTACCTCGGCGAGACCTTCTTCCTGGGTGCCAATTGGCACCTGCTGGGGGTACTGGTGGTGGCCGCCCTCGCCGCCAGCCTGGTGCTGCCCGGCCGCGGCAGTCTCTGTGATATCGCCCTGTTCCTGCTGGTCGCCGGCACCGCCCTGCTGGTCTTCGTGTTCGGCTTTACCCAGTACGCCGGGAACGTGAGCGTGGGGGTCACCTTCCACCGCGCCTTCCTCTACGTGGTGCCGCTGGCCGTCTACGTCGCCTTCGCCCGACTGGCACCGCTGCTGCGCGCGCAGGGAGCGGGGCGATGCTGAGCCCGACACCCCCGCCCGCCGACAACCCCGCCGCCCTGCGCCTGGCGCCTTTACTGGACGCACTCGCCCTGGGGCTGGCCAGCTACGCCGCCTGGTGGTGGCGCTTCGAGCGCGGGGAGATGCCGCCCAATTACCTGACGGCCACGGTCCTGGGGATGCTGCTCGCGCTGGTGCTGTTGCCCGCGGCGCGCGCCTACCGCTCCGCCTTGTGGAGCCATCCCCTGCGCGGGGTCATTGCCGCTGGCCCCGGCGTGATCGCGGTGTTCGCAAGCCTGGTGCTGCTGGCAGCCCTGACCAAGAGCACCGCCGACTTTTCCCGCCTGTGGATGGCCGGCTGGCTCGCCCTGGCGCTGCTGGCCATGGCCCTGTGGCGCCTGGCCTGCCGCCCCCTGAGCGCAAGCCCGCTGCGGCAGGTGCTGGTGCTCGGCAGCGGCAAGCTGGCCGGGGCGCTGTGCCAGCGCCTGGCCGCCTCGCCCCGGGTGCGGGTGGTGGGCTGCGTCTCGCTGCCCGGGGAGACTCCGCTGGAGGCGCGGGACAGCGTGCCCGCCGTCCTGCCCCTGGGGAGTCTCGATGAACTGGAGGGCCTGCTCGCCGCCAGCGAGACTCCCGTCGACGAACTGTGGCTGGCCCCGGACCAGGCGCCGGGGCCCGGTGACGAAGACCTGGTGACCCGCCTGCGCCTGTACAGCCTGCCGGTGCGCTACGTCCCCGACCTGAGTGTGCTGCAGCTGATCGGCCAGCGCCCCAGCCAGGTCGAGGGCATCACCCTGATCGAGCTCAACGCCACGCCCCTGGACGGCCCCGACGCCCTGATCAAGGCCGTCATGGACCGGGTGCTCTCGGCCCTGCTGCTGGTGCTGCTGTCGCCGCTGCTGCTGGGCATTGCCCTGGCCATCCGCCTCGACTCCCCCGGGCCGGTGCTGTTTCGCCAGCCGCGCCACGGCGGTGGCGGGCGCATCATTCCGGTGCTCAAGTTCCGCAGCATGTTTCACCACGACAATCCCGGGGACCACCGCCAGGCGAGCCGGGACGACCCGCGCATCACCCGGGTGGGCGCCTTTCTGCGCCGCAGCAGCCTGGACGAGCTGCCGCAGCTGATCAACGTGCTGCGCGGGGAGATGTCCCTGGTCGGGCCGCGCCCGCACCCGGTGGCCCTGAACGAGGAGTACGCCCTGCGCCTGGGCACCTTCATGCAGCGCCACCGGGTGCTGCCGGGCATCACCGGCTGGGCGCAGATCAACGGCTACCGGGGCGAGACCGATACCCTGGAAAAGATGGCCGGCCGCCTGCAGCACGACCTCTACTACATTGAACACTGGTCCCTGGGCCTGGACCTGTACATCCTTATGCGCACTGCACTGATCGGCTGGGGGGGCCGCAATGCCTACTGAAACACGACGGCCCAACCTGTTCCTGGTGGGGGCCCAGAAAAGCGGCACCACCACCCTGGCGGTGATGCTCCGCCAGCACCCCGAGGTGTTCATGTCCACGCCCAAGGAGCCGGGCTACCTGGCCTTTGGCGAGGCCGGCTACACCGGTCTCGACGGCTACGGGCGCCTGGCCCACGCCGCGAGCTGGGTGGTCCGCTCGGAGGCGGCCTATCTCGACCTGTTTCGCGACACCGATGCGCGTCAAAGCGTGCTGGGGGAAGCCAGCACCTGGTACCTCTCGGAGCCGGGCTGCGCCGAGCGCCTGCGCGCCTACAGCCCGGAGGCGCGCATCGTGATGATCCTGCGCCAGCCGGCAGAGCGCGCCTACTCCGCCTGGAGCCACGCCCGGCGCGACGGCGAGGAACCCTGCGAGCGCTTCGCCGACGCCCTCGACGCCGAAGCCACGCGCAGCAATCCCTCTCACCTGCTGCGCTACCGCGAGATGGGGCACTACGCCCGCTACCTGCGCCACTACCGCGAGGTCTTCGGGCGCGAGCGGGTACTGGTGCTGTTCTACGAAGACCTGCGGGACCACCCGGAACGGCTCTGGCGGCAGTGCTGCGACTTCCTGGGTATTCAGGCAATTCCCGCGCCCACGGCCCACCGGCAGAACCGCTCGGGCATGCCCCGCAGCCGTCTGCTGCACAAGGTCCTGCGCGCCGAGGGTTTCAAGCGCGCGATCAAGGCCCTGCTGCCCCTGGGCTTCACCGCCTGGGTCAAGGGGCAGGTGGACGCGGTCAACCTGCAGAAGTTGCCGCCCATGGACGCCGAGGATAAAGCCCGGCTGACGGCCGAATTTGCCGACGAGATCCGCGAGCTGGAGGCCCTCACCGGTCGCGACCTGCGGCACTGGCTGACAGCGGGGCGAGGCGCCAATGGCTGACCCCCGCCTGCAGGGGAAGGCCGTGCGCACTTTCGCCGGCTGCGGCATCCAGCCGGAGACCCAGGCCGAGTTGCTGGCGCAGCTGCTGCCCCGCCTGCAGGCCGGGGAGCGCCGGCTGCTGGTGGGCCACCACAACCTGCACAGCCTCTACCTCTGCCAGCGCGACACCCGGGTGCACGACTTCTATCGCCAGTGCTGCCGCTGCTATGTCGATGGCGTGCCGGTGCTCTGGCTGCTGCGCGGCGCCGGCCTCGACCTGCGCGGGGCCAGCCGCTTCAGTTTCATGGACAGCCTGCCGGCGCTGTTCGACCAGGCCCAGTCCCTCGGCGTGCGGGTCTTCTACCTGGGCAGTGCCCCCGAGGTGGTGGCCCGCGCTGAACGCTGGGTGGCGCGGGAGTGGCCGCAGCTGGCGGCGGGGTTTCACCACGGCTACTTTGACTCGCGCGGCGAGGCCGGGGACAGCCGCGCGGTGATCGACACCATCAATGCCTTTCGCCCCGACCTGCTGCTGGTGGGCATGGGCATGCCGCGGCAGGAAGCCTGGGTGCTGGCACACCGGCAGGCGCTGGACGCGGGGGCAATCCTGCAGGCGGGGGGCACCCTGGACTATTACACCGGGGCCCAGGCCCGCCCCCCCGAGCGCTGGAGCCGCCTGGGCTTCGGCTGGCTGTACCGGCTGCTGCACGACCCGCGACGGCTG
The DNA here is from genome assembly GCF_054779855.1 of Haliea atlantica. NCBI lineage: Bacteria > Pseudomonadati > Pseudomonadota > Gammaproteobacteria > Cellvibrionales > Halieaceae > Haliea > Haliea atlantica. Next base: position 274,578 of record NZ_BAAGXL010000006.1, on the reverse strand, counting down.
TGGCGGCGCTACCTGGTCACCCCCTGGGCCCTGCTGGGCCCGTGGTGGCGACTGCGCCGCGACCTGCGCCGCGTGGCCCCGGGGACGGACTGACCACCGTCACCGGGTTCTCCTTCCGCCGCGCACCGCGGGCCCGACTCAGCCGAAGGCGCGCAGTACCTGTACCAGCGCAGCGGGCTTGCGCCACCAGGGCCCGCGCGCCATCAGCACCGCCAGCACGTAGTTGAGCCGCAAGCGCAGCCGCCGGCGCCGGTAGCGGGGCCGACTGCGCTGCCCAGCTTCCGCGACCACCTCCGCCAGCGCCGGGCGCGGGTCGACCGCGAGGGCCCGCGCGGTCATTCCGGCGATGCGGTGGTTGCGCCGCAGGCGCACCCAGATGCGCCCCCACCAGCGCATCGAGGCAAAGGCATTGCCGCCGTGAATGCGATAGAAAAAACCCGGCTCGGGGTCGTGGCATTTGTCCAGATCGGCGATCGAGGCGGCTCGCACGATGATGCCGTCGGCCCCGAGGCGCAGCGCGGTATGTGCCCCCCGGGGCATGCCCACCCAGCGCGCGGTGCGCGGGGACAGGGGCATCCAGTCACTGAAGCTCTCGCGCGTCGACAACAACAACTCGACAAAGCTGCGCCGCAGGGCGAGGCCAGAGGTCGGTGCCCCCAGGTATTCACCCAGTACCAGCGCGCTGCAGCGCGAGCGGCCGGTCGGGCCGGGCTCGAGCCGCATGCGCTCCTGCATCTGGCGCATCTGCGCCACTCCCCGGGGGTTCTCGCCTCCGGCCTGGAAGCTGCAGAAAAAGAGTGCCGGATCCGGGTTGTCCCGCGCCTGCCGGCGCACCCGCTCGAGATAGCCCGGCAGGAAGTAATCGTCGCTGTCCAGCAGCAGGCACAGGTCGCCGCCGGCACGCGCCAGCCCATTGAAGATCGCCGCCAGCTGGCCCTGGTTTTCCTGGAGCACCACCTGTACGCGGGGGTCCTCCGCATAGCCGGCCAGGATTTCCCGAGAGCCGTCGGAGGAACCGTCGTCCACCACGATCAGCTCGTCCCCCGGCGCCAGCTGGGGCAGCGCCGAGTCCAGGGCCTCGCGCAGGTAAGGCGCGTAATTGTAGTTGTCCACCACCACGGAGAGGCGCGGCAGCGGGCGGCTGTCCGGCGTCACGAGGGCCACCCCCAGTCCTCTCCGAGTAAATCAAACAACTGGCGGTTCCAGGGGCGGTAGAACTCGGTGAGAAACTCGCGGCAATCGTTGGGCATGGGCTCGGGATACACGCCGCGGTTGGAGCGGCGCGCCTGGTAGGGATGCGGCGGTAGCCCGAGGAACTCGGTCACCCGCGCCGCCGCCTGCTCGGGTTCGCGCTTCCAGGTATCGAAGTTGAGGATCAGCATCTGCTCCCGCGGGAAGTGGCGCAGCCAGTGCGCCAGCTCCAGGGCATAGCGACCGCGGTTGAGGTAGCCGAACTTGACCAGCCGCTGCCCGTGTTGCCGAAAGTTGTCAGGGTTGACGCTGATCCCCTGCTCCAGCAGCGCCTGCTCGGTCCGCAGCGCCTCGGCAAAGGACAAACGCTCGGGCCGTGGGTGGTGGCGCATGTGCTGAAAGTGGGAGTAGGCCCGCTCCACCGGGTTGCGCAGGGTGACCACAAGCCGCGCGCCGGGCACCAGGGCGGCCGCATTCTCGGCGTACATGGGCACCGACATCGCGGGCGTCGCCTCGCCGGTCAAGGGGCGGTAGCCGAGCTGGTCGGCCAGGCGCTGCATGCGCTGCTCGCCGGGAAAATGGGCGCGGTACCAGGCTTCTCCCCGGGCGTGATTCCAGGGCTGGTTGAAGAACTGAATCTCCTTGGTCGCTGGCGGCTCCACCCCCGGATGGGTCGAGAGCATGTGGAACAGGGTGGTGGTGCCGCACTTCATGGAACCGATAATCAGAAAATCCGGCAGCACGCCGGGTGGCAGCAAGTGCTGCTTGAGGGTCATGCCCCGGCGCCGCAGGCGTCTGCGCGTGAAGGCCTGGAAGCGTCTTGTACGGTGTTGCAGGGACAGCAGGGAATCTCGCAGTGACATGATCGACCTTGGAGTCAGGGATGGTGCCAGCTGCGCGGTGACAGCAGGCCACTATGGAGTTGCAGACGGCGGCGCACCAGGACCCAGCAGGCCACGGCAATCAAGGTGGTGCTGCACCAGCTGGCCACCGCCGCCCCGAGGGCACCGAGGGTGGGGATCAGCAGCAACAGGGCCAGTAGGTGGACGACGGCGCCGCCCATGACCACGCGCATCACCAGCTGCTGGCGACCGCTCATGGACAGCAGCTGCTGGCAGGGCCCCAGCACGCTGCCCGACACATGCGCCACCACCAGCATGACCAGCACCGGGTAGGCCTGGCCAAAATCGGCGCCGAACAAGCCGAGCAGAAAATGCCCGGCCCAGATCAGCACCAGCCCCACGGCAATGCCCGGCCAGATGCCGACGTGGGTCGCCTGGGTGATCACCTGCTGAAGGCGATCGCGCTGGTCATCGGCGTAGGCGCTGGCCAGCCAGGGCTGGATCACCGCCGAGGTCACCGAGCCGGGTACGCTGCTGATCTGGGCCAGGCGCTCCGCTACGAAGAAGCTGCCCGCCGCCAGCGGGCCGCCCAGCACCCCGAGAATCAGGGTGTTGCCGTAGGTCATGGCCAGGTCCGCCAGGCGCGTCGCGAATACCGGCAGCGACTGCCGCAACAAGCCCCGGGGCAACTCGCGGCGCTCTGCTGTCGCGGCGCCCTCGATGGGGGCTTGCGGATGACCGGGCGGCGTCAACAGCTGAACCAGCAGCACGACGGCCAGGCTCAGCCAGAGCGCAACCAGGATATCCACGGCCTCGAGGGAACGCTGCAGCCACAGGAAGGCGACCAGGGCCAGCAGCCCGGTGAGCAGTGGCCGCAGGACCTGGGTGGGCAGGAAGGCGCTGAGCAGGCGCGAACCCGCGCGGGCCAGGGCCTGTCGCAGCATGGTCAGGGACACCAGGGGCGCGGTCAGCAGGGCCAGGCAGACAACCTCCCGGGACAGGCTGTGAAACAGGCTGTCGGGGAGTTGCCAGACAAGCAAAAGCCCGAGTGCCGACAGAAGCAGGCTGGTACCGCCGACCCAGCGGTGGGCCTCGCGGGTCACCTCCCGCTGGCGTTCCCGCTCCCCCCGGGCCAGGAAAACCGACACCTGGCGGCTGGCGATCACCGGCACCCCGAGGGCAAACAGGTTGCCCAGCAGGAAGAGCAGGTTCTGCCCCCAGGCGTAGGCACCGTAGGTGGTGGCGTCCACCGCCAGCCGGGCCAGCAGGATCTGCAGCAGGAAGACCACCCCCATGCCGAGCACGCGGATCACCGCGGCCACCGCGCTGGAGCGCAGCACCTCGCTTCGGCGCAGACGGCCCGCGCCGAGGAAACCGCGTAAACGCGGAATCAGACCGCTGCCCACCGGCTGCTGTCCGGGAGGTGGCGCGGCACTCACGGCAGGGGCCGGGCGCCACTCTCCGCCAGCTGGCGGCGGAAGTAATCGATGGTGGGCTGCAGCCCCGCCACCAGGTCGACCCGCGGCTCCCAGCCCAGCAGCTCCCCCGCCAGGCGGATGTCGGGCTGCCGCTGGCGCGGGTCGTCCTGGGGCAGCGGCAGCCGGGTCAGGATGGAGCGGGACCCGGTCAGCTGCACAATCTGCTCCGCCAGCTGGCGCATGGTGAACTCGCCCGGGTTGCCCAGGTTGACCGGGCCCGTGACCTCGTCCGGGGTGTCCATCAGGCGCATCAGCCCGTCCACCAGGTCGTCGACGTAGCAAAAGGAACGCGTCTGCTCGCCGTCGCCAAACAGGGTAATCGGCTCGTTGCGCAGGGCCTGGAGGATGAAATTGGATACCACGCGCCCGTCATTTGGGTGCATCCGCGGGCCGTAGGTATTGAAGATACGCGCCACCTTGATCGGCAGCTGGTGCTGGCGGTGATAGTCGAAGAACAGGGTCTCCGCACAGCGCTTGCCCTCGTCGTAGCAGGCCCGCGGACCGACCGGGTTGACCCGGCCCCAGTAATCCTCGGACTGCGGGTGCACCTCCGGGTCGCCGTAGACCTCGCTGGTGGAGGCCTGGAGGATCTTTGCCTTCACCCGCTTGGCCAGGCCGAGCATGTTGATCGCCCCGTGGACGCTGGTCTTGGTGGTCTGCACCGGGTCCAGCTGGTAGTGGATCGGCGAGGCCGGACAGGCCAGGTTGTAGATCTCGTCCACCTCGACATACAGCGGGAAGGTGACATCGTGGCGCATCAACTCGAAATGCGGGTTCTCCAGCAGCGGGAGGACATTGTCCCGGGTGCCGGTGAAAAAGTTGTCGACACAGAGCACGTCGCAACCCTGCTCGAGCAGGCGCTCGCAGAGGTGACTGCCGAGAAAACCGGCACCGCCGGTGACCAGAACGCGCTTGCGCAGGGAGTAATTCATGGGAACTCTTTATTGGAAAAGCACCATTTTGGCACGCAAAAACCGGCGCTGCCCCCTTTTTTGCGACTTTTCATGCCTTTACAGGGCCACGGGCCAGGACTAGGATGGGAGCTTGAGTTTTAGCAACGTTTGCCACAAAAACAAACGACTGTATATCGACAACAACAAACAACAAGGCCACTCCCATGAAAAGCAGCTTCGCGCGGCGGATCCCGATCCCGGCCCTTGCCACCCTTCTCCTCAGCAGCCCCCTCGCCAGCGCCGGTGTAGCGGGCGGTGCGGGGACCATTACCTACGGCCCCTTCTCCACCGCGGCGGTACCCACCCTGGGTGCCGGTGCCCTGGGCCTGCTGGCGGTTCTGCTGGCGCTTGTCGTCTACCGGATGCACCGCAACGGCCAGCTGCGTGACAGCGGCCTGCTGGGTGTTGCCCTGATGGTGGGCGTCGTCGCCACCGGTGCCGGTAGCGCCAAATTGGCCCAGGCCATCGTGGTCATTCCCCAGGTCGCCCTCAGCCAGGCCGGTGGTGGCCAGGGCGATCTGTCACCGGGACTAAACTGCGTGGGCAACACCTCTGGCGTCGCCCAGCAAATCATCGACATCCAGGCGGCCCCGGGACTTGTCTTCCTCGCGGGCGTGGCCAACGGTGGCATCGTCAACGGGGGTGTAGTCAACGGTGGAGCCAACGGCGGCGTTATCGTGCCCCTCAACGGCGGCGGCTGTCCGGATACCACCATTGCCAATGCCGGCGGGCCGGCCCCGGCCTGTGCCATTGGCGACACGCTGCAGCCCGATGCGGTCTGCGCGGCGCGCCTCGAGTCTGAGCTGCGGGAAGTCTGAGCCGAGGCCCCAGGCGTCTGCCATGCGTGGTGAGCGCTGGCGCCCAGGCGGAGCCAAAGGCTGCGTTTTGTGCGCTGGCTCACGGCCCGGGCCAAAACCTTTGGCCCGAGTCACCTGGCACTGCTAACGTCAATCCAATCTGATAACGCCAGCGGCAGGCGCCCACGTGACGCAAGCCGCAGGCTTCTGCATGGAGCACAGCATGACACGGAGGTTATCGTCGTGCCTGGCAACCCTGATTGCCGGCCTTCTCTCCGCCACCCCTGCCTTCGCCTTTACCTGGGGGACAGGAACCTGGGGCACTAGCCTCTGGGGCGTGCTCGATGCCCTTGGCATTCCCGCATTACCGGGGCCGCTGCTGGGCCTGCTGGCCCTGTTGGTCGCCCTCCTCCCCTTGCATCGACGGATGCGTCAACGCCGATCTGGAGATTCTCGATAATGAAGGCTGCTGTTTCCCGCCCCGCCCGGGCGCTGCTCTGGTGCCTGGCTGCCGCGCTATCCGGCACGTCCGCCCTGGCCGACCAGATCGACATCCCCCACCGCTTCAGCAACGGCGACCGCGCCGATGCCAATCAGGTCAACCAGAACTTTGATGTGCTGGCGAACGAATCCAACAGCCAGGATACGCGCCTGACGACCCTGGAGTCCGCCGGTGTCGAAGGCCCGCCCGGCCCGGAGGGTCCTCAAGGTCCCGAGGGCCCCCAGGGGCCGGAAGGTCCGCAGGGCGAGCCCGGGCCGGAGGGCCCACAAGGACCGCAGGGTGAACCCGGCCCCGAAGGTCCACAGGGTCCTGTCGGTGCCACCGGTGCCCAGGGCGAAACCGGTCCCGCTGGCCCACAGGGTCCCGTCGGTGCCACCGGACCGCAGGGTGAAGTTGGCCCCGCTGGTCCGCAAGGCCCGGAGGGGCCGCAGGGCCCTGTCGGTGCCACCGGTGCCCAGGGTGAAACCGGCCCGACCGGTCCCGTCGGACCCGCTGGCCCGATCGGGCCACCCGGTGCTCCTGGCCCGCAGGGGCCCCAGGGCCCGGCGGGGGCCGACGGTGTGGTCAGCGCCGCGGCGGTTACCCTGCGCAGCTGCAACGGCAGCTACAACTGCGCCTGCCTGGCCGGTGAGCTGCTGATCAGCGGCGGGGCCAGCTGTAGCAAGAACCAGTACCTGTACCGCTCCCAACCCATCAGCACCAGCACCTGGGAGGCCCGCTGCGAAATCTTTGCCAACGGCCTGGATACCCCGCCCAGCAACATCACTCTGATGTGTGCCCAGGAGGGCAGCTGATGGCAAGTCACGCTGACCTGCGCCCCGCGCTGCGCCGGCGTGCCCTGCTGCGCGGCGGCGCCATCCTTGGGGGCAGCAGTCTGCTGACCCCGCTGTCCCTGGCGTCGGCGGCTCCGGCCTCCACACAGGTGCAACTGGAACCCGGCCGGCGTGCGCTGAGCACCGGGCGCGAACTGCTGTGGAGCGACCGCACCGGCCGGCTCAGCCGGGAGTTGCGCGGCGGCACCCTGGCACCCCTGCCGAAAGCCGTCGAGGTCAATGCGGATACCGCTGCCGGCCCCGAGTCAACTGCGCTCCCTGCCCCGCACCACGCATCGCCCTATATCGCCGCTGTAGCCCTCGCGGGCGGCGAGTTGGCTCTGCTCGACCGCGAGCGAGCCCGGCTGCAGTTGCTGGCTGCCGATGGCACCCCGCGCGGCAGTCTCTCATTGCAGGATATCGCACCGCGCCCGAGCGCCATGCTCGCCGGCAGCGAGGGCCTGTCCCTGTGGCTGGCGGACAGCGCCCACCATCAACTGACCCTGATCGACCTGGAGGGCCGCATCCTGCGCCGCTGGGGCGGCCAGCCCTGGCAGCGACACGCGAGCAACGGCCCGCTTGCCCTGGCCCGCGACCGTCGCGGTCACTTGCACAGCCTGGAGTCGGGCCACGGCTGCGTGCTGGTGTGGAACGAGCAGGGTGACTGCCTGGGCCGCTACGCCGAGGGCCTATCCCCCGGTGTGCGCCACCTGGTGCCCGCCGGCCCGGAGAGCCTGTATACCCTCGACACCTGGCAGAACCGTCTGCAGGCCCTGGCGCCGGGCAAACAACAGGCAACCGCCTTGCACCTGGGACAGGATTTCCGCCCTGTGCAGCTGGCTCACGTCGCCGGGCGCGGCTACCTGCTCACCGCTTAGGAGAAACCCATGTCGGAACCCTTCATCGGCGAAGTACGCATGGTGGGCTTCAATTTTGCCCCCCGCGGCTGGGCCCTGTGCAACGGGCAACTGCTGCCGATCGCCCAGAACACCGCCCTCTTCTCACTCCTCGGCACCACCTACGGCGGCGATGGCCGCAGCACCTTCGGCCTGCCGGATCTGCGTGATCGCGGGCCGATGCACGCCGGCCGTGGGCCAGGCCTGACCGAGCGCCGCCTGGGCGAAAAAATCAACAATCCCGATAGCAGCCGGGTCAGCGCCGTCAACGATGCCAGCGTGGCGCGCGGCCTGGCATCCAGCGCCCAGCGCAGCAGCTTCGACGCTTACCCGGTGGACAGCGAGACCGACGGTCATCGCCCGGCGCTGGTCGTGAATTTCGCCATCGCCCTGGTCGGGCTGTACCCCTCACGCAGCTGATACATCGCCGGAGTTAATCATGTCAGAACCTTTTCTCGGCGAGATACGCCTGATGGCCTTCAACTTCGCACCCCGTGGCTGGGCCTTCTGCGACGGGCAAATTTTGCCGATCAACCAGAACCAGTCTTTGTACTCCCTGCTCGGCACCACCTACGGTGGCGACGGGCGCGTCAGTTTCGCACTGCCGGACATGCGCGGGCGCATGCCGATGCACCCGGGCAATGTCCTGCAACTGGGACAGAAGGTGGGCGCGGAGAATTTTTCCAGCGGGTTGGTGGAGGTCGTGGACAGCATCAGCGTCGACCGCGGACTGGTGTCGAACCGCAGTCAGCAGCTTGCCGCGACCGGCACCCAATCGCTGCCCCCAGCGGTGCCGGAGCTGACCCTCAACTTCTGCATTGCCCTCCAGGGGCTGTTCCCCTCACGCAATTGACCGGAGCTCCGCACCATGTCTGAACCCTTTGTTGGCGAGATTCGATTGTTTGCGGGTAACTTCGCGCCCCGCGGCTGGGCCTTCTGCGACGGGCAGCTGCTGGCGGTGTCCCAGAACGATGCGCTGTTCTCTCTGCTCGGTACCATCTACGGCGGCGACGGCCGCACCACCTTCGGCCTGCCGGATCTGCGCAGCCGGGTGCCAGTGCACGCTGGCAGTGGTCCGGGCCTTAGCCCACGCAACCTGGGGCAGAAGCTCGGCAGCGACAACCTGGGGCTGCCTACCCGCAATACCACCAACGGGATCAGCACCGAGCGCGGGGTCGCGGTCAACCAGACGACGCAGGCCCTCGGCACGCCCCGGGGCATGCCCGGCAACCCCGCCCTGGGGCTCAATTTCATCATCGCGCTCTTCGGCATCTACCCCTCGCGTTTCTGAAATGCCTCCCGCTTGCCAGCTGCCACGGGCTGCGGTGTCACAGGCTCCGGGGGAACCCTCCCTCGCGGGCCGCGAGCAAAACGCGGACGCCCTCCCCTGCAAACTGCGCCCCGAGACCCCCGACGACCGCGACTTACTGATCGCACTCTATGTCGACAGCCGCTGGCAGGCACTGGCGGCACTGCCCTGGGACGACGACCAGAAAACGGCCTTCCTGAGCCAGCAGTACCGGGCCCAGGAGGCCCACTACCGGCAGGCCTACCCCGCCGCGGTGCGGGAAATCATTGAAGTGGAGGGAGAAGCGGCGGGGCGTTTATCTTGGCATTTCACTGCCGATGAAAACCGCCTGATTGACCTCAGGCTGCTGGCGACCTATCGCGGCCAGGGCATCGGCTCGGCCCTGTTGCGCGCACTCCAGTTACGCAGCCAACAACAGGCGCTGCCCCTGCGCCTGAGCGTGGCCTGCGACAACCCCGCCCGGCAGCTCTATGAGCGACTGGGCTTCGTGGTCAGCGCTGACGACGGGCTGTACTGCCAGATGGAATACCGCTGAGCACTGGTTCAGACCCTCACGGGTGCCGGTCATGGCAAGCGCTCAGCTAGCTGCGACTGATCACCGCCTCATAGCGCCAGCGTTCCGGCGGCGCTGCGTCGTCCCCTGGCGCAGCGCCGGCCGGCCCCAGGGGCACCAGGAACAGGCCCAGCTCCCCCAGGCGTTCGTGTGCCAGCAGGTAGATGCCCTGCTCCGCGGACGCCGCCCCGGGGGCGGAGAACAGCAGACTGAAGCGCCCCGGGCTGGCCGGATCGAAGTCCACCGCCTCCAGGGTCGCCGGCTCGCCGCCGTCCCAGTGGAAAAAGTCCCCGCGGCAGGCCGCGAAATCCTCGGCCGCCAGGGCCTCCAGTGCGGCGAAGTGCCGCGCTTCCAATGTCACGCTATGACGTCCCTGTGCCTTGTTGCCTGTGAATCCAGTGCCGCCGTTACTCCTCGGCCTGGCTGTCCTCGCCTTCCACCGCGCGCTCCACCGCCTCGAACTTGCCCAGGGGGCAGGAGCCGAGCCGCATGCCAATCATGGTATCGATCTGGGTGATGATATCCAGGTCGCAGTAGTTGCTGGTCGAAGTGGCGTGCATGAAGGCGCCGCGACGCTTCAGCCCGGTGCAGCGATAGGGCAGATGGTTGAGATAGTCCGGGCCACTGCCGCGCATGTGGAACTTGAGGGTCTGGTCGTCGACCACCTCGATGCGCCGGATCTGGTTCAGCGACAGGCAGCGACGCTGCGTGCTCTCGCTGCTTTCGCTGCCGTTTTCCGCGGCGCTCTCGGATGCGGCCTTGCCCCCGTGCTCGTCGGCGGAAGCCGCGAGGGGCAGACTCGCTGCCAGGGTGGCCAGGCCCAAAGTGCGGAACAGTTTTTTCAGTTGCATGGCATGCCTCCTGGAAAATTATTCCTGTCGCATCACCGGGACAAGGTGCACGATGCCCCGCCGAACCGCTATGATTGCCTTGTGGAGCTCTCCACGTCAAATCCCCGCGCCCAAGGACGTCTCATGAAAATCGGCATTCTCTCCCGCAACCGCAGACTGTACTCGACCCGGCGCCTGGTGGAGGCGGCCACGGAACGCGGCCACGAGGTGCGCGTGGTGGACGTGCTCAAATGCTACATGAACATCACCGCCAACGACCCGACGGTGGTGTACCAGAAGTCCGCCCAGGATGTGGAAGACCTGGAGTTCGACGCGGTGATCCCGCGCATCGGCGCCAGCATCACCTCCTACGGTTGCGCGGTGCTGCGACAGTTCGAAGTTGGCCACGTCTATTCCATCAACGAGTCCATCGCCATCACCCGCTCCCGGGACAAGCTGCGCGCCCACCAGCTGCTGGCCCGGCGCGGCATCGGCCAGCCGGTAACCAGCTACGCCCACTCCGCGCGGGCGACCGACAAGCTGATCGAATCGGTGGGCGGCGCGCCCTTGATCCTCAAGCTCACCGCCAGCACCCACGGCAACGGCGTGCTGCTGGCGGAAACCAAGAAGGCCGCCGAGGCACTGATCAACGCCTTCCGCGGCATCGGCTCGGACTTCCTGGTGCAGGAGTTCATCAAGGAGGCCGGGGGCTCCGACATCCGCTGTTTCGTGGTGGGCGACAAGGTGATCGCCGCGATGCAACGCAAGGCGGTCAAGGGCGAGTACCGCTCCAACCTGCACCGCGGGGGCACCGCGGAAGTGATCAAGTTGCGCCCCGAGGAGCGCCGCCTGGCGATCAAGGCCGCCAAGGTCATGGGGCTGGACCTGGCGGGGGTGGACATTCTGCGCTCCGCCCACGGCCCCCTGGTGATCGAGGTCAACTCCTCCCCGGGCCTCGAGGGCATCGAGAAGGCCACCGGCATCGATATCGCCGCCAAGATCATCGCCTATATCGAGAAGGACTGCCTGGCCGGGCCCAACAAGCCGACCGGTAAAGGCTGATCCGGCACAGGCAATCCCCCCGGGACTCAGGGTCTGTTTCGCTCGGGACAGAAAGCAGCCGTGCCCTGAACTGGCTTCAGTGCTGCGGCCGGTACTTGGGCAACTGCAGGTTGAACAGGATGGCGCTGCCGCGCAGCAGGAAGGCGGCGCCGATAGAGACCGGCACCGCCCAGTCGGCCACCCAGTCCCAGCCCGGCAACCCCGCCAGGGCGGTCAGCCCGACATAGCTCAGGGCCCCCAGGGCCGCCGCGGTGACGTAGATGTCCGCCTCCAGCAGCACCGGGGGCTGCCCCAGCAGGCTGTCGCGGATCAGCGAGCCAAAACTGGCGGTCATCATACCCATGCCCACGGCCACCAGCACCGGGGCCTCCCAGATCAGTGCCTTCTGCGCCCCGATCACGCTGAACACCGACAGCCCGATGGCGTCCGCCCACAGCAGCACCCGCCGCAGTGATTGCAGGTGATGGGCAACAAACCAGGTGGCCACGCTGGCCAGGATGCACACCCACAAGTAGCGCGTGTCGCTGAACCAGAACACCTCGTCCGCCTGCAGCAGCAGGTCGCGGATGGTGCCGCCGCCGATGCCGGTGATGGTGCCGAAGAGGATGAAGCCGAGGATGTCCAGGCGTCGCTCGGCGGCGGCCAGCGCCCCGCTGATGGCGAAGACCACCATCCCCAGCATGTCCAGGAACCCTACGATTTCGTGCACCCTGCTTTCTCCTGTTCCCGGTCCCCGCCGGCACGCCCGTGGCGCTGCGCGGCCCGCCTGCCCCGCTTGGGCCCCTGATGCTGCCGGTCTGCCGGTGCCTATTATGCGTGCTACCATGGCGCTTCGACACCCCGGGACACACCCATGCACCAGATGATCCGCCTGCTCACGGCACTGTGGGCCAGTTTCGCCCTGCACAGCGCCCTGGCGGCGCCCCTGGAAACGCCGGGGCAAGTCATCGAGCAGCGCTGCGTGGTTTGCCACGCCTGTTACGACGCCCCCTGCCAGCTCAAGCTGGAAGCCCACATCGGCCTCGAGCGCGGGGCCAACCAGACCCTGGTCTACGACTCCACCCGCCTGCTGGCCGGCGACCTGACGCGACTGTTCGACGACGCCCAGGGCGAAGCGGCCTGGCGCAAGAAGGATTTTTACCCGGTGCTGGACCGCGAGCAGCCGGAGCGGGGCCTGCTCTACCGCATGCTGGCCCTGAAGCAGGCCCACCCCCTGCCCGCCCGCGGCCCCCTGCCGGAGGGTTTTGACTTTTCCCTGCACCGGGACCAGCAGTGCGTGAAGCCCGGCGGCTTCGACGACTTCGCCGAGGACTACCCGCAGTGGGGCATGCCCTACGGGCTGCCGGGGCTGCGCCCGGAGGAGCACAGTCTGATGCTCGACTGGCTGGAAGCCGGGGCGCCGGCGCCACCGGTCCCCGCCCTGCCCGATGCCCTGCAGGGGGAAGTCGCGGCCTGGGAGCGCTTCCTCAATCAGAACGATAAGCGCAGCCAGCTGATGGCGCGCTATATCTACGAGCACCTGTTCCTGGCCACCCTGTACCTGGAGGACGCCGGCCAGGACTCCCACTGGTTCCGCCTGGTGCGTTCGTCCTCGCCACCCGGGGAGCCGGTGGAGGTGATCGCCACCCGCCGGCCCTACGACGATCCCGGGCGCGAGCGCTTCTGGTATCGCCTGCAGCCGATGCCGATTGTCGCCGTGGCCAAGAGCCACCTGCCCTACCGCTTCGACGCCGCGCGCCGGGACTGGTACCGGGAGCTGTTCCTGGCCCCCGACTATACGGTGGACAGCCTACCGGGCTATGACAGTGATCTCAGCGGCAATCCCTTCCGCAGTTTTGCCGATCTGCCGGTGCGCGCCCGCTATCGCTTCATGCTGGAGGAATCGGAGTTCACCATCATGAACTTCATCAAGGGGCCGGTGTGCCGGGGGCAGATTGCCCTCAACGTGATCGAGGATCGCTTCTGGGTGCTGTTCATGGACCCGGAAGCCCTGGACCCGGAGCTCGACGGCGCTTTCCTGGAACAGGAAAGCCACAACCTGCGCCTGCCGGTGCCGCGCACCGAGTCAGTGATCGACATCGCCAGCTGGCTCAAGTACGCCCGCGCCCAGGCGCGCTACGAGAAGGCCAAGGCGCAGCACATCGAGGCGGAAATGGCCGAGGGGCGCCGGCGCCCCGAGCTCGACCTGCTGTGGGATGGCGACGGCGACAACAGCAATGCCGGGCTGACCATCTTCCGCCACTTCGACACCGCCTCGGTGGTCCGCGGCCTGGTGGGGGAAACGCCGAAAACCGCCTGGGTCATCACCTACTCCCTGCTGGAGCGCATCCACTATCTGCTGGTGGCCGGCTTCGACGTCTACGGCTCGGTGGCCCACCAGCTGGAGTCGCGCCTCTACATGGACTTCCTGCGCATGGAGGGGGAGTACAACTTCCTGATGTTCCTCCCCGCCGATCAGCGCAAGCCGCTGCGAGACCACTGGTACCGGGGGGCGCCGGAATCCGCGCGGGAGCCGGTCTTCGTGCGCAGCGAAGCCATGCAGCTGCCCACCGGGGTGGACTACCAGACGGACGACCCGAAAGCGGAGTTCCTGGCCCGGGCCCGGGCGCGGGTGCCCGGCGGCGCCGTGCCGCGCTTTGACTACCACCGCCACAGCAGCCCCGAGATTGCCCAGGCCCTGGACGCCCTGGTGGCCCACCGCGGCGCCCACAACCGCTTCCTGCCGGAGGTGAGTTTCGTGCATGTGATCGGCGGCGAGGACGGCGACAAGGCCTTTACCCTGCTGCGGGATAGCGGCCACAGCAACATTGCACAACTGTTCGAGGAAGACGAGCGGCGCCTGCCCGAGGAGGATGCGCTGACGGTGGTGGCGGGCCTGATTGGCGCCCACCCCAACCAGTTCTTCCAGGTCCACGCCCGGCAGATGCCCCTGTTCGCGGCGGATATCGCCGCCCTGGAAAGCGCCGAAGACTACGCCACCCTGCTCCACCGCTACGGCGTGCGGCGCAACGCCCCCTGGTTCTGGGATGTCAGCGACCGCCTGCAGCGGCTGTCAGTGGAACAGGACGGGATCGCCGCCGGCATCTTCGACCTCAATCGCTACCACGGTTATCGCGAAGAGTAGCGCCCGCGTGCCTGCCCCGCGCCCCGGGTCAGGCAGGAGCCCCACCGCACCAGGCCCGGGAAGCCAGGGCAGCGGCTGTCAGCGAAACAGGTCGCTGCCGCGCTTGTGCCAGAGCTTGAGGCTCAGGCGCTCCATCGCTCCCTCGGCCGCGAGCCCGAGCTTCTCCTGCCAGGGCTTGCGCTCGACGTAGGCCACCTGGAACACGTCCCAGTCCGCCAGGCGCGCCTGGATCCAGGCATCGGAGGTCTCCACCGCGTCCACCAGCCCCTCGCGCAGGGCGTCGCTGCCGTACCAGATTTCCCCGGTGGCGACCTTGTCAATATCCAGGCTCGGTCGGTTCTCCGCCACGAAGGCCTTGAACAGCTGGTGGGTGGTTTCCAGGTCCTCGAGGAACTTGGCCCGGCCCTCCTCGGTGTTTTCCCCGAACAGGGTCAGGGTGCGCTTGTAACGGCCGGCGGTGAGCACCTCCACGTCGACGTCGTGCTTTTTCAGCAGGCGGTGGAAGTTGGGCACCTGGGCGACCACGCCGATGGAGCCGATCACCGCGAAGGGGGCGGCGATGATCTTCGGCGCCACACAGGCCATCATGTAGCCGCCGCTGGCGGCGACCTTGTCCACAGCCACGGTCAATGGCACCCCGGCTTCGGTGATCCGGCGCAGCTGGCTGGCGGCCAGGCCGTAGCCGTGCACCAGGCCACCGGGGCTCTCCAGGCGCAGCAGGATTTCGTCGCCGGGACGGATCTCCGGCAGCAGCGCGGAGACCTCCTCGCGCAGGTTCTCGCTGGCGTCGGCGCGGATATCGCCATCGAAGTCCAGCACATACAGGCGCTTGCGCTCGCTGCCCTCGGCCTCAGGCGCTTCGTCGCCAGACTTCTTGAGCTGTTTCTTGCGCGCCTTGGCCTCGGCCTTCTCGCGTTTGCGCCGGGCCTTGTGCTCGGCCTTCCAGGCGGCCTTGTCCAGCACCCCGTGACGCAGGCTGTCGCGCAGGTCCTGGTAGCGCTCGTTGAGCTTGTGCACCTCGAGCTGGCCCTCGCTGCCGTGGTGGCGGCGGCGCTGGGCCGCGGCGGCCAGGCCACCGGCCACCAGCAGGATGGCAACGACGACGGTCAGGGCCTGGGCCAGAAACAGGCCGTAGTCATACAGGTGTTCCAAACGTATCTCCTGAGTCTCAGTTGGGGCGGCGACCGCCGAGGCCCGTCGCCGCGAAAGGCGGGCGCGAGGGCCTGGCGGTGCCGCGGGTTCAGTCAGAGCTTGCGGCGGTGCTCCACGTAGTCCCTGATCAGGCGGCCGGCGATGGAGCTGGGTGGCGGCACCTGGGGCAGCGCGCTGTGGTGGAACCAGCGGGCGTCGGCGATCTCTTCCTGGTCACAGACGATCTCGCCGCCGGCGTACTCGGCGAAGAAACCCAGCATCAGCTGGCTGGGGAAGGGCCAGGACTGGGAGCCGTAGTAGCTCAGGTTGCACACCGACACCCCGACCTCCTCGGCCACCTCCCGGTGCAGGCAGGCCTCGGCGCTCTCCCCCGCCTCGATAAAGCCCGCCAGGGTGCTGTACATCTCCCCGGGGAAACTGGCGTTGCGGGCCAGCAGCAACTCGTCACCGCGGGTAATCAGGGTGATGATGCAGGGGGAGATGCGCGGGTAGACCAGGTGGCAGCAGGGCTCGCAGCGCATCGCCCGCTCGCCGAGGTCGGCCTGCATCGGCGATCCGCAGCGGCCGCAGTACTGGTGATCGCGCTCCCAGGCCAGCAGCTGGGCGGCGCGCCCGGCGAGGGCGAAGAGGTCCTCGTCGGCCCCCAGCAGCTGGTAGAGGCTGCCGCGCTGCCAGTGCATCGGGTCCAGGTCCAGCTGCGGGTCGATTTCCACCGCGAAGCAGGGCCGCCCCTCCCAGTAGCCGAGGAACTGCTCCTGCACCACCGGCCAGTCGTGGCGCGCCGGCAGCAGCGGGTCCGCGGCGCGCAGGTCGCGCACCAGCTGGCCGCCCTGGAAAACCAGGTGCAGGCTGTCGGCGGCCCGCCCCGGGGGACGATTGTCGGGTTTGAACCTCATGCCTCGATCCTCTCTCTCCACAGTACCGTGCCCCCGCTGGCCTTGGCGATGGCCTCCAGCTGGGCCTCGTGGGCCGCCAGCTCCTCGGCGCTGGCGCGCAGCACCGGCAGCGGCGGCCGGTCCGCGGGCAGCCGGCGCAGGCTCTCCCCGCGGTGTTCGCCGCCATCCCCGTCGCTGTCGCCACTGCCCAGCTGGAAGGTGGTCTGGCCACCGGTGAGCAGCAGGTAGACGTCCGCCAGGATCTCGGCGTCGAGCAGCGCGCCGTGGAGATCCCGCTGGGAGTTGTCCACGCCGTAGCGGTTGCACAGGGCGTCCAGGGTATTGCGCTGGCCGGGGTGGCGCGCCCGGGCCATCTGCAGGGTGTCGGTGATCTTGCACAGGCTGGCCAGCCCCGGGTGACTGGGATCGACCCGCGACAGCTCGGCGTCGAGAAAGCCGATATCGAAGGGCGCGTTGTGAATCAGCAGCTCGGCCCCGCGCACGAAGTCGAGAAACTCCGCCGCCACCTGCGGGAACAGCGGCTTGTCGGCGAGGAACTCGTTGGTGATGCCGTGCACCTCGATGGCGCCCTGGTCGACCTCCCGCTGCGGGTTCACGTAGCGGTGGAAATGCTGGCCGGTCAGGCGCCGGTTCTCCAGCTCCACGCAGCCGATCTCGATAATCCGGTGCCCCTGGCTGACTTCCAGGCCGGTGGTCTCGGTATCCAGCACAATCTGGCGCATGCGCGATCAGGCCTCCTGCAGTTGGTCGATGCCGCGGTTGGCGAGCTGGTCCGCGAGCTCGTTTTCCGGGTGGCCGCTGTGACCCTTGACCCAGTGCCAGTGCACCTCGTGGCGCTGGTTCTGTTCGTCCAGGGCGCGCCACAGGTCATCGTTCTTGACCGGTTGGCGGGCGGCGGTCTTCCAGCCGCGGCGCTTCCAGTTGGGCAGCCACTGGGTGATGCCGTCGCGCACATAGACCGAGTCGGTGGTCAGCTGCACCCGGCAGGGCTCCTTGAGGGCGGCCAGGGCCTCGATCGCCGCGCGCAGTTCCATGCGGTTGTTGGTGGTGTGGGGCTCGCCGCCCCAGAGGTGCTTTTCGCGGCCGTTGAAGCGCAGCACGGCACCCCAGCCGCCGCGCCCCGGATTGCCGCGACAGGCGCCGTCGGTAAAGATGTCCACGTCTTTCATGCTGCACTGTCTCGGGATTTGGTAGCCGCGGCAACAGCGTCGCCGCGGGCTGGAATGGGGGCGCAGGCGGCGACATTGCCGCCCCGGGGTGTGGGTGTGGGGGCCGGCTTGCCCACCTTGATGCCCATCAGGGCCGGCCGGGTCCGCGCCAGCCGCAGGGGGCGCACGCGCCCCGCTACCTGTTTGATCGCATGCACCAGGTAGAGGCTGCCGAAGGGCAGCTGGTGGGCCTCGCTCCAGCGGTTGCCGCGGCGGGCGAGGCGCGCCAGGCGCCCCTCGCCGCTGGCCACCGGCAGCGGCAGGAGGAAATCGCTGCCCTGGGCCTCGCAGCCGAGCAGGCGCAGCCAGTCCAGCAGACGCCCGCGGCTGACCGCCCTGCGCGCCCGCCACAGGGGGTTGCCGGCCGCGGCGCGCAGTGAGTGATTCAGGGCCAGCAGGCTCCAGGGGTTGAAGCCCACCAACAGCAGGTGGCCCTGGGGCGTGAGGACCCGGTGCAGCTCGCGCAGCACGGCGTGGGGGTCCTCGGTGAACTCCAGGCTGTGGTGGGCAATCAGCACGTCGACACTGTCGCTCTCCAGGGGCAGCTCGTCGGCCCGGGCCTGCAGCCCGATGCGCGCCCCGGGGGCCGCGGCAATATACAACTGGTGGCGAATCCGGCTGCTGCAGAACAGCGGCTGTTCGCGGCTGCAGCCAACCTGCACCAGGTGGTAGCCGAAGGTGGTCTCGAGCAGCGGCTCCAGCTGGTCCTGCAGGCCGCGGTAAAGGCTTTGCCCCAGCGGCGTGCGGTACCAGGATTCCAGTTCCGTCAAAATGTCGTTACACTCGCCCATCGATTCCAGACAGCCCGTCGGTGGCCCGCGTGGCCACGCCTGCAGAACAGAACGGGCATGGTACTGTATTTTTTGCGGGAATGTGCTTCATGTTGTCGATCGAGCCGATCCACGCCTTCAGTGACAATTACATCTGGCTGCTGACCCGGGCGGGCAGCCGTGACTGCGCGGTGGTAGACCCCGGCGAGGCCGCCCCGGTGCTGCGGGTGCTCGACGCCCGGGGCCTGCGCCTGGACACGGTGCTGGTCACTCACCACCACTTTGACCACGTCGGCGGGATTCCCGAGCTGCTGGCGCAGCATCCGGCGCGGGTCGTCGGCCCCCACAACCCCGCCATCGAGACACTGACCGAGCGGGTCGCCGCGGGCGATCGCGTCGAGGTCCTGGGCGCCACCTTCGAGGTACTGGAAGTGCCCGGGCACACCCTCGACCATATCGCATTCTACCGCCCCGCCACCGCCGACCAGGCCCCGCTGTTGTTCTGCGGCGACACCCTGTTTGCCGGCGGCTGCGGCCGCCTGTTCGAGGGCAGCCCGGCGCAGATGCACGACTCCCTCGGCCAGCTGGCGGCGCTGCCCGGCGAGACCGCGGTCTACTGCGCCCACGAATACACCCAGGCCAACCTCCGCTTTGCCCGCGCCGCCGACCCCGACAACGCCGCCCTGCAGGCCCGGGAGGAAGAGGTGGCGCAACTGCGCGCGCAGGAGCGCCCCACGGTGCCCTCGAACATCGCCCTGGAGCGCGCCACCAACCCCTTCCTCCGCAGTGGGGAAGCGGCCCTGGTGGACACGCTCCGACGACAGGGAAAGTGGCAGGGCGATGACCCG
The DNA here is from genome assembly GCF_054779855.1 of Haliea atlantica. Taxonomy (NCBI): domain Bacteria; kingdom Pseudomonadati; phylum Pseudomonadota; class Gammaproteobacteria; order Cellvibrionales; family Halieaceae; genus Haliea; species Haliea atlantica. The sequence continues at coordinate 255,355 of NZ_BAAGXL010000006.1, read as the reverse complement.
GAGACGGTCTTCGCCGCACTCCGTTCATGGAAGGACGAGTTTTGACAAAGTACGGATATTTCAACGCTTTAAGAAAATTAGTTATTGTAGTTTCCGGAGTTTTACTGCTCTCGGGCTGCAGCCATCTGGGCTCCCTGGGTGAACGCGAGGAGACTACCGCCGCCACCGACGAAGCCCTGCACCCCTACACCCCCACCGTCACCCGCAAGGCGCCGGTGCGCCTGCAGACCGTGCCGGTGCGCGAGGACGACGTCTGGGCGCGCATCCGCAACGGCCTGAGCTGGGAGGCCCCGGACAACCCCGCCATGCAGGAGGCCCTGAATTACTACCTCAACCAGGAGCGCTTCCTGGAGAGCATCAACGGCCGCGCGGCGCTCTACCTGCACTACATCGTCGAGCAGGTGGAAGAGCGGGACATGCCCCTGGAGCTGGCGCTGCTGCCGATCGTCGAGAGCAGCCTCAACCCGGTGGCCCGCTCCCGCCAGCAGGCCCTGGGGCTGTGGCAGATCATGCCCGCCACCGGGGAATATCTCGGCCTCGACAGCGATTGGTGGTACGACGGGCGGCGCGATGTGCGCGCCTCCACCCACGCGGCCCTGGACTACCTGCAGAACCTCTACGAGGCGGTGGACGGCGACTGGACCCTGGCCATTGCCGCCTACAACGCCGGCATCGGCCGGGTGACCCGTGCGGTGCAGCGCAATGCCGAGGCCCGCCGCCCCACCGACTACTGGTCCCTGCGCCTGCCGGCGGAAACCCACAAGTACGTACCGCGCCTGCTGGCCCTGTCGATGCTGATCGCCGACCCCGAGGGCTGGGGCGTCGCCCTGCCCGCGGTGGCCAACAGTCCCGCCTTTGCCGCCGTCCCCACCGGCGGGCAGATCGAACTGGCCCGCGCCGCGGAGTTGGCCGATGTGCCCCTGGCCACCCTCAAGGCCCTGAACCCGGGCCACCTGCGCTGGGCCACCGCGCCCTCGGTCAATGAGCTGCTGCTGCCCCCCGCCGCCGCGGAGCAGTTCCGCCAGCAGCTCGCGACGCTGCCCGCCCAGGAACGTGTCAGCTGGCAGCGGCACCAGGTGCGCAATGGCGAAACCCTGAGCCACATCGCCCGCCGCTACGACACCAGTGTCGCCATGCTGCAGCAGGTCAACGGCCTGCGCGGGCACATGATCCGCGCCGGCAGCCAGCTGATGATCCCCCGCGGCGGCGACTGGCAGGGCAGCCTGGCCCAGCGCGAGAGCGCGCCCCAAGCCCAGGGTTATCGCGTTCGCCGCGGCGACTCTCTCTACCGGATCGCGGGCCGCTTCAAGGTCAGCGTCGAGGAGCTGCTGGCCTGGAACGCCCTCAACCCGGGGGAGCCGATCTACCCGGGCCAGCGCCTGACCGTCTACCCCGGCGGCGGCTGAGCCAGCCGCGCCACGCCCAGCCGCCTGCCGGCAAGCACCCAGCCTCGACGCCGGCGCGGGATGCGCAGGCGGCGCCGCTGCTTTAGAATAGCGGCCCTTTATTCCACGCGGGCGCCCCGCCGCCCGCCTCCAGCTGTGAGCACTTATGGAAGTACATAACATTAACGTGGCGTCCAAGGACGTCCTGATCACCCCGGCGGAACTCAAGCGCGACCTGCCCCTGAGCGAGGCCGCCCGCGAGCAGATCACCCACAGCAGACAGGTGATCCAGGATATCCTGGACCACAAGGACCCGCGGGTTTTCGTGGTCATCGGCCCCTGCTCGATTCACGATCCCGCGGCGGCCATGGACTACGCACGGCGCTTGCAGTCACTGGCCGAGGAGCTCTCCGACACCCTCTACATCGTCATGCGCGTCTACTTCGAGAAGCCCCGGACCACGGTGGGCTGGAAGGGGCTGATCAACGACCCCCACATGGACGACTCCTTCAAGATCGAGGAAGGCATGCGCATCGGCAGGCGCCTGCTGCTGGACGTGCTGGAGCTGGGCCTGCCCACCGCCACCGAGGCCCTCGACCCGATCTCGCCGCAGTACCTGCAGGACCTGATCAGCTGGTCGGCCATCGGCGCGCGTACCACCGAGTCCCAGACCCACCGCGAGATGGCCAGCGGCCTGTCCTCCCCGGTCGGCTTCAAGAACGGCACCGACGGCGGTTTCGCGGTGGCGGTCAACGCCCTGAAGTCGGCGGCCAAGCCGCACCGCTTCCTCGGGGTCAACAGCGAGGGCCGGGTCGCGGTCTACACCACCCGCGGCAACCGCTACGGGCACATTGTGCTGCGCGGCGGCAGCGGCGGCCCGAACTACGACTCGGTGCACGTGAAACTGTGCGAGGAGGCCCTGGACAAGGCCGGCCTGCCCCGCAACATCATGATCGACACCAGTCACGCCAACTCCAACAAACAGCCGGAGTTGCAACCGCTGGTGGTTGAGAACGTGGGCAACCAGATCCTCGAGGGCAACCGCTCGATCGTCGGTTTGATGATCGAGAGCAACCTCAAGGCCGGGAATCAGTCGATCCCCGAGGACCTGTCACAGCTGGAATACGGCGTGTCGGTCACCGACGGCTGCATTGGCTGGCCGGAGACCGAAGCCGCCCTGCGCAAGCTGCGCGAGCAGATCCGGGGCGTGCGTCAGGTCTGAGCCGGGCGATCCGGGAGCAGCAGGAAAGCCGGGCGCGGCGGCCCCGGCTCAGTAATAGGCCTGGCTGCGATCGGAGTGGTCGGTGGTGTCGCGCACACCCTTGAGCTGGGGCAGCTGCTCCAGCAGGGTCTTCTCCACCCCGCCCTTGAGGGTCATGTCGACCATGCCGCAGCCCTGGCAGCCACCGCCGAACTGCAGGATGGCGACCTTGTCCTCGGTCAGCTCGACCAGGCTCACTTCGCCCCCATGGGCGGCCAGCGAGGGGTTCACCTCGTTGTAGAGAATGTAGTTGACGCGGTCCTCCAGGGGGCTGTTCTCGTCCACCCGGGGCAACTTGGCGTTGGGCGCCTTGATGGTCAGCTGGCCGCCCATGCGGTCCTTGGCGTAGTCGACCAGGGCGTCTTCCAGGAAGGGCAGGCTGCGACCGTCGAACCAGGCCTTGAAGCCCTCGAAGGCACGCTCCTCATCACCTTCCTGGATATCCCCTTCCCGGCAGTAGGCGATACAGGTCTCCGCCTTGGGGGTACCGGGCTGGTTGATGAACACACGCACTCCCAGGGCATCGTCCTGCTTGCCGAGCAATTCTGCGAGGTAGGCCTGCGCGGATTCCGTGATGGTGATCATGCTTCACATCCATTCCGAGTAATTTGGTCAGGTATTCTAGCAAATCCCGCCCCGCCTGTGCACTCCGACCGCTATCGCCCACTGCCGGGGGAGCCGCAAACGTGTCGCAGCGGGATCGGATACGGGGCCAGCGGCCGTTCTACCGAGCACCTAAAGCCGGGGCCGATCTGCTAGAATAGGCGGCTTTGTCAGCCATCCACAGAAGGAAGCCCGATGATCCCCGACAGCCACCCCCTGGTAGAGGCCCTCAAGCAGCGCATTCTGATCCTGGATGGCGCCATGGGGACCATGATCCAGGGCGAGGGGCTCGAGGAGGCGGACTACCGCGGCGAGCGCTTTGCCGACCACAGCGGGGACCTCAAGGGCAACAACGACCTGCTGTCGCTGACCCGCCCGGAGGTGGTGGTGCGGATTCACCGCCGCTACCTGGAGGCCGGCGCCGACATCATCGGCACCAACACCTTCAACAGTACCCGCGTGGCCCAGGGCGACTACGACCTCTCCCACCTGGCCGCGGAGCTGAACGAGGCCGGCGCGCGCCTGGCCCGGCAGGCGGCGGACGAAATCACCGCCCGCGACCCCTCCCGCCCGCGCTACGTGGCGGGGATTCTCGGCCCGACCCCGCGCACCGCCTCCATCTCGCCCGATGTCAACGACCCGGGCGCCCGCAATATCCGCTTCGACGAGCTGGTGCGCGACTACAGCGAGGCCACCCGCGCCCTGATCGCCGGCGGCGCCGACCTGCTGATGATCGAGACCATTTTCGACACCCTGAACGCCAAGGCGGCGATCTTCGCCGTGCAGTCGGTGTTCGAGGAGGTCGGCCGCGAGCTGCCCCTGATGATCTCGGTGACCTTCCCCGACACCAGCGGCCGCGTGCTCTCGGGCCAGAGTCCCGAGGCGTTTTGGAACGCCATCGCCCACGCCCGCCCGCTGATCGTGGGCAGTAACTGCGGGCGCCGCTTCAAGGAAATCCGCCCCTTCCTGGAGGAGCTGGCCTCGGTGGCGGAATGCTACTTCAGCGCCCACCTCAACGCCGGCCTGCCGAATGCCTTCGGCGAGTACGACGAGACCCCCGAGGACATGTTCGCCGACTTCCGCGGCTTCGCCGAGCGCGGCTTCCTCAACCTGGCGGGGGGCTGCTGCGGGACCACGCCGCATCACATCGAGGCGATTGCCCGGGCGGTCGAGGGCATCGACCCGCGCCCGCTGCCGAAGCCCGAGCCCGCCTGCCGGCTGTCGGGCCTGGAGCCCTTCAACATCACTGCCGACAGCCTCTTCGTCAACGTCGGCGAGCGCTGCAACGTCACCGGCTCGGCGGCCTTCAAGCGGCTGATCCTCTCGGACGACTACGACACCGCCCTCTCGGTGGCCCGCACCCAGGTCGAGGACGGCGCCCAGATCATCGACATCAATATGGACGAGGGCATGCTCGACGCCGAGCGCGCCATGGTCACCTTCCTCGACCTGGTGGCCTCGGAGCCGGACATCTCCCGCGTGCCGATCATGGTCGACTCCTCCAAGTGGTCGGTGATCGAGGCGGGCCTCAAGTGCATCCAGGGCAAGCCGGTGGTCAACTCCATCAGCCTGAAGAACGGCGAGGAGGAGTTCATCGAGCAGGCGCGCCTGTGCAAGCGCTACGGCGCGGCGGTGGTGGTCATGGCCTTCGACGAACAGGGCCAGGCGGACACCCTGCAGCGGCGCCAGGAGATCTGCGAGCGCTGCTGGGACATCCTGGTCAATCGCATCGGCTTCAATCCCCGGGACGTCATCTTCGACCCCAACATCTTCGCCGTGGCCACCGGAATCGAGGAGCACAACCACTACGCGGTGGACTTCATCGAGGCCACCCGCTACATCAAGGAGCACATGCCCGGGGCCCTGGTGTCCGGTGGCGTGTCCAACGTCTCCTTCTCCTTCCGCGGCAACAACGTGGTGCGCGAGGCGATCCACTCGGTCTTCCTCTACCACGCCATCCGTGCCGGCATGGACATGGGCATCGTCAACGCCGGCCAGCTGGCGGTCTACGATGAACTGCCCGCGGAACTGCGCGAGGCGGTGGAGGACGTCATCCTCGACCGCCGCGACGACGGCACCGAGCGCCTGCTCGACCTGGCCGAGCGCTACAAAGACAGCGGCGGTCCGGCGGCGCGCCAGGAGGACCTGAGCTGGCGCGAGGCGCCGGTGGGCAAGCGCCTCGAGCACGCCCTGGTCAAGGGCATCAACAGCTTCATCCTGGAGGACGCCGAGGAGGCCCGCCAGGCCTTCGACCACCCGATCGAGGTGATCGAGGGGCCGCTGATGGACGGCATGAACGTGGTCGGCGACCTCTTCGGCGACGGCAAGATGTTCCTGCCCCAGGTGGTCAAGAGCGCCCGGGTGATGAAGCAGGCGGTGGCCTACCTGCAGCCCTACATCGAGGCGGAGAAAACCGACGCCACCCAGACCAACGGCAAGATCCTCATGGCCACGGTCAAGGGCGACGTCCACGACATCGGCAAGAACATTGTCGGCGTGGTACTGCAGTGCAACAATTTCGAGGTCATCGATCTCGGGGTGATGGTCCACTGCGAGGAAATCCTGCGCGTGGCCCGGGAGGAGAAGGTGGACATGATCGGCCTGTCGGGCCTGATCACCCCCTCCCTCGACGAGATGGTGCACGTGGCCAGCGAGATGCAGCGCCAGGACTTCCAGGTGCCCCTGATGATCGGCGGCGCCACCACCTCCAAGGCACACACCGCGGTGAAGATCGAGCCCCGCTACCAGAACGACCTCACGGTCTACGTGCCGGACGCCTCCCGCAGCGTGTCGGTGGCCACCGCCCTGATGGGCAAGGGTAAGCCGGCCTTTGTCGCCGAGCGGCGGGCCGAATACGAGAAAGTGCGCGAGCGTATCGCCGCCCGACAGCCCCGGGTTCGCCAGCTGCCCTACCCCGAGGCGATCGCCAATGCCCCGCGTTTCGACTGGCAGGCCTACACCCCGCCGAAGCCGAGCTTTATCGGCACCCGGGTCTACGAGGACTTTCCCCTCGAGCCCCTGCTGGAGACCATCGACTGGACGCCCTTCTTCATCTCCTGGGACCTGGCGGGCAAGTACCCGAAGATCCTCGAGGACGATGTGGTCGGCCCCCAGGCCCGGGAGCTGTTCGCCGATGCCCAGGCCATGCTGCGCCGGCTCATCGACGAGAAGCTGATCACCGCCAAGGCCACCGTGGGCTTCTGGCCGGCCCAACGGGTGGGCAGTGACGACATCGCCCTCTACGCCGACGAGTCCCGCGGCGAGGTGATTGCCACCCTGCACCACCTGCGGCAGCAGATGGAAAAGCCCAGCGGCGAGCCCAACCTGTGCCTGGCGGACTACATCGCCCCGCTGGAATCCGACACACCGGATTACATCGGCGCCTTCTGCGTGACCGCCGGCCACGGCGTGGACGAGCTCTCCAACAGCTTCCTGGCCGACCACGACGACTACAACAGCATCATGCTCAAGGCCCTGGCCGATCGCCTGGCGGAATCCCTGGCCGAGTACCTGCACCGGGAAGTGCGCCGGGAGCTGTGGGGCTATGCCCCGGAGGAGAACCTGGGCAATGACGAACTGATTCGCGAGCGCTACCGGGGGATTCGTCCGGCACCGGGTTACCCCGCCTGCCCGGACCACACCGAGAAGGGCGCCCTGTTCCAGCTGCTGGATGCCCCGAACACCTGCGGTGTCGAGCTGTCCGACAGTTATGCCATGCTGCCCGCCTCTTCGGTGAGCGGCTTCTACTTCTCCCACCCGGAGGCGCGCTACTTCGCCGTGGGCAAGATCAGCCGCGACCAGGTGGCCAGCGTGGCCGAGCGCAAGCGCATGAGTATCGAGGATGTGGAGCGCTGGCTGGCGCCGGTGCTGGACTACTGAGGGCAACGAGTGATGAGCGAAGACAGGACTGACAAACGGCCCGCCGCGGCGGCAGACAGCGGGTCATCCGCAGACAGGCAGGCGCCGGAGCAGGCGGACAACAAGCGGGTCAAACCCTGGCATGTGGTCTTCAGCACCCTGGCCGCCGGCTTCGGGGTGCAGAGCAGCCGCAACCGCGAGCGCGACTTCAAGCAGGGCAAGGCCGGCCCCTTCATTGTCGCCGGGCTGCTTTTTACCGTGCTCTTCGTGGCCGGTGTGGCCCTAGTGGTGAACCTGGTGCTGAGTGCCGCGGGCTGAGCGGGCGCCCGGGCGGGTGGGCAGCGGGGCTGCAACCGTGGCAGCCCCGGGGGTGACGCGTGCCGGCCAGTGGCGCAAGCCGCGTCAATACCGCCTTCAGCCGGGCATGCCGGACAGCCAGAGGTAGAGCGAAAAGACCACGATGCTGATAATCGCGGTGGCGGCAATGGCGTCGGCGGAGCCGTCGTTCTTGATCGGCGAATCGGACATGGTGCAAAAAACCTCTTTCTGACGGATCGGGAAGGAAGCGCGATTATAGCAGGAAAGCCGGCCGCGCCAATCTCCCTCCCGGGCCGTTCTAACCTTATGAAAAATCTGACTAATTGGCGCGACCCAATTCTGTTAAGGTAGCGCCTCTCTCAAGCCTGGAACGAATTGATGTACGTTTACGACCACTACGACCAGCGCCTGATCGACGAGCGCGTCGCCCAGTTTCGCGAACAGACCCAACGCTACCTGGCCGGCGGCCTGAGCGAGGCCGAATACCTGCCGCTGCGCCTGCAGAATGGCCTGTATGTGCAGCGCCTGGCGCCGATGCTGCGTATCGCGGTGCCCTACGGTCTGCTCAACAGCACGCAGTTGCGCAAGCTCGCCCATATCACCCGGCACTACGACAAGGGCTATGCCCACGTCAGCACCCGGCAGAACATCCAGCTCAACTGGCCGGAACTGGAAGAAGTCCCGGATATCCTGGCCGAGCTGGCCAGTGTGCAGATGCACGCCATCCAGACCAGCGGCAACTGCATCCGCAACACCACCACCGACCAGTTTGCCGGGGTGGCCCGTGACGAGCGCGAGGACCCGCGCCCCTGGTGCGAGATTATCCGCCAGTGGTCGACCTTCCACCCCGAGTTCGCCTTCCTGCCGCGCAAGTTCAAGATCGCCGTCTGTGCCAGCGAGGAAGACCGCGCGGCCATCCACTCCCACGACATCGGCGTCGAGCTGCTGACCAATGCCCAGGGGGAGTCGGGTTTCCGCATTCTCGCCGGGGGCGGCCTGGGCCGCACCCCGGTGATCGGCTCGGTGGTCTGGGACTGGGTGGAGAAACGCCACCTGCTGACCTGCCTGGAGGCCATCCTGCGGGTCTACAACCAGCACGGCCGCCGCGACAACAAGTTCAAGGCGCGCATCAAGATCCTGGTCAAAGCCATGGGCATCGAGGCCTTCCGCGCCGCCGCCGAGCGCGAGTGGGCGGCCCTCAAGGACGGCCCCTCGACCCTGACCGACGAGGCCATCGAGCACGCCAAATCCTTCTTTACCGCCCCGGCCTACCGCAGCTGCGACGCCGCGACCAGCGACGCGGAACTGACAGCACTGTGCCAGGCGGACCCGATCTTCGCCCGCTGGGTGGAGCACAACACGGTGGCCCACAAAATGCCCGGCTACCGCGCGGTGAGCATTTCCCTCAAGGCCACCGGCTATGCCCCCGGGGACGTCACCGATGGCCAGCTGGAACTGCTGGCGGAGCTGGCGGATGACTACTCCTTCGGCGAGATCCGCACCACCCACCAGCAGAACATGGTGCTGGCGGATGTCGAGATCGGCGCCCTGCGCGGCCTCTGGCAGCGCCTGCAGCAGGCCGGCCTGGCCACGCCCAACATCGGCACCCTGACCGACCTGATCTGCTGCCCCGGGGGCGACTACTGCTCCCTGGCCAACGCCAAGTCGATTCCAGTGGCCGAGGCCATCCAGGCGCGCTTCGACGACCTGGACTACCTCTACGACCTCGGCCCCATCGAGCTCAACATCAGCGGTTGCATGAACGCCTGCGGCCATCACCACATCGGCCACATCGGTGTCCTCGGCGTGGACAAGAAAGGCGCCGAGTTCTACCAGGTGAGCCTCGGCGGCAGCCAGTCCAAGGATGCCAGCCTGGGCAAGATCCTCGGCCCCTCCTTCAGCCAGGAGGAAATGCCCGACGTGATTGGCCGCATCATCGACACCTATGTCGACCTGCGCCAGGAAGAGGAAACCTTCCTGCAGACCTACAACCGGGTCGGTATCGACCCCTTCAAGGAGCGCGTCTATGCAAGCTCTCATTAAAGACGGCAAGTCGGCCACCTGCGATCGCTGGGCGCCGGTCCAGGCCGAGGCGGAGCAGGCACCCGCGGGGCACATCGCCACCCTGAGCCAGTGGCAGGCCCTGGCGGACAAGCGCGACAGCGCCGTGCAGATCGAGCCCGGCGAGGGCATCGAGCCCCTGTTGGAGCACCTGGATGCCCTGGAACTGGTCGCCGTCAGCTTTCCCGTCTTCACCGACGGGCGCGGCTTTTCCTACGGACGCGAGCTGCGCGAGCGCGGCTACCGCGGAGAACTGCGCGCGGTGGGGCATTTCCTGCCCGACCAGGTATACTACCTGCGGCGCTGCGGTTTCGACGCCTTCCAGTTCGCCGACGAGAGCCGCCTGGAAGAAGGTCTGCGCCAGTACCAGGTCTTCAGTGACGCCTATCAGGCCTCGATCGATCAGCCTCTGCCGCTGTTCCGTCGCCGGGCCTGACAGACCACTCGGCTCGCAGCCCCGCAAGCTACATGCTGCCGCCCAATCCCGGGCGCAGCATGGACTTCCAAGAACAACAATCCTAAGGGGGATTTTCATGCAGTATCTTTCCGCACGCAGTCTGCGTGCTGCCACGGGCGGCCTCGTTGTCATTGCGACCACCGCGGTGCTTTCCCTGGCCGCCACCAACGAAGCCAATGCCCAAAGCGTGTCCGCGTGTCCCAATGTCATCGTGGGCAGCAGTCCCGACGGTGTCTCCGTGTACAGTGACTGCACCATGGAAAACGCCGTCGGCCAGCCCGGATTTCACCTCACCCTGAGCGCCAACAGCGGTGCCGCCCAAGTGCTCGCCAATGGCTATCTAGCGACCAGCCTGAGTCCCGCACCTGCGGGGGATGTCTCCTTCGGTCGCTGGGACGGAATCACGCTGTACACGGAAGACATGGGTCCGGGCTACGCCGGCAACTGCCTGGACATGACCTCGACCAGCAACAGCATCCCCCTGGTCGATCAAGCTGTCTACTGTGGCCGGGTTGGCAACGAAGAAGGGAATTTTGTACTCCTGCGCGGCACCTGGGACGCCGGCGGCAACACCTTCAACAACCCGGCAGTCTTCAGCACCCAGCCCGGCGTGGGCGAACCGGTGGAAGCCCGCGCCATTCCCGCGCTACCCGGGGTCGCCCTGGGGCTACTGGGGCTGTTGATGGCCGCGCTCGGTCGCCGGCATCTGGGCCAGCGCTGAGAGATCCCGGAGCGGCGCAGCCGCTCCTGCTTTCATGACAGTGAGTGCCCCCCCGGATGTTACCCTGCAGGCCCGCCAGGCGCGCCTGCTGCGGGTCACACTCTGGGTCATCTGCGCCTACGGCACGCTGATCGGCGCCCTGAACCTCACCCTGTTCGACGACCCGCTGATCGCGGCTTTCGATGCCGCACTTGCGGTACTCGCCGGTGCCACCCTCTTCCTCTCCCACCGGAGCGGGCGCCTGCAACTGGCCAGCTGGCTGACGGTCGGGCTCCTGATCGCGGTGCTGAGCGCCTTTATTGCCGTTTCCAGCGGCGGCAACTACGCGCTGCTGTGGGTCACCGTACTGCCCCCGCTGGCCTTCTTCCTGCTGGGCTCGCGCCACGGCGCCTGGGTGACCGCGCTGTTTTTCGCCGCGGTGCTGGTCTATATCTGGCTGCGCCTGCCACACTTCCAGCCGCGCCCCTTCGGTATCGCCACCCTGCTCAATTTCGCCGAGGTGATGACCGCCCTGTGGCTGCTCTATCGTTACAGCGAGAAAACCCGCGAGGAAGCCTGGGCCCGGCTGCGTCACCTCTCCCACACCGACCCCCTGACCGGACTGTGGAACCGAGCCCGCCTGGACGAAGCCCTCGCCCAGTCCCTCGCGCTCGGCCGGCGCAGCGGTCAAGCGACGGCCATGCTGCTGATCGACCTCGACCACTTCAAGGTGATCAACGACAGTCGCGGCCACCTGGCCGGTGACGGCGTGCTGACACAGCTGGCAACACGCCTGCGGGATACGGTGCGCGGCACGGATTATCTCGGCCGCTGGGGCGGCGAGGAGTTTGTGGTGGTGTGCCCGGACACACCCCGAGAGGGTGCCCTGCAACTGGCGGAGAAGCTGCGTGAGGTCGTCGCCGCGAGCCCCTTTCAGCCGGATATCCCGCTGACCATCAGTATCGGTGTGGCGGTGACCGACGGCCACCTGACAGCCGCGGAACTGCTGGCCCAGGCCGACGCCCGGCTCTACCGGGCCAAGGCCGAGGGGCGCAACCGGGTCTGCGGCTAGCACACCCCCTGAGCTGACACAGGACCGCCGGCTGCCCTGGGCCTGTCAGGACACCCGGCTTTGCCCGCCCCCGAAAACAAGAAAGCCGGCACAGGGGCCGGCTTTCGAGGAGCATCCGGGCGAGCCCGGACGCGGGTATCACGAGGGCTTTACAGCGCGGATTCCAGTTCCGGCAGAGCCTCGAACAGGTCGGCCACCAGGCCGTAGTCCGCCACCTGGAAGATCGGCGCGTCCTCGTCCTTGTTGATGGCCACGATGACCTTGGAGTCCTTCATGCCCGCCAGGTGCTGGATCGCCCCGGAGATGCCCACGGCGATGTACAGGTCCGGCGCCACGATCTTGCCGGTCTGGCCGACCTGCATGTCGTTGGGCACAAAGCCGGCGTCGACCGCCGCGCGGGAGGCGCCGATGGCGGCATTCAGTTTGTCGGCGATACCGTCGAGCAACTTGAAGTTGTCGCCGTTCTGCATGCCGCGACCCCCGGAAATCACCACGGAGGCGGCCGTCAGGTCGGGACGATCGGACTGGGCCAGTTCCTCGCCCACGAAGGTGGACAGGCCCGCGTCGTGTACCGCGTCGACGCTTTCGGTGGACGCCGAACCGCCTTCGGCAGCGGCGGCATCAAAGGCGGTGGTGCGCACGGTAATGACCTTCTTGGCATCCTTGCTCTTCACCGTGGCAATCACGTTGCCCGCGTAGATGGGACGCTTGAAGGTATCCGCGCCCTCGACGCCGATGATGTCGGAGATCTGGCCGACATCCAGCAGAGCGGCAACCCGCGGCATGGTGTTCTTGCCGTTGGTGGTGGCCGGGGCAACCACGTTGTCGTAGCCGGCGCCCACTTCGGCGATCAGCAGGCTCAGGTTCTCCGCCAGCTGGTGCTCGTAGGCGGCGTTGTCGGCAACCAGCACCTTGTTGACACCGGCGACCTTGGCCGCCGCTTCGGCAACAGCGCCGCAACCGGCACCGGCCACCAGGATGTCGATGTCCGCGCCCATGGCCTGGGCCGCGGTGACCGCGTTCAGGGTGGCGGGGTTGAGGCTGCTGTTGTCGTGTTCTGCAATAACCAGAGTACTCATCAGATTACCTTCGCCTCGTTCTTCAGTTTGTCCACCAGCTCCGCCACATCGGCCACCTTGATGCCAGCCTGGCGCTCGGCCGGCGGCTCAACCTTGACCTGCTCGATGTGGGACGTGACCTCGACGCCGAGGTCGGCGGGGCTGAATACATCCAGCTGCTTCTTCTTCGCCTTCATGATGTTAGGCAGCGACGCGTAGCGCGGCTCGTTGAGGCGCAGGTCGGTGGTCACGATAGCCGGCAGTTTCAGGCTGACCGTTTGCAGGCCGCCATCGACTTCCCGGGTCACATTGACCTTGTCGCCGTCGACCTTGACTTCGGAGGCAAAGGTACCCTGGGCCATGTTGGCCAGCGCGCCCAGCATCTGCCCGGTCTGGTTGTTGTCGCCGTCAATCGACTGTTTGCCCAGGATGACCAGCTGCGGCTCTTCCTTGTCGACGACGCCCTTGAGCAGCTTGGCGACCACCAGCGGCTCGACCTTGCCTTCCGTCTCGACGTGAATGCCGCGGTCGGCACCCAGGGCCAGGGCGGTGCGGATCTGCTCCTGGCAGGGCTTCTCGCCGATGGATACCGCGATCACTTCGCTGGCGACACCGGCTTCCTTGAGGCGTACGGCCTCTTCCACGGCGATTTCACAGAACGGGTTGATGGCCATCTTGACGTTGTTCAGATCGACGTCACTGCCATCGCCCTTGGCGCGTACCTTGACGTTATAGTCAACCACGCGCTTGACGGCAACAAGAACCTTCATAGGAATTCCAATGGTAGTTTCAGGTGGGTTTCCGGGGCCTTGAAACTCGCCCCCGTGACAATTCGGCCGGCTATGTTGCCGTCAAAGCCCCCGCAGGTCAATAGCGTGCCCCGGGGCTGTCCAGGCCCGATACAGGCCATTCGCGGGCTGAATGTCGCCCCGCCGCGCAGGCCGGGCGCGCTTGTGGCGGGCCTGACCGGGCGCTTCCCGGCAAGTGGCGCTTACCTCTTGAAAATTATATACTTGCGCCACTTTTATTGGACCCAATCGATAATTTCTCACCCGTGACCCGGGGGCCTGGCGGCCCGCTCGGGAACACCCAGCAAGAGGATCCGACGTGGAACGCGAATCAATGGAAGTCGATGTGGTGATCGTTGGCGCAGGCCCCGCCGGCCTGTCTGCCGCCTGCCGCATCATGCAACTCGCCCAGGAGCAGGAGCGCGAAGTCAGCGTCTGTGTCGTGGAGAAAGGCTCCGAAGTCGGGGCACACATTCTGTCAGGGGCAGTCTTCGAGCCGCGGGCCCTGAACGAGCTGTTCCCGGACTGGGAGTCCCTGGGCGCGCCCCTGCCCACCCCGGTCAGCAAGGACCAGTTCCTCTTCTACACCAGCGGCAGCAAGGCCATCACCCTGCCCAATTTCCTGATCCCCAAGCCCACCCACAACGAAGGCAACTACATTGTCTCCATGGGCAACCTGTGCCGCTGGCTGGCAGAGCAGGCGGAGAACCTCGGCGTGGAGGTCTACCCCGGCTTTGCCGCCGCCGAAGTGCTCTACCACGAGGACGGCAGCGTCAAGGGCATCGCCACCGGCGACATGGGTATCGGCGCCGACGGTGGGAAGAAGGACAGCTACACCCCCGGCATGGAGCTGCACGCGAAATACACCCTCTTCGCCGAAGGCTGCCGCGGCCACCTGGGCAAGGAACTGATCCGCAAGTTCGGCCTGGACGAAGGCAAGGACCCTCAGCACTACGGCATCGGCATCAAGGAAATCTGGGAGATTCCCGCCGAGAAGCACCAGCCGGGCCTGGTGGTACACGGGGTGGGCTGGCCGCTGAAGGAAAACGGAGCCAGCGGCGGCGCCTTCCTCTACCACGCGGAAAACAACCAGGTCTACCTGGGCCTGATTACCGACCTCAACTACAGCAACCCGCACCTGAGCCCCTTCGAGGAGTTCCAGCGCTGGAAGAAGCACCCGGAGACGCTCAAGTACCTGGAGGGCGGTTCGCGCCTGTCCTACGGCGCCCGCGCCATTGCCAAGGGCGGCTACAACTCCCTGCCGAAAATGCACTTCCCCGGCGGCCTGCTGATCGGCTGTGACGCCGGCACCCTGAACTCGGTGAAAATCAAGGGCAACCACACCGCGATGAAGAGCGGCATGCTCGCCGCCGAAGCGGTGGTCGAGGGGCTGCTCCAGGGCGAATCCGCACCGCGGGACCTGGTCAGCTATGCCGACAAGGTGCAGAACTCCTGGCTGCACGAGGAGCTCTACACCACCCGCAACTTCAGCGGCTTCATGCACAAGCTGGGCCTGCTGCTCGGCGCCGGCATGGTCTGGGTCGACCAGAACCTGTTCGGCGGCAAACTGCCCTTCACCCTGCACGACCGGGTGCCGGACTACGCCACCCTGAAGCCCGCCTCGGAGTGCCCCAAGCCGGAGTACCCCAAGCCGGACAACAAGTTCACCTTCGACAAGCTCTCCTCGGTGTTCCTGTCCAACACCAACCACGAGGAAGACCAGCCCTGTCACCTGACCCTGCTGGACCCCGAGGTGCCCCTGCGCGACAACCTGCCGCGCTACGACGAGCCGGCCCAGCGCTACTGCCCGGCGGGTGTCTATGAAGTGGTGGAGGATGCCGAGGGCAAGCGCTTCCAGATCAATGCGCAGAACTGCGTCCACTGCAAGACCTGCGACATCAAGGACCCGGCGCAGAACATCCAGTGGGTGACCCCGGAAGGCTTCGGCGGCCCGAACTACCCCAACATGTAAGGCCTGCACACGGGCCAGTACCCTGGCCCGCGGAAAGCCCGGCTCGACAGCGTCGACCCGGGCTTTTTTGTGCCTGCGAGGCGCTAAAACGTCAGGGCCGCGCGGCCCGGGGGTTTCAGGAGGGTAGCAGCGGGAACCATTGCCCGGCACTGCTCACGCCGGGCTGACCGTCGCGCTCTTCCGCCTGCTCCACCAGGCGCAGCCAGGCGGCCCGTGTCGCCAGGGCCGTGAGCCCGTGGGGCAGACGGACCACCGCCACGTTCTCGCAGTCGGGATCCAGGTAGAGCGAGCGCTCGGCATCCACCCGCCAGCGGCGCCCGGTATTCAGGGTAACCAGCAGGTCCTCGCCCTCGCGATCGAAATCGGTGATCATCAGGGGATGCCGCTGCACGCGCAGGCGCCACTTTTCCCCGGGGGTCACCAGGTAGTAGTGCCCGTCCGACTCCCGGCGCAATATCGAGGCGAACAGGCGCACGATGGCCTCGCGGTGGATCGGTGCGCCCTCGTGGATCCACTGCCCCTCGCTGTCGATCTCGATATCGATCTCGCCACTGAGGGGCGGGTCCCACTTTTCCAGGGGAGGATCCTGGAAATTGCGCGTCTTCCCGGCCGCCTTCTCGACGGCCTCCAGTGCCTGACTCATGTGCGGTCCTCCACGTTATCGCAAGTGGCTTACCCCACAGTGTACGGCAAACTCAGGGAATCAGACGTACGTTGATCACGCCCTCCAGGGCGCGCATGGCCACCAGGCTCTCCTCGGTCGGCTCGCGGTCGATGTCGATCAGGTTGTAGGCCAGCTCCTCGCGGCTCTTGTTGAGCATGTCCACCACGTTGATGTTCTGCTCGGCGAGGATCGACAGCACGCTGCCCAGGATGCGCGGCACGTTGGTGTTGGTCACCGCCAGCCGGCAGTGCCCCGCCCGCTCCAGCTGCAACGCCGGGAAATTGACCGAGTTGCGCACGTTGCCGTTTT
Source organism: Haliea atlantica (assembly GCF_054779855.1). NCBI lineage: Bacteria > Pseudomonadati > Pseudomonadota > Gammaproteobacteria > Cellvibrionales > Halieaceae > Haliea > Haliea atlantica. The sequence continues at coordinate 238,849 of NZ_BAAGXL010000006.1, read as the reverse complement.
CCAGGAAGTCACGCAGCTGTTCCGCAGCCATGATGGCGCAGTTGTCCTCGGCCTCGTCGGTGCTGGCACCGATGTGCGGCATCAACACCACGTCCTTGCGCCCGATGAGTTCCGGCGCCGGGAAATCGGCGATGTACTTGCGCAGCTGGCCATTCTCCAGCGCCGCCAGCAGTGCCGGGCCGTCGACAATCTCCTGCCGCGCGAAGTTCAGCAGGCAGGCCTCGGGAGACATTGCCGCCAGCAGTTCGGCGTTGACCAGGTTGCGGGTCGACTCCAGTACCGGCAGGTGCAGGGTAATGTAGTCGCTGCGGGCAAACAGTGCCGACAGGGTATCCGCCTTGCGCACCTGGCTGGACAGGCGCCAGGCGGCATCCACCGACAGCGCCGGATCGTAGCCGACCACTTGCATGCCCAGGCTCAGGGCCATGTCGGCCACCAGGGAGCCGATGGCCCCCAGGCCGACCACGCCGAGGGTCTTGCCCGCCAGCTCCTGGCCCTTGAACTGCTTCTTGCCGGCCTCCAGCACCTTGTGCAGTTCGGCGGGGTCCTGGACGTCGGAAAGAGTATCCACCCAGGCCAGCCCCTCGAGGATGCCGCGGGAGCCGAGCAGCAGGCCGGCGGCCACCAGTTCCTTGACCGCGTTGGCGTTGGCCCCGGGTGAGTTGAACACCGGGATGCCTCGGCGGGTACAGTCCGCCACCGGAATGTTGTTGACACCGGCACCGGCGCGGGCAACGCCGAGCACCGAGGCGGGAATGTCCGCCGCCTGCAGTTTGTGGCTGCGCAGCAGGATCGCGTCCGGGTGGGTGAATTCACTGGCGATTTCGTAGCCATCCCGGGGGAGCCGCTCGAGCCCTTTTACGGAAATCTGGTTGAGGGTAAGAATACGTCTGGCCATGGGTCCTGGTCTGTCAGGGGAATACGCTCGGCCCGCCGCGGCGAACCGGATGTGTCCCGGTGAATGAAAGAGCGAGCTGGCCACGGGGTCCGCGGCAGCTGCATCCGAGTGCCGCGCCCCGCCACTGCGCGCAGCGGCCCGGCGCGGCAGTAAAACTCAGAGAACGGTGATTTCCGCGCGATCGCGCAGGCCCTGGCGCTGCTCCGCCTGCAGGGTCTGCCCGTATTCGCCGCGCAGCTGCTGGCGCAACTGCTGCTGTTCCGCGGCCGGCATCTGCTCCAGGCTGCCGGGGGATACGCGTACCAGTTCCAGCACCCGGGCCTCGCCACTGTCGGCGAGCAGCACGTCCACCACGCTGCCATCACCCTGCGGTGCCGGCAGGCTGAACAGCCGCTGGCTCAGGGCGCGCGGCAGTGCCGGGGAGTTGCGCCGGGCACCCAGCTCCACCTGCCAGTCGACGCCCAGCCTGCGGGCTACCGACTCCACGCTTTCGCCGCCGCGAATCGCCTCCGCGGCGGCCTCTGCCTCGGCCAGCCGGGCCTCGCGAGCCCGCTCCTCGGCAATCGCCCGGGCAATCTCCTCGCGCACCTCGTCCAGGGGGCGCTGGGCCGGTTCGCGGTGCTCGGCAACATGCACCACCACGAACTGTTCGGGGCCCGCCTCGATGACCTCGCTGTTGTGGCCCTCCTCCAGTACCTCCTCGGAGAAAGCGGCTTCCAGCACCGCGCGGGCATACAACGGCCCCTCGCCGCGGGCATCGCGGGTCAGCGGCTCGCTGCGCTGAAGCTCCAGGCCGAGTTTCTCCGCCGGCTGCGCCAGACCGTCGGCCATGAAGGCGAGGTCGCGCAACTCTTCAACCGTGCTCAGCAGGGCCGCCTGAGCTTCGCGCTGCTGCAGCCGCTGCTCCAGCATCGGACGCAGTTCCTCGAAGTCCGGGGCCTCGCCACTGCGACGCTCGGTAACCTTGATGAAGTGCACGCCGGCATCGGTTTCCACCGGACCGGAAACCGCGCCCTCTTCCAGCTCGGCAATCGCCGCTTCCATCGGCTCCGGGAAGGCATCCCCCGCGGTAAAGCCGAGATCGCCGCCGCTGCTGGCGGAACCGATATCGTCGGAATAGGCCTCGGCGACCTCGGCGAAATCGCGACCGGCATCCAGGGCGGACTGCACCTCGTCCACCCGCGACTGGAAGTCGGCCTCCGACTGGTCGCTGCCGGGCTCCAGCAGCACGTGGGAAACGCGACTCTCGTCCTGATACTGGTAGCTGCCGATCTCCAGCTGGTAGGCTTCCTGGAGAGCCGCCTCGTCCACCGGCTGGAAGAAGTCCTCGGCGGTCAGCACCAGGTAGTTCAAGACCACCGACTCGGGGCGGGTATAGGCCTCGGGGTTATCGCGGTAGTGCGCTTCGATCGCCTCGTCGGAAACGGCGGCGACATCCGCTTCCAGCGGCGGCAGGGTCAGGTAGCGCACATCGCGCTGCTCCGCCAGGAAGCGCGCATTCAGGGCCAGTTCCGACGCGGTGGCGAACTCACTGCCGAGCAGACCGGCCTGGAGCTGGCCCAGGAGGATGTCTTCGCCCAGGGCGTTGCGGAAGCTGGCGGGGGTGTAGCCGGCGCTGGCCAACAGGCTGCGGTAGCGCTCGGGGGAAAACTCGCCGTCAATCTGGAACTGCTCCATCCCCGCCACCACGGCGCCGAGCTGCTCGCTGGAGGTGGCCAGGCCCAGATCCGCGGCGTGCTGCAGCATCACCCGGCGGCCGATCAGGCTGTCCAGGGCCTGGGGCCGCAGGCGCTGCTCCTCGAGCATGGCCGGGTCCAGGTTGTCGCCCAGCATGCTGATCAGCTGGCGGCGCTGCAGGTCCACCGCCTGCTGCAGTTCCTGGGCGGCGATCGGTTCGCCGTTGATCTCGGCGATACTGTTGTCGCTACCGCCGACCAGAATCGACTCGATCCCGAACAGCGCGAAGGACAAGACGATCAGGCCGATCACGACCTTGGCCGCGGTTCCCTGGGTGCTTTTGCGAATATCCTGGAGCATGCAAGCGTTTCCGTGCGGAGTAACAAAAAAGGCGCACCGCGGTGCGCCTTTACTGTAGGGACAGCATCAGCGGGCAAGCCCGCCGGAGCCGGTCAGGCGTTGACCGCGTCCTTCAGTGCTTTCCCGGGCTTGAAGCCGGGGACATTGGAGGGCGCGATCTGGATGGTCTGGCCGGTTTGCGGGTTGCGGCCTTCACGACCGGCGCGGTGCTTGACCGCAAAGGTGCCAAAGCCCACCAGGCTGACCTGTTCACCTTTGCTCAAGGCATCGGTGACGCTGTCCAGGACAGCGTCCAGTGCACGGCCGGCAGAGGCCTTGGGCAGATCAGCAGCGGCGGCGATAGCTTCAATCAAATCAGTCTTGTTCACAAGAGTCCCCTTGAGAGTGTTATGTCGCGATGGCGTAAAGCACGCCCCAACAGTGAATGGTTCAGCCCTGACGGCCATGTATCCGGACGGAGGACTTTATACCAGTCCCGAGAGAGCGGTCAACCGAGCCGCCCGGATTAGTGCGTGTTGATCCGGTTTTTTTCTGCCGACTCGGCATCCGAACCCGCCACCGGACTACCCGCCAGGTAGGCCTCGTCGCTGATCGGTTCGGGCATCTGCTCCAGGGCGATGGACAGAACCTCGTCAATCCATTTCACCGGGCGGATGTCCAGGTGCTGCTTGATGTTCTCCGGCACTTCCTTCAGGTCGCGCTCGTTCTCCCGCGGGATGATCACCGTCTTGATGCCACCGCGGCGGGCGGCCAGCAGTTTTTCCTTGAGGCCACCGATCGGCAGCACCTCACCGCGCAGGGTGATCTCGCCGGTCATGGCGACATCCGCGCGCACGGGAATGCCGGCGCAGACCGAGACCAGTGCCGTGCACATGGCGATACCGGCACTCGGGCCATCCTTGGGTGTCGCGCCCTCGGGCACGTGGATGTGCACATCGTGCTTTTCGTGCCAAGAGGCCGGCACACCGAGCAGTTGCGAGCGGCTGCGCACCACCGTGGTGGCCGCCTGGATCGACTCCTGCATGACATCCCCGAGGGAGCCGGTCTTGACGTAGCGACCCTTGCCGGCCACCGCCACCGTCTCCACGGTGAGCAGCTCGCCGCCCACCGAGGTCCAGGCCAGGCCGGTGACCTGCCCGATCTTGTTCTCTTCCTCGGCGATGCCGTAGTTGTACTTGCGCACACCCAGCAGGTCGGGAAGCATGTCCGGCGTAACCTCGGCGCTCACCGACTTGTTCAGGGTGAAGGCCTTGACCATCTTGCGACAGATCTTGGCGATCTCGCGCTCCAGGGCGCGCACCCCGGCCTCGCGGGTGTAGTAGCGAATGATGTCGATCAGGGTGTCATGGCCGATGCTGATCTCGTCCTTGCGCAGGCCGTTGCGGGACAGCTGCTTGGGCACCAGGTAGCGCTCGGCAATATTGACCTTCTCGTCCTCGGTGTAACCGGGAATGCGAATGACCTCCATCCGATCGAGCAGCGGCCCGGGAATGTTCATGGTGTTGGAGGTGCACACGAACATCACATCGGAGAGGTCGTAGTCGACTTCCAGGTAGTGGTCGTTGAAGGCGTGATTCTGCTCCGGGTCCAGCACCTCGAGCATCGCCGAGGCCGGATCGCCGCGATGGTCCATGCCCATCTTGTCGATTTCGTCCAGCAGGAACAGCGGGTTGCGTACGCCCGCCTTGGACATTTTCTGCAGCAGCTTGCCCGGCATCGACCCGATATAGGTGCGCCGGTGGCCGCGGATCTCCGCCTCGTCGCGCACACCACCCAGGGCCATGCGGACGAACTTGCGGTTGGTGGCGCGGGCCAGGGACTCCCCGAGAGAGGTCTTGCCAACGCCGGGCGGGCCCACCAGACACAGCACCGGGCCCTTTACCTTGCGCACGCGCTTCTGCACCGCGAGGTATTCGAGGATGCGCTCCTTGACTTCCTCCAGGCCGTAGTGGTCCTCGTCGAGGATCTTCTGCGCGCGCTCCAGGTCGTGCTTGACCTTGCTGCGCTTGGACCAGGGTACGCTGACCATCCAGTCGATGTAGCTGCGCACCACCGAGGCCTCGGCGGACATCGGCGACATCATCTTCAGCTTGCCGAGTTCCGCCTCGGCCTTCTTGCGCGCCTCTTCGGGCATCTTCGCCTCTTCGATGCGCGCCTGCAGGTCATCCAGTTCGTTGGGGGCGTCGTCCATCTCGCCCAGCTCTTTCTGGATAGCCTTCATCTGTTCGTTGAGATAGTACTCGCGCTGGCTCTTCTCCATCTGCTTCTTGACGCGGCCGCGGATGCGCTTCTCGACCTGGAACAGGTCGATCTCCGCCTCCATCAGCCCCATCAGGTGCTCCAGGCGGGTGCGGATATCGGCGATCTCCAGGACCTGCTGCTTCTGCTCCAGGTCGACACCCATGTGGGCGGCGATGGTATCCGCCAGGCGGCCGGGCTCATCGATGCCCGACAGCGAAGTCAGCACCTCCGCCGGCACCTTCTTCGACAGGTTCACGTACTTCTCGAACTGGGTCACCGTGGAGCGGACCAGGGCGTCGGCCTCGGGCTCGGGAATCTCCTCGCTCTCGACCTCCTCCACCGTGGCCACGGCGAAAGGCCCGCTCTCCTCCACGCTCTGGATACCGGCGCGGTAGGTGCCCTCCACCAGCACCTTGATGGTGCCATCGGGCAGTTTCAGCAGTTGCAGGATATTGGAAACGGTACCCACCCGGTACAGTTGCTCGGCACCGGGATTGTCGTCGGCGGCGTCGCGCTGGGCGACCAGCAGGACCTGCTTGTCGCCGGCCATGGCGTCTTCCAGGGCCTGGATGGATTTTTCCCGGCCCACGAAAAGAGGCAGCACCATGTGGGGATAGACCACCACATCGCGCAGGGGCAGCAGGGGAAGTTCAACGAGGGGAGAACCCATAAGTCTACTCCGGGTCAGCAGATGCTTCTGAATATGAGTATGTGGGGGCCCACAGACGGATTGCAAGGTGCGAGGGGAAGATTGCCCGCCCCGCGCTGCGGGGAGCGCGGGGCGGGCACGGGGAGGGGCAGATCAATCAGTCGTCCGCGGAGGCCGCGCGGCTGCGGGCTTCGCCGTTGTGATAGACCAGCAGGGGTTCGCTGTCACCCCGGATCACCGACTCGTCGATAACCACCTTGCTGACGTCGTTGCGGGACGGAATGTTGTACATGGAGTCGAGCAGGATGCCTTCCAGAATGGAACGCAGGCCCCGGGCGCCGGTCTTGCGCTCCATGGCGCGCTCGGCGATGGCGCGCAGGCCGTCCTCGCGGAAATCCACCTCGACGCCTTCCATCTCAAACAGCTTGGCATACTGCTTGGTCAGGCTGTTGCGGGGCTCGGTGAGAATCTGCACCAGGGCATCCACATCCAGCTCTTCGAGGGTGGCGATCACCGGCAGACGCCCCACGAACTCGGGGATCAGGCCGTACTGCACCAGGTCCTCGGGCTCCAGGTCGAACAGCAGCTCGCCCACCTTGCGCTTGTCGTCCTTGCTCTTCACCTCGGCGTTGAAGCCGATGCCGCCCTTCTCGGAACGCTGGCGAATCACCTTGTCCAGGCCGGCAAAGGCGCCGCCGACGATGAACAGGATGTTCGAGGTGTCCACCTGCAGGAATTCCTGCTGGGGATGCTTGCGACCGCCCTGGGGCGGCACCGAGGCCACGGTGCCCTCGATCAGCTTGAGCAGGGCCTGCTGCACGCCCTCCCCGCTGACATCGCGGGTGATCGAGGGGTTGTCGGACTTGCGCGAGATCTTGTCGATCTCGTCGATGTAGACAATCCCCACCTGGGCCTTGTCGACGTCGTAGTCGCACTTCTGCAGCAGCTTCTGGATGATGTTCTCGACATCCTCGCCCACATAGCCCGCCTCGGTGAGGGTGGTGGCGTCGGCGATGGTAAAGGGCACATCCAGCAGGCGCGCGAGGGTCTCCGCCAGCAGGGTCTTGCCGCTGCCGGTGGGGCCAACCAGCAGGATGTTGCTCTTGCTGAGTTCGACATCTTCGCCGCGATTGCCGGCCTTGCCGTGGCGCAGGCGCTTGTAGTGGTTGTACACCGCTACCGAGAGCACCTTCTTGGCGCGCTGCTGGCCGATCACGTACTCGTCGAGAATGGCCTTGATTTCCTGGGGCGTGGGCAGGCTTTCCCCGCGGGACTCGGCGCCATTTTCCTGGACTTCCTCGCGAATGATGTCGTTGCACAGATCAACACATTCATCGCAGATGAAAACCGAGGGTCCCGCAATCAGCTTGCGCACTTCATGCTGGCTCTTGCCGCAAAACGAGCAATACAGCAGCTTGCCGCCGTCGTCGCCTGATTTCGAGGAGCTGTTGCTCATGCTGGACTGGTACTCCGAATAGCAGTGAATGCCTCATCCCTTGAGGCAAAGATGATGTTTTTTGCCGGGGTTTGCAAGTCCCGGCGCCACCCAGCGGGGTGACGAGCGGGACAAAAGGCGGGTCAGTCGCCGGTCACGCGGCGAGTCACCACCTGGTCAACGAGGCCGTACTCGCAGCTCTGCTCGGCATTCATGAAGCGATCGCGCTCGGTGTCGCGCTCGATGGTTTCCAGGTCCTGCCCCGTGTGCTCGGCCATCAGTTCATTGAGGCGACGACGGATGATCAGGATCTCGCGGGCGTGGATGTCGATGTCCGAGGCCTGCCCGTGGGCACCGCCGCTGGGCTGGTGGATCATGGTGCGGGCGTTGGGCAGGATGAAGCGCTTGCCCTTGGCGCCGCCGCTGAGCAGGAAGGCCCCCATGGAGGCGGCCATGCCCAGGCACATGGTGCTGACATCCGGCTTGATGAACTGCATGGTGTCGTAGATCGACATGCCCGCCGTCACCGAGCCGCCCGGCGAGTTGATGTAGAGGTGGATATCCTTGTCCGGGTTTTCCGATTCCAGGAAAAGCAGCTGGGCCACCACCAGGTTGGCCATGTGGTCCTCGACCGGGCCGACGACAAAGATCACCCGCTCCTTGAGCAGGCGAGAGTAGATGTCGAAGGCGCGCTCGCCGCGGGAGGTCTGCTCGACCACCATCGGCACCAGGCCGAGGTTGTTGATGGTGCTGCTGTTCCGGCCTTCCGGGATGTAAGACATGCAAAGTTCCTTCGCTGTGCGGGGTGGGCCCGGCCCACCCCGCCCGGGGGTCAGGCCTGGGCCTGCTGCCCCTGGCTGATTGCTTCCTGGTAGCTGCAGGGCTCCTCGGTCACCTCGGCGTCCTGCAACAGGCGTTCCACCAGGCTGTCCTCGAGTACGCGGGACTCGACCGCGGACAGCTGGTCCTGGTTGCTATAGTACCAGTTGATCACCTCTTCCGGGTCCTGGTAGGTGGAAGCGAGTTCCTCGATGGTCTCGCGCACCTGCTCGGCGTCGGCTTTCAATTCGTACTGGCGAATCATCTCCGCCAGCAGCAGGCCCAGGCGCACCCGGCGCTCGGCGTTCTCGGCGAACATCTCGTCGGGCAGCAGGGAGCTCAGATCGAGATCCTGCGGCGCCTGGCCAAACTGCTGGAACATCTGCCGGCGCAGGGCGTCGACTTCCTGGGCGATCAGGGCCCGGGGCACTTCCAGCGACTCGTGGGCCGCGAGTACGGCATCCATGACCTGCTGCTTCACGCGGTTTTGTACGGCGTTCTTCAGCTCGCGGTTCATGTTTTCGGCAACTTCCTTGCGGAATTGCTCTTCACCGCCCTCTTCCACGCCGTAGGTGCGGAACAGCTCCTCGTCCAGGGGCGCCGGGGTCAGGGCCTTCACGCTGTTGACCTTGACCGCGAAGCTGACGGCGGCGCCGCGCAGCTCTTCGTTGTGGTAGTCCTCGGGGAAGCTCAGCTCGAGGGTTTTCTCGTCACCGGCCTGCATGCCGACAATGCCGTCCTCGAAGCCGGGGATCATGCGCCCGGAGCCCAGCTCCAGATCGCTGCCCTCGGCGCTGCCGCCCTCGAAGGGCTCGCCGTCGCGGGTGCCGGTGTAGTCGATATTGACCCGGTCGCCGGTCTCGGCGGCGCGCTCGACTTCGTCCCAGCTGCCCTGCTGCTTGCGGAACACCTCGATGATGTTTTCGACGTCGGCGTCACCCACCTCGGCCACCGGGCGCGATACCGCGAAGCCCTTCATCTCCGCGACCTGCACCTCGGGGAAGACTTCGAAGGTGGCCACGTACTCGAGATCCTGGCCGGGTTCGAGGTTGCGCGGCTCGATGTTGGGCTGCCCCGCGGGGCGCAGCTCTTCCTGGATCACCGCCTGCTGGAAGCTGCGGCTCATGACCTCGCCCAGCACTTCCTGACGCACACCGGCGCCGAAGCGCTGGCGCATCACCTTCATCGGCACCTTGCCGGGGCGGAAGCCGGGCAGGCGCACGTTACGGGCCGCCTTCTGCAACCTGGAATCGACTTCGCTGTCTACCTCTGCGGCGGGTACGCCGACGGTCAGACGGCGCTCCAGGCCGGAAGTCGTTTCAATGGACACCTGCATCGTTTTTCCTCGCAAACATGAACAATGAGGGCTGCTGGCCCTCCGTAAATACAGGGCGGCGACCCACGGGCCGCCGCCGTAATTTGGTGCGGAAGGGGAGACTCGAACTCCCACGCCTTGCGGCACTGGAACCTAAATCCAGCGCGTCTACCAATTTCGCCACTTCCGCGCTGAACCTTGCCGGCAACCACCGGCGCGCCGGCCGCATGCGCTCCACTAAGGGTCGAACCGGGCTGGAAAATCCTTGATCAGCCTGCTGTAAGTCCCTGAATTACCGCTTGTTGAATGCCTTAAACACGGCCATCCGAGACCCTTATAGGGGCGCAGAGTTTGCCACAAAGCCCAGGGGCGATCAATCGGTGAGACAGGCGGGGTCGAAAGTGTACTCCCCGCGCAGCCAGGCGCAGACTTCCGCGGCGGCCGGACCCTGCAGACAGCTGTAGCGCTGCAGCAGCTGGCGCTGCTCCGCCGGGCCGATGGCGTCGAGCCCGCCGTCGCGAAACAGCGCGCTGTCGGCGCGCAGCGCCGCCCGCAGGGGCCCGCCCAGCAAGGCGTCCAGAAGTCCCTCGATCTGTTGCCGGGAATCCTCCCCGAGGGTGCCATGGAGTGCGGCGAGTCCGGCCACCCCCGGCAGGGAGCACCAGGGCTGGGTCATGGGGTTGCAGAAGTGGCCGAGGGTGGTCTGCGGCGGGCCGGCCTCGCGCTTTGGCAGCGGGTCCAGGTAGAGCCGGCGGCTGCGCTTGGCGCCGTCGTTCACCGGGTAATTGTCCCAGAGCACGACCGGCCGCCCCAGGGCGGCGGCCGCCGCCGCCTGGTCCGCGCTATCCAGGCTCTCGGAGCAGACCTGCGGCCCGGTCCAGAAAAGACCCACGCCGGGCGGCAGCGCGGCGCCGAGCTGCTCCCAGTAGCCCGCGGGTCGGCGGCCAAAATGCTGCTCCAGGACCGGGTCGAAGCTGTAGTAGGTGGGACACACAAACACCTGCCGCGCGCGGGTCACGGCCAGCACGTCGGCGACGATCTCTGCCTGGCGGCAGGCCAGGTCATCGAGATCGCCGGGCATGTCGTCAAAGAGAATCGCCAGCAGGGGCGCGTCGAGGGCGTTGAGCCGCCGCACCTTGTCGCGCAGGGCGCGCTGCTGGGGCGCGCGGTAGTCGCGGTAGAGGGCAAAGGGCGAGAGGCCCACGCCGAAGTGCACGCCCCGCCCCGCGCACGCTGCCGACAAGCCATGCAGCTCGTGCCACTGGGCCGCCGGCCAGTCCGCCTGCCAGTCCCGTCGCAGCCAGGGGTCGGCCTTGGGGGCATAGAGGTAGCTGTTGAGACCGAGGCGCGCCAGGCACTCCACCCAGGCAAGGCGGGCACCCCAGGACCAGGGGCGGCCGTAGAAGCCTTCGACGATGCCAAGCCAGGGGGGTGTCGCGCGCATTTATTCTCTCAGGCGATTAATAATTGACCACTTAGACCGAATCAGCCTAATAAATGATCACTTCCCGTGTGGAAAATTACCGGTTTTCGACGATACTTGTAGCGTGGCCGCAGTTCCCCTGCATGAAAAGGCGGCCACGCAGGGTATCCCCAATACCCTCTCAGGGAAGCAATCCCTTTGTGTTTCACTCCTAATGGTCTTCTTGGGTCCCTGAACGGGGCCCTCTTTTTTCTACATCGTGTGAGTCGGGCGGTCGGAATGCAGGGAGCCTGCGAGATGGTTCTCGATCTTGCTGTTGGCGACCGCGTCCTGCTCGCTGAACTGCACGCCGATACCCGCGGTCCGGTTGCCCTGGGCGCCGCGGGGGGTGACCCATACCACACGACCGGAAATGGGGATTTTCTCGGGCTCGTCCATCAGCGTCAGCAGCATGAAGACTTCATCGCCGAGCTGGTAGGACTTGTTGGTCGGCACAAACAGGCCGCCGTTGTTGATGAAAGGCATGTAGGCGGAATACAGCACCGCCTTGTCCTTGATGGTCAATGACAGGATGCCGTTGCGGCCCCCGGCAACTGCGTCGTTCATGGACTGCCCCCGATGGATGACCGCTTCATGGTAGCACCCCCTTCGCCGCCGAGGAAGCTGCGCTCCAGGGGCACCAGCAGGCTTTCCAGGGCGAGCTGGGGATTGGGGTTGGCACCGGCGACCGCACTGCGCCGCAGGGCGGCAAGCTCGTCCAGCACCCGCAGCCAGTCCCGGCCACCGCCGCGCAGCTGTTCGCGGCTCGCCCCGCGCAACTGCGACAGCAGCAGCGCCTCGATCTCGTCCAGCGCCTCCAGCAGGGGCCGCTCCCCGAGTGCCGCCGCCACCTGGGGCAGGCGAGCGCGCCCCTGCAGGTAGTCCGCGAGCAGTGTGCGCCGCGCACCCAGCGCCTCGGCGGCGTCACTGCGAAACAGGGCTTCGGCGCGCAGCGGGCGGCCAGCGGCCAGATCCAGGAGCGCCTGACTGCGCTCGCGCTGGCCGGTCAGCGGGTCCAGCCAGTCCAGGGCCTGGCCCGCCTCGGGCAGGGGCAGGGACAGACGCTGGCAGCGAGAGCGCACCGTCGCCGGCAGCGCGTGCAGGCGGTCCGTGACCAGGATCAGGAAGGTGTCTTCCGCCGGCTCCTCCAGGCACTTGAGCAGGGCGTTGGCGGCGGCGGTGTTCATGCGGTCGGCGGGGACCAGGGTAATCACCTTGCGGCGACCGAAGCCCGCGGTGCGCCAGGCAAAGGCGATCACCTCGCGAATCTGGTCCACCCGGATCACCTGCCCCTTGCCGCTGGGACCCACCCAGAGCCAGTCGCCGTGGCTGCCGGCGCGGCTGTGACGACAGGCCGGGCACTCGCCGCAATTGGCCGCATTGCGGGGCGCGTGGCAGAGCAGCCAGCGGGAGAGCGCAACCGCCAGACGCTGCTTGCCGACCCCCTCGGGGCCACTCACCAGCAGGGCGTGGGGCAACTGGTCGGCGACCAGCTGCGCCTGCCAGCGGGACCAGGCCTCGGCCTGCCAGGGCAGCGGCACGCTGATCGCGGGCAGGTTCTCCGGGCTCACGCGGGCAGACCGTGGTGAGCCGGCCAGCAGCTCATCAGCTCATCGCAGATGCCCTGCAACTGCGCCTCGACCGCGGGCAGCGGCTGGGCGGCGTCCACCAGGTGGTAGCGGCCACTGCTCTCCCGAGCCAGGCGCAGGTAGGTGTCGCGGACGCGCTGGAAAAAGGCCAGGGCCTCGCGCTCGAAGCGGTCGGTCGCGCCGCGCTGGGCCAGGCGCGCCAGGCCGACCTCGGGGGGTGCATCCAGCAACAGGGTGTAATCCGGCCGCAGCTCCCCCTGGACCAGGTGCTCGAGACTGCGCACCAAACTGGCATCGAGACCGCGACCGCCCGACTGGTAGGCGTAGGTGGCGTCGGTAAAGCGGTCGCAGAGCACCCAGCGCCCCGCCGCGAGGGCGGGCCGGATCACCGCTTCCAGGTGCTGTGCCCGGGCGGCAAAGATCATCAGCAACTCCGCCAGGGGCGCCACCGGCTCTTCCCGGGGGCTCAGGAGCACCTGGCGGAGGTCCTCTCCCAGTGGGGTGCCACCGGGCTCCCGCGTCACCACCAGGTCGACGCCGCAGGCCCGCAGACGGCGCTCCAGGAACGCCATGTTGGTGGACTTGCCCACGCCTTCCACACCTTCCACGGTGATGAACAGGCCTCGTGTTCCGTGCATGCGACTCCCTTGCTTGCTGTGTTACTGGCTGGACGGGGGCGGCGAGGAACGGTAGTCCTCGCGACGCGAAAGCTGGTATTTACGCACGGCCCGGCGATGGGCTTCAAGGGTGCTGCTGAAGACATGGCTGCCGTCGCCCCGGGCCACGAAGTAGAGCGACTCCCCCGCCGCCGGTTGCAGGGCGGCGCGAATGGCGGCGCGTCCCGGCAGGGCGATGGGTGTCGGCGGCAGGCCGTGGTGGCGATAGGTGTTGTAGCGGTTGCCGGCATCCTCGAGGTGACTGCGACGCAGATTGCCGTCGAAGCCCTCCCCCAGTCCGTAGATGATGGTCGGGTCCGTCTGCAGGCGCATGCCCCGCTGCAGGCGACGCACGAAAACCCCGGCAATCTCGCCCCGCTCCGCCGGCACGCCGGTTTCCCGCTCGATGATCGAGGCCAGGATCAGCGCCTCATAGGGGCTTTCCAGGGGCAGGCCCTCGGCGCGCCCCGCCCAGGCCCGGGCCAGCTCATCCTCCAGCGCGCGGTGCGCCCGCGCCAGGATCTGCAGATCGCTGTCGCCGCGCTCGTAGCGCCAGGTCTCCGGCAGAAACAGCCCCTCGGCCGCCGTGTGGGGCGCCACCAGCGCGAGCAGGGCCGGGTCCTCCGGGCCGCTGAGTACGACCCGCAGTGCCGGGGCCGCCGCCAGTCGCTGCAGGGCCTGGACCAGGGTGATGCCCTCGGGCAGAGTCACCTGGTACTGCACCACACGCCCGCTGGCCAGCAGCGCCAACAGCTCGCGCACCGACAGGCCCGGGCGCAGGCGGTACTCGCCATGGCGGATCCGCGCGTCATCGCCGCTGAAGCGCCCCCAGGCCCGCAGCAGCCAGGGTTGCGGCAGCCAGCCGGTCGCCTGCAGCCGACGGCTGATCGCGGCCAGGCTCTCGCCCTGCTCGATCACAAATAGCGCGCCGTCCTCCGGCAGGGGAAGCGGCGCATCCAGGCGCCGGTCAAGCCAGATCAACAGCAGGGCGGCGGCCAACATCGCGGCCAGCGCCAGGACCAGCGCGACCCGCAGCAGGCGGCGGAAAAGTGGGTTCATCGATCCAGGCGTTCCGCGTAGGCTGCCTGCAGTTGCCGGGTCACCGGCCAGTCGTCCCAGCAGCGCTCCGCCAGTCGCGACACCGCCCGCAGTCCGACCACCGCATTGCAGAGAAACAGCTCGTCGGCTGCCGCGAGGTCGGCCGGCCCCAGGGCCACCGGCTCCGCCTGCAAGCCACAGGCCTCTCCCAGCTCCTCGAGAATCAATTGACGACGGGTGCCAGCGATGCCGGCCTGCTCCAGGGTTGGCGTCAGCAGCCAGCGGTCGCGGACCAGGAAAAGATTGGCGCTGGTGGTGGATATCACGTCGCCCCCCTGCCCCAGCACCACCACGTCGTCGCAGCCGCGCTCGCGGGCCTCGCCTGCGGCGAGGACCTGCTCCAGGCGGTTGAGGTGCTTGATGCCGGCCAGGGCCGGCTGGCTGCCCCAGCTCAGCTCGGCCACCTCCAGTTCGGCGGCGGCCAGGGGGATCCGCGGGTCGCGGGCCAGCGCCTGGCAGCTGATAATGCAGCGCAGCTGCGCCGGCTCCGCCGGGACGTAGCCGGGCTCGCCGCCACCGCGCGTCACGGTGAGGCGCAGGCGGTGCCAGCCCTCCGAGGCACTGCCCTCACAGGCGGCCAGCAACTGGGCCTCCAGGGCAGGCAGGCTGTGCTCGGGAAAGCCCAGGCGAGCCATACCCCGCCGCAGGCGCTGCCAGTGCAGCCCCTGGAGCAGGGGGCGACCGGAGGCCACCAGCAGGGTCTCGAACAGCCCGTCGCCATAGAACAGGCCGCGGTCGGGCAGCGGCAGTGCCGCCGCCCGCTCGCCGTCAACCCAGTAGGCGGTTTCCGGCACCCGCGCCCTCCCCGGCCTCAATCCAGCTGGCTGAACAGCAGCGACCCATTGGTGCCACCGAAGCCGAAGGAGTTGGACAGCGCGTGGCGAATCCGGCGCTCCTGGGCGGTGTGGGGAACATAGTTGAGCGTGCAGCCCTCGTCGGGGTTGTCCAGGTTGATGGTCGGCGGCGCCACCTGGTCGCGCAAGGCAAGCACGGAGAAGATCGCCTCCACCGCCCCGGCGGCCCCCAGCAGGTGACCGATCATCGACTTGGTGGAGCTGACCGCGACATTGCCGGCGGCACTGCCCAGTACCGACTCGATGGCGCGGCTCTCGGCCACGTCACCCGCATTGGTCGAGGTGCCGTGGGCGTTGATGTAGTCCACCGCCGCCGGATCCATGGCGGCGTCCAGCAGGGCGTTGCGCATGGCTGCCGCGGCGCCGCGGCCGTCCTCTGGCGGCAGGGTCATGTGGTAGGCGTCGCCACTCATGCCAAAACCGGTGAGCTCGGCATAAATCCTGGCGCCGCGGGCGCGGGCCGCCTCGTATTCCTCCAGCACCATGACACCGGCGCCGTCACCGAGGACGAAACCGTCGCGGTCGCGGTCCCAGGGCCGCGAGGCGGCCTCGGGGTCATCGTTGCGGGTGGACAGGGCGCGGGCCGCGGCAAAACCGCCCAGGCCCACCGGGGTGGTGGCCATCTCCGCACCGCCCACCAGCATGATATCGGCGTCGCCCTGGGCGATCAGCCGCGCACCCAGGCCGATATTGTGGGTACCACTGGTACAGGCGGTGACGATGGCGAGGTTGGGACCCTGCAGGTTGTAGCGCATGGAGAGATTGCCGGCGATCATGTTGATGATCGAGCCCGGCACGAAAAAGGGAGAAATCTTGCGCGGACCCGAATTGGCCACGATTTCGCTGTTTTTCTCGATCTGCCCGATGCCGCCGATGCCGGAACCAATCGCGGCGCCGGCGCGGGGCGCCATCTCCTCGCTGATTTCCAGCCCGGCATCCTGCATCGCCTGGATCCCGGCGGCCATGCCGTACTGCACAAAGACGTCCATCTTGCGGGCGTCCTTGGCACTGAAATAGGGCTCGATATCGAAATTGCGCACACTGGCACTGAAGCGGGTGCTGTAGGCGGAAACATCGAAGGCCTCGATGGCTGCCGCACCACTCTTGCCGGCGAGAATGTTTTCCCAGGTTTCCGCCACGGTGAGCCCTACCGGCGTCACCATGCCCAGGCCCGTGACTACAACGCGTCTGCCTTTCACGGCGCGTACTCCTTGCAAACCAGATTCGGGGTGGCCCCAAAAAAGAAAAGCCGCTCCAGACTAGTATGAAACGGCTTTCCGGGTACTGCTTATGAGCAGGATGAACTCAGGCGAGGTTATCTTTGATGTAATCGATCGCCAGTTTCACGGTGGTGATTTTCTCGGCTTCCTCATCGGGGATTTCGGTTTCGAATTCCTCCTCCAGGGCCATCACCAGCTCAACCGTATCCAGGGAGTCTGCGCCGAGGTCCTCGACAAAAGAGGCTTCCGTGGAGACTTCTTCTTCCTTCACGCCAAGCTGCTCTGCGACGATCTTCTTAACGCGTTCTTCGATGCTGCTCATCTTGTTGGTCACTCCTGATATTTCAGTGCTTTTTTCAAACCTGGTCACCCGGCCCGAGCGCGCATTTTACTCGGTTTTGGGACCGAGTAATAACTTTTTTTGCCCGCGGCCGCTTACCGGGTCATGCCATATTCATGCCACCGTTGACGTGAATGGTCTCGCCGGTGATATACCCGGCCTGTTCGCTGCACAGGAACGCCACCAGGGCGGCGATCTCCCGAGCCTCACCCAAGCGCCCCAGGGGTATCTGGGACAGCAAGCTCTCCCGCTGTGCCTCCGGCAGGTCGCGGGTCATGTCGGTGTCGATAAACCCGGGCGCCACGCAGTTCACGGTAACCGAGCGCGAGCCCAGCTCGCGGGCCAGCGCCCGGGAGAAACCCTCGGCGCCGGCCTTGGAGGCCGCGTAGTTGCTCTGCCCGATGTTGCCCATCGCCCCGACCACCGAGGTGATGTTGACGATACGCCCCCAGCGCGCCTTGGTCATGCCCCGCAGGCAGGCCTTGGACACACGATAGAGGGAAGACAGGTTGGTATCCAGTACCGCCTGCCATTCGTCGGGCTTCATGCGCATGAGAATGTTGTCGCGGGTGATGCCCGCGTTGTTGATCAGTACCAGCGGGGCGCCAAAGCGCTCGGCAATCCCCTTGATGGTCTCGTCCACTGCCGCGGCATCCGCGACATCGAGGGTCAGCCCGGCACCCGGCCAGTTGCCCGCCTTCAGGTACTCGGTGATGGTTTCCGCGCCACTCGCGGTGGTGGCCGTACCCACCACGGTAAACCCGGCCTCCGCCAGGGCTTCCGCGATGGCCCGACCGATGCCCCGGGTAGCGCCGGTGACCAGTGCAACCTTGTCCGCTTGACTCATTCCTTGACTCCTTCCTGGCCGCCCAGTGCGGCGAGTGCCTGCTGCAGCGCCTCGGGCTCCTCCAGACTGAAACTTTCCAGCGACTTGTCGATGCGCCGGTTCAGACCGCTGAGGACCTTGCCCGGGCCGCATTCCACCACCTGGCGCACGCCGCTGTCTACCATCGTCTGCACACAGCGGGTCCACTGCACCGGGCTGTAGATCTGTTCCACCAGCAGCGCGCGGATACGCTCGGGGTCCGCCTCGGTCTGCGCATGCACGTTGTGCACCACCGGGACCAGCGGGGTCGCGATGCGCACATCCGCCAGCACCTGCTCCAGCTGTTCGCCGGCGGGCTTCATCAGAACGGTATGGAAAGGCGCGCTGACCGGCAGCGGCATGATGCGCTTGGCACCGGCGGCCTTGAGGGCTTCGCCCGCCGCCTCGACCGCGGCGGCGTGACCGGCGATCACCACCTGGCCCGGGGAGTTGAAATTGACCGCCGCGACTTCACCGCGGCCGGCATCCCGCACCTCGGCGCAGAGCGTGTTGATCTGCTCGTCATCCAGACCGATCACCGCCGCCATCGCGCCCTCGCCCACGGGTACCGCCGTCTGCATGAAGGCACCGCGCTGGCGCACCAGCCTGGCGGCGTCGCCGAAGTCCAGCGCGCCGGCACAGACCAGGGCGGTGAATTCCCCCAGGCTGTGGCCCGCCATGATCGCGGGAGTCGGGCCGCCCGCGGCCACCCAGGCGCGCCACAGGGCGACACTCGCTGTGAGCAGCACCGGTTGAGTGGTTTCGGTGAGGTTGAGCGCCTCCTGCTGGCCGTTCTGGACCAGATCCCAGACGTCGTAGCCGAGGGCGTCGCTGGCTTCGCGAAAGGTCTCGATGACAACCGGACTGGCCTCCGCGGCGGCGGCCAGCATGCCGACTTTCTGGGAACCCTGCCCGGGGAAAACAAAGGCACTGGAAGAATGCGTGGTCAAAATATCAGTCTCCGGAGCTTGCAGATACACGAACGGGAGCCGAAGCTCCCGTTGCGCATGGTATCAAATCACCTGCCTGGCGTGCTCTCGCGCGCCGGGCGGTCTCAGTCGTCGCTACCGGTGCTGACGACTTTCTTGCCGCGGTAGAAACCGTCGGCGGAGACGTGGTGACGGCGATGGGTCTCGCCGCTGGTCTGGTCGACGCTGAGGGTCGGGCCGGTCAGGGCGTCGTGGGAACGGCGCATGCCGCGGCGCGACCGGGATTTCTTGTCCTGTTGAACTGCCATGGGTTACTCCTGATGTGTATCGCCGCGCTTTAATTGCGCCAGTATGTCAAAAGGGTTGGGCCGCTTTTCCGCCCCGTCGTCGGCTTCCTTCTCCGCCTCCGTGGGCGCTGCATACTCGGCCAGCAGCGTGTTGCAATCCGCCTGCTCGTGGTAGCTGAAGGGCGGCAGGGCCAGAATCAGCTCCTCCGTCACCAGCGCCCGCAGGTCGCACTCCTCTTCCCCCTGGACCAGCGGGTCCAGATGCGACGGCAGGTGTCGCGCCTGCTCGTCGGTCCAGACCACCGCCAGCTCGCTGTCACTGCGGAGCGACAGCGGCATCGGCCGCAGGCAACGCTGACAGATCACCGAGACCCGGGCCTCGATGACAATGTGCAGCACGAAGCGACCCTCCTCGTCCCGGGATAAATCGAGACTGGCCTGGATCTCTCCGTCGTCGCCCGCCAGCAGCTCGCGAAACCGCGGCAGGTCGCGCGGCTGCAGGCTGCCCTGAACCGTCACGCCGCGCGACGCGGCCTTGCGCACATCCAGCGTGCCGGGAAGGGGTGCATTCAACATGGGCGCGCATCATAGGCGCGCTTTCACGCTTTGTCAAAAAAAACGATAGAATACAACCAGTTCAGGAAATCCTTCACAAAACAGGAAAATCCGTGCCCGAAACGCTCATTCTCGCCTCCACCTCCCCCTATCGGCGCGCCCTGCTGGAGCGCCTGCAGCTGCCCTTCCGCTGCGTGGCCCCGGAGGTCGACGAGAGCCCCCTGCCGGGGGAGTCGGCAGAGCAACTCGCCCTGCGCCTGGCCCGGGCCAAGGCCCGCGTGGTCGCAGACCGTTTCCCGGAGGCCCTGGTCATTGGCAGCGACCAGGTGGCCTGCCTCGACGGCCAGCTGCTGGGCAAGCCCGGCGCCTACCCGCGCGCCCGGGAGCAACTGCGGGCCAGTAGCGGCCGCAGCGTGGCATTCCACACCGGCCTGGCCCTGGCCCGCCGCGCGCCGGCCTTTGACCGGGCGGTGGTGGTGCCCTTCCGGGTGCACTTCCGCACGCTGAACGACGGCGAAATCGAGCGCTACCTGGCCCGGGAGGCCCCCTGGGACTGCGCCGGCAGCTTCAAGTGCGAGGGCCTGGGCAGCGCCCTGTTCCAGCGCCTGGAAGGCGACGACCCCACCAGCCTCGAGGGCCTGCCCCTGATCGCCCTGTGCGCCCTGCTACAGGAGGCCGGTCACGCGGTTCTCGACTGAGCCAGCCCCGCCACCACCGCTTCCAGCTCGGACAACCGATCGACAATCGCCACCGGGTGGTGGGCCCCGAGAGCCGCGTGGTCGTGCACCCCGTGGCTGATACCCACGGAAGCCATGCCCAGGCGGCGCGCCATGTCCAGGTCGTAGATCGAATCGCCCACCATCAGCGCCTGCTCCCGGGGCCGGCGCCGCTCGCGAAGAATTTCCGAAAGCATCCGCGGATCCGGCTTGGAGGCGGTTTCATCGGCACAGCGGGTGCTCTCGAAATAGCCCTGCATGCCCAGCCCCGCCAGCACCCGGTCGAGTCCGCGGCGCGTCTTGCCAGTGGCAATGGCCAGCTCGCAGCCGCTCCCGCGCAGGGCCTCGAGCAGCTCCAGCGCGCCCGCGTAGAGTCGCGCCGGACCGGGATCTGCCGCCACGTAGCAGGCCGAGTAGGCCGCCGCCAGCGCCTCCCGGTCCCGCTCACCGTGTTCCGGGTAGAGCACCGCCACGGCCTGGGGCAGTCCCAGCCCGACGATATGCCGGACGGCGGCCTCCGAAGGTATCGGCAGCGCACACTCCCGGGCCGCAGCCTGCATCGCCGCGACAATCTGCCCCAGGGAGTCGCAAAGGGTCCCGTCCCAATCAAATATAACCAACATAATTAATTACTTGCGAAGCTTTTCGAGAATTTGCTCGAGATCATCATCCAGGGGCGCCTGCAGGGCAATCCGGCCCACTTCCGGCAGCGAGAAACGCAGACTGGCGGCATGCAAGAACAGGCGCCGCAGCCCCAGGCTGCGCGCCAGGGCCTCGCCCCGCTCGTCCTGGTACTTTTCGTCGCCCAGCAGCGGGAACCCGGCGTGCCGGGCGTGCACGCGGATCTGGTGGGTGCGCCCGGTTACCGGCTGCGCCTCCACCAGGGTGGCCTCGGCAAAAGTTTCCACCACCGCGAAGCGGGTCAAGGAGGGCTTGCCCTCCCGGGAAACCCGAACCATGCGCTCGCCGGACTGCAGGTGGTTTTTCTCCAGTGGCGCCTCGACCTGGCGCAGCCCCCGGGGCCAGCGGCCAGGGACCAGGGCCAGGTAGCGCTTTTCCACCCCCTCGCCGCGCAGCAGGCGGTGCAATTCGCGCAGCACCGCAGGCTTGCGCGCCACCAGGATCAGGCCCGAGGTATCCCGGTCCAGGCGGTGCACCAGTTCCAGATAGCGGTCCTCCGGGCGCAGCTGACGCAGGCACTCGATCAAGCCGTAGTTGAGCCCACTGCCGCCGTGCACCGCCAGACCGGAGGGCTTGTTCACCACCAGCAGCCCGGCATCCTCGTAGACGATGCGCGCGCGCAACTGCTCCGCGCGGGCGTCGGAGACCACCGGGGGCGCCCCCGGTGGTGGCTGGTGCAAGGGGGGGATGCGCAACAGGTCCCCCGCCGCCAGGCGGTAGTCGGCCTTCACCCGACCGCGGTTGACCCGGAATTCGCCCTTGCGCAGGCCCCGGTAGATACGGGTGCGCGGTACGCCCTTGAGGATCTTCACCAGGTAATTGTCCAGGCGCTGCCCGTCCGCATCCTCGCCCACGGTGAGCTGGCGAACGGAGGCGGCCTCCCCGCCGGGCTCGGCGCCGCGGGGCGCCGCAGACGGGTGGCCGGCACCGGACGAGCGGGCCTTGCGTTGCCTGGGCTCAGAGCGCCCGGCGGGGGACTTGGCGTGACGTTTCATGCTCTCCCGTAAAATCTTGACAATTGAAGCACTTAGCTTTTGCTGATATAGTCCGGGGCGTGTCGCCGCGGTTTGGCTCGAAAAGCCCCCGGCGGACGCCCCCTCTGACAGCAGGGCCTGCCGACGCAACCGCAGCGCTCCAGGGGGAACGGGCACGCGTCAGAACACACAAAACGGATGTCATGGCTGCAGCTTGCCGGGCGCGCACTATCGAGCCGCCCCGCCCAGCGCGCGATGATACGGATGAACCGCGCAGTGACACTGCCGGGAACCAGAATCAGACAAGGCTTTGGGCAGCACGGTCGCGGTCATCAGGTGACGCGACACTATCAGAAGCCGACGTATCGCGCCAGCGCGTTGCGTCGTCGCTGCCAGCAGCGCCCCGACAGGCGTTGCACAGACACGCACACCTGATTGCTCAGAGTGGTACGGACGGTACTGTCGACCCGCGTGGTCGCCCAGGTACCGGGACGAACCGACCCGAGATGCCGCCTGGCCCAAGGCCGGCGCTGACAGCTGATTCCCTCCCGGCCAGGCCTGTGCGCAACAGGTATATGGCCTACTCATGAAGAAAATGCTCATCAATGCAACCCAGCCCGAAGAGCTGCGCGTTGCCCTCGTCGACGGACAGCGACTCTACGATCTGGATATCGAAAACCGCACCCGTCTGCAGAAAAAATCCAACATCTACAAAGGCAAGATCACCCGCGTGGAGCCCAGTCTCGAGGCGGCTTTCGTGGACTTCGGCGCCGAGCGCCACGGCTTCCTGCCCCTGAAGGAGATTGCCCGGGAATACTTCCACCGCGACCCGAGTGGCGGCGAAGGCCGGATGAAGATCAAGGAGGTGGTCAAGGAAGGCACCGAGATCATCGTCCAGGTGGACAAGGAAGAGCGCGGCAACAAGGGTGCAGCACTCACCTCCTTTATCAGCCTGGCGGGCCGCTACATGGTCCTGATGCCCAACAACCCGCGTGCCGGTGGCATCTCCCGACGCATCGAAGGCGACGACCGCAGCGAGCTGCGCGAGGCCCTCAACGCTTTGGAAATCCCCGACGGCATGGGCGTGATCATCCGCACCGCCGGGGTCGGCCGCAGTGCCGAAGAGCTGCAGTGGGACCTGAACTATCTGCTGCAGTTGTGGGAATCCATCACCAAGGCCAGCGACGACCTCAAGGCCCCCGCCCTCCTCTACCAGGAGAGCAATGTCATCATCCGCGCCGTGCGCGACTACCTGCGGGACGACGTCGACCAGGTAATGATCGACTCCGAGGACGCCTATCGCCAGGCCCTGGATTTCGTCAGCATGGTGATGCCCCGCTACAAGAACCGCATCCGCCGCTACGAAGACTCCATCCCCCTGTTCAACCGTTTCCAGATCGAGAGCCAGATCGAAACCGCCTTCCAGCGCGAAGTGCGCCTGCCCTCCGGCGGCTCGATCGTGATCGATCCCACCGAGGCCCTGGTGTCCATCGACATCAACTCGGCCCGCGCCACCAAGGGCACGGACATCGAGGAAACCGCCCTGCAGACCAATCTCGAGGCCGCCGACGAGATTGCCCGCCAGCTGCGCCTGCGCGACATGGGCGGCCTGGTGGTCATCGACTTCATCGACATGCTCGCCTCGCGCAACCAGCGCCAGGTGGAGAATCGCATGCGCGAGGCCCTGGAGATCGACCGCGCCCGGGTCCAGGTCGGCCGCATCTCCCGCTTCGGCCTGCTGGAAATGTCCCGCCAGCGCCTGCGCCCCTCCCTGGGCGAGACCAGCAACATCGTCTGCCCCCGCTGCACCGGGCAGGGCACCATCCGCGACACCAAGTCCCTGGCCCTGTCCATCCTGCGCCTGATGGAAGAGGAAGCGATCAAGGACCGCAGCGCCGAAGTACGCGCCATCGTGCCGGTGGATGTCGCCGCCTATCTGCTCAATGAAAAGCGCAGCGCCCTCTCGGAGATCGAGCAGGTCAGCCGCACACGCATCCTGGTCATCCCCAACCCGAACCTGGAAACGCCCCACTTCGAAGTGCAGCGTCTGCGCGATGACGAGGTTCCCGAGGACCGCCAGGTCAGCTACAAGATCGAAGTGGCCGTGCCCGAGGCCGATGTGGTCAGCGATGCCCACGCCGCCCGCCCGCCGGCACCCCAGCCCGCGGTCCAGGGCGTGACGCCCTCTGCGCCGGCACCTGCAAACCAGCGCGACGAGGCAGCGCCCGCCGCGGCCGAATCGGCCGCCGAGCCGAAAACCGACAAGCGCCCGCCCTCACGGCAGGCGGCGCCGATGCCCGCGGCCCCCAGTGCGGCAGCCAAGCCGGGACTGGTCGGCCGTCTGATGGCGGTACTGTTTGGCGACCCCGCCGCGGATAGCGCCAAAGCGGAAGCCGAAGCCACACCGGCCCAGGCGGAAACGGAAACCAGCGGCAAGTCCCGCAGCAGCGCCCGTTCGGGGAGTGCTGACGGCGAGCGCAGCAACAACAACCGGCGCAGCCGCGGCGGCCGTCGCCGCAGCGGGGGCCAGAGCAATCGCAGCCAGGGCAGCCGCACCCAGGAGGGCCGTTCCCAGGAGGGCCGTTCCCAGGAAAATCGCGACAGCGCCCCGCGCCCAAGCAGCGACGCGACAAGCGCAGCCAAGGACAGCACAAGGGACGCCGACAAACCCCAGGCACGCGGCGACGACAGCAGCGATGAAGCCCAGGGCAACGAGCAGGCGCCCAGCAAGTCGCGGCGCCGTCGCGGCGGACGCCGGCGCCGCCCGAGCCAGAATGCCGAGGCTCGCAGCAGTGCCGACAGCAGTAGCGATAACAGCGCTGACAGCAGTGCCGACAGCAGCGCCGTGGATGACAGCAGCCAGGACGCCTCCGAGGAAACCCGGGAGCGCCCGCGCAAGCGGCCCAGCGACATGAAGCGCGCCGAGCCGCGGCGTCGCCGTCGCCCGCGCCCCGAGGCTGAAAGTGCCAGCAGCGATGATGCCAGTGACAGCAGCGCCGCTGCCAGCGAGCAGGCGAGCCCCGAGGCAAAGCCTGCCGCGGCAGAAAGCCCCCGCGAACAGGCACCGCGCCAGCGCCCCACCCAGGCCAAGGGCCCGGACGAGTCCGCTGACGACAACAGCCTGGACTTCGAGGACGGGCACATCCCCGCCGCGGCGGTGACCCCGGTGCATATCCTGGCGGCCCAGGAAGCCGAAGCCGCGGCGAGCAAGCGCTCCGAAGCGGAAGTGGCTGCCACCGCCGAAGAGGTTCATCACCAGAGCGCACGCCGCGAAGAGCAGGCCTTTGCGGCACCCGCATCTGCCGGTGAAGGTGAAAAAGCCGCCCCCCCTGCGGCGCCGGAACCCGCCCCCGCCCCTGCGGTAGAAGAGGCAAGTGGCGAAACGCCGCCCGAGGCAGCAGCCGAGGAAGTGGCCGTCGAGAAGCCGGCAGCGGAGCAGTCGGCAAAGCAGGAGGTGGTAGAGGTGGCAGAGCCCGAGGTCGCCCAAACCGCGCCGGAGGCACCTGCCGAGGCGAAAGCGGCGGTGGCGGAAACCGCAGAGCAACAGCCGGAAGCCCCGGCGGCAAGCGTGCCGCCTGCCGCCCCTGCACCGGCAGCTGCTCGCGAGAGCAAGCCGGGCCGCGCCCCGTCCGCGACAGGTCGCGCCAGCAACGATCCGCGGGTGGCCCCGCGGCAGATCGGCAAGGTGGAGATCACCACCGGTCATCCGGTGCTTTTCCGCGAAGAGCAGGCACCGCCGGCCAGCCACAGCGGCCGCGTGGTCCCGCGGGCGAGCAACGACCCCCGCGGTCCGCTGCCCGCCTCCCCGGCCAGCGCCGAGAGCTGATGCCTGGCAGACACCGGGGGCCGACATATCCTGTGTCGCGCCCCTTGTGCCCCGCCGAAGGCTCTGTATAATCACGCGCTTCCCCGGCACGCCGGGGAATCACAATTGAATACGGTGGGCTGGCTGAGTGGTCGAAAGCGGCGGTCTTGAAAACCGTTGAGGGGCAACCCTCCCGGGGTTCGAATCCCTGGCCCACCGCCACTTTGAAAACCCCAGGCACCCGAGATGCCTGGGGTTTTTTCGTTTCAGGCAGTCATGGAACCCCATCAACCCCTCTTTGAGCCCCGGTCCAAACCGGACTGCCTTGAAGGCTGCACAGTTATCGAGCGGTGGTCTTGAATTGTTCGGAAAACTGAAAGATCAGGAAGCCGATCAAGGACAAAACGATGGCGACCTCGTAGCGGTTGTAGGCCACGGAAATGCCCAGGGCTCCGGTCAACCACAGGCCGGCGGCCGTCGCAGTGCCGTCCGCCTGGCCCGACCGCTTGACGATGGAGCCCCCGCCGATAAAACCCATCCCGGTAATGATGCCGTACATGACGCGGGCTTCTGCGTCTGATCCCTCGTAGACGTCCATGCCCACCAGCATGAAAGCACAACAGGCGATGGCGACCAGGGGGAAGGTTCGCAGTCCGGCAGCCTGGTCGCGGTACTCCCGATTGATGGCGACCGGCAGCGAGAGAATGAAAGCGATACCGATTTGACGGAGGTGGAGCAGTATCAGACCGACATCCACTTCAGGCAGTAGGGAGTCCACGATTCAATTCGCGTGGCTGGCAAACCATACCGGAAACCTGTGCGATGAACCTACCAACGGGTACAGTAGCTCAGTTGCTGGTGGCTTCTTCGATTTCATCGCCAGCCTGTTCGATATCTTCACCTGCTCCCTCGATGGTGTTGCAGGCGGAAACCAGGCCCACCAGGAATACGGCTCCGAGGACAGTACGGACCGCTTTTGACCAGTAAGATGACGTCATCCCGATACTCCTCATCCTTTAATTACTGCCCGAAAATTGGCCAGGCAGGCAAGGCTCAAGCTAGCAAGCAGGACTGCGGTTTGCAAACTGCGGAAGACAGTCGGGATTGCTTCCCTCGCGCAGCACCCCAAACCCGCCAACTGGCAGTCTTTTCTGTACACTGGGTCTCAGCACGCGAAGGAGACTTTGGTTGACCGCAAGAACCCAGCGGGAATACTGGGCCTTCTATTGGCCCCTGGCGCTCACCGGTGCGGCCACGCTGCTGGGTGTGCAGTTCCAGAACGCCTCACTGGCGCGCTTCCCCGACGCCGTCACCGAACTGGCCATCTTCGCCATCGCCCAGGCGGTGTTTTCGCTGTTTGGCACCGGCCTCGAGTTTACCCAGCACCTCTCCGCCCACTTCGCCCGCAGCCGCGCCGCGGCCCGGCAGACACTGCGCTTTGTCGTCCTTCTCGCCAGCCTGCTGGCACTGGGGATAGGCTGGATTGGCGCTACAGCACCCGGCCAGGCACTGGTATCACTGGCCTTCGGCGTGGACGGGGAGATGCTGGAGCGCGTCTGCCGCTACCTGGTGTGGCTGGCGCCGGTGCTGCTCCTGCACGCATTGCGACTGTACTACGTGGGCCTGCTGATCCAGGCCCGCCTGACCGGCCAGGTCACGGCACTGAATGCGATTTACCTGGTGGCCCTCGGAGGCTGGCTGGTAACGGGCTTCGCCCTCGGCGGTTCGGCGATTTCGGTGCTGGTCAGCGCACAGGCCGCGGCCACCCTGCTCCACGCAGTGCTCTCGAGACGCCAGGCCGGACGCCATCACCCCTTGCCGGAAACCGCCGAGCTGCCCCCCTCGGCCCGACGCCTGTTGCGCTTTTTCCTGCCGCTGGCCACCACCGGGGCCCTGTTCTCTCTCAGCCGGCCGATTCTCTACGCCTTTGTCGCGCGCCAGCCCGAGGGCGTGGCCATCATCGCCGCCCTCCGCGTCGGCTTCGATTTCGCTTTCCTGTTCCAGCAGGCGGCGAACCAATTCCGGCACTTCTTCGTCAGCTTTGGCCTGGATGACCTCGCGGGCAAGCGCCGCTTTATGCGCCGTGTGGCCCTGGGCCTGACCCTGGTCATGCTGACAGTTGCCCTCTCACCGTTGGGTGACTGGCTGTTGCGTCATGGCCTGGGGATCCAGGGTGAGGTGCTGCGGCGCGCCATGGACATCCTGCTGCTGATGAGCCTGATGCCGGGCATCATCATTTTGCGCAATTACTTCCACGGCATGCTGATCGCCCGGGAGCGTACCGGGGGGATGGCCTGGGCCAGCCTCTCACGGGTCATGGTTATCGCCGCGCTGGGCGCTCTAGGGGAAGCGACCGGCACCCTCGATCACCGCTTTGCGGTTCTCGCACTGCTTGGGGGTTTCAGTGTGGAAACGCTGGTAGTGTGGTTGCGTGCCAGGGGTTCAGGCGTCCGATAAGCCGGCCCGAGATCTGGCGCACATTACGCGCGCGCTGTGCTTGCCAGCGCCCCGGCCCTTATCCAGAATCGCCCGCATCCTCTCGGCAAACAGGGAAGCCCCTCATGGACCGACGCTCGATCGCCGCAGCACTCGTGTCATTATCCATCGCACTGGCGGCGCTACCCACGTGGGCGCAGTCGAGCGGCCTGCTGGAGTACGCACCGGCCGCCCTACAGGCAGTGCCGCTTCCCTCACTGATACTGTTTCCTGTCGGTCTGTTGTTGGCTCTGCTTGGCGCACGCAAACTGGGCAAGTCCGGCACACGCCATCGTACGGGTGCCCTACTCGTCCTGTCGGGCGCCCTCCTGGCAACAACCAGTGGGCTCCACGTCACGCGGGCCATCGCCTTGAACCCTGTTATTGAGCTGACACAAGCGAGTGGCGGGAGTGTAGCGGTCCCCGAGGGCAGCCAGGATTACCGCAACGCCAGCGGAATCAGACTGGAAATTCTCGCGGTCACGCCACCCGAGACCTACTGCGTGTCAAACCAGCCGGCCAATGCCTGTGTGCCGGGACTCCAGTTGGCCACCGGTGAAACTTGCCGCACCAGCTATACCTGTACGCCGCCCCCGGTCGTGTCCGCCGTGAATGATGCCGTCTCAGTCACCAACGGTGGCACCGGCCAGGCGAACATTCTGCTCAATGATCTCGGCGTCGCGCCACTGGCGGCCGTGTCCTTCGGCGATTCGCCAGCCAACGTCGGCACCTTTCCCGCCGACGGTGTCACGGTGGGGCTGTTTCCCGCCCCCGGCGGCGGCACACTGGACATCACACTCGACGCGGCAGGCGCGCTCACTGCAACTGCCAACGGCACCACCGGAAGCGGCGCGATCACGGTCTACTACGACTTGCAGGCGGGGGACAGCACGCATGACACCGGTCAGATCGGCGTGACCTTCGGCGATACGCCTGCTGCAGCGGACGATACCGCCGCAACACTCGGAGCGGGCAACGCCTATACGGCCGAGGTTGGCCTCACCCTTTCTGTCCCCGTGGGAAATGGCCTGCTGATCAACGACACTCTGGGCACCCCCGCGGCGACCCTGACCACCTGGGGTGGTGGCGATGCCAGCGCCACGGTGGATGTCGATGCCGGCGCCAGTCGCCCCTTCGCCGGCGGCACGCTGACGGTCTATGCAAACGGTTCCTTCGACCTGGTCAACCCCACCGTACCCGGCCTCTACCAGTTCACCTACCTTCTCGAAAACGGTGTCGGCACCTCCGAGGCCCAGGTGGAGATTCAGGTCGGATCACCGGCCTGATGACGATCGGCCTCGCCCTGCGTCTCCGGTAGCCAGCGCTGCACCAGCCGCCCCGCCTGTTCCAGGCTGCGGCAGTGACTGAGCCGCCCCGCTTCCCGGCGCAAGCCCGCGCGACGCATCTTGGTGATGATACGCGCGGGCAGGCCGACCATGATCAGTCCCACGCCGTTGCGCTGCAGGTCCTCGACCACCGACTGCAGGGCGATCATCGCGGTGACGTCAATGCTCGGCACGTCGCGCATGTCCAGGATCACCACGCGCAAGCGCTTGTCCACCAGCCAGAGTGAGGAGAGTGCCCGCTCCGCGGCGCCGAAGAACAGCGCCCCATTGATGTCGTAGAGGGCCACCTCCGCCGGCAGCTCGGCGGCAAAGCTGTCCCGCTGGGGATCGACCCGGCGACCGTGGCTGAGCGAGGCCATGCGACGAATGAACAGCGCCGCTGCCAGGCCCATGCCCACCCCGACCGCAAGCACCATGTCGAAGAGGACGGTAAGCCCAAAACATACCAGCAGGATGGACACATCCCCCGCCGGCGCCGAACGCAGCGTGTGCACGAAGTGACGCACTTCGCTCATGTTCCAGGCGGTCACCAGCAGCAGGGCCGCCAGGGCGGCCATGGGCACATGGCCGAGCAACCCCGCCAGGCCGATCACGGTGAGCAGCACCACACCGGCGTGGACCACCGCGGCAATGGGGGAACGCGCACCGCTGCGGATATTGGTCGCGGTGCGGGCAATCGCCGCGGTCGCGGTGATCCCGCCGAACAGCGGCGCCAGCAGATTACCCAGGCCCTGCCCGATCAACTCGGCATTGGGGTCGTGGCGCGTGCGGGTCAGCCCATCCGCGACCACGGCACACAGCAGCGACTCAATCGCACCGAGCATGGCGATGGCGATCGCCGGCCCGAGCAGCTCCTGAACCAGACCAAAACTCAAGCCGAGTGGCTCGCCGTCCGCCCCCGGCAGCTCCCAGGGCCAGGCGAAATGGGGCAGCACCGGAGGAATGCCCGAACCCGACAGCTCCCCCATCGACCAGGTAAAGCGGGAGGCGATCGTCGCCACTCCCTCGCCGGGCAGCCAGCCGCTCTGGTTGAGCAGCGCCCCCAGCACCGCGGCGGAGCCCAGCCCCACCAGGGGTGCCGGGACGCCGGTGCCGAGACGGGGCCAGAGAATCAGCACTGCCAGGGTAAACAGCCCGACTCCGAAGGCCACCGGATCCAGGGCGTGGAGGGAGCCGGCGATGTGCAGCAGATGCAGGTGAAAGGATTCATTGCCGTGGCGTACCACCAGGCCCAGGAAGTCCGGCACCTGCAGGGTGGCAATCACCACCGCGATGCCGGTGGTGAAACCCAGCACCACCGGGTAGGGGACAAAGCTGATCAGGCGACCCAGCCGGCCCAGCCCCATGGCGATCAGGATCAGCCCCGCCATCAAGGTCGCCAGCAGCAGGCCTCCCAGGCCGTGTTGCTGAACAATGGGCAAAAGGATGACGACAAAGGCGGCGGTGGGGCCGGAGACGTTGAAACGGGAACCCCCCGCGAGGGCGATCACCGCACCCGCCACGATAGCGGTGTACAGACCGTGCTGGGGCGGCACGCCGACGGCGATCGCGAGGGCCATGGAAAGCGGCACCGCGATGGTGCCCAGCGTCAGGCCGGCCAGAATATCCCGCCACAGGTCGCGGCGGTCATAGCCCTCGGCCAGGGCGCCACGCAGGCCGGTCGCCAGTGCTGGCAGCCGCGGCAGTGTCCGGTATCGCCGCAAGATTCCCTCCTAGACCGACTACGCACAGTCCCCTATCATACGCCAATCCCCCAGCGATTGTAGGGTCTTGTAAATCCGTTGGTTTTTGGAATTTTCATGGTTATCATGGGTCCAAGAATGAACCGCACCCACGGGTGTATTCTCAAGGAGTGGTAAACATGCAAGACAAGAGCCTGTACAACCTGAATACCGCAGGCATGGATTCGGTGGTCAGCACCAACAAGGTGCTGAAGAACACCTACATGCTGCTGGGTATGACCCTGTTGTTCAGTGCCATGACTGCAGGGATCTCCATGGCCATGGGCCTGGGCCAGGGCGCCGCCCTGGTGCTGATGCTGGTCGGCTTCGGCCTGCTGTTCGTGGTCCACAAGATGGCCGATACCAGCAAGGGCCTGCTGGCGATCTTCGCCTTTACCGGCGTCATGGGCGCCTCTATCGGGCCCTTGCTCAGCTACTACCTGGCACTGCCCAACGGCCCCTCGCTGGTGATGCAGGCCCTGGGCGGCACCGCCATCGTGTTCTTCGGCCTCTCCGCTTACGCCCTGACCACCCGCAAGGACTTCTCCTTCATGGGCGGCTTCCTGGTTGTCGGCCTGCTGGTCGCGGTCGTCGCCTCCATCGCCAATATCTTCCTGGCGATTCCGGCGCTCTCCCTGACCATCTCGGCCGCGGTGATCCTGATCATGTCGGGCCTGATCCTGTTCGACACCAGCCGCATCATCCACGGCGGCGAGACCAACTACATCCGCGCCACGGTCTCCCTCTACCTGAGCATCTACAACCTGTTTATCCACATGTTGCAGCTGCTCGGCGTCTTCGGTGGTGAAGACTGAGCGCGTGTCCAAACGCCTCCGCCAGCCCCGGCTCCGGCCGGGGTTTTTCGTTGTAGCGCTACAGCCGTGAATTACACCCTGCTGATCACCGCCTCGCCCACCGCCAGCCGCAGCGGGCTCACCGCCCTGCGCTTTGCCCGGGCGCTGCTGACCCGCGGTCACCAACTGCCATTGGTGTTCTTTCTCGACGAGGGCACCCGCACCGGCACCGCGGCGGCCAGCACCCCCAGTGACGAAACCGACCTGCTCGCCGGCTGGGTCGAACTCGCCGGAGACACGACCGAACTGGTTCTCTGTGTCAGCTCGGCACAGCGGCGCGGACTGCTGGACGCCACGGCGGCACAGCGGGAGGATAGTGAGGCCACGGTGCACCCGGCCTTCCGCCTGGGCGGCCTGGGTGAACTGGTGGAAGCCCTGGCGACCAGCGACCGGGTGGTGACCTTCGGATGAGCGCCCCCCGCCCCGCTACCCTGGTGATCAGCAGGCAGCCGCCCGGACACAGCCTGGCGCGCAGTGCGCTGGATACCACCCTGGCCCTGGCGGTCTTCGACCTGCCGGTGACCCTGCTGTTGCAGGGCGATGGCGTGCTGCAGCTGCTGCCGGAGCAGGACGGCAGCGCCCTGGGCGTGCGCAGCCTGGGCAAGCTGCTGGACAGCCTGCCCCTCTACGATATCGAGCAGGTGCATGTGGATGCCGAGGCCGCCGCCCGTCACGGCCTGCTGGCCGCGGGGCTCCCGGCGCATGCCCGACTGGTTGATGCCGCCGGCCAGCGCGACCTGCTGGCAGCCCACACGCATGTCCTGGGGTTCTGAGGATGACACTGCACACACTGAACTGCCCCCCGGGGCATCGCCAGAGCGAAGCCTGTCTCGAGGCACTGGCCCCGGGTGATGCCCTGCTGCTGCTGGGGGACGGGGTCTACCACGCCCTCGGCGACAGTGACGCCGCCGGGCGCCTGGCGCATCTCCCCTGCCCGGTCTGCCTGCTGGAGGCCGAGGCGCGGGCTGCGGGGGTGCTGTCGCGGCTGGCGAATGCAGCGAGGGTGATCGACGAGGACGGCTTCGTCGCCCTCACCGAAGAGCACCCGCGCCAGCTGGCCTGGTACTAAGGGGCAAGCCCGATGCTCGATGCCTCCGCCTTCGACCGCGACGGCTTCCTGCGCGACCGCCGGCAATGGACACCGGCCCTGGCCGCCGAGCTGGCCGCGAAGGAGAACATCACCCTGAGCGATGCCCACTGGGAAATCCTGCACCTGGTGCGCGATTACTACGCGCGCTTCGACAGTTCCCCCAACATGCGCCCGCTGGTAAAGTTCTGCGCCCGGGAACTGGGGCCCGAGAAAGGCA
Organism: Haliea atlantica; assembly: GCF_054779855.1. NCBI lineage: Bacteria > Pseudomonadati > Pseudomonadota > Gammaproteobacteria > Cellvibrionales > Halieaceae > Haliea > Haliea atlantica. The sequence goes on along the minus strand of NZ_BAAGXL010000006.1, from coordinate 205,721 downwards.
GGAGCATCTACCTGCTGTCCCTGTTCCCCGGTTCCCCGGCACGCCTGGCCAGCAAGATCGCCGGCCTGCCCAAACCCGACAACTGCCTGTAGAGAGACCGTGAACCCAGAGCACCCCTTTGCCCAGTACGTCCGCATTCTCGGGCGCGGCCGCACCGGCACCCGCGGCCTGAGCCGCGAGGAAGCCCGCGAGGCCTTTGCCATGCTGCTGCGGGGAGACGCCGATCCGCTGCAGGTGGGCGCCTTCCTCATGCTCCTGCGGGTCAAGGAGGAGACCGGTGACGAACTGGCGGGCTTCGTCGAGGCCTGTCGGGCCCAGCTCGCGCCCGCGCGGCCCCTGGGCAGTGCCACCCTGGACTGGCCGAGCTACGCCGGCAAGCGCCGGGAGCACCCCTGGTACCTGCTGGCGGCACTGCTGCTCGCCGGGTCGGGTCAGCGGGTCTTCCTGCACGGCGGCAGCGCCCATACCCCCGGGCGCCTGTACACCGACGAGGCGATGCGAGCCCTGGGCCTGCCCGTCGCGGATACCTGGCAGGCGGTCGCCGCGCAACTCACCGACGGGGGTATCAGCTACCTCTCCCTGGGCCAGTTCTGCCCGGATCTGGATCATCTGCTGGGACTCAAACCCGTGCTCGGACTACGCTCCTGCGTCAACACCCTGACCCGCATGCTCAACCCGCTGCAGGCCCCCTACAGCCTGCAGAGCGTCTTTCACCCGGCCTACGCCCGCCTGCACCGGGAAGCCGACCAACACCTCGGCCAGCCCCATGCCATGGTCTTCAAGGGCGAGGCCGGCGAGGCGGAGATCCGCCCCCACGCCGACAACCGCCTGACCTGGCTGCACGAGGATGCGACGGGGGAAACCACCCTGCCCCGGCGCCCCGCCGACAGCCTGCCCGCCAAGCGCGAGGTGACGCCCTCGGTGGCCCCCCTGCGCCGGCTCTGGCGCGGGGAAGAAGAAGATGCGCTGGGTCTCGCGGCGACGCTGGACACCACCGCCGCGGCCCTGCTCCTGCTCCACCCGGAACAATCGCCAGAGCAGGCGCGTGAACAGGCTGTCGCGCTCTGGGACCGCCGCGACCGCGGGAGGCTGCCGGCATGCCCCTGAGCCGCTTCCAGCCCGAGCACTACAACACCCTCCTCGCCGACAAGGTGGCGAAGACCGAGGCCCTGCTGGCCCCCTTCTCACCGCCCGCCGCGGAGGTTTTCCCCTCGCCCCGGGACGCCTTCCGCCTGCGCGCGGAATTCCGCGTCTGGCACCAGGGCGATCAGCTCGACTACGTGATGTTCCACCCCGACGCGCCCCGGGACCCGGTGCCGGTCAATCACTTCCCGATTGCCGGGCCGCGCGTCCAGGCCCTGATGGCGCCCCTGCGGGAACGACTGACGGTCAGCCCCCTGCTGCGGCGCAAACTGTTCCAGGTGGAATTCCTCACCACCACCAGCGGCGACGCCCTGGTGACCCTGGTCTACCACCGTCCCCTGGAGGACGACTGGCAGCAGGCGGCGGAGCAGCTGGTCGCGGATCTCGGCATCGCCCTGGTCGGCCGCAGCCGCAAGCAAAAGCGGGTCATTGGCCGCGACCATGTCACCGAATCCCTGGAGGTGGAGGGGCGCACCTGGTACTGGAAGCAGGTGGAGCAGGGTTTCACTCAGCCCAACGGCGCGGTCAACCGGGAGATGCTGCACTGGGCCTGCCGCTCTGCCCGGGGCCTGGGCGGCGACCTGCTCGAGCTCTACTGCGGCAACGGCAACTTCACCCTGCCCCTGTCCCGGCATTTCGACACTGTGATTGCCACCGAGCTGGCCAAGACCTCGGTCCGCGCGGCCCAGCACAACCTGGCACAGAACGCCGTCAGCAATGTGCAGCTGATCCGCCTGGCAGCGGAGGAAGTGACCCAGGCAATCCGCGGCGAGCGCGCCTTCCGGCGTTTGGCGGATCTGCCACAGGCCCTGGGAGACTACGACTTGCGCACCGTCTTCGTGGACCCGCCCCGGGCCGGGCTCGACCCGGCGACCGAGGCCATGGTGCAGGGCTTCGACAACATCCTGTATGTCTCCTGCAACCCGCAGACTCTGGCGGGCAACCTGCTGCGACTGACGGAAAGCCACCGGATCGCGGCTTTCGCCCTCTTCGACCAGTTCCCCTACACCGATCACATGGAGTGCGGGGTGCTGCTGCAGCGGCGCTGATCAGCAGCGGATGCCGAAGCCCAGCAGGGCGCGCAGCAAGACTTCGTCCAGGCGCTCGGCATCCTCGCCCTTGATCGACAAGTAGGGCAGGCCCAGCTCCTCGCAGGCCGCCTGGTTGCGCAGGCGCTCCGCCATGCGCGCGGGGCTGGCGTGCTCATCCCAGCAATCGATATACACGCTGCCCTGGGGCAGGTAGAAATCCGCCACCAGGTTCTCCTCCACCGGCAGCGCGCGTCCGGTGGCGTGGGCCAGCTGCGCCAGGTAGAGCCAGTCACAGACCTGGCGCTGCAGGGCGCTGTTCAGAACGTGCCCATCCAGCGTGCAGTTCTGGCCCGACGACGTCTCGGGCACACCGGCGAAGAGGTCATCCTCCCCCGCCACCGGGCTCGGCATTGGGCGCGCGGGGGGCGCCAGCCGCGACAGTTCGCGCTGGATCACCGGGTGATCGACCAGCTCGTGGGGCCAGCTGACGTAGAAGGCGCCGCTACTCTCGCTTTCCGCCTGCTGCCCGCCCAGGCGCTTGCCGAAATCGGTCAGCTCCCAGCCCAGCAGGGTATGCACCTGCAGGCCGAGCTCCGCCAGCGCCCGGTTGATCTGGCGCGGCTGCAGCTGCGGGAAGTAACGGCGCATCTGGCTGGCGGTGACCCGCTGGCTGGATTCGATCGCCGCCAGCAGGGGGTGCTCGGCCACCCGGGCCGGCCAGACGATATAGCGGCCAAAGCGGCGACTGTTCTGGTAGCGCCCACCCATGAACTCGCCCTTGGCAGTGAGCAGCCACTGCTCGCCGTGGCGGCGGATCCACTCGTAGTCGCGCAGGGTGGCGAACAGCTGCTGCACCGGCAGCTCCAGGCGCCGGGCCAGGGCCGAGGTGGAGACAAACTCCTCGCTCTCGGCCATGTGTCAGGCGCTGGCCGCGCCGGGGTAGCGGGCAGCCAGACCGGCGTAGACCTGCTCGGCAAAGTCGGTAGCACCCGTATCCAGCGCGGCGACCACCTCCACCAGGTGCTCGTTGTCCTCGCGGCCCTGCCACTGCTTGTGGTAAGTGCCCGTCTTGTAACCGTGGTCCTGGCGGAAAAAGTTGAGCACGTTCTTGCCCACGTAAGCGGTGTACAGCGACTCGAAGTCCATGTCCGCGGCGTGCAGCAGCTCCCAGAAACGCGCCGGCGAGAAGCCGCGGGTCTGCAGTGCGTGCAGTGCCAGGGCCTCGGTGGCCTCGCGCACCCCCAGCCCCGCCGGAGCAAAGCCCGCCAGCTCATCCGCCACCGATTCGGCGATCGCGCCCGTGGAGAGACCGGGCCGAAACAGCGCCGACAGCCCGAAGTGCCAGATATCCACCACTTCCAGCCGCACCTGCTGCAGGTCCGGCTCCTGGGCCTTCCACCACTTGTAGCCGTAGTGCTCCAGCAACTCGCCACACTCGACCCACAATGCCCGGTACCAGGCAAAATCCTGGCTGATCCAGTCGGGGTGAATGCGGGTATTCATGCGGTGCTGCATGTCCAGCATGGTGGTAAGGGCTTGTTCCACAGGGGCTCCTGTTGCAGTGTCGGACAAGGCGCAGAGCATAGCAGTGACGGCCCGCCCTGACGACATCCCCGGCGAGCAGCTGTCGCCCCGGTTTCCCGCCGGGGGCGCAAGCGGCTACCCTATGAGCACACTCTTGCGGCAGACAGCGGAGGCAAGACATGGCCAGTACCCGGACAGAACGCGACAGCATGGGCGAACTGGAGGTGCCGGCAGAGGCTCTCTACGCGGCCCAGACCCAGCGCGCCGTCAACAACTTCCCGATCAGCGGCCGGCGCATGCCCCCGAGCTTTATTCGCGCCCTGTTGCAGGTGAAGGCGGCGGCCGCCGCAGCCAATGTCGAGCTCGGCGAGCTGGACGCGCCCCTCGGTCAGGCCATCGAAGCCGCCGCCCGCGAGCTGGAAGCGGACCCGGATCTGCTGCAACATTTCCCGGTGGATGTGTTCCAGACCGGCTCCGGCACCAGCACCAACATGAATGCCAACGAAGTGTTGGCCACCCTCGCCTCCCGGCGAGCCGGGACCGCGGTCCACCCCAACGACCATGTCAACCGCGGCCAGAGCAGCAACGACGTGATTCCCACCACCCTGCACGTCAGTGGCGCCCTGGCGCTCCAGCGGGACCTCATGCCCGCCCTCGACCACCTCGAGGCCACGCTGCGCCGGAAGGGCGAGCGGGTCCACGACCAGGTGAAAACCGGCCGCACCCACCTGATGGATGCCATGCCGGTGCGCATGAGCCACACGCTGGGGGCCTGGGCCGACCAGGTCAGGGATTGTCGCGGGCGTCTGGAGCAGGCCTGCCAGGAACTGCAGACGCTGGCCCAGGGGGGCACCGCCGTGGGCACCGGCATCAACGCCCACCCGGGCTTCGCCAGCGCCTTCTGCCATGCCCTGAGCGAACGCAGCGGCCTGGCTTTCCGACCGGCGGAAAACTTCTTCACCCGCATCGGTTCCCAGGACAGCGCCGTGGCGGTCTCCGGCCAGCTGCGCGGCACCGCGGTGGCCCTGATGAAAATCGCCAACGACCTGCGCTGGATGAACTCCGGCCCCCTCGCGGGCCTGGGGGAAATCGAGCTGGAGGCCCTGCAGCCCGGCTCCTCCATCATGCCCGGCAAGGTCAACCCGGTGATTCCCGAGGCGGTTGCCATGGTCTGCGCCCAGGTCATGGGCAATGACGCCACCCTGGGCATCGCCGGGCAGTCGGGCAACTTCGAGCTGAACGTGATGCTGCCACTGATGGCCGAGCGCCTGCTCGACAGCATCGAACTGCTCGCCAATGCCAGCCGCCTGCTGGCGGACCGCGCCATCGACACCTTCAAGGTGCGCGAGGCGCAGTTGCAGGGGCCCCTGTCGCGCAACCCGATCCTGGTCACCGCCCTCAACCCGATCATCGGCTACCAGCAGGCGGCGGAAATCGCCAAGCGGGCCTATGCCGAGAACCGCCCCATCATCGAGGTAGCCGAGGAGGCCACCGAGCTGTCCCGGGAGGAGCTGGAAAACCTGCTCGACCCCGCGCACCTGGCCGACGGAGGACACGCATGAAGTTAACACCAGCCAGACCGCTGGCACATCGCGGTATCGCCACTCTGGCACACGGTGCCACCGCCCTCCTGCTGGGCGGCACGCTGCTGGCCACCTCTCTGACTGAGCCAGCGGCCGACAGCACCAGCGACACAGAGCGGGCCGCGAAACAGTTCACCTACGCCTGGCCCTTTACAGAAGATGACGCCATGCGCCCCCGCGGCGGCACCTCCCGGGGCGCAGAGCTGACCCTGGCGGACGCACCCAGTGAGGCCTGGCTGTCCCTGCAGGAAGCCGGCCTGGACAAGCGCGAGCGCGACCGCCGGGCCATCCTGGCCATGGCCGGCACCTATCGCGCCAGCTTCGACTTCCTCGAGACCGTGGGTTACACCCCGGACTTCAGCCCCGCCCGCCCCTACCAGTCCTGGGGCACCGAGCATATCTATGTGGTGGCAGACCGCCCCGACTTCATCAGCCTGCAGCACATCATGGTCATGCGCTTTCGCCAGCCAGACGGCACGGTCTCCGAGCCAATGGTGATGAAACACTGGCGGCAGGACTGGCGCTACGAGGATCGCGTGATCAACGCCTATGTCGGCAACCACACCTGGGAGCGGCGGGCATTCAGCGAAGAGGCGGTCGATGGCACCTGGTCCCAGGCGGTGTTCCAGGTAGACGACTCCCCGCGCTATGAGTCTATCGGCCGCTGGGTCCACACCGGCAGCTTCTCCGCCTGGGAGAGCGAGACCACCTGGCGCCCTCTGCCCCGGCGGGAATTCAGCGTGCGCGACGATTACCAGGTCCTCGCCGGTACCAACCGCCACACCATCACCCCCAGCGGCTGGGTCCAGGAGGAAGACAACCTGAAACTGGTGCTGGGCGCGGACGGCGAGCCTCGCGACGAACTGCCTTACCTGGCGCGGGAAGCCGGCCTGGCGCGCTATGAGCTGCTGAGCGGTTTCGATGTCTCTGCCGGCGATACCTACTGGACCCACACGGGCGCCTTCTGGCAGCTGGTGCGCGAGCATTGGGCCCAGCTGTTGTCAGAGCATGAACAGTTGACCTTGCGTTCCGAGGTCGACGGTCAGCGGCTGTTTGAGGTCATGTTTAGCTATGCGGAGGGCTTGGACGGACCGGAGGCGTTTGACCGCAGCGCCGCGGAAAACTTCGTGCGGGAAACGCTGGCCAGGTTCACCGAAACCCGAGCCCCTTGATGGCGGGAAAATCCTGCGAGCCCGGTGCAAAGACCAGGCTCGCAGCTTTCTGACGCTGGAGACCGCCGGTTCTTAGGCCCGGCGGCGGAGACGACTTCCAACGAGCCCGGCAAGGCCGGCACACAGCAGGCCGAGAACCCAGAACGGCAGAGCCGGTACGGGTTGTGACGGAGCCGCATTGGCAGCGAAGAGAATCCGCTCCCAGCTCGCGTCACCATTCAGGTTGTTGTCCCCGCAGCGGTAGCCGCTTTCTATAAAGCCCCCGCCCGTGTGAATGCACATGCGCAAATCACCCTGGGAGCTGGCAACATCGCAACTGTTTCGACTGACGGTCTCGCCCCCCGGCGCAAAACCCCAGCTATAATCGTCGCTGAAGTACCACTCCACGCCGTTGGCGTTATTGGTGACGTCGCCGGTACCCGCTTCAAAGGTGACATCGGCGCGAGACGCCTGGGCCAGCAAGGTCAGCGTATCCGACCCGGTGGGTGAACAGGCCATCATCAAATCGGCACCGGGGCAGTTGGCGAGCACATCGGCGACTGCCGAAATGTCGTCACCATCAAAGCCCTCGCGGAAACACTCGGTCCAGCCGCCGCCGGTCACTGTCGAAATCGGCACGGACTGCTGCACGCCGGTCGGTAGATAGGTAGCTTGCTGCGCGAAAGCACCACTGGAAAGCATTGAGACCAGGCATGCCAGGCCTACGGCAAACACCCCTTTGATTCGCATGATGAAACCCCCTGTTGTTTGATTTGTTGTTTTTTGACTGGTTGCAGTACAAAGGCACCACCCGCAACCGATTTCCGCCACGGGGCGCCTTATGCTTCGAAGGGTACCACAGGCAAGCCGCCAGGGTATCGCCGGCAGTTCAGGAGCAAAGGGATGTGTTTTGGTGCCCGGAGCCGGACTCGAACCGGCACGATCGCAATGATCGGGAGATTTTAAGTCTCCTGTGTCTACCAATTTCACCACCCGGGCGGAGAGGCGGCGCATGATAGCACAGCCGTAAGCGACCCGGGTGGCGTCCCAGCACTTCTGCGCTGGCACCTCGCAGGGCGCCCGCCATGCTACCGGGGCCCTTCGAGCGGCGTTACACTGCGCCCATGCGCAAACTCTGGCTGACGCTTGCTGTTCTCCTGCTGCTGCTTCCACTGGCGGCTGTCGCCATCCTGTGGCTCTCCCCCACGGCCCTCACCCAGGCGCTGCAGTGGGGCGTGACGCACCTCAGCCCCTACCGCCTGGAAGTGTCCGGGCTCGAGTTGATGCCCGGGGAGCGGCGTCTGCGCTTCGATGAACTCTATTTGCACCAGCAGGGCGCCAGCGGCGCGCCTCTGCTGGCCGTGCTCGACTTCGAAGGCGAGACCCGTTTCGCCGATCTCTGGGACGGCGAGTTGCGGCACACCGAGCTGTCCCTGGGCAGTGCCATCATTTACGTGTCCGCGCGAGACGCGGCAGCCGACCCCAGCCCGCGCGACTGGCTGCAGTACCTGCGCTGGCTGCCGCGACATTTTACGGTCGACCAGCTGCACATCATCAGCGACGCCGAGGACGTCAACATTCTTCCCTTCCTGGGCTTGCAGGGTGAGCGCCGGGACCGCGGCGGCTTTGTTGCCCAGGGGCAAGCCAACCTGCCCCAGCATGCCCTCAGCCTGAGCCTGGAACTCGGTGAGGTCCAGCGCGAGGACGAAGCGGCCAGCGTGACGGTGGCGGCGGCGCTTCTCAGCCCCGATGGCAGCCGGGCCCGTGTCGAGGGCGAATTCCGGGCCCTGGTCGACGACATTGCCTACGACTTGAGCCTCGACGCCCGCTACCCCTCCGTGGCGGATTTCCTCTCGGCATTCCCGGCGGCACCCGAACTGGCGGGCTCGCTGACCCTGGCGGGGCGCGTGCGCGGGGATGCCGCGGGTTTCGCCCTGACCGACGCCCGTTTTGCCCTGGACAACCTGCCGGACTACCGCTTCGAGGCCAGCGGCAGCCTCGCCGGTGCCACCGGGGAAGACCCCGCACTCTCGCTGATTGCCAGTGGCGAACTCGCCAACATGGATCTCCTGTTGACCTGGGTCGGTGTCGATCTGAGCCCGCTGGGCAGTGCCCGCGCCAGCATCGCCCTCTCGGGCCGCCTGGGCGCCCCCGCGGTGGATCAGATGACCCTGGTGACCAGCAGCAGCGAGGGGCTGTGGCTGTCGATCAACGGCAGCTCCGGGCCGGGCAGTCTGACCAGTGTCACGGTGCCGCGCGACAGTGACTTCCGCGTCTACCTGGACGCACCGAGCCTGGGCGTCCTCCAACCCTGGCTGGGGAGCGAGCTGCCCCTGGACCCGGGCCCCTGGGAGCTGACCGGACGCCTGCGCGAGCGGGACGGACAGCTGGCGCTGGAGGAGATCCGCGGGCGGCTGGGCACGCCGGAGCGCCTGCAGCTGACGGTCGACGGCAAGATCGGACAGGTGGACCTGACACGCCCCGCCGCGGCGGACGCACTGGCCGAACTGGATCTCCGGATCGGCGCCAGCAGCCCCGACCTGCAGCGCGCCCTGGCGCCACTGGGGCTGCCCTACCCCATCCCCAACCAGCTGCAACTGCAGGCCTCGGTGACAGCCAAGGGCGAGGGCAGCGCCCTGCGACTGCAGGACGGGACCGCGCAGGTGGGCCGGGGCGATTCCCGGCTCGAACTGGAGGCGCTGCAAATGCAGCTGACGGCCGCGTCCGGCTGGCAGCCACAACAGACTCGGGCAGACCTGCAGGTAAACGTGGCCGATGGGCGGCAGTGGCGCGACGAGTTTCCCCAGCTGCCCGACTATCCCCTGGCGGCGGAACTGAGCGGAACACTGCAACAGACCGATGCGCAGCGCTTCGAGTTGACGTCGACGCAATTGCAGCTGCAGGGGCCGGGGCTGGCCCTGAGCGCCCGCGGGCAGGCCCGCGGCTTGCCGCAGGCGCCGCGGGCCAATCTGAACGTGGCGGTGGCCACACTGGACAGCGGTGCACTGCTGCCCTGGCTGGCACCGCAGCTCACCCTGCCACTGAATTTATCCAGTCTCTCCGGGGAGTTTGCGCTCGAGGCGAGCCCCGACGCCCTGGCGATCAGTGCGCTACAACTCGGCAGCACGCCTGACTCGCCGCTGGCACTGGAATTGAGCGGTGCGCTCTCCTGGCAAAACCGGGGGTGGCAGGGCGAGATCGAGGCGGCCATCGCCAGCGAGGACCGGGCATTTCTGCAGACCCTGAGCGGTCTGCGACTGGCCCCCCTGAGCAGTGACCTGCGCCTCGACCTGGATACGCAGGCGATAGCCCTGACCGGCGACGCACGCTTTGGCGCAACACCGCTGGGCATCGACTTGCGCGCCACGCTGCAGGACCTGCAGCTGAGCGGACTGGACCTGGCACTGACCGCGCCGACGGTACACCTGGCGGACCTGGGCCTGCAGGCCGAGCTGGATGTCGACGAGGGCTACCGGCCGGCGCAACGCCTGGAAGCGGTCGAGGCCGAGCGGCGCAACCTGCAGGCGCTGCTCGACCGCCTGCCGCGCTATCCCGTGACACTGACCGCGCGCATCGGCCACCTGGAGGGCGAACAGAGTCGCTTTGACGATATCCGCATCCAGCTGAGCGGGCGCGACGGCAACTTCCTGCTGCAGGAATTCGACTTCCGCTACGACGATGCCCTGGCACAACTGCGCGGGGTCGTCGACATCAGTGTCAGCCCCCCCGGACTGAGCGTTGCCGGGGACGCCCGGAGCATTCCGCTGAACAGCCTCACCCGCGACCTCGGCTTTGACAACGACATCACCGGGACCCTGCACCTGCGCACCGGCATCAGCGGCGAGGGGCTGGATCTCGACAGCCTGCTGGCCAGTGCCGACGGCAGCCTGTCCCTGGCCCTGGAGGACGCCACCATCGAGGGCGCGGCCTACGATGTGCTCGCCACCGACCTGCTGGCCTGGCTGTACTCGGGGGCGGCGATGGAGGAATCGACCGTGATCGAGTGCACCATGGCGGACTTCCAGTTCCGTGACGGGGTCGCCAGCAGCGACAACCTCTACGCCGCCTCGGCACGGATGGTGGCCACCGGTCGCGCACGTTTCGACCTGGGCAAGCGCACCCTGGATGTCGCACTGACTCCCCGCTCGCGCTCGCGGCGCCTGGAGATTCCCTCGCAGATCACCCTCAAGGGCGACATGGCCAGCCCGCGCACCTGGATTTCCCCGGTCACCACCACCCTGGACCTGACCACGGAAATCGTTTCGCTGCTGCCGCGCATGCTGCTGCGCTTGTTCGGGCTGGGCAGTGGTGACCGTTTCGCCGACCGCGACTGCCGTCTGCCGGACCCTGCCGGGGACCGCGGCGACTGAAGGCTTCGTGCTACACTGGCGCGCAAAACAAGACCGGAAACCATCCCCCATGGCAGCACCCCGCGGAGAGTTCAGCTCACGATTCGGATTCATCATGGCCGCGGCGGGCAGCGCCGTCGGCCTCGGGAATATCTGGGGTTTCCCGACCCAGGCCGCGAGCAATGGCGGCGCGGCCTTTTTGCTGATCTACCTGCTGCTGGCCTTCACCCTGGCCTACCCCGCGCTGATGGCCGAGCTGATCATCGGGCGCCACGCCCACGCCAACGCGGTCAACGCCCTGCGGCTGATCTCACCGGGCAGACTGATGCAGCGCATCGGGGTCGGCACCGGCCTGGTGGGCCTGGTGGTGGCGAGTTTCATCCTGAGTTTCTACAGCATCATCGCCGGCTGGATGCTGGCCTATACCCTGGCGTCGATCGCTGAACTCGCCGGGCTGGACGCCCTGGTCGCCTGGCTCCGGGACTTCAGTCTCGGCCGCAACCTGCTGTTCATGCTGGTATTCCTGGCGTTGACGGTGGGGATCATCTCGGAGGGGGTCAAGGAAGGGATCGAGCGCTGGTCCAGCCGGCTGATGCCGATGCTGCTGATCAGCCTGGTGCTGCTGGTGATCTACGTGCTGACCCTGGACGGCGCCATGGCGGGCCTGCGGGTCTATCTACTACCGGACTTCGAACGCGCCCTGGAGCCGGGCCTGATCATCAAGGCCCTGGGCTCCGCCTTTTTCTCCCTCTCCCTCGGCGTGGGCACCATGCTGATCTACGGCTCCTATATCAGCGATCGCGAGAACCTGCCCCTGGTCGGCGGCCTGGTCACCCTGGTGGATATCTGTATCGCGGTCACCGCCGGCTTCCTGGTGCTGCCGGCGATGTATGTTGCCCTGCACAACGGCGTGGAAATTTTCACCGCCAGCGGCGCACTGATTTCCGAGGACACCCTGATCTTCACCGTGTTGCCGGCGCTGTTCGACAGCATGGGCATCGCGGGGATTGTCGTGTCCCTGGTGTTCTTCTTCCTGATGAGCATCGCCGCGCTGACCTCCTCGATCTCCATGCTCGAGGTACCCGTCGCCTATACCATCGAGCAGCACAATGTCGGCCGCAAGCCCGCGGTGGTGGTCATCGGCCTGATTATCGCGGCGGTCAGCGCGCTGATTCTGCTCAACTTCGACAGCCTATTCGGCCTGGTGGTCACCGCCACCACCCGCTACAGCCAGCCACTGCTGGGCTTCATGTTCTGCATTTTCGCCGGCTGGGTGTGGCATCGCGACAACCTGCTACAGGAACTGCGGCGGGGTTATCCGGAGGTCGAACAGGGCTGGTTCTGGAAAATCTGGCCCTGGTACGTACGGGTCGTCTGCCCGGTCATCATTCTGGCCATTTTCGCCCAGTCGCTGACCTGAGGGCCCGCGACGCATGCCACAGCGTGCTCTCTGGACAGCGCACACCGGGCAGGCTGCTGCCAACGGGATGCTCCGCTCAGGGGCGATCCCCGCGGGCAAAACGGGAGAGGAAAAACACGCCGTAGCCAAGACTGCCGGCGACGAAGATCAAGGCCACCCAGTCACCCGTCTGCAGGTACATCCAGGCACTGAAGACCAGCATGACGGTCGCCAGTACCATGCCCACCTTGCGCGCTGTTGGCCCCACGATATGTCCTCCACAATTGGCATTTGCCCATGAACGGGTTAGGCTTGCCCGAGCTTTCCACCACGCGATGATACCATTCCCATGATGCGCTTTCTGCTCACCTTCCTGGCGATTCTTATCGGCCTGTTCACCCTGGAAATGCTGACACCGGTGCAAAACGCCGTGATCCAGCCTTTCACGGCCTCCCTCGCCAGTCTCAGCGCCGCGCTGATCACACCGCTGGATGGCGATGTGATCGCCTACGGTCGCGTGATTGCCCACACCGTCAACAATTTCGCCGTGTCGATCGAGGCCGGCTGCAACGGGGTCGAGGCCGCGATCGTCCTGATCGCCGCGGTCATCGCCTTCCCCGCACCCTGGAAATTGCGCGTGATGGCCATCCTGCTCGGGTTTCTCACCATCCAGGTAATGAACATCGCCCGCATCATCAGCCTGTTCTACCTGGGCCAGTGGGACGTGGAACTGTTCAACTGGACCCACCTCTATCTCTGGCCGGTGCTGATCATGCTCGACGTGCTGGTCGTGTTCCTGGTCTACCTGCGTGTGCTGGAGCGCCGGCGCGACAGCTCGGCGGAGGTCGCGGCATGAGTGTCTACCGCTTCGTCGGCCTGGTCATCCTGCTCATGCTCCCCTGCTTTGCGCTGTGGTATGCACTGGGCAACCTGACACCTGCCCCCGGGCTCTGGCTGGGCCAGGCACTGCTCTCCTGGAGCCTGCCGGGGGTTGTCGACGAGGTGGTGTTTCGCGGCCACGAACTGCTGGTGATGACCAACTTCGGCGAGGCTGCGGGGCAGGTCGTGCCACTGGACCGGGGTGAATACCAGCTGGGCTACCCGATCAATACCCGTGCCCTCACCTATTGCATTCCCTTCTACGCGGCCTTGCACTTCGCCGCGCGCGTGCCCCAGAGCCTGTCGCGTTTCGTCACGGCCCTGTTTGCCCTGTGGGCACTGATAGCCCTGGGGATCTTCGCGGTGGGATTGAAAAACCTGATGCTGGGCCTCGGTGACACCCTGTTCACCGAGGCGCTGTTGCCGCTGCCGCCCCCCGCGGTCATCGCCCTGCTGTTCCAGTTTTTCACGCTGATCATGCCCACCGTCGCGCCGGTGCTGTTGTGGGCCTGGGCCAGCCGGGACAGCGGCCTGCTCGAGGGCATGCTCAGGCAGCGCCGGCCATCTCCTCCCTGAGTTCCGCCGCGGACTCGCACAGGCGCGCGTAGTCCTCCGCGTGATTCTCCAGCACCGCCTCGAGCGCTTTTTCCATCAACCAGCGAGCCTGGCAGGTATAGGCGTAGATGCAGGCGTGCACCGCGGCATCGTGCCAGTTCTCCACCGAGCAGCTGGCGGAGTACTCCTCGAAATGCGAGAGCGAGCGAATCAGATCGGCGATGTGACGGGGGCATTCGCAGTCCAGGGCCGAGTCGAGCTTGCGCGCGGCACTCAACTGCAGCTCGCTGAACTGCCTGGGCTTTGCCGTCATCAGCTCGCCGAGATTGCCGTCCCCCACCCGCGCCGTCTTTTCCGCCCCCAGGCGGGCCAGCTCAAAGGCAATGAAGGATGACTCCGGCGGAAAGGTGCAACTGACGATCGACTGCTCCTCCAGGGTCTTCAGCCAGCGCTCGCTGGCAAACTCGTAGACCACAATCACCCGGTGCGCCCCCAGGCGCTCCTGCAGCTCACTCAGCTCCCGGGTCTGGCGATTGCCCAGACTGGCGCACTCCACCACCAGGGCGTCGGCGTGCTCGACCTCCGCCAGCAGCGTTTCTTCGATATCGCTCAAGGAGACACGCAGCAGCAGGGCCTCCACGGCGGCCACACAGCCCTGGTGGGCATCCAGCCACTCACACAGGCGATTGCCGACGAAGACCACCCGAGGCTTGCTTGGCGGGATCGCGCTACCGCGCCCGTCCCGGCGCTGACGCAGCAACATCTCCAGGGTCTTGCGCTCGACCGAGGCAATTTCGCCGATACGCGAGCCGCTGCTGACCAGGGCGGCAACCAGCTGCAGGTGCTCGAGATCCGCCTGGGTGTACTGGCGGCGGCCGGTGCCCGACTTGTGGCTAGCCCCCAGGCCGTAGCGCCGCTCCCAGACCCGAAGGGTGTCCGGTTTCAGCCCGGTGAGCCGGGCAACCGTACCAATACCATAGAGGGGGCGGGTTTCAACAACTGACTGTGTCATGACGTAGACCTCATCGCGGGTTTGGCAGATATACGCGCCCCCCCTCGAAACGGATTGAATGACCAGGACTTGTCGTGATTCTGGCTGGACAATGACCAGATTCAGAGCACCACCGGCCACTGCGTTCCGTATAAGGTGGTGCAAGCCTGACATGAGGGAGATGTCGTGGATAGCTGGAAAGTGGAAGGAGACGAAAGCGAACTGGAGCAGCTCTTTGCCGAGTCGCGCCGCTATGCCCTGCTGAGTGCGGAGCAGGAGCGCGAGATCGACGGCAGCAAATGGCGCGCCGTGGAGGCCCTGCAGCATGTCTTCCTGGACAGTGAGGGCGCCCGCGCCTGGCTGACGGATTTCCTCGACGCCCTCGGCACCCAGGCGCTGGAAGTCGCCGGTTTCGGCAACCGCGAGCACCACTTCCTGCTGCGGCGGGAGGCCGGACAGTACCTGCCGGGGGCGCGCCTGGCCCCGGCCCGGGAGCTGCTGCGCGCAACGCTGGCCACGCCCGGGCAACGCGGTGGCGCTGACCAGCTGGCGGAACTGGCCTTCTCGGCCAGCCTGACCGCCGGCATCGGCAACCTGATCATGCGGCACCAGGGCACCGCCGTACGCTGTGCCGTCGCCGACGCCCTGACCGACTGGCTGCCCGACGTGCAGGTGGGACACAGCCGCTACCAGCTGTCGGGGGAGGCCCGCCAGCAGTTGAAGCTGGCCCTGTCGCGCTATAACCAGGCCCGGGACACGCTGGTACTGCACAATCTGCGCCTGGTCTACGCCATCGCCGGCAAGTCGGTGGGCAAGGGCATCGCCTATCGCGACCTGATCCAGGAAGGAACGCTGGGGCTGATCCGCGCCGCGGAAAAATTCGAGGCGCGCAAGGGCTACCGCTTCAGTACCTACAGTTACAACTGGATCTCCCAGGCCATTCGCCGCTACCAGCAGGACGGCGCTGCGCTGATACGCTTTCCCAGCCACGTGCGGGACCAGATTGGCCGTGTCTACCGCGAGCGGGAAGCCCTGCGCGCCGGCTCCGGCAACGAGCCCGGCGAGGCCCTGCTGGCGGAAGCCGCCGGCATGGAGACAAAGCAGGTCCGTGCCATCCAGCAGCTGCGCAATATCACGGTGTCCCTGGACGCGCCCGCCTGGGAGGATGACGACGACACCCTGCTCGACCAGCTCACCGATCAGGGTGACATCGAGCCGGACGGACAGGCCTCAACGCGCTCTCTGCACCGCCATCTGCTGCGTGAGCTGGAGCAGCTCGACCCCACCGAGCGGCAGGTGGTGATTGCCCGCTGGGGACTCCACCGGGGGCGACCGCTGTCCCGGGCCGAGGTCGCCGAGCAGTTGTCTGTCAGTCGCGAGTGGGTGCGGCAACTGGAGCGCTCCGCCCTGGACAAGCTCGCCCGCAATCCGGCGCTGCAGGAGACCGCCCGGGACTGGGTGATTACCTCCTAATCTGGCGCCCCGCCGCCGTAGATGGCGGCGAGGGCGTCTCGGATCTGCGGGAAGCCAAACCCGAAACCCGCGTCCTCCAGGGCAGCGGGAATGACATGGGCGCCTTCCAGCAACAGCTCGTCGGCCATCTCGCCCAGGGCCAGCCGCAATACCGGCGCCGGAGCCGGCAGGGTGAGCCAGGTCCGGAAGTGCTCGCGCAGGGCATCGCACAACTGCCGCTGACTGACAGGCGCCGGCGCGGTGAGGTTGAAGGCGCCCTCGCAGGCGGGATGTGCCAGCAGGAACTGCATCGCCGACACCACATCGCTGCGGTGCACCCAGCTCAGGACCTGGTGCCCCGAACCCGGCCAGGAGGCGACACCCAGGCGGAAAGGCAGGACCATCTGCGACAGCGCGCCGCCACCCTGATCGAGCACCACCCCGAGGCGCAGGCGGCAGACCCGGGTTCCCAGCGCCGCTGCCTCCTGGGCAGCGGCCTCCCAGGCCTGGCACAGCTCGCTGCCAAAACCGCTGCCGGGTGGGCTCGACTCGTCCAGTTCACTCTGTTCCGGGTGGCCGTAGTAGCCCACGGCGCTGCCGCTCAGCAGGATCCGCGGTGGCTCCGGCAACTGCTGCAGGGCGGCGACCAGGTCCCGGGTGAGCTCCACCCGGCTGTCCCACAGGACCTGCCGCCGCGAGCGGGTCCAGCGCCCCTCCGCCAGGGAGGCCCCCGCCAGGTTGATCACGCCATCCAGGGCGGCGGCTTCGCGAACCAGGGTGTCCAGCGTGTTGACATAGCGACAGCGATCGCTCGAAGCCAGGTTCTGCTGGCGGGTGAGTATGGTCAGCTGATGGCCCTCGGCCAGCAGGCTGTCCCGCAGCGCCTGCCCGATAAACCCGGTGCCGCCCGTCAGAAGTAAGTGCATAGACTGTTCCTCCACTTTCTGTACAGTACGCAGCACCTTCGCCGTGGATCAAGCGCCGATGCCTCTCATCCGAACGCCCCCGACCCGCGTACTAGCCGCATGACTGCACTTACACTCTATCTGTTCCGCCACGACCTGCGACTGCGCGACCTGCCCGGCCTGCACAAGGCCGCCGAGCGCGGCAGGGTTCTGCCACTCTACATCCTGGATGAGGCGGCCGCCGGGGATTTCGCCCCGGGTGGCGCCAGCCGCTGGTGGCTTCACCACAGCCTGCGCGCACTGCAGACACGCCTCGCGGAGCGGGGCGGCACGCTGCTGCTGCGCCGTGGCGCCAGCGCCGACATCCTGCGCGAACTGATCGAGCGTACCGGTGCCGATGCGGTGTATTTCAGCCGCGGCTACACCCCCTGGGAGCGCGCACTGGAGGGCGAGCTGCACCGCGAGTTGACCGAGCTGGGGATCGACTGCCGGCGTTTTGGCGGCAGCCTGCTGCACGAGCCGGAACACATCGCCAACCAGTCCGGGGAGCCCTACAAGGTCTTTACGCCCTTCTGGCGCGCCTGTCGCCGCGCCAGCGAACCGGCAATGCCCCTGCCCGAGCCCGACGCGGTCGACTGGGCCGAGCCGCCCTCGCCGGGCGACGACCTGGAGGACTGGCAACTGCTGCCGGACAAGCCGAACTGGGCAGCCGGCTGGGAGACACTGTGGACACCGGGCGAGGACGGCGCCAGCGAGCGGCTGGCCCGTTTTCTCGGCGAACGCCTGGAGGATTACGCCAGCGGCCGCGACTTCCCGGCGCAGGAAAGCACCTCCCGGCTCTCCCCCCACCTGCATTTCGGCGAACTGTCCCCGCGCACCCTATGGCACGCCGTGCGCGCCGCGGCGGAGCAGCACCCCGGGCTGCACAAGCCCGCCGACAAATTCCTCAGCGAGCTGGGCTGGCGGGAGTTTTCCGCGCACCTGCTGTTTCATTTCCCGGCCCTCGTGGACAGCCCTTTCCGGCCCGACTTCCGGCACTTTCCCTGGGGTGGCAGCAAGCCCCGGCGGGAAACCTGGCAGCAGGGGCGCACCGGCTACCCCGTGGTGGATGCCGGGATGCGCGAACTGTGGCAGACCGGCTACATGCACAATCGCGTGCGCATGATTGTCGCCTCCTTCCTCACCAAACACCTGCTCACCCACTGGCAGCGGGGTGAACGCTGGTTCCACGACACCCTGGTGGACGCGGACATGGGCAACAACCTCTGCAGCTGGCAGTGGGCGGCGGGGTGCGGGGCCGACGCCGCGCCCTATTTCCGCATTTTCAACCCGGTACTGCAGGGAAAGAAGTTCGACCCCGAGGGGCACTACGTGCGCCGCTGGGTACCCGAGCTCGCCGCCCTGCCCGACCGCCATCTGCACGCCCCCTGGGAGGCCCCGGCCAGCGTACTGCAGGAGGCTGGCGTCACACTCGGCGAGGACTACCCCGAGCCCGTGGTGGACCACCGCGAGGCCCGGGAGACGGCTCTCGGGGCCTGGCAGACACTGCGGGAACGCGCACAAAACGCCGACTGAGCGGTGGAAATTTTTGCCCGTCGGGTCGATACTGCAGCGATGCCAAACCACCCGCAACAGGAGAACTGATCATGCCGACGCTCAGCACACGCCGCGCCCCCTGGCTCGCCTGCCTGGGCCTGCTGGCCCTGCCCGCCGCCGCCGATATTGCCGAGGTGGTCGATGGCGAGGGCAATCGCATGCGTTTTGAATACCAGGATCAGCAATTGCGCATCAATCCCGCCGACCAGGAGGGCTACATGATCGTGCGCGACGGGCGCACCTACGTGGTCCAGGACAGCGACGGCCAGATCATGGTGCTCGATCTGAGCCAGGCCATGTCCATGTTCGGCGGCATGGCCCGCGCCGCCACCCCCGAGACCGTGGATGTCCGGGTGGAATCCCTCGAGGCCACCGGCCGCGAAGAGACGGTCGCCGGCATTCCCGGCGAGGTCTGGCGCCTGCGCTACATCGACGAAGACGGCCAGACCCGGGAAACCGACATGGTGCTGTCCGAGGATGCGCGCGCCCGCGGCTTCCGCGACGCCGTCTTCCTGATGGCAAAATCCATCGCCGATTCCGTGGACATGGATCTCGAGGGCACCGACAAGCTGCAGCAGCAACTCGCCAGCCGCGACCTCGGTGTGCTGCGCTACGGCCAGGACATGCGCATCACCAGCCTCGACACCACCCGCGTGGACGATGCGCGCTTCGTGCTGCCGGCTGAGCCCACCGATCTCTCGGGCCTGGGTAATCTCTTTGGTGGCGGCCAGCAGGGCGGCGCCAACGGCGGTGGCCTGGGCAGTCTGTTTGGCGGCAATGGCGGCAGCGACACGGCGGAAGACGGCGGCGAGAGCGCGGACGATGCCGGCAACGCGGTGGAGAATGCCACCAAGGAAATCGGCAAGGCCTTCGGCAAGCTCTTCGGCAACTGAACCTGAGCGTGTTGCTTTTCCCCCCGCGTCCTGTATGCTCTGCGCCTTTTTTGGCCCCGGGACGCATGTTGACCACGCCGCCGTAGAACGCATCCCCTCCCCCTCGCGCCGGATTCCAGCGGAATTCCGGGCGCGACCCCCTGGCCGCGCCGCGGCTGCATCCCGAGATCCCGACCTGCGCCCCGCGCCAGGTCACCCAGCACAACAGGATACCCATGATTGCATCGATCCAGCGGGACTGGTTTTCCAATGTCCGCGCCGACCTGCTCGCCGGCCTGGTAGTCGCCCTGGCCCTGATTCCCGAGGCCATTGCCTTCTCCATCATCGCCGGTGTCGACCCCAAGGTGGGCCTCTACGCCTCCTTCTGCATCGCCGTGGTCATCGCCTTCGTCGGCGGACGCCCCGGGATGATCAGCGCCGCGACCGGCGCCATGGCCCTGCTGATGGTCACCCTGGTCAAGGAACACGGCCTGGAGTACCTGCTCGCGGCCACCCTGCTTACCGGGGTACTCCAGATCGTCGCCGGTTTCCTGCGTCTCGGCGATTTGATGCGCTTCGTGTCCCGCTCGGTGGTCACCGGCTTCGTCAACGCGCTGGCTATCCTGATCTTCATGGCCCAGCTGCCGGAGCTGACCAATGTCACCTGGCCGGTCTACGCCATGACCGCGGGCGGCCTCGGCATCATCTACCTGTTTCCGCTGCTCCCCGGGATCGGTCGCTCCCTGCCCTCGCCCCTGGTTTGCATCGTGGTGATGACCGCAATCGCCATGTTCCTCGACCTGGACATCCGCACGGTGAGCGACATGGGCGAGCTGCCGGACACCCTGCCGGTCTTCCTCTGGCCGGATGTGCCCTGGAACCTGGAGACCCTGCAGATCATTCTGCCCTACGCCATTGGCCTGGCGACCGTGGGTCTGCTGGAGTCGATGATGACGGCGGCGATCGTGGATGACCTGACCGACTCCAGCAGCGACCGCAACCGCGAGTGCAAGGGTCAGGGCGTGGCCAATATCGCCTCCGGCCTGCTCGGCGGCATGGCCGGTTGCGCGATGATCGGCCAGTCGATCATCAACGTGAAATCCGGTGGCCGCGGCCGTCTGTCGACCTTCACCGCAGGGGGCCTGCTGCTGATCATGGTGGTCTTCATGGACGACTGGATCGGCCAGATCCCCATGGCCGCCCTGGTGGCGGTGATGATCATGGTCTCCATCGGCACCTTCTCCTGGGAGTCCCTGAAAAACTTGAAGACTCACCCGCTCTCCTCCAACATCGTCATGATCGCCACAGTTGCGGTGGTGGTGGCCACCCACAACCTGGCCATCGGGGTCTTCGTCGGTGTGCTGCTGGCCTCCCTGTTCTTCGCCAACAAGATCGGCCGCTTCATGGTGGTGAAGAGCGAGCTGGAAGACAGCGAGGGCAATCACCGCCGCTACCGGGTCGTCGGGCAGGTGTTCTTCGCCTCGGCCGAAGACTTCATGGCCGCCTTTGACTTCAAGGAGGTACTGGATACGGTCACTATTGACCTGAGCCAGGCCCACTTCTGGGACATCACCTCGGTGGGCGCCCTGGACAAAACCGTGATTCGCTTCCGTCGCGAGGGAACCGCGGTCACTATAGAGGGCATGAACGAGGCCACCCGCACGGTGGTCGACCGCTTCGGCGTACACGACAAGCCAGAGGAAGTGGAAAAGCTTCTGGCGGGACACTAATCACAACGGGGGTGCGCTAGCGTGACACAACAGATTACAGCCTGCATCGACGGCTCGACCATTGCCACCGCGGTCTGCGATACCGCCGCCTGGGCCAGCAGCGTCCTCGATGCGCCGCTCAAGTTCCTGCATGTGCTGGAACGCTCGGCGTCACCCGCTGCCGGCGAGGACCTCTCCGGCGCCATTGGATTGGGCAGCCGGGAAACCCTGCTGGCGGAACTCACCGAGCTGGACGAGCGCCGCAACCGCCTGGCCATCGAGCACGGCAAGCACATCCTGGCCTCGGCCCTGGAGCGGGCCGAGGCCCAGGGCGCCCGCGAGATCAGCGCCGAACAGCGCCACGACCTGTTGCTGGACGCCCTGCTCGAGTACGAGGCGGACACCCGCCTGTTTGTCATCGGGCGCCAGGGAGAGGACCACCCGGCGCAGTCCGCGGTAATCGGTTCCCACGTGGAAAACGTGGTGCGCGCCATCCACACCCCCATCCTGATGGCGACCGGCCAGTTCTCTGCCCCCACCAGCTATATGCTGGCCTACGACGGCAGCAAGACCGCCGATGCCGCCATCGCCCGCATCGCCAGCAGCCAACTGCTGCTGGACCTGCCCGGGCACGTGGTCATGGTAGGTGACGACTCCGGGGACAACCGGGTGCGCCTCGAGCGGGCCGCGGGCACATTGACCGGCGCCGGCCACCGGGTGGAAGCCCACCTGGTCCAGGGCGGGGTTATCGAGGCCCTGATGCAGTTCCAGGAAACCCACGGCATTGAGCTGAAGGTCATGGGCGCCTACGGCCATTCACGGATTCGCGAATTCTTTGTGGGTAGCAACACCTCGCGCATGCTCGCCAGCAGTACGGTACCAGTCCTGATTCTTCGCTGAGGCAACTTCCCATGACGACATGCCACGGGTGGCTCATCACACTGCGGAACGCCCTCCTGGCGACGGCAGCACTGCTTGCCGCCGCTGTCGCCACGGCGCAGTCCAACGTTTCACTGGACAGCCCCCGGGGCAATTACCAGGGCGCCGACAACATCCACTGGTACCAGCAATCCTCGCTGATCGCCGAGGAATACCGCTCGCTTCCGCCCCTGGCCGGCAGGGAGTTCCTCTGCAACCAGGACGACAGCAGCGTCGACTGCTTTGGCGACCGTCAGAAAATCCCCCAGGATGCCTACTACGCCCAGGGCGACGTACCCGTTACCGTCTCGGTACTGGTGGACTCTCGCCAGACCCCGGGCTTCGACTTTCCCTTTCGCCGCGCCATCGATGCAGTCCGCCGGACCAACGATGCCTTCAGCCGCTCCGGTGTCAACGCGCGGCTGCTGATCAGCGGCATTCGCTATTTCGACTTCTCCGCCCGCGGCTATTCCTTCAACCCTTCGACGCTCTACGACCAGCTCTACGAGCGCGAAAGCACCTTCATCAACAATCTCGCCTACAACGACGGCGCCGACGTGTTGCTGGTGGTCAGAAATTCCGAGGGCCGAAACCCGGATGGCAGCTGTGGCGTAGCCACATTGGGCATGGCACCGCCAGCCGACTACCTGGTTCCCATGGCGATCCTGGTGGCCGAACACGGCAATCCGCGCTTCCAGGACGGCTGCTCCGAACTGGTCGCCCCCCACGAGTTCGGACACGTCTTCGGCCTGGGCCACGAGCGGAGCGCCGGTGATACCGAGCCCCACCTCCTTTTCGGGCGCCCCTACGTGAGCCCCTTCAGCGGTCGCGCCACCATCATGCGCTCCTTCAGCTTCAACCAGGTCCCTTTCTTCTCCTCGCCGCTGCTGAGGGTCCAGCGCGAGAGCTTTGGCGACCCCGACACGGCGAACGCCACCCAGGCACTCAATCAGGCCGCGACCAATACGGCCCTGTACTGGGAAATCCGTTGGGGCGATCTGCGCGAGAGCGCCTTCAGCCTGCCGGCGCCCAGCCCCGGCGAGGGGGGAGAAACGTCCACGCAGACAGCAATTCCCGGTGGCCTGCGCATACCGCCCAAGGCGATCGAAAACTGGGCCGCCACAGCGAGCGAATGAGGCAAGCGCCCTGCCGTCGCGCACCCGATTTCCAGCACCAAACTGTCCTGCGCCGGCCCCGACGTGAAAGTTGAGCACATGGCAACTACACTCGGGGAGAACCCGGAATTCAGCAGGAGGCGACAATGCGCACCCGTGACGATTCTCTGGACACCCGCCGGCGCTTCATGGCACTGGTCGGCGGTGGCCTACTCTTTACCCCGCTGTTCGGCCTGAGGGGCTGTGGCGGCAAGGAGGATGCCAACCGCCCCGTCATGGGCGCCGCTGGCGACGCCAACACCCTGACGACCAAGGGCTCCGCAGGCACGCAGAGCAACAACACACCCCCGGTGGAAGGACCAAGCTCTAGCGCCAACACCAATACCAACAACCAAAGCGCACAGCAGGCCAGCTCCCAGCCCTCAGGTGCAGACGGCTCCATGCCCAGGGTCAGTGAAGACGACCCGCAGGCCAAAAACCTGGCCTATGTTCACAATGCCGAGGATGTCATAGCCAGCGAGCAGCCTCGATACCAATCGGGCCAGCACTGCGGCAATTGCCAGCTCTACCAGGGAAGCTCGGGCGAGGAATGGGGGGCATGCCCCTTGTTTAGCGGCAAGCAGGTGAAGAAAACCGGCTGGTGCAATGCCTATGCGCCGGCGGCGGGCTGACGCTGTCTGGCCAACGATTCTGTACGCGCAACCACAAGGTCTGCGTGTCAGGGGAGATCAGTAACCGGAAAGTAATGGAGGCTCGGGTCGGAATCGAACCGGCGTATACGGAGTTGCAGTCCGCTGCATAACCACTCTGCCACCGAGCCTTGATTGTATAACGCTGCCCGGCCGGGCGGCGCAAAGCCTTGCGCTTTTGGAGCGGGAAACCGGGTTCGAACCGGCGACCTCAACCTTGGCAAGGTTGCGCTCTACCAACTGAGCTATTCCCGCGCTTTCAGACACTCACGTCAGCTGTCGTGAGGGCGCCTATTCTAGGCTCTGCGCAGCCGCTGTCAAGTTGGTTTCGCAAGGAATTGCCGCCGGACACGATCAAGACGCGTCGCGCATGACCTGCCAGGCGGCCCGCAGGTAGATCACCATCGACCACAGGGTCAGCGCGGCGGCGACATAGAGCAGCAGGTAGCACAGGGCCAGCAGCCAGCCACCGTGGATCGCCGGGTTGATCGCCAGCAGGCCGATGATCGCCACCATCTGAAAGGCGGTCTTGACCTTGCCCACGTAGGACACCGCCACCGAGGTGCGCTGCCCCAGCTCGGCCATCCACTCCCGCAGCGCGGACACCACGATCTCGCGGCCGATGATGACACAGGCGGCCAGAGTGAACAGCGGTGTGTCGTGGCGCTCCACCAGCAGCACCAGGGCGACGGCAACCATCAGCTTGTCGGCCACCGGGTCCAGGAAAGCCCCGAACGGTGTCATCTGCCCCAGGCGGCGCGCGAGATAGCCATCCAGCCAGTCGGTGACCGCGGCCAGGGTAAAGATCGCCGCGGCCACCAGCAGGTGGTGGCTGAAGGGGGTGTAAAAGACCGCCACCAGCACCGGGATCAGCAGGATGCGCAGCAGGGTCAGGGTATTCGGAATATTGACGTGCAAAGCCTTGGGTTCTCCTGTCAGCCACCGGCACCGTGCAGGTGATCATAAATCTGCTGGGCCAGCCTCGCACTGATGCCCGGCACTTTTTTCAGTTCTTCCAGGTTCGCGTTGCCAACCCCCTGGGCGCTGCCAAAATGCCGCAGCAGTTCACGGCGGCGCCGGGCGCCCACCCCCGGAATTGCCTCCAGGGTCGACTGCTGGCGGGCCTTGCCGCGGCGAGCGCGGTGTCCGGTAATGGCGAAGCGGTGCGCCTCGTCGCGCACAAACTGGATCAGGTGCAGCGCCGGCCGGTCGGCGCGCAGGTGCATCTCCTCGCGGGAGGCTCCGCGCACCAGGGTCTCAAAGCCCGCCTTGCGGGTGCTGCCCTTGGCCACACCCACCACCTCGACCGATTCGATGCCCAGCTCTGCCAATACGCCCATGGCCTGAGCGACCTGACCCTTGCCGCCGTCGATCAGCAGGAGGTCGGGCAATACGCCCTCGCCACTGCGCAGTCGCCGGTAGCGCCGTTCCAGGGCCTGCTGCATCGCGGCATAGTCATCCCCAGGCGTGATGCCCTCGATGTTGAAGCGGCGGTAGTCCGACTTGCGCGGCCCATTGTCGTCGAAGACGACGCAGGAGGCCACCGTCGCCTCGCCACTGCTGTGGCTGATGTCGAAACACTCCAGGCGCCCGGGTGTCGCCTGCAGCCCCAGGGCGGTCTGAAGGTCAGCCAGGCGCGCCCGGGTCGACTCGCTGTCGGCCAGCCGCGCCTGCAGGTTGGAGCGCGCCGTCTGCCCCGCCAGCTGCAGCCAGCGCGCCCGGGCATCCCGCACCCGGGACGCAATGCGCACGCGGCGCCCGGCGCGCACCGAGAAGGCCTCGGCGAGGCTCTCGTGCTCCTCCGGCATGACGTTGACGATGACTTCCGGGGGTATCGGCCGGTCGCCCGCCAGATAGAACTGCGGCAGGAAGGCCGTCAGCACCTCCGCCGGCGACTCGTCCAGTTTCAGCGGCGGGTACCAGGTGCGGCTGCCCAGGACCTGGGCGTTGCGCACAAACAGCACCTGGACACAGGCCACCCCGGCGGCCGTTTCCACCGCCATCACGTCGAGGTCGCCGTGACGGCCCTCGATCCCCTGGCTGGCCTGGACATGCTGCAGCTGCGCCAGCTGGTCCCGCAGTACGGCGGCCTTCTCGAAAGCCAGCTCCGCCGCCGCCTGCTCCATGTCGTCAGCCAGGCGCACCATCAGCTCCCGGGACTTGCCGTTGAGAAACAAGCGGGTCTTCTCCACCTGCTCGGCGTAGTCTTCCTCGCTGACCAGGCCGACACAGGGGCCAGTGCAGCGGTTGATCTGGTACTGCAGGCAGGGCCGCGAGCGGTTGCTGAAGAAGCTGTCCTCGCACTGGCGCACCTGGAACACTTTCTGCAGGAAGTGAAGCGAGTCGCGCACCGCGGCGGCACTGGGATAGGGCCCGAAGTAGGCGCCCTTGCGGCGTTTTGCCCCCCGGTGCAGGCTCAGTCGCGGGAAGCCGTCCTCGGTGGAGAGGAAGATGTAGGGATAGGATTTGTCGTCCCGCAGCAGGATGTTGTAGGGCGGCTTGTGACTCTTGATCAGGTTGTGCTCGAGCAGCAGCGCATCCACTTCCGTCGCGGTCACCGTGACCTGAATGTCGGCGATACGCGCCACCAGCGCCATGGTCTTCTCGGTCAAACCGCTGGCCCGGAAGTAACTGCTGACCCGGCTGCGCAGGTTGCGCGCCTTGCCGACGTAGAGCAGCCGGCCCTCGGCATCGTACATCTGGTAGACCCCCGGCCGGGTGGTCAGGTGGCGCAGAAAGGACTCGCTGTCGAACTGGCTCACGGCCCGCTCCCGTAGCAGCGCGGCTCGATCTCCAGCTCGACACCGAAACGCGCGCGCACGCTCTCGGCAATTGCCGCCGCCAGGGCCAGCACGCGGGCAGCGCTGTCGCCCCCGCGATTGACCAGCACCAGGGCATGGCGCGGGTGCACGGCAATGCCCTCGCGCTCGATCCCCTTCCAGCCCGCCTGCTCGATCAGCCAGCCGGCAGCCAGCTTGCGCCGCCCCTCCCCGGCCTCGAAGACCGGCAACCCCGGACACGCGGCCTGCAAATCCTCCGCCTGTTCCAGGCTCACCACCGGGTTCTTGAAGAAACTGCCGGCATTCGGCTCCCGCAGCGGGTCGGGCAACTTGCCCCGCCGCAGGGCCACCACGGCGTCGAAGACCGCCTGCGGCGTGATGGCCTCGATGGCCGCGGGCAGGCGATCGCGCAGGCCCGGATAGGAGACCTCCAGCGGCAGATCACGGGAGAGCTGCAAGTCCACCGCGGTGATGACCACGCGGTCGCGCAGGGCGTGCTTGAAGATGCTGTCGCGATATCCGAAGCGGCACGCCGCCCGGGACAGGGTCACTGGCTCGCCGTCGGCAATGCGCACCGCATGTACCGCGTGCACGAAGGGCGCCAGCTCCCGCCCGTAGGCACCGATATTCTGGACCGGGGCGGCACCCACGGTGCCCGGGATCAGCGCGAGGTTTTCCAGGCCGCGCCAGCCACAGGCCACCGTCCAGGCCACCAGCGGGTGCCAGGACTCCCCGGCAGCCACCCGCAGCAGGCCCCTTCGGTCCAGCCAGCGGCAGCCGCGAAGGCGCAGCAGCAACACGTGGGCGGCCAGTTCCTCGGCCAGCACCACGTTGCTGCCCTCCCCCAGCGGCAGCACGGGAAGGCCGCTCTGTCGCGCCTCTACCAGTGCCCGCTCCAGGTCCGCCGGACTGTCGATCACCGACAGGGCCGCCGCCCGGCTGCGCAGGCGCAGGGTATTGCGACGCTGCAGTTGTCGCTCAGCGTGTAGCACGGCGCTCCAGTTCAGCCAGCAGCCCCTCGCTGGCCAGCTCCACCAGGTCCAGGACATGGGAAAAACCGTCATCGCGGCCATAGTAGGGATCGGGGACCTCGCGCACGGGCTGCCCGGGGGCATAATCCAGGAACAAGCGGATGTCGCCGGCGTAGTCCAGGGGCGCCGCGTCGCGCACATCCGCCAGGTTGGATTCGTCCATGACCAGGATATGCTCGAAGGTGTAGAAGTCCTGCCACTGTAGCTGGCGAGCGCGCAGGGGAGCGAGGTCGTAGCCCCGTGCCGACGCTGCCGCCATCGCCCGCGCATCGGGAGACTTGCCGATATGCCAGCCCGCCGTGCCACAGGAGTCGACTGGCAGCAATTCGGGCAGCGCGCCGCCGGCGGCGACCCGCTCGGCCAGGCGCGCGCGAAATACCCCCTCCGCGGTGGGTGAACGGCAGATATTGCCCAGGCAGACGAAAAGCACGCCGGAGAGGGTCGCTTCGCTCATGCCCCGGCCTCCAGCTCGGCACGGACTCGCTGCAGATCTGCCGCGGTGTCCACCCCGGCGGGCACCGGCGCACAGGCCGGGGCGACGTGGATGCGCTCGCCCTGGGCCAGGGCCCGCAGTTGCTCCAGCTGCTCCAGCTGCTCCAGCTCCGCCGGTGGCCAATGGACGAAGCGGTGCAGGAACTCGCAGCGGTAGGCGTAGAGCCCCAGGTGCCGCCACCAGTGTCCGGGGGGCAGCGCTGCCGCATCCGCCGCCATCGCGTCGCGGGGCCAGGGCAGCGGCGCGCGACTGAAATACAGCGCCAGGCCGCGGTCGTCCATGACCACCTTCACCGCGTTGGGATTGCGCAATTCCTCCAGCTGCAACAGCGGCACACACAGGGTGGCCACCCCAGATTCAGGGTGCGCTGCCAGATTGGCGGCGACCTGGTCGATCACCGCCGGCGGGATCTGCGGTTCATCCCCCTGCACATTGACCACGATCGCCCCCGGCGCCAAGCCCAGCTGCTGGGCGACTTCCTGCAGGCGATCGGTACCCGAGGCGTGGTGCCCGGCGGTCATGCAGACCTCGGCGCCAAAATCGCGCGCGGCGGTGGCGATACGCTCGTCATCCGTGGCGATAACCACCCGCCCCGCAGCGCTCTGGCAGGCCTGTTCCCAGACACGCTGCACCATGGGCTTGCCGGCCAGGTCTTCCAGGGGCTTGCCCGGCAGGCGCGAGGACCCGTAGCGGGCGGGAATGACAACAATAAAACTCATGCTCTCTCCGGCGGGCTTCAGGGGGCGACCCGCAGTGCGGCCACCGCGTCGGGCAGCGCCGCGGGCAGCGTCGCGCTGATGCGCAGGTACCACTGCCCGGGGGTCGCAAATGCGCGGCATTTTACCGCGTCCTTCTCGGTCATGATAAGCGGCGCGTCATCCAGCGGCGCGAGGTCGGACGCGCTGAAGGGGTGATGATCGGGAAAAACCACTGGGCGCACGCGGTAGCCCCGCGCGCGCAGGCTGTCGAAGAACTGCTCCGGCTGGCCGATACCGGCCACGGCGTAGACCGCTTGCGGCTCGGGTGGCTGCCCGGTCTCGCCGGGGCACAGCGGATAGAGGCCGTCGACGACATAGCGCACACCGTCCGCGGCACCGTCACCGCCGCGATGGAGCACCCAGGACACCGAGCGCAGGCGCGAGGGCGGCTCCCGCAAGGGGCCGGCGGGCAGACACCAGCCGTTGCCAAGCCCCCTGACGGCGTCCATCACCACGATTTCCAGGTCCCGGTGCAGCGCGTAGTGCTGCAGGCCGTCATCGCAGATGACCAGGTCGACCGCCGCCTCGGCCAGCAGCGCGCGCACCGCCGCGGGACGGTCCGGGTCCACCACACAGGGCGCACCGGTGCGGTGGTGGATCAACAGCGGCTCATCGCCACACTCTGCGGAAAGGCTGTCCGCCCCAACCCGGTGCGGGAAGCGCGCCCCCGCGGCGGCACCGTAACCGCGGCTGACCACGCCAGGCCGCAGCCCGCGGGCCTGCAGGGCCTCGACCAGGGCGATGACGACCGGTGTCTTGCCGGTGCCACCCACACTCAGGTTGCCCACCACCACCACCGGCACGGGCGCCCGCCAGGGCCGTCCGGGGCCGCCCTGCCAGTACCAGCGCCGGGCCGCGGCCACGGTGCGAAACAGCAGCTCCAGGGGGCGCAGAAGCCACAGCCAGGGAGCGCCCGCGTACCAGGCCCGCGTGAGGCCGGATTCCAGGCCTGCCATCAGGCGGCGAATTCCTGGTGGTAGAGCTGCGCGTAGAGTCCGCCCTCCTCCAGGAGTGCCTGATGGCTGCCCTGGGCGATGATCCGGCCACCATCCATGACCACGATGCGATCGGCGTGTTCGACGGTACTCAGGCGGTGGGCAATCACGATGGTGGTGCGATTGCGCATGATCACTTCCAGCGCCCGCTGGATGCGGTGTTCGGACTCGTTGTCCAGAGCCGAGGTCGCCTCGTCGAGCACCAGCAGCGGCGCATCCTTGAGTATGGCTCGGGCGATCGCCAGACGCTGGCGCTGACCGCCACTGAGGCCGCCGCCGTCGTCACCGAGGCGAGTGTCCAGGCCCTCGGGCAGCTGGCGAATGAACTCCATCGCGTGGGCCGACTCGCAGGCGGCCTCGACCTCCTCGCGACTGGCGCTTGCCAGGTCGCCGTAGGCGATGTTGTTGTAGACCGTGTCGTTGAACAGCACCGGATCCTGGGACACCATCGCCAGCTGCCGCCGCAGGTTGTCCAGCCGGTAGTCCTGGATCGGCACCCCGTCGAGCAGGATGGCCCCGCGCTCCATGGGGTAGAAGCGCGCGAGCAGCTGGATCAGCGTACTCTTGCCGCTGCCCGAGCGGCCCACCAGGGCCACGGTCTCGCCGGCGCGTATGTCGAGGTTGATGTCCTGCAGCACATCCTCGACGCCACCGGGGTAGGCAAAGCTCAGGTGTTCGATGCGCAGGTCGCCCCGGGCCCGGGAGGTGACGTACTGCCCCCGGTCCTGTTCCTCCTCCATGTCCAGCTGGGCGAAGATGTCCTCCGAGGCAGCCAGGGCCCGCTGGATGATGCTCTGCACGCTGCTGACCTGCTTGATCGGCTTGCCCAGCTGCCCGGCGGCGGTGAGGAAGGCCACCAGGGAGCCCGCGGTAAAGCCGGCGAGAATCTCGGGGTCGAGGGCGAACCAGATCAGGGCCGCCAGGGCGATCGCCAGCATGGTCTGGATCACCGGGGTGCTCAGGGCATCGGCAAAGGCCAGCTTGAGGCTCTGGTTGCGGTTGTAGGCGCTGGCCTGCTCGAAGCGATCGCCCTGTTGCCGCTGGCCGCCGAACAGGCGGATCTCGCGGTAGCCGCCAATGCTCTCCCCGGAGACCTGGGTCACGTCGCCCATGGAGGCCTGGATGCGCCGGCTGTAGCGCCGGAAGTGCTTGCCCACCACCGACACCACCAGCGCGATAAAGGGCGCCACCAGCAGAAACACCAGGCACAGGCGCCAGTTCAGGTAGAGCATGTAGCCCAGCAGGCCGAGCACGGTCATGCCCTCGCCGATGATCACCTTCAGGGCGCGGGTGGCGGCACCCGTCACCTGCTCGACGTTGAAGGTGATCTTGGATACCAGGATGCCCTGGCTCTGGCGGTCGTAGTAGGCACTGGGTGCCACCAGCATCTTCTCGAACAGCTGGCGGCGCAGTACGTGCACCAGGTTGCGCGCCACGTGGTTCATGAAATAGGTGCCGGCGAAGTAGCCCATGGCGCGGGTGAAGGCGATGGTCACCGCCGCCAGGGGTACCGCCACCCGGGCAAACTCCAGTGCACTCTGCCCGGTTTCCCCGGCGAGCTTGTAGGCGGTACGGGAGACCACGCCGCCCTCGGCGGCGGGGCGGCCGTTGAGGGAGTCGAGCAGGAATTGCATCAGGTCGGCGAGCATGACATTGCCGAGGGAGTAGATCAGGAAGCCGCCGATGCTGAACAGGAAGAGGTACCAGTAGGGCACCACGTAGGCCAGCAGGCGCCGGTAGAGCTGCCAGTCCGAGAGGGTGCCCTGGCGCTCGGGTGCCACCGCCGGATTCATCGCCCACCTCCCGCCGGCTCGCGGGTCGCGATACTCAGGCGCGCAAAGCCCATCTGCCCGGCCGCGTCCATGGCCAGCACCACCGCCGCGTGGGGCGCCTGGGCATCGGCGGCGATCACCAGCGGCAGGGTGGTGTCCCCCGCGGAGGTGTCATAGAGCGCGGCCTGCAGGGTGCGGAAGCGCCGGTCCGCCACCGGCTTGCCGTTGACCCGGTAACTGCCGTCCTCCGCGACCAGCACTTCCACTGGCTGCGTCACCGTCTCCCGCGCTGTGCCCTCGGCCTCCGGCAGGTCGATGGTGAGCTGGGTTTCGCGGGTAAACGTCGTCGAGACCATGAAAAATATCAGCAGCAGGAAGACCACATCGATCAGTGGGGTCAGGTTGACGCCGAGCTCGGCGCTGCGCTGGCGGCGGAATTTCAAGCCCGGCCACCCGCGCGCTCGTCATTGTGCAGCGCATCCACCAGCTTGATCGACTCCTGTTCCAGGTTGATCACAATGGCGTCGATGCGCCCGCTGAGGTAGCGGTGCATGGCGAGTGCCGGAATCGCCACCACCAGCCCCGCGGCGGTGGTGATCAGCGCCTCGGAGATGCCCCCGGCCAGGGCGCTGGCGTTGCCAGTCCCCTGGGCCATGATCTCGGCAAACACCTTGATCATGCCGACGACGGTACCCAGCAGACCCAGGAGCGGGGCAATGGCGGCAATCGTGCCCAGGGTGTTCAGGTAGCGTTCCAGTTCGTGGATCACGTGACTGGCGGCTTCCTGGATACTCTCTTTCATCACGTCCCGACCGTGGCCGGCATTGCTCAGGCCCGCCGCGAGAATGCGCCCCAGGGGCGAAGACTGTCGCAACTGGCGCAGACGGTTGCCATCGAGCTCTCCGGCCTTGAGCTGCTTCCACACCGTCGCCAGCAGATGCGGCGGAGCAATCTTGCGGGGATTGAGGGTGTAGAGGCGCTCGATGCAGATGGCCAGGGCGACCACCGAGCACAGCAGGATCAACACCATCAGCCAGCCGCCCGCGGTTACCAGTTCCAGCACGTTGCCATCCCGTCTCGCCAGCCAAAAACGCATTATACGCCCCGCCCCGGCCCCGACAACAGCGCTCAGCGCCCCCACCAGAAGCGTCGCGCCAACTGGCGGTGGGCAACAAGCCGCGGGCGGGCCGCCGGTTCGATCACCCATTCCACGGCGCCCTGCGCCGCCGTGCTGTAGCTGACGATATCCCGGGCCGCGTAGCGCGCCACCACCGACGCCGCCGGGTGCCCAAAGGGATTGGCCCGGCCATGGCTGTAAACCACCTGCCGCGGGCGCACCGCTTTCAGCCAGGCCCAGGAGGAGGAGCTGGCGCTCCCGTGGTGCGGGGCCAACAGCCACTGGCTGCCCAGGGCGCTGCCCCAGTAGTCCACCAGGGCCCGCTCCCGCCGGGCATCGATATCCCCGGCAAGCAGCCAACGCTGCCCCCAGAGGGAGGCCTGCAACACGCAGCTGCCGGCATTGCGCGAGGCCGGCACTTCCCCCGGAGCCGGCGCCAGAATGCGAAACCAGATGCCCGGCCCCCAGGACCAGCTGTGGCCGGCACGACAGCGGGAAACGGCCCCATCGAAGGCGGCAGATGGCAGGTCCGCCCCCAGGAGCAGCCGGTCGATCTCCAGGGCGGCCTCGAGATCACCCACGCCCCCGGCGTGGTCGGCGTCGCCGTGGCTGAGCACCAGCTGGTCGAGGCGTCGGATGCCGCGCCCCCGCAGCACGGGTAACACCACCGACCTCGCGGCCCAGGGACTGCCGGTGTCGTAGAGCAGCGCCCGCCGTTGGTCGTGAATCAGCACCGCCGTGCCCTGCCCCACGTCCAGCGCCAGCACATGCACAGCCCCCGCGCCCGCCACCCGGTGCTCCCGCAGCGGCAGTAGCAGGGGCAGCAGCAACAGGCTGCAGGCCAGGCGCCGCGGCCAGTCAAGGGGGAGTACCAGCAGTCCGAGGCCGATCACCGCGAGCAGGACGGCACCAGGGCTCATCTGCAGGGGCAGCGTCAACGGTATCGGCATCAGGGTCTCCGCCCGCTGCATGACGGAGAGAACCAGCTCCAGTACCCTGCCCGCAGCCTGCCAGAAGCACGTGGCCAACATCGGCTGCACAGGCCACACCAGGATACCGGCGAGCACCGGCGGGACCACCGCCACCGCGGTCAGCGGTACCAGCAGCGCGTTGGCCAGGGGGGCTACCAGGCTGGCGGCGCCGAACCAGACAGCGCCGAGGGGAAACATCACCAGGCAGATAAACAGGTGGGCCAGCCCCAGGCGCGCCGCGCCAGCGGCCCGACCGCGCCAGTGGGACAGCCAGAACAGGGACGCCACCGCCGCGAAGGACAGGCAGAAGCCCGGGGAGAGTGCGCTGAAGGGGTTCAGCAGGAGCACCGCCAGCGCCGCCAGCAGCAGATTCAGGGGTGCCCAGGCGGAGCGCCCGGCTAGGCTGGCGGCCATGCTGCAGGCCAGCATCACCCAGGCGCGGGTGGTGGGAATACTCCAGCCCGCCAGCGCCGTGTACAGTGTCGCCGATACCAGTGCCCCCAAGGCGAGCAGCCGGGGTGCCTGGCCACCCCAGCCCGGCAGGCGGGCCAGGGCAGCGCCCAACAGGGCGCCGAGCCCCGCCACCATGCCCACGTGCAGCCCGGAAATCACCAGCAGATGCGCCACGCCGAAACGCTGGAAGCGCGCCCAGTCGGCCGCCCCGATACCGCTGCGGTCGGCCACCGCCAGCGCCCGCAGCAGCCCGGCCGCTGGCAGCTCCCGGTCCAGCGCTCCCGCGAAGCGCTGGCGCCAGCGGTCGACGGCGCCACCCTTGTCCCGCTGCGGGCGCCGCTGCGGCGTGATTGCCGCACTGACACTGCCCAGGGCATGCACCCCGCGCGCGAGATGGCCTGCACGCGCGTTCCAGGCCCCGGGATTGACCGCGCCCCAGGGACGGCGCAGCCGCAGGCCCAGGGCCCAGGCCTCGCCCGGCACCGGCGGCAGCGCCGCCGGCCAGTAGACCTCGACCGTGCGAGGGCCCCGACAGCGCGCCGGGCTGAGGTGCTCCAGGGACAGGGTGACGCGGTAGAGCGGTTCGTCGCGGGCGTTCTGCACTGCCTCGGGCAGCCCGGTGACACGAGCAACCACCGACAACAGCTCGCGCTCGCAGGCCGCGGGGAGTTCCCGCTCGGCCCAGCGTGCCGCGTGCCCGCCGGTGACGCACAGGCCGAGCAGAACGCTCCCCAGCAAGGGGCGGGGCCCGCTGCCGCGGAGGCAGGCCGCCACGGCCGCCAAAAGTGCCCCGCAAAGCCAGACGGCTGCAGACACCGGAGGCAATGCGGGCGCCAGCAGGGGCAGGAGCAGACCCGCCAGCAAGGCCAGGCCGCGCTCGATCACGTCTGGAGATACCCGCCCAAGGTCGTCATAATGGCCGTCCACTGGCTCGACATGTCGAACGCGGCCCATGCCCGCGCCCGGATGGCCAGTCAAACACAGCCCTTGCATTTTTGACACGTCAGAAGCGAGCAGCCATCAATGCCACGCAAGAGACTACGCCGCTGGCTGCCCTCGCCGGCCCGCGTGCGCAGCATGCAATCCCTGCGGGTACTGGGGGAGTGGATCTATCAGCCCAACCTCTGGCACATCAACCGCTACTCCGCGTCGATGGGCATGTTCACCGGCCTGTTCGTGGCCTTTCTGCCCCTGCCCGGGCAGATGCCCCTGGCGGCCCTGCTGGCGGTGTTGCTGCGCTGCAACCTGCCGCTGTCGGTGGCCCTGGTCTGGGTCACCAACCCGGTTACCATGCCGGCCATTTTTTACCTGGCCTACCGTGTCGGCGCCCTGCTGATCGACAGTCACGTGCCGGTGCCGGCCTTCGAGATGAGTCTGTCCTGGCTGGAATCGCGGCTGCACACCATCTGGCAGCCACTGCTGCTGGGCAGTGTGCTCTGTGGCCTGCTGGTGGGGTCGCTGGGTTACTTCGTGGTCAACCTGCTGTGGCGTATCCACGTCATCCACCACTGGCGCCAGCGCCGACTGCGGCGGGCACAGCGGAGTGCAGCCTCAGCCGAGGACCGCGACCCTCAGTGACGCTCCTGGTGAAGCACCTGGGCGGGTGCCAGGCGCGCCGCGCGCAGGGCCGGGTACAGTGCCGCCAGCAGGCACATCAACAGGGCCACACCGCCGATGCTGAGCAGATCCGAGGCCAGCACGTCCACCGGCAGGAATGATACCGGGTAGACATCGGTGTCGAGGAAACGGTAGTCGAGCAGGCGCTCCACCACCCCCACCAGCTCCGGCAAGGCGAGGCTGAGAGCCACGCCGAGGCCCAGGCCGACACTCACGCCCACCGCCCCGATCAAGGCCCCCTGGAGGACAAAAATGCCGGCAATGGCGGCCCCGGAGGCACCCAGCGTGCGCAGAATGGCGATGTCACCCTGCTTGTCGAATACCACCAGGACCAGTGAGGAGACCAGGTTGAAAGCCGCCACGGCAATGATCGAGTAGAGCAGGATGCTGACTAGGTCGCGGGAGAGCTGGATCGCCGCGTAGAGATTGCCGTGGGTCATCATCCAGTGGGTCGCGTAATAGCCCGGTGGCAGCTGTCCCACCAGCTCCCAGGCCAGGTCCGATACCGCGAAGAGGTCACGGGTGCGCAGGTGCAGGCCGCTCACCCCCTCCCCCAGTCCGCTCAGCGCCGCAGCCCGGGACAGGCGCACCAGGGCCAGGGACTGGTCCAGCTCGGTGCCGGTTTCCGCCACCGCGACCAGGGTGAAACGCCCCATGCCCGTATCCCCCGCACCGCCGCGAGTGTCGGCGCCCCGCGGGACCAGCAGGGTCAGGCTGTCCCCCACCGCGGCCTGCAGGCGCCGCGCCAGGCCCGCGCCGAGGACCAGGGCGTCCTCCCGGCCCGCCATCGCCGCAGCGACGTCACCGGGTAGTGCGGCCAGCAGGGCGCTGTCCCCCGCCTCCAGCCCCAGGCCCGCCGCGGTCTGTACCTCACTGCCGCGCAGGAACAGTGCGTCGAAGGCAACGAAGGGACTGGCAGCGGTCACCTCCGGATGCTGCAGCAGTTCGCGGCGCATGTCGCGCCAGTCGGCCATGCCCTGTACGGACTGGATGGTCACGTGGGGCACCAGGGCCAGGATCCGCTCGCGCATCTCGCGGTCGAAACCGTTCATGACCGAGAGCACGGCCACCAGCAGCGCAATCGCCAGCACCAGGCCGAGGGTGGAGAGGGACGACAGGAAGGTCGAGAGATAGCCGCGGCCAAAGGCAAAACTATAGCGCAGGGCCAGGCGCAGCTGCTCACGCAGGCTCACGCGAACGCTCCTCCAGGTGACCGTCGACCAGCTCCAGTGTGCGCTGCATGTGCGCCGCGACGCCGGGGTCGTGGGTCACCACGACGAAGGCCGCACTGCCGGCGCTGAGCGTTTCGATCAGGCCCAGTATCTGCGCCGCGGAGCCCGGGTCCAGGTTGCCGGTGGGCTCATCCATCAACACACAGTCCGGCCGGGTCACCAGGGCGCGGGCGATCGCCACCCGCTGTCGCTCGCCGCCGGACAGCTCGCCGGGGCGGTGCTCCAGGCGGTGCCCCATACCCACCTGCTCGAGCATGTCCGCGGCCGCCCGCCAGGCCTGGCGACGGCCCTGCCCGGCGATCAGCAGAGGCATGGCGACATTTTCCCGGGCATCGAATTCCGGCAGCAGGTGGTGAAACTGGTAGACAAAGCCCAGGTGGCGGTTGCGCCAGCGGCAGCGCTCGCCCTCCCGCAAGCGGGACATGTCCCGGCCGCGCAGCAGCACCTGCCCCTCGCTGGGTGTATCCAGGCCGCCCAACAGGTTCAGCAGGGTCGACTTGCCCGAGCCGGAGGCGCCGATAATGGCGATGGTCTCCCCGGCGCGCAGGCTGAAATCCACGCCGCGCAGCACGGCCACTTCGCGCTGGCCGTCGCGGTAGACCCGGGACAGCTTCTCGCAGTGCAGGACGACGTCTCTCTCACTCATATCGCAGAACCTCCGCCGGCGCGATGCGCGAGGCTCGCCAGGCGGGATACAGGGTGGCCAGCAGGCTCAGCGCCAGGGCCGCGAGCACAACCGCCGAGACATCACCCCACATCAGCCGTGCCGGCAGCTCGCTGATAAAATAGACGGCCGGGTCGAACAGCTTCACCCCCAGCCAGTTCTCCAGGGTCGCGGTGACCGCGGCAATCTGCCAGGACAACACGACCCCCAGCAAGGCCCCCAGGGCAATGCCGAACAGGGCCAGCCCCAGGCCGTGGGCCACGAAAATCGCCACAATCCCACTTGCGCGGGCCCCCAGGGTGCGCAGCACGGCGATGTCGCGCCGCTTTTCCGCCACCGACATCACCAGCGTGGACACGATATTGAAGGCGGCCACCGCGACCACGCTGAGCAGCAGCAGCCCCACCATGAGTTTCTCCATGCGCACCGCGCGGAACAGGCTGCCCTGGGTCTGGGTCCAGTTGGTCACCACCAGGGAGTCGGGCAGCGCGAGCGCCAGATCCGCCAGGATCCCCGGCGCCGCCATCAGGTCGCGGGTGGCCACCTGCAGCCCGTCCACGGCCTCTCCCAGCGCCAGCAGGCGCTGCCCGGTGGGCAAGGAGACATAGGCCTGCTGGCTGTCGGGCTGGGCGTTGACCCGGAACAGGCCGGACACCGTGAGTCGCTTGCTGCGCGGAAAAGTCCCCAGCGGGGTGATGGTCAAGCGCGGCAGGGTGACTTCCACGGTATCCCCGGGACCGACTTCCAGGGCCGCTGCCAGGGCGCTGCCCAGCACGATGGAAAACGGCTCTGCCAGCAGCTCGGCCATGTCGCCGCCCAGCAGTGCACTGCCTACCCGGGAGACCTGCGCCTCCTGTGCGGGGTCGATCGCCGTGAGCCGTGCGCCCCGCAGCTGCCGCGGACCGGCGAGAATCACCTGGTCGTCAATGAAAGGGGCCACGCCGACCACGCCCGCCTGATTGCGGAGGCGTTCCGCCAGCGCCGACCACTCGGACAGCGGGCCGTCCGCCGACTGCACGTAACCGTGGGGGACGAGTGAGAGAATGCGCCCGCGCAACTCCGCGGCAAACCCATTCATCACCGAGAGCACGGTAATCAGCGTCGCCACGCCCAGCACCATGCCGAGCATGGAAATGCTGGCAATCAGGCCGGTGAAGCGGCTGCGTTTGCGGCTGAAGCTATAGCGCAGGCCGACGAACAGGGCATAGTGGGATAGACCGGACACGCCTCGGGGCGCCCGGCTCAGCGGTCGGCGCGGTAGAACGGCGTGTCGCCACCCGACTCGGGCTGCCCGCCGCGGGTCTCCTCGTCACAGCGATTGGGGTCGCCGCCGCAAATCTCGCAGGTGGAATCGATACCGACCGCGCCGAGGCCCCCGCAGGAGCCCTTGATCGGGCTGCGACCGGACATCACCCCCACCGCCATGATCGCCATGACCAGGCCGATGAACAATGCACTGAGTAGAAAGACTGCCATAGTGAAATCCTGCGGGGCTGCTGCCCGCTATGCCGAGGCTGGCGACCGGGCCAGCCAGGGGGCGAAGGCGGATGAATGTCGGGCCACGAAATCCTCGCCCCGTCGTTGTAACAAATATACCGCGAGACCCTGCTCCTCCGCCAGCGCCAGGGCCGCATCGGCCCCCAGCACCACCAGCGCGGTGGCCCAGCCGTCGGCTTCCATGCAGGTCGGCGCGAGCACCGTTACGGAAACCAGATCGTGTTCCACCGGGTAGCCCGTGCGCGGGTCGAGGGTGTGGGAATAGCGGCGCCCTTCCAACTCGAAGAAGTTGCGGTAGTCCCCCGAGGTCGCCACGGCAATGTCGCTCAGGGACAGGCCCAGCGCCACGCTTTGCGCCGACACGCCCCGGGGCAGGCCGGCTTCGGGGCGCTCCACGGCCACCCGCCAGTCATCGCCACGGGGGCTGTTGCCGGCCAGGCGCATCTCACCGCCAACTTCCACCAGGTAATCCTCGATGCCCCGGGTCGCCAGTACTGCAGCCAGCTGATCCACGGCGTAGCCCTTGGCGATGGAGGAAAGGTCGAGCTCCAGTGGGCGCTGTTTGCGCAGCGCCCTCCCCTGCGGGTCGAATTCCAGCCACTGCTGGCCCACCCGCTCGCGGGTCGCCGCCAGCTTGTCGTCGTCGGGCAGCGCCACGGGCATTTCGTGGGAGCCAAAGCCCCACAACTGAACCAGGGGCCCCACCGTGACGTCGTAGGCGCCTGCGGTCGTCTCGCCGATGGCAAGCGCCTGCGCCACCACCGCAAACAGCGGTTCGCTGACCGCCACCCACTCCCCCACCGGGGCGCGATTGAAGGCTGACAGTTCACTGTCATCGCGCCAGGTGGACATGCCGGCATCCACCGCGGCGAGCTCGGCTTCCAGCAGGCTGCGGATAGTTTCGGCATCGACCGGCTCGCCCTGGCCTGACGCTGCGCCCGGCAGATAGGTGACATGCCAGCTGGTCCCCATGGTGGCCCCGGCAAGCTGCACGGCATCGCGCCCGCCACCGCAGGCGGCGACGAGGCACAGGGCCAGGACACAAAAAAGCCACCCGGTGAGGTGGCTTTTCGCGACGCGGATGGGCCGATC
Organism: Haliea atlantica; assembly: GCF_054779855.1. Classification (NCBI taxonomy): domain Bacteria; kingdom Pseudomonadati; phylum Pseudomonadota; class Gammaproteobacteria; order Cellvibrionales; family Halieaceae; genus Haliea; species Haliea atlantica. Next base: position 165,388 of record NZ_BAAGXL010000006.1, on the reverse strand, counting down.
AGCCACCGAAATCGTCCAGCATGATGTTCTCCGGCTCGACCCCGAGCTCGGTGAGCATCTTGATCACCGCGGCGTTCATCATCGGCGGGCCACACATGTAGTACTCGCAGTCCTCGGGCGCCGGATGGTTCTTCAAGTACTGCTCGTAGAGCACCGTGTGAATGAAGCCGGTAAGGCCTTCCCAGTTGTCCTCGGGCTGCGGATCCGACAGGGCCACGTGCCACTCGAAGTTGTCGTTCTCCTCCGCCAGCTGGTCGTACTCCTCGGTGTAGAACATCTCCCGCAGGGAGCGCGCGCCGTACCAGAAGGAGATCTTGCGCTTGCTGTTGAGGCGCTTGAGCTGGTCGAACAGGTGCGAACGCATCGGCGCCATGCCGGCACCACCGCCGATAAAGACCATCTCGGCGTCGGTATCCTTGGCAAAGAACTCGCCGAAGGGCCCGTAAACCTTGACCTTGTCGCCCGGCTTCAGGTTGAACACCCAGGAGGACATGATGCCCGGGGGGATGTCCTTGGCGCCGGGGGGCGGCGTGGCGATCCGGATGTTGAACTTGACCAGGCCCTTCTCTTCCGGATAGTTCGCCATCGAGTAGGCGCGGATGGTGGTCTCGTCACACTTGGACTCGAGGTCGAAGAAGCCGAAGCGCTCCCAGTCGCCGCGATACTCGGCGTCGATGTCGAAGTCCTTGTACTTGACCAGGTGCGGCGGACACTCCAGCTGCACGTAGCCACCGGCGCGGAAGTCCACGTTTTCGCCCTCGGGCAGACGCAGGGTCAGCTCCTTGATGAAGGTGGCCACGTTGGGATTGCTCTCCACCGTGCACTCCCACTGCTTGACCCCGAAGACCTCTTCCGGCACCTCGATGACCATGTCCTGCTTGACCGGGGTCTGGCAGGACAGGCGCCAGCCTTCCTGGGCGTCACGACGGGTGAAGTGGCTCTCCTCGGCGGGAACCATGGCGCCGCCGCCTTCCTTGACCACACACTTGCACTGGGCACAGGTGCCGCCGCCACCGCAGGCGGAGGGCAGGAACAGGCCGCTCTCGGAGAGCGTTCCCAGGAGCTTGCCGCCGGCGGGAACGTGGATGGTCTTCTCGCCGTTGATCTGGATACTCACCTCACCGCTGCTCACCAGGCGCGAGCGGGCCGCGAGGATAATCGCCACCAGTGCCAGCACGATGGCCGTGAACATGGTGACGCCGACAATGATCGTCATATTCATAACAGCACTTCCGCCTTAGATGTCGATACCGCCGAAGGACATGAAGCCCAGGGACATGAGGCCAACAGTGATGAAGGTGATGCCCAGGCCCTGCAGGCCGGCGGGCACATCACTGTACTTCAGTTTTTCACGAATACCGGCGAGGGCCACGATGGCCAGCGCCCAGCCAACCCCGGCACCGGAGCCGAAGGCCACACTCTCGGCAAAGCTGTAATCGCGCTCAACCATGAACAGCGAGGCACCCAGGATGGCGCAGTTTACCGTGATCAGCGGCAGGAACACACCGAGGGCGTTGTAGAGAACCGGCACATACTTGTCGAGGAACATCTCCATAATCTGGACAATCGCCGCGATCACGCCGATGTAGGAGAGCAGACCCAGAAAGCTCAGGTCGACGTTGGCCAGGGCGGGGATGCCGGTCCAGGCCAGCGCACCCTCGGCAAGCAGGTAGTTGAGGATCAGGTTGTTGACCGGCACGGTCACCGTCAGCACCACGATTACCGCGATACCCAGGCCCAGGGCCGCCGACACCTTCTTGGAGATGGCCAGGAAGGTACACATGCCCAGGAAGAAGGCCAGCGCCATGTTCTCGATAAAGATGGCGCGAATGAAAAGACTCAGCAACTGTTCCATTACGCGCCCTCCTCGGCGGCGGTGTGGGGGGCCATCTTGAAGTCAGGCTCTTCGACCTGCTGCTTGTCCCAGCTGCGCAGGGCCCAGATAAACAGACCGATCAGGAAGAAGGCACTCGGGGCCAGCAGCATCAGGCCGTTGGGGCTGTACCAGCCGCCTTCGTTGGCCAGGGGCAGGATCTCGAAGCCAAACAGCTTGCCGGAACCAAACAATTCGCGGAAGAAGGCCACCACCAGCAGGACCACGCTATAGCCAAGGCCGTTGCCGATGCCGTCGACAAAGCTCGGCAGCGGCGGGTTTTTCATGGCGAAGGCTTCGGCGCGCCCCATCACGATGCAGTTGGTGATGATCAGGCCGACGAAGACCGACAGCTGCTTGCTGATTTCATAGGCCACGGCCTTCAGCACCTGGTCCACCACGATCACCAGGGAGGCGATGATGGTCATCTGCACGATGATGCGGATGGAACTGGGAATCTGGCTGCGGATCAACGAGATGAAAAAATTCGACAGCGCCGTCACCGAGGTCAGGGCGATACACATCACCACCGTGACCTGCAGCGAGGTGGTCACCGCCAGCGCCGAGCAGATCCCCAGGATCTGCAGGGCGATGGGGTTGTTCCTGAAGATCGGTGTGGACAGCGTGTCCATCAATTCGGATTTTGCCATGATCAGGCCTCCCCGGATTTCAGGTTGTTCAGGAAGGGCTGGTAGCCCTGTTCGCCCAGCCAGAACTGCACCAGGTGGGTCACCCCGCGGCTGGTCAGGGTCGCCCCGGACAGGCCGTCCACACGCCACTCGGCGCGGGGGTTGTCGGGCTCGACACTGCCCTTGATCAGCTCGATTTCCACCTCGCCGTCGCGATAGACCTGCTTGCCCGGCCACAGGGCCTTCCAGCGGGGATTATCGACTTCGCCGCCGAGGCCGGGGGTTTCGCCATGCTCGTAGAAACCGAGGCCGGCGATGGTATTGAGGTCCGACTCCAGGGCGATGAAGCCGTAGAGGGTCGACCACAGGCCGTAGCCCCGTACCGGCAGGATGACCTTGTCCAGATCACCGCCGCTGCCCTCGACCAGGTACACCAGGGCGTAGTTCTCGCGGCGGCCAATGCCGGCGATATCCTCTTCCTGGGACAGGTCGATGGATTGCGAGGGGTCCTTGGCGGCCTTCACCGGCTCGTAGTTCTCCGGATTGCGTTCGTCGGTGAATTCGCCGGTCTTCAGGTCGATAACGCGAGTCTGCACCTGGGCAAACTGTTCCTCCACCGAGCGGCCTGGCTCCAGCATGCCGGCAGCGGCCAGGATATTGCGCTTGCGGTCCAGGGTCTTGTTGGCTTCCTGGGCCGGCTTCAGTACCACCGCCGCGGTGGATACCACCACCGAGCAGACAATACAGATGGCAAACGCGACCAGCAGGGTCTTTCCGATGCCGTCGTTCTTAGACACGGGCGAGCCTCCGTTTGATATTGGCCTGGATCACGAAGTGGTCCATCAGCGGCGCGAACAGGTTGGCGAAGAGAATGGCCAGCATGATGCCCTCGGGGAAGGCCGGGTTCATCACCCGGATCAGCACGCACATGACGCCGATCAGGATGCCGTAGGCGAACTTGCCGGTGTTGGTCATCGCCGCGGATACCGGATCGGTAGCCATGAACATCATGCCGAAGGCGAAGCCGCCCACCACCAGGTGCCAGTACCAGGGCATGGCAAAGGCGGGGTTGCTGTCGGAACCCACCAGGTTGAACAGCGTCGACAAGGCCACCATGCCCAGGAAGACACCGGCGACAATGCGCCAGGAGGCGATGCGGGTCACCAGCAGCACGGCGCCGCCGATCAGGATGGCCAGGGTCGAGGTTTCCCCGATGGAGCCGTGGATATTGCCGAGGAAAGCCTGGGTCCAGGTCCACTGTTCCTGCAGGGCGGTCATGCCCTGGGAGGCCACCACCGACAGCGGGGTGGCACCGGTGTAGCCATCCACCGCCGTCCACACCGCGTCGCCGGACATGCTCGCCGGGTAGGCGAAATACAGGAAGGCCCGGCCGGTCAGGGCCGGGTTGAGGAAGTTCTTGCCGGTACCGCCGAAAACTTCCTTGCCAATGACCACACCGAAGCTGATGCCCAGGGCCGCCTGCCACAGGGGCAGGTCCGGCGGGCAAATCAGGGCAAACAGGATGGAGGTGACAAAGAAGCCCTCGTTAACCTCGTGCCCCCGCTTCATGGCGAAGAGCACTTCCCAGAAGCCCCCGACGACGAAGGTCACGGCGTAAATCGGCAGAAAATACAGGGCGCCAAAGAGGAAGCAGTCCCACAGGCTGGACGCGTCGTAGCCCCCCAGGGCGGCGATGATGCTGCCGCGCCAGCCCTCGACCTCACCGCCGGTGGCGGCGAGGATCTCGTTGGCCTGGAAGCCCAGGTTGTACATGCCGTAGAACATGGCGGGGAAGGCCGCCAGCCAGACGGTGATCATGATCCGCTTGAGATCGACACCGTCGCGCACGTGGGCCGTGCTGCGGGTCACCGATGACGGCGAATAAAAGATGGTATCCACTGCCTCGTAGAGCGCATACCACTTCTGGTATTTGCCGCCCTCGTGGAAATGGGGCTCGAGCTTGTCGAGAACACTGCGCAAACCCACGGCTTAACCCTCCTTCTCGATGCGCGTCAGGTTGTCACGCAAAATGGGACCGTATTCGTACTTGCCCGGACACACATAGGTACACAGGGCCAGATCCTCCTCGTCGAGGTCGAGGCAGCCCAGGACCTGGGCGGTCTCGGTATCGCCCACGATCAGTGCGCGCAGCAGCTGCGTGGGGAGGTAATCCTGGGGTACCACCCGCTCGTAGCTGCCCACCGGCACCATGGCCCGCTCGCTGCCATTGGTGGTGGTGGTCATGGCCAGGGGGCGGGTACCCAGGAAACTGGTCAGGTAGATACCCAGGTTGGAGTGGCGCTTGCTGCCCGGGGACAGCCAGCCCATGAAGGAGCGCTCGCGGCCCTCCCGCAACACCGAGACCTGGTTGTGATAACGCCCCAGGTAGGCAGTGGGTGCCTGTACCCGACGGCCGCCGAGGACCGAGCCGGAGATCATGCGGTTCTCGCCGTCGCGCAACTGGCCGGCACACAGGGCCTGGAGATCGGCGCCCCGGTGGGTGCGCAGCAGGCGCGGCTGCTCCACCTGGGGACCGGCGAGTGCCAGCACCCGGCGGGTATACAGGCGGCCGTCAAGGAACAGTCGGCCGATGGCGATCACGTCCTGGTAGCCGATGGTCCAGACCACCTTGTTGAAGGAGACACCCCCTTCGAGGAAGTGGATATGGGTGCCCGGCAGGCCCGCGGGATGGGGCCCGGCGAACTCCGCCAGTTCGATGTTGGCGGCCTGCCCCCGGGGCAGGTCCGCCCCCGGTGCCGCACACAACCAGACCTTGCCAGCGGTCAGGCGGGCCAGCAGGTCCTGCCCCAGGGCAAAGGCCTCGGGCTCCTCGGCCACAATCACCTTGGGATCGGGTGCCAGGGGATGGGTGTCGATGGCGGTGATGAAAATGGCGGCGGCTTCGGCATCCAGTGCGGGCACCCGGCTGAAGGGCCGGGTCCGCAGGGCGGCCCATTCGCCGGCCTGGTTGAGCTGCTCGCGGATCGCGGCGGGCTCGAGCTGACGCGCTGCCTCCGGCGCGTGGGCGCCGAAATCCTCGGCCTCGTCACCCTCGATGTCGATCACCACCGACTGCAGTACCCGTTTGGCACCGCGATTGATTGCCGAAACCACACCGGCGGCGGGTGCGGTATAGCGCACGCCCTCGGTCTTCTTGTCGGTGAACAACAGCTGACCGAGCTTGACGCGATCGCCCTCGGCCACCTCCATGGTTGGCTTCATGCCAACGTAGTCGAAACCCACCACGGCTGCAGCACGTGCTGCCGGAGCGTCCTCAATGACCTGCCGGGGAGCCCCCTCAATCGGAAGGTCAAGACCCCGCTTGATTCTGATCATACGATCCGCCTACCAGTCTGTTTGCTGTTTCACGCGCGCCAGAGGCCCCGGAGGGCGCTGGCTTGATGCTGGAATGCCCTCTCGGGCCTGATCTTGTCGCAGCGTACCACCCCTGGCGGTACGCTGGTTCAAACCGCGCGCATTATAAAGAACCGGGAAGCCAGCGGCCACCTCCGTCCTTGTTCTGGGCAAAAAAAGTCCTGCGCGACGTCCCGCGCGGGACTACCCCGAGACGCCCGTCAGAGCGGCTTGGGGTAACGCGCATAGCTGATTCCCGCCATCTGCTCGAGAATCCGGTACACCTGACAACTGTAGCCGAACTCGTTGTCATACCACAGGTAGAGCACCGCCTGGCTGCCGTTGACGATGGTGGCCTGGGCATCAAAGATGCAGGCGTGACGCGAGCCGACAAAGTCCGAGGAGACCACTTCCGGCGAGTTGGAGTAGTCGATCTGCTTGCGCATGTCGGAGTGCAGCGCCATGTTGCGCATGTACTCGTTGACTTCCTCGGCGGTGGTTTCCCGGGCCAGGCTCAGGTTGAGGATAGCCATGGACACGTTGGGAATCGGCACGCGAATGGCGTTGCCGGTCAGCTTGCCGGAGAGCTGGGGCAGCACCTTGGCCACCGCCTTGGCCGCGCCCGTCTCGGTAATCACCATGTTCAGCGGCGCGCTGCGGCCGCGGCGATCCGCCTTGTGGTAGTTGTCGATCAGGTTCTGGTCATTGGTGTAGGCGTGCACCGTTTCCACGTGCCCGGAGAGAATCCCGAACTGGTCGTCCATGGCCTTCAGCGGCGGCACGATGGCGTTGGTGGTGCAGGAAGCGGCAGAGATGATGCTGTCGGAGGGCTCGATGATGGCGTTGTTGATGCCCGCCACCACGTTCTTCATGTCGCCCTTGCCCGGCGCGGTGAGGATGACCTTACTCACACCCTTGCTCTTCAGGTGCTGGGACAGCGCGGCTTCGTCGCGCCAGACACCGGTATTGTCGACCACGATGGCGTTGTCGATACCGTAGGCGGTGTAGTCGATGTTGTCCGGCGCATCGGCGTAGATGACCTTCACTTCGTTGCCGTTGGCAACAAAGGACTGACGCTCCTCATCCACGCGGATGGTGCCGTCAAAGGCACCGTGCACCGAATCCCGGCGCAGCAGGCTAACGCGTTTGAGCAGGTCGTCGGCGGCCTTGCCCTTGCGCACCACCACGGCCCGCAGCCGCAGGGACTCACCGCCGTCGGTCTTGTCGATCAGGATGCGCGCCATCAGGCGGCCAATGCGACCGAAGCCGTAGAGCACCACGTCCACCGGCTTCTCCACCGGCTTGTCGGTGGCGCCGATCAGGTCGGCGAGCTGCTCGCGAACATACTGCTCGACCGACAGGCCGGCACCCTCGCCCTTGTCGTAGTAGCGGACCGCCATGCGACCGATGTCGATGTGGGCGGGGCCCAGATCGAGTTCGGAAACCGCCTTGATCACCGGGAAGGTCTCGAACTCGGAGAGTTCGTTCTCCTCCACCTGCCGCACGTAGCGGTGGTCTTTCATGATCTGGGTCACCGAGCGGTTGACCAGGGACTTGCCGTATACATAGCACTTGACGTTGCGCTGACGGGACAGCTGACCAACCAGGGGTATCATCCCCTCAGCCAGCGCCTCGCGCTCCTTCCAGTCCTTGAAATAGTCGTCAGGGCGCTCTCGCTTGCGTTCATTCACGGGCTGTCTACCTTTCTGCCTGGGGATGAGGGAATTCGACGGGCGCGTATTATCGTTCCCCGCCCCGCCGAGGGCAAGGCAAGCCGTGACTATTCACGCTGCCGAATCAGACTGGCCGCGGCGTTTCCCCGCCGCACGATTGCTTTACAATAGGCCGCCAATCCGCTGAAGACCCAGGACACCCATGTTTGCACCCCTGCTGGAGGGCACCCCCTGGCCCGGCAAGCCCGGTTCACGCACCGCCATCGGTCCCTTTTACGGCAGCGCCGAAGCCCGCGCCGTGGCCGAACTGGCCCCGGCCGATCGCCTGTTGCTGGTGGTCACCGCCGACACCAGCTCCGCTATCGCCCTGGAGCGCGAGCTGTCCTTCTTTATCGACCGCGAACTCGAGATTCTGGCCTTTCCCGACTGGGAAACGCTGCCCTACGACAGCTTCTCACCCCACGAGGACATCATCTCCGATCGCCTGCGGACCCTCTTCCACCTGCCCCGGACCCGCGCCGGCATCCTGGTGGTCCCGGTTTCCACCCTGATGCACCGGCTCTCGCCCACCGATTACATCGCGGGTTCCAGCCTGGTGCTGGAACCGGGTGACACCCTGGACCGGGATGAATTCCGCCGCAACCTCGAGCGCAACGGCTACCGTCATGTGGACACCGTCTACGAGCACGGTGAATTCGCCCTGCGCGGCTCCCTGCTGGACATTTTCCCCATGGGCAGCGAGCAGCCCTACCGGGTCGACCTGCTCGACGACGAAGTGGACAGCCTGCGGGTTTTCGACCCGGAAACCCAGCGCACGGTGGAAAAGGTCGAGCGGATCAACCTGCTGCCGGCGCGGGAGTTTCCGCTCAACAGCGCCGCCATCGAACGCTTCAAGATGAACTGGTACGCCGCCTTTGACGTCGACCCCGACAGCTGCCCGACCTTCACCGAGGTCAGCGCAGGTCGCGCCCCCGGGGGCTGCGAGTACTACCTGCCGCTGTTCTTCGAGCGCTGCGCCACCCTCTTCGACTATCTGCCCGAGCGCACGCCGGTGATCACGGTGGGGGACACTTTCCAGGCGGCACGGCGCTTCTGGGAGGACGCCAACCGGCGTTTCGAAGAGCACGGCATCGACCCGCGGCGCCCCCTGCTGCCGCCGCGGCGCTGCTTCACCGCCGCGGAGGAGCTCTATCAACTGCTGGGCGAGACCGCGGTACTGGAACTGCGCCGCGACCCGCAGGCGCCTGTCCACGTGGAAAGCGGCTGCCTGCCGCCGCCCACCCTGGGTGCCGAGGGCGTGCGCGAGGCCCCCGCCGACCGCCTGCGCGGCTTCCTCGACCGCCACCGCGGCCCGGTGCTGCTGTGCGCGGAATCCGCCGGCCGCCGGGAAATCCTGCTGGAAAACCTCGCCGCCCACGACCTGCACCCGACAGAGGTCGACAACTGGCCCGGCTTCCTCGCCTCCGGCCTGGACTTCGCCATCGCCACCGCGCCGGTGGACCGCGGGCTGTACAGCGGCCCCGGCGAGCCGGCCCTGGTGGTCGAGCCCCAGCTCTTCGGCAACCGCGTGGCCCAGCGCCGCCGGCGGCGCAAGAGCGATGAAACCAGCATCGACAATGCCTTCCGCGACATCAACGAGCTGCGCGAAGGGGTGCCCGTGGTGCACCTGGAGCACGGCGTGGGCCGCTACCTGGGCCTGCAGAGCCTCAACGTGGATGGCGCCGACACTGAGTTCCTGGCGCTGGAATACGCCGGCGGCAGCAAGCTCTATGTGCCGGTGACCTCGCTACACCTGGTCAGCCGCTACGCCGGCGCCGACCCCGACCTGGCGCCCCTGCACAAGCTGGGCTCCGACCAGTGGGAGAAAGCCCGCCGCAAGGCCAGCGAGCGCGCCAGTGACGTCGCCGCCCAGCTGCTGGATGTCTACGCCCGCCGCGAGGCCCGCCAGGGCTTCTGCTTCGAGCTGCCGGCACTGGAGTACGAACAGTTCGCCGCCAGCTTCCCCTTCGAGGAGACCGCCGACCAGGCCGCCAGTATCCAGGCGGTAATCGACGACATGACCAGCCCGCGGGTGATGGATCGCCTGGTCTGCGGCGATGTCGGCTTCGGCAAGACCGAGGTGGCCATGCGTGCCGCCTTTATCGCCGCCCGCAACGCCAAGCAGGTGGCGGTACTGGTGCCCACCACCCTCCTCGCCCAGCAACACTACAACTCCTTTGCCGACCGCTTTGCCGACTGGCCGGTGACCGTGGAAGTGGTCTCGCGCTTCCGCAGCGGCAAGGAAATGGACGCGGTGCTGGCGCGGCTGGAACGCGGCGATATCGATATCCTGGTGGGCACCCACAAGCTGCTGTCCAAGGAGTTCCGCTTTGCCGACCTGGGCCTGCTGATCATCGACGAGGAGCACCGCTTCGGGGTCAAGCAGAAGGAGGCGATCAAGGCCCTGCGCGCGGAGGTGGACATTCTCACCCTCACCGCGACGCCGATTCCGCGCACCCTGAACATGGCCCTGGGGGGCATGCGCGACCTCTCCATCATCGCCACGCCGCCCGCGCGCCGGCTGTCGATCAAGACCTTCGTGCGCGAGCACAACATCGCCCTGATTCGCGAGGCGGTCCTGCGGGAGACCCTGCGCGGCGGCCAGGTCTACTACCTGCACAACGAAGTGAAGACCATCCAGGAAGCCGCCCGCAAGCTGCGCGAGCTACTGCCGGACCTGTCGATCGGGGTCGCCCACGGGCAGATGCGGGAAACCGAGCTGGAGCAGGTGATGTCGGCCTTCTATCACCAGCGCCACCACATCCTGCTGTGCACCACCATCATCGAGACCGGGATCGACATCCCCAACGCCAACACCATCATCATCGAGCGCGCCGACCGCTTTGGCCTGGCCCAGCTGCACCAGCTGCGCGGCCGGGTCGGCCGCTCCCACCACCAGGCCTACGCCTACCTGCTGTGCCCGCCGCGCTCGGCGATCACACCCGATGCCGAGAAGCGCCTGGAGGCGATCGAGGCCGCCGGCGACCTCGGCGCCGGTTACCAGCTGGCCACCCACGACCTCGAGATCCGCGGCGCGGGGGAACTGCTCGGCGACGACCAGAGCGGCCAGATCCACAGCGTGGGCTTTTCCCTCTACACCCGCATGCTGGAGCGCGCCGTGGCGGCGCTGCGCCGGGGCGAACTGCCGAATACCGACAGCCCCCTGGAACACGGCACCGAGATCAACCTGCATCTGCCGGCCCTGATTCCCGAGGACTACCTGCCCGACATCAATACCCGCCTGGTGCTCTACAAGCGCATAGCCGCCGCCGGCAGCGAAGAGGCCCTGCGCGCCATCCAGGTGGAAATGATCGACCGCTTCGGCCTGCTGCCGCAACCGGTCAAGCACCTGGTGCTGATGGCCAGGCTGCGGCAGCAGGCGGAATCCCTTGGCATCGTCGGGCTGGACATCGGGCCCGCGGGTGGCAGCATTGACTTCAGCGCCGATACCCGGGTCAACCCCATGAGCCTGGTCAAGCTGGTGCAGGGCGACCCGAAAGCCTGGCAGCTCGCCGGCGCCACCCGCCTGCGCTACCGCGGCGCCCTGGAAACCCCGGAGGAACGGGAGCAGTTTGTCGGCGACCTGCTGGCCCGTTTTGCCGCCGATGCCAACGAGGAAGCCGCCTGATGAGAAGCCCGTTCACCCGCACATTCGCCCTGCTGTTCGGTCTTGCGGGCAGCACCGCTTTATCTGCGGAGCCCACCGACTGGTACCAGGTGGAGCTGCTGGTTGTCGAGCAGCCCGCCCGACTCCGGGCGGACGGCGAGGCCTGGCCGCCCTTCCCGGATCTCGCCTACCCCGGGAACGGACGCTTCCTGATCGACCCCCAGCGTCTGCAGACCCGGATCGCGGAGCACCCCGAGGCCCTCGCCAGCCAGGTGGACGCCCGGGGGCGCCAGGTGTTGACGCTGCCGCCGCTGGCGGCCGCCTGGCGCGTTCCGTCAAGTCTGCCCCCGGCGGCGGACATCCCCCCCACGGGCGGGACACCGGCAGCCTCCGGCAGGCAGGCCGCCATCGCCGGGGCCGCAGCCACCCGTGCCGTCGACGACACCACCGGGGTCGCCGGCAGCGGCACGCCCGCGGCGGCCTCAGATCCGGTGCCAGAGAATCCCGGGGCCGACGCCGACACTGCCGCGGCCGCCGAAGCCCCCGAGGCGCCGCCACGGCTGCCGCTCTCCCACACTCTGCTGCCCGCCAGCGGCCACGAGTTTCGCGGTAAGGCCGCCTACATGGCCCGCAATGGGGGCTACCGCATTCTGTTCCACAAGCGCTGGTGGCAGCCAATACCCGAGGGCGCATCCCTGCGCCCGATTATCCTGGACCACTCCGGAGACGGGGGCAGCTGGCCAAGGCTGCAGGGCAGCGTCCAGCTCAGCCGTTCGCGCTACCTGCATCTGAGCACCCGCTTGTGGCTCAACACCGAGGGCGACACCTTCCCCGGGGAGGGCGCCATGCCCAGCCCGCCGCGGGGGCCAGCCAGTCTGCTGAGGGAACAGCCGGATGCCCGCGCGCTGAGCTGGCTGCTGGTCCCCGGCGTCCTGCCGGCGCACCTCGACCGGCGCCTGTTCCCGGCACCGCCGACGACCGAGGCGCCACCCGACTGGCCCTGGCGACACGCGGTGACCCTGGAGCAACAGCGGCGCATGCGCTCGGGGGAGGTTCACTATCTCGACCACCCCCGGCTGGGCCTGATCATCAAGCTGACCCCGCTGGACAGCGACACCCTGGAAGCGGCCGACTACGATCGCGCGTGGTACCACCTGACGACCGGCGCAGCGCTGGAAAACGGCGCTCCGGTCGACGCAGCCGAGGGGAAAGCCGGGGTCAGCCCGGCGCTGCAGCAGCCAGCAGGTTCGCCAGCAGCACCCTGACCCGACCGGCATTGGCCTCCAGGGTCTCGCGCATCGCCGCCAGGGTCAGGGGGGCATCCCCCAGCCCGGCGGCGGCATTCACCACCATGCACAGGCTGGCATAGGCCAGCCCGGCCTCCCGCGCCAGCGCGGCCTCGGGCATCCCGGTCATTCCCACCACATCGCCGCCATCCCGGCGCAGGCGCCGTACCTCCGCCGCGGTTTCCAGCCGCGGCCCCTGGGTGATCGCGTGCACCCCCGACGCCCGACAATCCAGTTCGGCCCTGCTGGCAGAGACCAGCAGGGCCTCGCGCAGGCCGGCGTCGTAGGGCTCGGTGAAGTCGATATGCAACAAGTGGCCATCGGCCCCCTCGTCGAAGGTGTGCTCGCGACCCCAGGTGTAATCCACCAGCTGGTCCGGGACCACCAGCGTGCCGGGAAGCAGGTCTGTGTGCAGCCCGCCCACCGCGTTGACGCCGACAATGTGGGTCGCCCCCACGGCCTGGAGCGCGGCGATATTGGCCCGGTAGTTGATCCGGTGGGGCGGGACCGCCGCCGGGCTGCCGTGGCGCTGCAGGAACCACACGGTCTCGCCGTTGAGGCGACCCCGTTGCAGCGGCCGCGAGGCCCGCCCCCAGGGCGTCTCGGGGTGTCGCTCTTCCACGACTTCCAGCCCCGGCAGCTGATGCAGCCCGGTGCCACCGATGATTGCCCAGCTCATGCCCGCACCCCCTGGTGCCCGGGTGAGTTAGACCGATTTGTCATTTACCTGCCCCCTGCTTGACGCCGTGCGGACATAACACACCGGAAACGGGATCAGACCGCTTCTCGGTGCCGCCTGCAAGACGCTGATTTGTCGGTGGTTACCCACAACGGCTGCGAAAAGACGCATAAACAAGCGCCTTGCATATTCCGGCTTTCCATAATGGACAGCGGCCCGCTGCATGGTATGTTGATCGGGAGTCAGTCTAACGCCACAGGGAGGAAACACAATGAAACGGATGCTCAATCCCGTTGTGGGCCGCTGGTACCTGGATGTGGAAACCGACACCCTGTTTGAAGTGGTTGCCTGGGAGCCCCAGGGCCTGGCGGTCGAAGTGCAGTACGTCGATGGCGAGGTCGCCGAATTCGACCTCGAGGTCTGGAGCCAGCTGGCCCTGGAGCCGGCCGCCGCCCCGGAGGACTGGCGCAACCCCTTCGAGCTGGACGACGAGGACAGCGCCGATCCCGACCTGCCCTACCACCCGGAAGACTGGAACAACCCGGTCAGCACCATCGAACCGGACGCCATGCTCGGGGTGGAGGAGTACTAGCGACGCCCCACGAGGTGATACCCAAAGTGGCGGCTTGTGTCCGCGGCGGGCCACTGTATATAATCACAGCCACTGTACAAAATTACAGGTGGCTGTGACATGGAGAGATTGACCCAGCGGCAACAACAGGTTCTGGACCTGATTCGGCGCCACATCGATGCGACGGGCTATCCTCCGACCCGCGCCGACATCGCCCGCCAACTCGGTTTTCGCTCCGCCAATGCGGCGGAGGAGCACCTCAAGGCACTGGCCCGCAAGGGCGCTATCGAAATCATCGCCGGCGCCTCCCGGGGCATTCGCCTGCCCGAGCCGGCGGGAATACCCATCGTCGGCCGTGTGGCCGCGGGCAGCCCCCTGCTGGCCCAGGAGCACATCGAGGACTACTGTCCCCTGCCCTCCTCCTTCTTCCGCCCCGCCGCCGACTACTTCCTGCGGGTGCAGGGGGACAGCATGATCGAAGCGGGCATCCTGGACGGCGACCTGCTGGCGGTGCACAGTACCCACGAAGCCCGCAACGGCGACATCGTGGTCGCGCGCATCGACGAAGAGGTCACGGTAAAACGCTTCCAGCGCGGCCGGCAGCGGCACCAGGTGGCCCTGCTGCCGGAAAACCCTGACTACCAGCCGATCCAGGTCGATCTGCGGGAGCAGTCACTGGTGATTGAAGGGTTGAGTGTCGGCGTAATTCGCCGCGACCACTAGACCATCAGTCGGGCTGCCCGCCGGGTATCAGTGCAAAACCCGGGGGCGCTCGGCCATGGTGTCATCCTCCTGCTCAAGCAGCACGGCGGCCGCCTGCAGGCCCGCCTGGAACATGGCTCGAGCCACCTCCAGGCTGTTGTCCATCAGGTACTCGCGGGTTTCCTCGGAGAACTCCACACGCACCAGCGGCTCGCTGTCTTCCCCGGAGCGTCGCAGCACGATCTCGCCATCACCCAGGTCAACAATTTCCAGTACAGCCGTCGGCACACGGCCTCCTCACACGCAACATGAAACGCTAGTGTAACAGCCGGCGGGCGGTGGGTCAGCCTCGAGCGCTATCAGCTCTCGTCGACAAAACTGCCGAGACGATCGAAGGTATCCCGCAGGCGGTCCAGGGTCGCCGCCAGGGCCTCGGGGTCGCTGGCGGGATCGACGCTCACCGCCAGGCCGACCCTTGCGGGTGCCGGCTCGCCGAGCGCGGACTCGTGCAGATAGGGCGCCAGCCAGGGGCTGGACTCCAGCTGCCGGCATTCTTCCAGCTCGGCCGGCAGACTGCGCCCCGGGGGCGGTGCGGGCAGCGCATCGACACAGTCGGGAAGGCTGGGGGGCAGTTGCGCGGGCTGCGCCAACGCGAGCAGAAACCAGCCCCAGGCGCGCTGCAGGTGCAAACGCACCGCGGGGGCCCAGGCCTGGTCCACCAGGGTGCCGCGCAGCTCGCCGGCGGCGCGCGCCTGCTGCCAGGCCTCCAGCAACAGACGGGCCAGGTAGAGGTGATGATTGGCCTGTCCCCGGGCGGAACTCATGTTTTTGCACCCGCCTTGCGCTTGGCCGGCGCCGCCTTGCGATTGCGAGCGGTACCCGACTTGGCGCCCTTGCCGCCCGCTGCCTTGCCAGCGCCGGCCTTGCCCTCCTCGGGCTGCCAGCGGCCGTTGCGATAGACAGCACGCCAGCCCGTCGCCTTGCCGTCAACCTCGCTCATCACGTACTGCTCGGCGCTCTTGCGGCTGTAGCGTACCTGGGTGCGGTTACCCTCGGGGTCGGTGACCGGGGCATCGAAGAGAAAGGTGTACTTGGGGTCGATTTCATCCCGGTGCGGCAACAGCTCGTCCACGAAGGGCGCCCGCGTCTCCCGGTTGCGCGGGAACTGGCTCGCCGCCAGAAACAGGCCCGCGGCACCGTCGCGCAAGACATAGTGGTCGTCGACTTTCTCACAGGCCAACTCGGGCATGGGCACGGGGTCCATCTTCGGCGGGGCCGGCTCGCCGTTGCGCAGCAGCTTGCGGGTGTTCTTGCAGTCCTCGGCGGTACAGCCGAAGTACTTGCCAAAACGCCCGGTCTTGAGCTGCATTTCCGCCCCGCACTTGTCGCACTCCAGGGTGGGTCCGTCGTAGCCCTTGATCTTGAACTTGCCGCTTTCCACCTCGTAGCCCGGACAGTCCGGGTTGTTGCCGCAGACGTGGAGCTTGCGCTGCTCGTCGATCAGATAGCTGTCCATGGCGGCATTGCACAGGCGACAGCGGTGCTTGGAGCGCAACAGGCGCGACTCCGCCTCGTCGTCGGCATCCTCGCGAATGACCTCGTCGCCGGGTATCAGGTTGATGGTGTGCTTGCAGCGCTCCTTGGGCGGCAGCGAGTAACCCGAACAGCCCAGGAACACCCCGGTACTCGCGGTGCGGATCTGCATCGGACGACCGCACTTGGCACAGGGAATGTCGGTCATCGTGGGCTCGTTGGGCTGCATGCCCACCGGCTGGGGTTCCTCGGCGCGCTCCAGCTGGGCGCGGAAATCGGCGTAGAAGCGGTCGAGGAGCTGCTTCCAGTCCAGCTCGCCCTGGGCGACATCGTCCAGGTGCTCCTCCATGCTGGCGGTGAAACCGTAATCCAGCAGCTCGGCGAAACTGTTCTGCAGCCGCTGGGTCACGATATCGCCCATTTTCTCGGCGTAGAAGCGGCGGTTCTCCAGGCGCACATAGCCGCGATCCTGGATGGTGGAAATAATCGACGCGTAGGTCGAGGGACGGCCGATACCGCGTTTTTCCAGCTCCCGCACCAGGCTGGCCTCGCCGTAGCGCGCCGGGGGCTTGGTAAAATGCTGGGCCGGGTGCAGGGCCTCCAGGGCCAGGGCTTCCCCTTCCTTCAGGTCCGGCAGGACGGCGTCCTCGCCCTTGCGACCGGCCGGTGGCAGCACCCGCGTGTAACCGTCAAAACGCACAATCCGTCCGCGTGCCGCCAGCTCGTAGTCACCCGCGCGCACGGTCACCGTTGTGGACAGGTATTCCGCGGGGGTCATCTGGCAGGCGACGAACTGCCGCCAGATCAGCTCGTACAGACGCTCCGCGTCCCGCTCCATGCCCTGCAGCGCGGACTGCTTGAGGCGCACGTCCGAGGGACGGATGGCTTCGTGGGCCTCCTGGGCGCCCTCCTTGCTGGAGTAGCGGTTGGGCTGCTCGGGAAGATAGCGCGCCGGGAAGCTCTCGCCGATGTAGGCCCGGCAACTGGCCACCGCCTCGTCGCTCAGGTTGGTGGAGTCGGTTCGCATGTAGGTGATGTAGCCCGCCTCGTAGAGGCGCTGGGCCATGGTCATGGTTTTCTTGACCGAGAAACCCAGCCGGGTACTGGCGGCCTGCTGCAGGGTCGAGGTGATAAAGGGGGCGGGTGGCTTGGAGCGGGTGGGCTTGTCTTCCCGCTGCGCCACCTGGTACTGCTGGCCCTCGAGTTCCGCCACCGCGGCCATGGCCGCCTGCTCATTGCCGGGCCGGAAGTTCTCGCCGCGATGGCGGCGCACCTCGAAACGGGTCGATGTCTGTTCCTGGCTCAACAGGTCGGCGTGGACCTCCCAGAATTCCTCAGGTACGAAGGCGCGAATTTCCCGTTCGCGCTCGACGATCAGGCGCACCGCCACCGACTGCACCCGCCCCGCGGACAGGCCGCGGGCCACCTTGGACCACAGCAGTGGCGACACCATGTAGCCCACCACGCGATCGAGAAAGCGCCGGGCCTGCTGGGCATTGACCCGGTTCTGGTCGAGGTGGGCGGGGTGCTGAAAGGCCTCGGTGATCGCATTCTTGGTGATTTCGTTGAACACCACCCGCTGGTAGCGCTTGTCATCGCCGCCAATCGCCTCGCGCAAATGCCAGGCGATAGCCTCTCCCTCGCGATCAAGGTCAGTCGCCAGGTAGACGGCGTCACAGTCGGCAGCCAGTTTCTTCAGCTCGGAAACCACTTTTTCCTTGCCGGGCAGGATCTGGTAGCGGGCTTTCCAGCCGTGCTCGGGATCGATACCCATGCGCCGCACCAGCTGCTCGCGGGCCTTGGCCTTGCGGTGGGCAGCCTTCTCGTCGGGGGACATCTTGCGCGTTCGCGCGGCCTGGGCGGCGCGCTCCTTGGGGTCTACCGGAGCCGTGCTGCCCGAGGTCGGCAGGTCACGGATATGCCCGACGCTGGACTTCACGATGAAATCCGGGCCCAGGTATTTGTTGATCGTCTTCGCCTTGGCAGGCGACTCGACTATGACGAGTGATTTACCCATAAACTCCCGCAGGTCGCAGCCAACGCTCGGCTGCCCAAGGTGAAAAGGACGCATATATACGGGGCTCGCCGGTCGCGGTCAAGGCGAGCAGTCCCGGCCGTGCCCGGCCCGGGTCAGCGCTGTTCGAGCGAATCACGCCACTGAACCAGCAGTTTGCCCATGCTCTGCACCATAGCGGCATCGCCCTGCTCTTGCCAGTAGAGACCGCAACTTCCCTCATCCACGCTGGCGGCCAGCACCTCCTCCGGGCAGCCCTCGAGGCAGGAGGGAGCCGGACCGGCCGCGGGCAGCGGGGTCCAGGCCGGGCCCTCCCGCCACCAGGCCTGCCGGCGGCGACCGCGGGCCAGGGACGGCGGCAGCCGCAGGCCGTAGTAAATCACCTCGCCGATCTCCGGGTTCGTGGGCGAACGGCCACCGGGCAGATCGCGGAACTCGACAAACAGCCCCGCCTGGGCGGCAGCCTGGCGCAGCGAGGCCTGGCGCCGTTGGCGCGGGGAGGGAAAGAAATTCGACAAGGGCGCCAGCACCATCAGGATGGCGCCGGCTATCAAGAGTAATTCCACGACTGGACCTGAGCGGGATCAATGAAAGCGCATGCCAGCGGCTCGGGGAGCGATGCGGGTGTATACGCGGCGACGCAGTATGCTATAACAGCGGTCTGTCGAAAACCCGAAGTCTCTGGAGCTGCACCATGGCCAATTACAAGAAACTGCTGATCGCCGTCGACCTCAGCGAAGACTCCCCCGAAGTTGCCGAGCGCGCCCGGGGGCTGGCCGAAGGCTCCGGCGCGGAACTGCACCTGATCCACGTGATCGAGCCCCTGAGCTTCGCCTACGGCGGCGACATCCCGATGGACTTCTCGGGCATCCAGGACGAGATCCACCAACAGGCCACCCAGCAACTCGCCAAGTTTGGCGAGACCTGGAAGATCGCCGCCGACCGCCAGTACATCGTGCTCGGCCGACCGGAAGTCGAGATCCACGAGAAGGCCGAGGAAATCGGCGCCGACCTGATCGTGGTCGGCAGCCACGGCCGCTATGGCCTGGCCCTGCTGATGGGCTCGACCGCCAACGGCGTACTCCACGGCGCCAGCTGCGATGTCCTCGCGGTGCGCGTGGGCAGCTGAGGACCGGCCGGCCGCTGTGGCGGGGCGTCACACTCAGGCAGGCGAAAGGAAGGCAAGTACCTCGGCCTCGCCAAAGGGCCAGTCGAGTTCCCTGCCATCGGCACTCTTGAGTACCGGAATGCGCAGCGCGAAGCGCTGCATCAGGTCTTCCGTCTCGCTGATGTCCACCACGGCAACGCCGGAGACCAGTCCGGCGTCCAGCACCCGCTGCAGCACCGCCTCCGCTTGCTCGCACAAGTGGCAGGCGCTGGTTCCATAGAGTGTCAGTGGCGGGTCACCGGGGTCTGGCACGAGTCTCACTCCTGTTGTTTAATGCGCCCTCATCCTGACGGATCGCGGCGATTTCCGGCCTGATTGGCCCCTCTTCGCGGAAACGGTACACTGGTCAGGTATAGTATACTGAACCAGCCAAGGATTCACCGGGAGCAATACTGTGGCGTTATTTTCGCAACCGACGGCCAGGGCTCTGGCCATCCTCGACCTGTTGATGGCCAACCCACAACAGGCCTTCGGGCTGACCGAAATGACCCGGCGCCTGAACCTGAACAAGGCCACCTGCCACGCCATCCTGACCACCATGGCCAACTACGGCTTCCTGGTGCAACACCCCAAGACCAAGGCCTACCGCCTGGGCCCTTCCATCATTGCCGCGGGCAATGCGGCCTTTGCCCAGTTCCCGGTGCTGGAGTATGCCAGGCCCGAACTGGAGGGCCTGAACAGCGACCTCAATCTCGGCTTTGCCGTGACCGCCCGCTCCAAGCTCCACCAGGTACTGCTGGCCCTCTACGGCAACGCCACCCCGCTGATGGACAGCTTCCAGCTCGGGCTGCGCCTGCCCAATACCGCGCCGATCGCCGCCTGCTTCACCGCATTTTCGCCGGCCAAGCAGCTGGAGGCCTGGCTGACGCGCGCGCATGAGTCCCGCGGTGGCTACAACGAGCGACTGGATCAGAAACTGCGGGTTTCGGTGATAGCGATTCGCGCCCGCGGCTACGAAGTGACGCTGAAGACCCGCGCCGAGGCCGAACTCACCCGGGAGCTCGAGCGGATTCACCAGTCCTGGAGCCTCGAGGAGCTGGAGGAAGCCACCAACCGCTACCAGCGGGATGTCTGCCTGGAACACTACCACCTCGACCGCATCGACCCCAAGGCGCGCTACGAGGTCGCCACCATCGCCGTGCCGGTGTTCGTCGCCCGCCAGGTACCGGTCCTGTGTTTCGTGGCCGGCTCGATCGAAAACGCCATCACCGGCGCCCAGATTGAAGATATCGCCGCGCGCATGAAGCAATCCGCGGACCGGGTAACGCGGCTCGCCGGCGGCGACGACGGCAGCAAGTGAGCAGTCACGACTACGCCGCCCGCAAGGCTTTCTTCCAGCGGGTCCTGACCGTCTACGGGCGCAAACCGGTACTCGAGGCCCTGCAGACCGAGGGCCTGACCTGCCACGCCCTGCACCTGGCGGACAGCAATCGCGAAGAAGGCGTGCTGCGGGAAATCCTGCGCCAGGCCGCGCGGCGCGAGATCCCCCTGCACTACCACAGCCGCACCGAGCTCGCGCGCATCTCCCGCAACGGTCGCCAGGACCAGGGCGTCGCGGCGGACATCCTCTGCCCGCGCTTCGCCAGCCTGGGCGATTACCTGGCGGCCCTGCCCCCGCGGCCCCAGCGACTGCTGGCCCTGGACGGTATCAGCAATCCGCAGAACCTGGGCATGCTGATCCGCTCCGCCGCCGCCGGCAGCATCGATGGCATTCTGCTGCCCAACCGCGGCTGCGCGGGCCTGGGTCCGCTGGTGATCAAGGCCAGTGCGGGGACGGTGTACCGCGCCCCGCTGCTGCGATGCGAGAGCGTGATCGAGGCTTTGGGTGAATGTCGGGCCGCCGGTTTCGAGCTGTGCACCCTGCGCGCCGACGCGCGGGAGTCACTGTTTGCCTACCGCCCCTCGGGCCACGTCGTCTTTGTACTGGGCAATGAAACGGAGGGAGTCAGCCGGGAAGTCGGGAAACTGGCGGATCGCGGCCTGTCCATCCCCATGCACAACGGCGTCGAATCCCTGAACGTCGCGGTGACCGCCAGCCTGATCGCCTTTGCCGGAGCCCTCCAGGGCAGCGCGGCTGAGTGATGGAAACTGGCCGGCAAGGGGCCTGGCAGCGGACTGCCCGCACCAGCAGGCACCACAAGGGCAGCGGAAATCCCGCGGCGGGGGAGCTCGCAGCGGGCTATTTCGAGAGATAGGCCATGGCATCCTCCAGACCGCGCAAGGTCAGGGGATACATGTGGTCCTCGAGTAATTGCCGGGTCATCTGGGTGGACTGGGTGTACTCCCACTCTTCCCGGGGTACCGGATTGATCCAGGCGACCTTTTCATAGGTCTGGCGCAGTCGACGCATCCAGACCTCGCCGGATTCCTCATTCCAGTGCTCCACCGAGCCCCCCGGCTGCACGATCTCGTAGGGCGACATCGCCGCGTCGCCGATGAAGATCACCTTGTAGTCGTGGCTGTACTTGTGCATCACGTCCAGCAGCGGGATGCGCTCGTTGTGGCGACGGATATTGTTGCGCCAGACGCTCTCGTAGATGAAGTTGTGGAAGTAGAAATACTCCATGTGCTTGAACTCGGTGCGCGCCGCGGAAAACAGCTCCTCGCACACCCGCACGTGGGGATCCATGGAGCCGCCGACGTCGAAAAACAGCAGCACTTTTACCGCGTTGTGCCGCTCCGGCACCATGCGAATATCCAGCAGGCCGGCATTGCGCGCGGTGGAGTGGATAGTGTCGTCGAGGTCGAGCTCCTCGGCAGCGCCGGTGCGTGCAAACTTGCGCAGGCGCCGCAAAGCCACCTTGATATTGCGCGTGCCGAGTTCCACGCTGTCGTCCAGGTTGCGGAATTCCCGCTTGTCCCAGACCTTCACCGCCCGCTTGTTGCGGCCGTTGGGGCCGACCCGGATACCTTCCGGGTGGTATCCCTCCTGACCGAAAGGCGAGGTGCCACCCGTGCCGATCCACTTGTTGCCCCCGGCGTGACGCTCTTTCTGCTCCTCCAGGCGCTTCTTGAACTCCTCGATCAGCTTCTCCAGCCCCCCCAGGGACTCGATCTTCGCCTTGTCCTCCTCGCTCAACTGCTTGATGAATTCCGAGCGCAGCCAGTCGTCGGGGATCAGCGCCTCGATCACGTCATCCATGGCCTCCAGGTCGCGGAAGTGCAGGCCAAAGGCGCGGTCGAAACGGTCAAAGTACTTCTCGTCCTTCACCAGGCAGGTGCGACTGAAGTAGTAAAAGTCGTCGATCGAACCGAAGGCCACCCGTGCCCGCAGACCGGTGAGCAAGTCGAGCAGCTCCCGGGTGGTGACCGGAATACCGGCATCGCGCAGGCCGTGGAAGAAGTTGACCAGCATAGGGTCAGCGGGCCTCCCGGCGATGCATGAAGGCCAGGCGCTCGAGCAGATGCACGTCTTGTTCGTTCTTCAGCAGGGCACCGTAGAGCGGCGGAATTGCCTTGCTGGGGTCGCGGTTCTTGAGCACCTGCTCCGGCAGGTCGTCGGCCAGGAGGAGCTTCAGCCAGTCGATCAGCTCGGAGGTCGAGGGCTTCTTTTTCAGACCGGGGATGTCGCGCAGGTCGAAGAAGACCTCCAGGGCCTCCTGGACCAGGGCCTGGGCGATCCCCGGGTGATGCACATCAATGATTTCCCGCATGGTGTCGCGGTCGGGGAAGTTGATGAAGTGGAAGAAGCAGCGGCGCAGGAAGGCGTCCGGCAACTCCTTTTCGTTGTTGCTGGTGATAATAATGATCGGGCGGTGGCGTGCGACAACCGTCTGCCCGGTCTCGTAGACAAAGAACTCCATGCGGTCGAGCTCGACCAGCAGGTCGTTGGGAAACTCGATATCGGCCTTGTCGATCTCGTCGATCAGCAGCACCACCTGCTCGTCTGCCTCGAAGGCCTCCCACAGCTTGCCTTTCTTGATGTAGTTGGCAATGTCGTGGACCTTGTCGTCCCCAAGCTGGGAATCCCGCAGGCGGGACACGGCATCGTATTCGTACAGCCCCTGCTGGGCCTTGGTGGTCGACTTGATGTGCCACTGGATCAGGCGCTTGCCCAGGCCGCGCGCCACCTCCTCGGCCAGCATGGTCTTGCCGGTGCCCGGCTCGCCCTTGATCAGCAGCGGGCGTTGCAGGGTAACGGCGGCATTGACCGCCATGCGCAGGTCGTCTGTGGCGACGTAGCGATCGGTTCCCTCGAATTGTGTCATTGGTGGTTCATCCAGTCAGCAGGTCGGAAAGCGCTCAAGGGTACTGGCAGCGCCCGCGGGGTTCAAGTTGAGCGGCCGCGGCGCTGCTCCCAGAGGCGCAGCTTGTGCCGGCGGCGGCGGCGCAGAATCCAGCTTATCAGGATGCCCGCGCCAAGCAGAAACACCAGCAGCGACAGCGTTGCGGTACGCAGGTTGGCCTGCGGAAGATCCGGTGGACGGGTGCTGATGGAAGACCCGGTCGCCGCCGGCTCCACCTGCAGCCGGTAGACCCAGCTCAGACGTTCCGGGCCGCGCTCCAGAGTGATTTGCAGGCGATACCAGCCCGGCTGCTGCAGGGGCGAGAAGAGCAGGGGCAGGCGCCCGGATAGCGGTTCCGGACTGGCTACCGCGACATAGTCCGCGGGCCCCTCGAGCCGTACCCGCCAGCGCCCCTCCTCCGGGAGTCCGCCCGCGACACCCTCCTGGAGCAGACCGAAGCTCCCCTCCAGGGCCTCCCCGGCCAGGACACGCGTCGGCAGCTCGCGGCGAGCGGGACTCAGGGGCAGGGAAGCAAAGACCGCGACCTGCTCGAGGTCTTCACCGTCCACCCGCCATTCACCGGGGGACGGGGACTCCCAGCGGCGCAGCCGGTGCGCCGCAAAACGCACGCGAGTTTCACCGGGGCCGGCCGTACTCGCATTCGCCGCGCCTTCGCGCGCGCCCTCGCCGTCACCGACAAGCGCCTGTGCCGGGCGGATGCTCAGGGCCGGCTTGGCGGAGGCGATCAACCAGGTCAGTGTGCGGGTCTCCCCGGGCACCTGCACTCGTCCTTCGCGCAGGGGCAGACGGGTCATGGGCAGCGCGGCGCTCAATACCCGCCACCAGGTATCCGCCGGGCTTGCCTGGGCAGGCAGCGCCTGGCCTCCGCTATTGCGGGCGAGGGACGCCAACAGGTCCGCCCCCGGCCCGCGACCGGCAACGGCGGTATAGATCGGCCAGCTGAGCGACTCGCTGTCGGCAAAGCGAGCGTCCAGGTCCCGGGCACCGGCGGCATTGACCATGGGCGAGTCCGCCACCTCGACGCGTCCGTCGCCCATCAGCAGTAGGGCACGCGGCCAGGCCGGATCGGCGGGAGCCGCAGCCAGGGCGGCGTCGAGTGCCGCCGGCAGTTGGGCGCCACCCTCCCCGGGTTCCCCCTGCAGCGAGGCCAGTGCCCGGTCACGCCAGTCGGCATCCACGGTGCCCGGGGGAAGCAGAGACTCGGCCCTGGCGCCGTAGCGCCAAAGCCCGACGCGCCCGCCCTCGGGCAGCAGGTGCAGCACCAGGCTGACCGCCTCCCGGGTCGCGGGATCCTCCAGCCAGTCTGCCTGCACCACCAGCCGCAGGTCATAGGTGGCCTGTGCGAAGGGGCTGATCACAAACCCGAGCAGGGCCGCCAGCAGGACTTGCCGCAAACGCCGGATCACGATCTGGGCGTCTCCGCCCGCGTCCGCCACAGCGTCAGGCGCAGCAGCGCGGTGATTATCACGGCCGCCAGCAGCGCCGCAGCGAGCGGTCTGAGGGCGTGCGTCGCCGAGGCCAGCTCGCCGGAAGTGAAGAACTGAAAGGCGGCGACGACCAGCGCCGGCGCGAGGGTATCGACACCCCCGTGGGGAAAGGCCGGGGTCAACAACAGGGCCGCGCCGCAGAGCAACAGCAGACAGCGTCGGCCGGGCCCCCAGCAGCCGCGCAGCCACCAGCCAAACAGGACCAGGGCAAGCAGAGCCGAACCCAGGTAGGCACCCAGGGCAATCGGATAGGCCTCCGCCGTCATGCTGTCTCCTCCCTGCTGTCGACCCAGTGCACAATGTGCTCCTCGAGACTGTCGGGATGCACGTGTTCCTCCGAGATCGCGCGCTCGTCCAGGGTGATTCCCGCCCGGCGCACGGACTCCGGATCGCCGGTGCGCAGGGGATGCCAGGCAGGCAGTGGCTTGCCGTGGGCCCGCAGCCGGTAGGCACAGGTGCCGGGCATCCACTCGAATTCCTCGGGCCGCGACCGATCCAGTACCACGCAGTCCGGCACCCAGCGTTGGCGCGTGGGATAGACCGTGCAGCGACATCCGGCGAGGTCCAGGTACTGGCAGTGCACGCGGGTGTAGAACAACTCGCCGCTGTACTCATCCTGCAGCTTGTGCAGGCAACAGCGACCACAGCCGTCGCAGAGCGCCTCCCACTGCTGCTGGTCCAGGGCCTCCAGGGGCAGGCTGTCCCACCAGTTAGTCATGTGCCGGCCCGGGCTGCAGCGGAGCCTCCGCGGGTTCTGCGGGGGGCATCTGCAGGAAAAAGCCGCGCTGCGCAATGCTGTCCAGAACATCGACCACGGCGACACGCGCCAGGTGACGCCCGGCATCCAGGGCCAGCACCATGACCGGCTGGGGCTCACCGAACTGCTGCAGCAGTGCCTCGGGAACATCCGCCAGTCCGCGCGCCTTGTCGACATAGAGATACATCTCGGCCCGGCGCGGGCTGCGATAAATCTGGCAGATACGTTTCACAACTGTCCTTCCTTCAATAGCTGTCGCAGAGGGCCAATCAGCTGCGTCTCGCGCCAGCCGCCCCAGCTCGGCGGCGGCGCTACCGACGTGCCGCCCGATTCGCGCAACAACAGTTCGTAGTCCCGCCCCGCCAGCGCCAGAGCCGGCGCCACGCCGAGCCCCTCCGCCAGGGCCTGGCCGCGCTGCTTGAGACGCTTGAGACGCTTGCGCTCCTCGGCGTTCAGGGGCGCAGGCAGACGCTGCGGCAGCGCCGCCTCCTGCAGACCAGCCACCTCCTCGACCAGGCCCTGGAACACCTCGCCGTAGCGACGTCGGGCCGCGGGGTTCAATGCCTCGACCCGGCCCAGGGTTTCCGCGTTCGGTGGCTGGGCCTGGGCAATAGCCAGACAGGCCGCATCGTCGACAATCCAGCCCCGGGGCTTGTCGCGCCGCCGGGCCTCCGCCTCGCGCCACTCGCAAATGCGCATCAACAGGGCCAGCTGGCGGCGGTTCAGCTTCCACGCCGACTTGATACGCTGGACCGGGTGCGCCTGGCTGTCGCGGAAACTGGCCAGGGTGTCGCGCCCCTCCTGGAGAACCCACTCCAGGCGCCCCTGCTCCCGTGCGCGTGCGTCGAGTACCCGCCAAACCGCCATCAGCCAGGTGACATCCTGGGCCGCGTAGTCACACTGCGATGCCGTGAGGGGGCGCTGCAGCCAGTCGGAGCGGGTTTCCCCCTTGGCCAGCGACTCCCCGCACAAGCGTTCCACCAGCCCACTGTAGCCAATGCCAAAATCCTCGCCGAGCAGTGCCGCGGCCCGCTGGGTGTCAAACAGGGGTTCCGGGAGGACACCCAACCAGCGATCGAAGACCTCGAGATCCTCGCTGACCGAGTGAAAGACCTTGACCACATCGGGGCGGGAAAGGAGGGTTTTCAGGGAAGCGGTGTCCGCCAGCGCCAGGGGGTCGACCAGGAAGGCCTGGCTGTCGAAGCAGAGCTGCACCAGGGCCACCTGGGGGTAGAAGGTGTCCCGGCGCATGAACTCGGTATCCATGGCCACCACCGCGCAGTCGGCGTGGTCGTCGAGGACCTGCTGCAGCGCCGCGCTGCTGTCGATCCAGCGCCAGCTCATGCCGGACGCTCGACACGGCGGCGGCCGCTGAAGGCGTGGGCCAGGGTATTGCCATCCACGTATTCCAGCTCGCCACCCAGGGGCACGCCGTGGGCGATGCGCGAGACATTGACCGAGGCCGGCAGGGCCTCGGTGAGGTACCAGGCGGTTGCCTCGCCCTCGACGGTGGGGTTGGTGGCCAGAATCACCTCCGTGACGCCCTCCTCGGCCACGCGCTCGAGAAAGCGATCGAGACCGAGCTCGGCGGGGCCGATGCCGTCAATCGGCGACAGGTGCCCCATGAGCACGAAATAACGCCCGCGATAGCCTCCGCTGTACTCCACCGCCATCACGTCGGAGGGGCTCTCCACCACGCAGACCGTCTGCGGGTCACGCCGCGGGTCGCTGCAGATTTCACAGACATCCTGTTCGGTGTAATTGCGACAGCGGCTGCAGTGATCGACCCGTTGCATGGCGTCTTCGAGCGCGGAAGCCAGGCGCATGGCCCCGGCGCGATCGCGTTCCAGCAGGTGCAGGGTCATGCGCTGGGCGGACTTGGGGCCAACACCGGGCAGGCAGCGCAGGGCCTCGACCAGGTTGCCCAGTGCGGGGCTGAACTTCATCGGCCAGGTCTCAGAACGGCAGCTTGAAGCCGGCCGGCAGGTTCATGCCCGCGGTCAGCCCGGACATCGCTTCACGATTGTGGGCCTCGACCTTGCGCACCGCGTCGTTAACGGCCGCCGCGAGCAGGTCCTCCAGCACTTCCTTGTCCTCGCCCAGCACGCTGTCGTCGATGCTCACCCGGCGCACGTCGTGACGCCCGGTCATCACCACCTTGACCAGCCCGGCGGCCGCTTCGCCCTCGACCTCGGCGCGGGCCAGCTCTTCCTGGGCGCGCTGCATGTCCGCCTGCATTTTCTGGGCCTGTTGCATGAGTTCGGAGAGATTGCCTTTCATCGTGGCTCCTGGGTATCTACCGGCGCGATGGACGACCGGTCCAAACGCCCGTCGAAACGGGCTATCAAGTGTTTCAGCAGCGGGTCCTGATCCACCTCCCGCTCTGCCTCCTGCTGCCGCTGGGCAGCCAGCCTCTGCTGCCGCTGTGCCGGGGTCTCGCCGGCCACCGCGCCGAGGGTGATCTTCACCGTCACGGGCTGTTCCAGGCGCAGCTCCAGGGCCTTGCGCAGGCGCTCGTCGTGACCGCTGTTGTAGAGCGCCGCATGCCGCTCGTCCAGCACGAACTGGAAGTCGGCGCCCTGCCACGCGCGCAGCTCGCAATGCAGGGCAATATTGTACACGATGCCCACCAGCCCGAGGGACTCCAGCAGGGCCGGCCAGTCACCGGCCAGGGTGTCCAGGTCAGGCGCTTCCGCCGGCTCGCCATCCTCCGCCTCGTCCGCACCCGCATCTGGCCCACCCGCGGGTGCCGGGCGCAGGGTGGAAGACGCCGGAGGCGGAGTCGAGGTCGAGGGCGGGGCCGGAGGGCCCCTCACAGACAGGGCCGGCGCCACGGGTGCGGCGCCAGCGGCCGCCGGAGCCGGCGCGGTCGTGGCGGCTGGCGCGGTGGAAGGCTCAGCGGGCGTCGGCGGGAGGCGCTGCGCGGGAGCCGACACCGGGACTGGCGTCGGCTCAGCCGGCTTTTTTCCCCCGGGGCTGCCCTCCCCGGCAGCCTGGCGTTCCCTATCGTCCTCGAAGGCGCCCGGTGGCAGCATCGCCGGGCGGAAAGCGAGCATTCGCAGCAGGCTCATCTCGAAGCCGCTGCGGGGGTCCGCTGCCCAGGGGAGATCGCGCTTGCCCTGCAGCGCCATCTGGTACCACAGCTGCACATCCTCCGCACTGAGGCGCCCCGCCAGTTCCGCCAGGCCGGGAGCATCCCCGCGCAGGCGGTCGCTGCCCGGCAGGAACTGCTGTACCGCGAGCTGGTGCAGGACAGAGAGCATCTCGTCGAGGCTGGCGGCAAAATCCGGCGCGTGCTCCGCCATGCGCGCCACGATATCCAGCACCGGCCCGGGCTCGCCCTCGGCCAGGGCCCGCAGCAGATCCAGCACAAAGTGGGTGTCCACCGTACCCAGCATGCTGCGCACCTGTGCCTCGTGCACACTGCCACTGCCGAAGGCGATCGCCTGATCGGTGAGGCTGAGGGCGTCGCGCATGCTGCCGTCGGCCGCCCGGGCGAGCAACCACAATGCGGGCTCCTCGAAGGGGATCATCTCCGTCTCGAGCACCTGGCGCAGGTGCCCAACCACCTGCTCCGGCAACATGTTCTTGAGGTTGAACTGCAGACAGCGGGACAGCACTGTCGCCGGCAACTTCTGCGGGTCGGTGGTGGCAAGCAGGAACTTGACGTGGGGTGGCGGCTCCTCGAGGGTCTTCAACAGCGCATTGAAGCTGCTGTTGGAGAGCATGTGCACCTCGTCGATCAGGTAGACCTTGAAGCGCGAGCGGGTGGGGGCGTACTGCACGTTGTCCAGCAGCTCGCGGGTGTCCTCCACCTTGGTCCGCGAGGCGGCATCGATCTCCAGCAGGTCGACGCTGCGCCCCTGGGCGATCTCCTCGCAGGCACTGCAACGGCCGCAGGGCTCCGAACTCACCCCGGCCTCGCAGTTCAGGCTCTTGGCAAAGATGCGCGCAATGGTGGTCTTGCCCACGCCGCGGGTGCCGGTGAACAGGTAGGCGTGGTGCAGGCGGTCGTGATCCAGGGCATTTACCAGCGCCTGACGCACGTGCTCCTGGCCGACCAGTTCACTGAATCGGCTGGGGCGCCATTTGCGGGCGAGAACCTGGTAGGACATGAAAATACGCGCCTTGCGGAAAAGGCCAAGGATACACCAGCCAGAGGGGTATCCAAAGCGCCGCTCCCCTCATGGCGGGCGGCCGGATAGCCCCGCGGGCCAGTGGCCAGGCATGGACAAGTGCCGCGCGGCCACTTATGGTTCCCGCTGCCCCAGACGCACGAGTTCCCCATGTCAGACGACAACAAACACTGCCTCAAACTGCGCCGGGTCGGCATCGACACCTACAAGGAAAACGTCGCCTACCTGCACCGGGACTGCCACCTCTATCGCAGCGCCGGCTTCCAGGCGCTGTCCAAGGTCGAGATCCACGTCGACGACAATGGCCGCAGCATCCTCGCGGTGCTCAACATCGTCGATGACCCGCGCATCTGCGGACCCGAGGAGCTGGGCCTGGGCCTTGAGGCCTTCGCGCAGCTGCAGTACCCCGAGGGCACGCCGGCGCTGATCGCCCACGCCCGCCCCCCGGGCTCGATCAGCGCGGTCCACCGCAAGATCGCCGGCGAGCCCCTGGACCGCGCGGACTACGCCGCCATCGTGCGCGAGATTGCCGAGCGGCGCTACGCCAAGATCGAGATGGCCGCCTTCCTGGTTGCCTGCAGCGAGGCGGGCATGGACCGCGACGAGGTGCTCTACTTGACCCAGGCGATGGTGGAAACCGGCGACCAGCTGTCCTGGAACGAACCGCTGGTTGCCGACAAGCACTGCATCGGCGGCATCCCCGGCAACCGGACCAGCATGCTGGTGGTCCCCATCGTTGCCGCCCACGGCATGTTCATTCCCAAGACCTCCAGCCGCGCCATTACCTCCCCCTCCGGCACCTCCGACACCATGGAGGTGCTGGCCAACGTGGAGCTGCCCACGGAGCTATTCAATGACATCGTGCGCAACCAGCGGGGCTGCCTCGCCTGGGGGGGCACATCGCGCCTGGCGCCGGTAGACGACATCCTGATTTCGGTCGAACGTCCCCTCTCCCTGGATTCCCCGGGTCAGCTGGTCGCTTCCATCCTGGCCAAGAAGGTCGCCGCCGGCGCCACCCACCTGCTGGTGGATATCCCCATGGGGCCCACTGCCAAGGTGCGCACCCAGCAGGAAGCCTTCCGCCTGCGCAAGCTATTCGAGTTCGTCGGCGACCGCATCGGCCTGCACCTGGAGGTGATCATCACCGACGGGCGCCAGCCGATCGGCCGCGGTATCGGGCCGGTGCTGGAGGCGCGGGACGTGATGCAGGTACTGGAAAACCACCCGGACCAGCCCCGGGACCTGCGCGAGAAGGCGCTGCAGCTGGCCAGCCGGATCCTCGAGTTCGACCCCGACGTGCGCGGCGGCCAGGGCTATCTGCTGGCCCGGGACATCCTCGAGTCGGGTCGCGCCCTGGACAAGATGCAGGCAATTATTGAACTGCAGGGGCGCAATCATTCACCCCCTGCCCTGGGCCAGCTGTGCCACGAGGTGACCGCCGCCCGGGCGGGGGTGGTGAGCAGCATCGACAACCAGCAGATCGCGCGCATTGCCCGGCTCGCCGGCGCGCCCATGGACCAGGGCGCAGGGGTCGACCTCTACTGCCGTCTCGGGGACACGGTCAAGGCCGGCGAGCCGCTCTACGCCATCCGCGCCGAATTCCCCGCCGACTTCGACTTCGCGCGGGAAGCCGCCGCGGCCGACAACGGCTTTGCCATTGGCGGGGAGACCTGAACATGCGCGGAAGCCTGATCCTGGGATTTGCGGATTACCGCGAGCCGGCGCAGCGCCTGGCGGCCGCCGCCGGCATGGACTACGCCGAGGTGCAGGTGCACCGTTTTCCCGACGGCGAGAGCCGGCTGCAGTTGCCCGCCACCCTCCCCGAGCGGGTCGTCCTGTGTCGCAGCCTGGACCAGCCCAACGGCAAGCTAGTGGAACTGGAGCTGGCGGCCGTGACCGCACGCGAGCTGGGTGCCCGGCACCTGACCCTGGTCGCGCCCTATCTCTGCTACATGCGCCAGGACTCGGCCTTTCACCCCGGCGAAGCGGTGAGCCAGCGGATCGTCGGGCAGTGGCTGGCGCGCCTGGTCGACGCCGTCATCACCGTCGACCCGCACCTGCACCGCACACCGCACCTGAGGGATGCTGTCCCCGTGCACCGCGCCCTCAGCCTGAGCGCCGGGCCCCTCCTGGGCCAGTGGTTGGAAGGCCGGCCCGCGGCGCCCCTGCTGCTGGGTCCGGACAGCGAATCTGCCCCCTGGGTTAAAAGCATCGCCCGGCTCGCGGGACTGGACTACGGCGTGGCCAGCAAGGAGCGCCTGGGCGACCGCGAGGTGCGAGTCACCCTCCCCGACCTGGAAGTCGCCGGCCGCGATGTGGTGCTGGTGGACGACATCGCCAGCACCGGGCGTACGCTCGCCGCGGCGGCGACACAGGTGCTGGCCAAGGGCGCCCGCAAGGTGGACGTGCTGGTCACCCACGCGCTGTTTGCCGGCGATGCCCTGGAGATTTTGCAGGCGGCGGGCGTGGGCGAGGTGCTCAGCACGGACAGCGTGCGCCACGCAAGCAATCGCGTGGAGCTGGCACCGCTGCTGGCGGAGGCTCTGAAAACGGTGGCGGAGACAGACTGAGATCGCGGGGCAGCGCGGCGGATACAGGCTGGCCGAATGCACTCGACAGGGACCGTAATGGAGATGACCCGAGCAGCCACACCCCGGCACACGCATCAGTAACTACCGTTGCTCCCTTCCGGGCCTGGCGGGGTTCGCTACCTGGCGTTGCGAGGGGACCACCCGGGTCACCATTACAGACTCGCCCTGCGGCGAGGGGGCGCATTGTCGCGGAAAGCGCGGTAGGCTGCAAGTATCCGATCGGGCGTGGGGCCATTCCAGTGTCCGCGCTGGGCAAACGGCTTGCCCCGGACCGACAGAGTCAGGTTCAAGGCGCGCGGCGCACATGTTACGCTGATACTTGGTTGCTGGAGGAAGAGCACATGCTCAGGCATTGCTTCATTGTCATGATTGCGCTGTTGGTTGCCCTGCAATCCACCGCGTCCGTGATCAATGAAACAGTCGCCTCCCACGACACCGATCACCACCCTGCGCATGCCTATTCCGACGAGGCCCGGAGCGACGCCCCGACAGCGCCTCCACCCCCGGCCGATGATCACAAGCACGCCGCGGACCACTGCCATCACAGCCACAACTGTTTCCATCAGGCCTTGACCGGCAGCCTGCTCGGGGCCTGGCAGTCATCGGCGGGGTTGCCCTGCGCCGAGTACCGGGAAGCGCCCCGCTGTGGGGTACTGTCCAGCCCCTTCCGCCCTCCCATTAGCTGACCCTGCGACGACCCGCGCCGAGCGGGAAACCCTGATTCCTTCGACGTTAGCAGGAGCTTTTGCATGCTCGTCTTTACTCCCGTGGACATCGGGCGGCGCCGCTTGCCGCACCGATGGGCCATTCCCGTGATCTGCCTGCTGGCACTCACGCTGCACCTCATTCCGGAAGCCCGTGCCGGCGGAGCCGTGCTCACCCTGTCCGACGCACTGTCGTTGACGCTGGCACAGAACCCCCGTCTCCAGGTTTTCGACCTGCGCCTGTCGGGCCTCGACGGCCGCCGACTGACGGCGGAGCAAAACCCCGCTCTCGAGCTGGGACTGGAAGTGGAAAACGCGCTCGGCAGCGGTGATCTGCAGGGCCTCAACGGCGCCGAGTACACGCTGGCGCTGTCATCGGTGCTGGAACTGGGTGGCAAGCGACAAGCCCGAGCCGGTGCGATTGACACACGCTACGGGCTGCTGGAAGCCGAGCGCCGCGCCGAAACCCTGGATCTGCTGGGTCGGGTCACGCAAAGCTTTATCACGGCCCTGGTCTTGCAGGAAAAGCTCGCCCTGGCAGCAGAGAGCGTGGCGGTGGCTGAACGCACCCAGGAGATCGTGACCGCACGCGCCGAACGCGGGGCGGCACCCCGGGCCGACACTCTGCGGGCCAGCGCCGCCCTGGTGCAAAGCCGCATCGAGCAGGACCGGCTGGAAGCGGAGCTGGCAAGCCGCACAATGGCGCTGGCCACCCTGTGGGGTGAGACCACGCCGACTTTCCGGTCCTTGCACGGCGACCTGTTCCAGCTCGGCGCCGCGAATAGCTTTGAAGCGCTCTTTCAGCGACTCAGTGACAGCCCGGCCATGCAGGCCTATGCCAGCGAAGAACGCCTGCGTGAGGCAGAGCTGCAATTGGCCCGCAGCCAGTCCGAAGCGAATGTTCGCTGGCAATTGGGCCTGCGTCGCTTCGAGGCAAGCAATGACACGGCACTTACCGCCAGCCTTTCCGTACCGCTGTTCAGCGGGCCCCGCAACCGCGGGGAGCTGCAGGCGGCGCGGGCAGCCGCCAGCGAAGTCCAGTATCGACGCGAAGACGCTCTCCTCCGGTTGAAGGCGCGGCTCTTCCAGGCTTGGCAAACCCGGCAGCAAGCCGTTGCCGCCGTCAAAGCAATGCGCGAGGAGGTGGTACCCGATCTCACTCAGGCTCTCGACCTCACGCGCCAGGCCTACCAAGGCGGCCGTTACAGCTATGTGGAATGGGTCACCGCACAACACGAACTTCTCTCCGCCCGACAGGCGCTGGTCGATGCCGCCGCCACGGCGCTGCTCAACCAGGCACTCATCGAACAACTCACAGCGCAGCCACTGGCTGCCGTTCAGGGCGCCAGCGAACGCTAAATCGGGAATTCAGGACTCAGACATGAATGCAAAGACACGACTTCTCTGGCTGCTGGCGACCACCTGGCTTGCCATCAGCCCGTTGCGGGCGGCTCAGCAAGCGCCCGGCGCGCCCTCTGCCAAGACCATGGGACCCCACGATGGGCGCACCAGCATCGCGCCCGAAATCGCGCAACGAGCCGGTATCACCACCGCAGCCGCCCGCCCTGGCACCCTCGAACGCACCCTGACTACCTTTGGCAATCTGGCGCCGGCCCCCGGGCAACGAGCGGAAGTGCGCGCCCGCTTTCCCGGTCTGGTCACGCGGGTGCTCGTCAACCTTGGTGACCAGGTCGGCCGCGGTAATGTCCTGGCCCAGGTGGAATCCAATGACAGCCTGCAGACCTACCCGCTACGGGCCCCCATCGCCGGTGTGGTGACCGCGCGACACATCAACAGCGGGGAAGTACCCGGCGAGGCCCCCCTCTTTGTCATCACCAACCTGGACACCCTATGGGCTGACTTGCGGATTTTTCCGGGCCAACGCGCTGCAGTCGCCACCGGCCAGGCCGTCAGCGTGACGGCCGAGGGGATCGAACGCCAGGGCACTATCCAGCATCTGTTGCCAACGGGTGAGCACACACCCTGGACCCTCGCCCGGGTCGAGGTAGAAAACAGTGACGGCCTGCTGATGCCGGGCCTGCTGGTGGCCGGGAAGATCGTCGTGGAGACCGTCGAAGTGCCCCTTGCCGTGCACAACCGCGCGCTGCAGTCCTTTCGTGACGGGACTGTGGTGTTTATCCAGAAGGGGGATACCTATGAAACCCGCCCCCTTGAACTGGGTCGTAGCGATGGCGAGATGACCGAGGTGCTGTCGGGGCTCGAGCCCGGCGACCGCTATGTGGTGGACAACAGCTACCTCATCAAGGCGGATATCGAAAAATCTGGCGCGTCCCACGACCACTGACAGGAGGCCACGATGATCACTGCCATCCTGCGCTTCTCGGTGGAGCGCCGCTATCTCATGCTGTCCCTGGTTCTGCTCCTGATCGGTGTGGGCGTGTGGAGCTTTCAACGCCTGCCCATCGACGCGGTACCGGATATCACCAATGTCCAGGTGCAGATCAACACGGAAGCTCCGGGCTACTCGCCCCTGGAGTCGGAACAGCGCATCACCTTCCCGGTGGAAACCGCGCTCTATGGTCTGCCAAACCTGGCCTACACCCGGTCACTGTCACGCTATGGGCTGTCCCAGGTCACCGTGGTGTTCGAAGAGGGCACCGACATCTACTTCGCCCGCAACCTGATCGACGAACGTCTGGGTGCTATCAAAAGCGCACTGCCCCCCGGTCTGGAGCCAAAGATGGGCCCCATCGCCACCGGCCTGGGTGAGATCTTCATGTACACGGTGGAGGCATTGCCCGGCGCCACTGGCCCCGGCGGCAAACCCCTTGACGCCACGGCACTGCGGGAAATCCAGGACTGGATCATCAAGCCCCAGCTGGCCCAGGTACCAGGAGTGACTGAAATCAACACGGTCGGTGGCTACGACAAGCAATACCATGTCACTCCCTCGCCGCAAAAGTTGCTGCAGTTCGGGGTTAGCCTGGGGATGCTGACCAACGCCCTGGCTGCCAACAATGCCAACCGCGGTGCAGGCTATATCGAGCGCAACGGCCAGCAATTACTGGTCCGGTCGCCGGGACAGCTGGCCACTCTTGCCGATATTGAGCAGGTGGTAATTGCCACCCGCGAGAGTGTGCCGGTGAGGGTCACCGACGTGGCGGAAGTCGGCATTGGCAAGGAGCTGCGCACCGGCGCCGCCACCCGCGATGGCAGGGAAACCGTATTGGGTACGGCCATGATGCTGATGGGGGAAAATTCCCGTACGGTCGCCCGGGCAATAGCGGAAAAGCTGGAGGCGATTGAGCCCTCCCTGCCCGAGGGCGTAAAGGTGGAGGCGGTCTACGACCGCACCCACTTGGTGGACAGGGCCATCGCCACCGTGGAAAAGAACCTCCTGGAGGGGGCGCTTCTGGTCATCGTGGTGTTGTTCCTGCTGCTGGGGAACCTGCGCGCCGCGCTAATCACCGCGGCAGTGATCCCGCTGTCAATGCTCGCCACCATCACGGGCATGGTGCGGACAGGGGTGTCTGCCAACCTGATGAGCCTGGGGGCGCTGGATTTTGGCCTCATTGTCGACGGCGCAGTGATCATCGTCGAGAACTGCGTGCGACGGCTGTCCCATGCCCAGCACGAGGGGCGGCTCGCACTCAAGGAACGGTTGCAGCTGGTGTACGAGGCTACCAACGAGGTGATCCGGCCCAGCCTCTTTGGTGTCAGCATCATTACCGTAGTCTACCTGCCGATCTTCTCCCTCACCGGCGTGGAGGGAAAAATGTTCCACCCCATGGCTGCCACGGTGGTGATGGCCCTGCTTTCGGCAATGGTACTGTCATTGACAGTGGTACCCGCCGCCGTGGCGGTCTTCATGGGTGGCAGGGTCGCCGAGAAGGAAAGTCCCCTCATTGGCGGCGCCAAATCCCTTTACCGGCCGGCACTGCAGCTTGCCATGCGCCATCGCTGGCTGGTGTTGGGCAGCGCCTCGTCACTGGTGGTGCTGTGCAGCTGGCTGGCGACCACCCTCGGCACGGAGTTCATCCCCCAGCTCGATGAGGGGGACATCACCCTGCACGCCATGCGCATTCCCGGCACCGGTCTCGAGCAGGCCATTACCATGCAAACACAGCTGGACGAGCGCCTGCAGGCGATCCCGGAAGTGGACAAGGTGTTCGCCAAGATCGGCACTCCGGAAATCGCCACCGACCCCATGCCGCCCAGCGTGGCGGACAATTTCGTCATCCTCAAGCCCCGGGATCAGTGGCCGGACCCGGAGCGGAGCAAAGCGGAGCTGCTGGCGACCCTGAAAGCCACCGTCGCCGAGTTGCCCGGCAACAACTACGAGTTCACCCAGCCCATCGAAATGCGTTTCAACGAGTTGATCTCCGGGGTGCGGGCCGATCTCGGCATCAAAGTGTTTGGCGATGACCTGAACCAGCTACTGGCCTCGGCGCAATCCATTCGGGAGATACTGGAAGGGATCGATGGAGCGGCGGACATTCAGGTGGAACAGGTTACCGGGCTGCCCATGCTGTCGGTCTACCCCAGGCGCACGACGCTGTCCCGCTACGGCTTGTCCGTGGATGACCTGCAGAGCCTAGTGGCCACCGGCATCGGCGGACAAGAAGCCGGTCTGATCTACGAAGGTGACCGCCGCTTTCAGCTGGTGGTGCGCCTGCCCGAAAGCCTCCGCCGGGACGTGGACGGACTAGCGGATCTGCCGGTTCCCCTGCCGGACGGCGACTACGTCCCACTGTCGGAGGTCGCCGACCTGGAGCTGGCACCCGCGCCAAACCAGATCAGCCGGGAAAATGGCAAGCGCCGCGTGGTGGTCACCGCCAACGTGCGCGACCGCGATCTCGGCAGCTTTGTCGACAAGGCAAGAGAGCGTATCGCTCGGCAAATCAAACTGCCCGACGGCTACTGGCTGGATTATGGCGGCACCTTCCAGCAAATGCAGTCAGCCAGTCAGCGCCTGACTCTCGTGGTACCCGCCACCCTGGCGCTCATTCTGGCGCTGCTGGTTTTGGCCTTTGGATCATTCAAGGACGCCCTGATCATCTTCACCGGCGTACCCCTGGCCCTTACTGGGGGCGTGCTGTCCCTGTGGCTCCGCGGTATGCCTCTGTCGATCTCTGCAGGGGTGGGCTTTATCGCGCTGTCCGGCGTGGCAGTGCTTAACGGCCTGGTGATGATCGCCTTTATCCGGGATCTCTGGCACCAGCAGGGCGAGCTGATGACGGCTATTATCGAGGGAGCCCTGATCCGTCTGCGACCCGTACTGATGACGGCGCTGGTAGCCAGCCTTGGCTTCGTGCCCATGGCACTCAATACCGGTACCGGCGCCGAAGTGCAGCGCCCCCTGGCGACCGTCGTTATCGGGGGTATCATCTCTTCGACGCTGTTGACGCTGTTTGTCCTGCCCGTGCTGTATTCCCTGGTGTATCAATCGAGAAACGGGAGCGGTGTCTTTGGCGAACAGGCAAGGCTAGCGTAAACTGTGCGGCCCCAACTGGCATTGAGTGAGTCTGCAGCAGGCATGAAAAACCGCCTGTCCCACATTGATATCAGACTCCTGCTGGCGCTGCAGGCGCTGCTCGACGAGCAAAGTGTAAGCCGGGCCGCCGATCGCCTCTGCGTCACCCAACCGGCCATGAGCAAGACCCTGGGCCGACTCCGCGACCTGCTCGATGACCCGCTGCTGACACGCTCGGGCTCGGGCCTGGTGCTGACCCCCAGGGCACAGGCATTGCGCCTGCCACTCGTGCGTGCGCTCAACGAACTGGAAGACCTGCTGGCGCCGGCCACCTTCGACCCGGCCTCGGCACAAGGGCGTGTCGGGATTCTTTACTCGGACACGATGTCGAGTGAAACCCTGCTCGCGCTGTGCGCGGACCTGCAACAAACCGCACCCCAGGTGCAGCTGGAGCTGCAGAACCACGTCAACACCCGTGTCGCGACCGTGGACCAGCTGGAACTCCTGCGTATCGGTGCAGTCGATTTCTCGATCTCCTCGGTATCGACCCGTGACCCGGATTTTGTCTGCTCACCGCTGAATCCGCGCGAGCTGATCTGCTGGATGCGGCGGGGGCACCCGCTGGCGGCGGTTGAGGAAATAGGCGCCGGAGAGCTTTTCAGCTACCCGCGACTGGTACTGTTCATGACCGGCTACGGCGAAGAGATCCGCGCGCAATTTGACGCTGCCGCCAAGCTGCTGAACATCGCGAGCGTGCCCCCCCTCAGGACCAGCTCCCTGCTAATGGCAATTGAGCTGATGCTGCAAAGCGACGCACTCCTGATCGCTTCCTCACAGCTAAGCAAGCTGGCCCTGACTCGCGACAAGATCATCGGACGCGACCTGCCGAAGGTAATTTTCGAAAATCAGGCGGGGCTTCGCCCCTACCTGATTCAGCATCTGCGCACCACGAGCTCACCCTTGCACCAGTGGGTACGCAGAAAAATCATCGAGATCGACAGGGTCGCTGTTCCCGCCAGCGACCGCACAGGAAACGCCAAGGGCTAACGGCGCCGGCGCTGCCAGAGCCCGGAGGAGCCTCGGGTAGCGCACTCGGGAAAGTGGCTATTAACGCTCGCCCCCGCCCTGCTGCCAGGCCTTCTCGCGTTCCCGCTCCTGCTTCCGCAAACGCGCACGGGTCTCTTCGTCGACCAGACGGCCACGGTCGCCAATCGCGCGAATCAGGGACTCATCGAAGGGCAACTCGTTGCGCCACCGGTCCTGCAGCTGCTCGCTGGGCGACACGGCCTCCGCCCAGTCTTTGGCGGGGATCCAGCCCGGATGCGGGACCAGCGTGCCGCGGGTACCGGCCAGCGGATGCTCCGCACGGCGCTGGCGCAGCAGCTCAGCCAGATGTACCACCTTTTCGGGCTCGCTCGCGGCCAGGTTGTTCTGCTCATTCGGGTCGCGATCAATCTGGAACAGCATTTCGCGCGTTTCCGTGGCAGTCTGGCCTTCGCGGACGATCTGCACCAGCTTCCAGGGCCAGTCGATCACGGCGGTAAAGATCATCCCGGGAACCGGAATCTCCGACACGAAGAACAAAGGCGTTTTACGCGGTACCGGCTGCCCGAGCAGTGCCGGCCAGCGGTTTTCCCCGTCGATCTCCGTACCGGCAGGCAGCTCCACACCCGCGGCGGCCGCCAGGGTCGGCATCACGTCGAGTACTGACATCATGTCGTTGAACGCCTGATTGGCCTGCAGGCGGCCCGGCCAGCGGATCACCGCAGGCACGCGGATGCCGCCCTCGAAGGTCTGCCCCTTCTGCCCTCGCAGCGGCTCGTTGTTGCCACCGTAGCCGTGAAAACCGCCGTTGTCGCTGAAGAACAACACCACCGTATTCTCCGCCAGTCCCTCGCTTTCCAGCTCGGCAAGCACCTGCCCCATGGCCCGATCCATCTCGTCAACCATGGCAGCATAGGTGCGCCGGTAGTCCTTCTCCGGCAGCCCGGCGTATTTGTCGATGGTTTCCTGTGGTGCCTGCATGGGGCTGTGCGGGGCGGTAAAGGGCACATACAGCAGGAACGGCTTGTCTTCATCGCGCTCGCGGATAAAGCGCAGCGCCTCGCGGGCCTCGAGGTGGGTCAGGTACTCCCCGGGTTCATGCACGCTCTCGCCGTTGTGCTGGAGGTCATGCCCGCCCTCGCGCTTGTGGTCGTAGAAGTCGGTATTGGTGTGCACGTGGCCCCAGAACTCGTCAAAACCCTGGGCATTGGGCAGCTGGTGTTCCTGCGTGTGCCCCAGGTGCCACTTGCCTACCAGGGCCGTCTGGTAGCCGGCATCCTGGAAGGCCTCAGCCAAGGTGTATTCGTCTTTATCAAGACCGGCGTTATACCAGGGGTGGATCTGGTCGTAGGCAATACCCAGCCGTATCGGGTCGCGGGCCGTCATCAGTGCCGCCCGCGTGGGGGAACAGATGGGCGTGGCGTAAAAGCGCTCCAGGCGAACGCCCTCCTCCGCCAGGCGATCAATGCTGGCGGTTTCGATGGGACTGCCGCGGTAGCCGACATCGGCCCAGCCGAGATCGTCGGCGAGGAAAATCACGATATTGGGGCGTTCGGGCTCTGCTATCGCCGAGGTGGCCGTGCAGCCAAAACCCAGCAGGAGTGTCGCAAAAAGCCTGAGCGATGCCCGCCCAGTTCTGAAGCGCATGGAAATTCGTTGAATGACAGTCATTGGATCGATCCCTGGTTGTCGACTCGGTATTCTTCTCGCACCAACCGTTTGCTCGCGGGGGCGTGCCAGCGGTAGCGTTGACCGGGTATTGAATCAGCCAGTGAAGACGTACGCTAATGGCCTTTGGCTATGCTTTGTATAACCCGCCAGGCATAGCTGCGAGGCAGCTTGCTCCCAGGGAGTGCAGCGATACACTGACAGGAAAACTCCTGGTTCGGGGGTAAATACCATGTGCGGCCGCTTCAACATCACCGACATGCCCGGCCTCCAGAGTTTGCTGGATGACCTCGGCATTGACCTGATACTGCCCGAGCCGCGCTACAACGTCGCTCCAACCGAGAACATCCTTCTGCTGCGCGAGGGGCGCGGCGATCCCGCCCGGTGGTGGCTGGTGCCCTCCTGGGCCAGAGAGGTGAGCACCAAGTACAGCCTATTCAACGCCCGGGCTGAGTCTTTGGCGAAAAGTCCGGCGTTTCGCGAGCCATTCAGGCGCCAGCGCGGGGTGGTACCGATGTCCAGCTTCATCGAATGGCGCCAGGAGGGCCAGAGGAAGCAACCCTGGGTGATCACCAACGAGGCGCAGATTCTGGCTGTGGCGGCCCTGTGGGACGTCTGGGAAGGGGGTGACGCACCGCTGCTGTCCTGCACGCTAGTCACTACCGAAGCCGCACCGGAGTTCAGGCCCTGGCACCATCGCATGCCGGTCATGCTGAGCCGTGAGGAGTGCCTGCGCTGGCTCGACAACCGCCAGACGATCAACCCGGGCGACCTGATGCTGGCGCCGGTGCTCAAGGAGAGCTTGATGCTCTACCCGGTCGATCGCAGCGTTGGCAATACCTCGCACCGCGACCCGGACTTGTTCCGCCCCTTGTCAGAGCCGACTGTCATTTCGGCGGAGCGGTGAAGAATCATCCAATTTGCACTCAGGGCCAGAGCCGGGTGGTGCTAGTAGTGAGCCCTGGCTCTATGCACTTACAATGGACTCACTGTGGACTTACGGGGCGGACTGGACTTATAGACTTCGGCAGACTTCGCCAGAAAGTGGTTATTTTTCAGGGGTTTAGTGGCGGGGGTAGAAGGACTCGAACCCTCGACCCACGGCTTAGAAGGCCGTTGCTCTATCCAGCTGAGCTATACCCCCGATGAGGGAGGGGAATGGGGTGGCCGACGGGGCTCGAACCCGCTACCTCCGGAGCCACAATCCGGTGCTCTACCAGGTGAGCTACGGCCACCACAACAAACGTGGTCTGAATACGACAGGCGTGCCAATTTGCCGTGTGTGGCGTGCAAATTGGTCGGGGTAGAGGGATTTGAACCCCCGACATCCTGCTCCCAAAGCAGGCGCGCTACCAGACTGCGCTATACCCCGAGATGAGTGACACCGTGGTGCGCTCGACCCCCGCGTTCAGGAGGGCGCATCATACTCAGGGTACCCGGGGTCGTCAACGGCA
Source organism: Haliea atlantica (assembly GCF_054779855.1). Taxonomy (NCBI): domain Bacteria; kingdom Pseudomonadati; phylum Pseudomonadota; class Gammaproteobacteria; order Cellvibrionales; family Halieaceae; genus Haliea; species Haliea atlantica. The sequence continues at coordinate 122,738 of NZ_BAAGXL010000006.1, read as the reverse complement.
AAATGCCGCGAGTGCGCCCGCTCGCGGAGTCCGGAGCCCCGCATATCGGCGGCCCGGGCCGCGGCCAGGCGCGCGGCGACGGGGATACGCTTCCAAGGGCGCGGGCAGCGTGGGACAATAGCTGCCCTCCCCGGACCCCATCACATTTCGACAGGAAGCATGCAGATGTCAGCACTGGTACTCGACGGCAAGGCGGTTGCCCAGCAGACCGAGGCGGAATTGCGCGAGCGCGTGGACGCCCTAAAAGCCCGCTCCGACGGCAAGACACCGATTCTCGCCACCATCCTGGTCGGCGACGACCCGGCCTCGGCCACCTATGTGCGCATGAAGGGCAACGCCTGCAAACGCGTTGGCATGGAGTCCCTGGCGGTAGAACTGCCGTCCTCGACCACCACCGAACAGCTGCTGGCAAAGATCGACGAGCTGAACAACAACCCAGATGTGCACGGTATTCTGCTCCAGCACCCGGTTCCCGAGCAGATCGACGAGCGCGCCTGCTTTGACGCCATCGCCCTGGAGAAGGATGTCGATGGCGTCACCTGCCTCGGTTTCGGCCGCATGGCCATGGGCGAGCCCGCCTACGGCTGCGCCACGCCCCAGGGGATCATGCGGCTGCTGGAGCACTACCAGATTGAGATCGAGGGCAAGCACGCCGTGGTCGTGGGCCGCAGCCCGATTCTCGGCAAGCCCATGGCCATGATGCTGCTGCAGAAAAATGCCACGGTCACCATCTGCCACTCGCGCACCCGCGACCTGCCGGGCCTGGTGGCCCAGGCGGACATTCTGGTGGGTGCCGTGGGCAGGCCCGAGTTCATCAAGGCCGAGTGGGTGAAACCCGGTGCCGTGGTGGTGGATGCCGGTTACCACCCGGGTGGCGTGGGTGACATCGAGCTGGCACCCCTGGTGAACAAGGCCAGTGCCTATACGCCGGTACCCGGCGGTGTCGGCCCGATGACCATCAACACCCTGATCATGCAGAGTGTGGAGTCCGGGGAGAAATCCCTCGGCTAGGACGCCGACACCCTTTCACCCTGCCCGGCCGCTCCACGGCGGCCGGCGCAACCGGGGCTCATCCGGTGGAGAGCGGCCTCAGGCCCGTCGCCACTGGGTGCCTTCCCGGGAATCTTCCAGCACCACACCCTCCGCCAGCAGCTCGGCGCGAATGGCATCCGCAAGGGCAAAGTCCTTGTCCTTCTTGGCCCGGGCCCGGGCGGCAATTTTCTCTTCAATGGCTGCAGCGTCGAGGCCGTCGTCGTCGACCCCGCCCTGCATCCAGGCCTCGGGGTCCTGCTGCAGCAGCCCCAGCAATCCGCCCAGCGCCAGCAGGCGTGCCTTGAGCCAGGCCTGCTCCACGGGTGTCTGCGACTTGTGCAGCTGTCGCGCCAGGGCGTGCAGCTCACTGATTGCCCCGGGGGTGTTGAGGTCATCACAGAGCGCCTGGAAGGCGGCCTCGCCGGCCAGTTCCACCGCCTCGGGGTCGACGTCGATATGGCGCACGTCCCGCAGGGTGTTGTAAAGACTGCCGAGAGCGGACTCCGCCTGCCCCAGCAGCTCGCCGGAGAAGTTCAAGGGCGAGCGGTAGTGGGCGGAGAGCAGGGCAAAGCGCAGGACCTCGCCGCGGTAGTGCTGCAGCAACTCCCGCACCGTCTTCACGTTGCCCAGGGACTTGGACATCTTCTCCCCGTCCATGTCCAGGTAGGCGTTGTGCATCCAGTAGCGGACGAAGTCGCCGTCGTGACTGCAGCGGCTCTGGGCAATCTCGTTCTCGTGGTGGGGGAAGATCAGGTCGCGCCCGCCGCCGTGGATGTCGATGCTGTCGCCGAGGTGCGCCCGAATCATCGCCGAACACTCCAGGTGCCAGCCGGGGCGGCCACGGCCCCAGGGGCTGTCCCAGCCGGGCTCGTTGTCTGCCGCCGGTTTCCACAGCACGAAATCCCCGGGGTAGCGCTTGTAGTCCGCGACCTCCACCCGGGCCCCCGCCAGCATGTCCTCGAGGGAGCGCCCGGACAGCTTGCCGTAGTCGGGCATGGACTGGACGGCAAACAGCACGTGGCCGGCGGATTCGTAGGCGTGGCCTTTCTCGACCAGGGTCTCGGTGAGCTCGATCATGGCCCCGATATTGTGTGTCGCGTGGGGCTCGAGAGAGGGGCGCAGGGTATTCAGGGCCGCCATGTCCTCGCGGTACTTGGCGGTGAACTCGTCGGTCACCGCGTCGATGCTGCGCTCGCCGGCCTGTGCCGCGGCAATGATCTTGTCGTCGACATCGGTGATATTGCGCGCATAGACCACCTCCGGGTAGAGGTGTCGCAGCAAACGGAAGAGCACGTCGAACACCACCACCGGGCGCGCGTTGCCAATGTGCGCCAGGTTGTAGACCGTAGGCCCGCAGACATACATGGTCACGCGCTGGGGGTCGCGGGGCACGAAGCGCTGTTTCTCCCCACCGAGGGTGTTGTAAACACTCAGGGGGTGCTTGTTCGGGTTGTCGGATGCACTCACGTTACTGTTATCCCTCCCAGGTATCGCGCAGGCCGATGGTCAGGTTGAACACCGGTGCCTCGGGTGAATGGTCGTAGCGGTCGGCAACGAAATAGCCCTCGCGCTCGAACTGGAAGCCCTGCTCCGGCTCCGCTGCGGCGAGACCGGGCTCGATCCATGCACCCTCAACCACCCGCAAGGAGTCGGGATTGAGGCAGTCCATGAAGTCGCGATCGCCGCGGTCGGGGGCCGGGTCGCTGAACAGGCGATCGTAGAGACGCACCGTCGCCTGCCGCCCTTCCGTGGCGGAGACCCAATGGATCACCCCCTTGGGCTTGACGCCGTCGGCGGGGTCCTCGCCCAGGGTGTCGGGAATCACCCGGGCGTGCACCGCCAGGATGTTGCCCGCCTCGTCTTTCTCCACCGACTCGGCTTCCACCACATAGGCGCTGCGCAGGCGCACGCGTTTGCCCAACACCAGACGCTTGTACTTCTTGTTGGCCTCCTCGCGGAAGTCCTCGATGTCGATCAGCAGCTCGCGGGTAAAGGGCAGGCTGCGCTCACCGAGTTCCGGTCGACTGGGGTGAGCAGCTGCCGCCAGATCCTCGCGGTGCCCCTCGGGCAGGTTAGTCAGCACCAGGCGCAGGGGCTTGAGCACGCACATGGCCCGGGGGGCGTTGGTGTTCAGGTCGTCGCGGATGGCGTGCTCCAGCATGGCCACATCCACCACCCCATCGCTGCGGGTCACACCGATCATCTCGCAGAACTTGCGCACCGACCCCGGGGTAAAACCGCGACGTCGCATCCCGGCGATGGTGGGCATGCGCGGGTCGTCCCAGCCGCTCACCACGCCCTCGTCCACCAGCTGCTTGAGCTTGCGCTTGCTGGTGACGGTGTAGTTGAGGTTGAGGCGGCCGAATTCGTACTGGCGCGGCCGGCTGGGCACCGGCAGGTGCTCGATAAACCAGTCGTAAAGTGGGCGGTGATCCTCGAACTCGAGGGTGCAGATGGAGTGGGTCACCCCCTCGATGGCATCCTCCTGGCCGTGGGCGAAATCGTAGGTGGGGTAGATCACCCACTCGCTGCCGGTCTGGTGATGCACCGCGGTGCGAATGCGGTAGAGGATCGGATCGCGCAGGTTCATGTTCGGCGAAGCCATGTCGATCTTGGCCCGCAGCACGCGGCTGCCGTCGGGGAACTCCCCGGCCTTCATCCGCCGCAGCAGGTCGAGGTTCTCTTCGGGGCTGCGCTCGCGGTAGGGGCTGTTGCGCCCCGGCTCGGTCAGGGTGCCGCGGTGCTCCCGGGCCTGCTCCGCATTGAGGTCGCAGACGTAGGCCTTGCCCTGCATCACAAGGTACTCCGCCCACTCGTAGAACTGCGGGAAGTAGCGGGAGGCAAAGCGCACCTCCTCCGCCCACTCATAGCCCAGCCAGCGCACATCCTCCTGGATGGAATCGATGAACTCCTGGCTTTCCTTCTCCGGGTTGGTATCGTCGAAGCGCAAATTGCAGCGCCCGCCGAAGGACTCCGCCAGGCCAAAGTTGAGGCAGATGGATTTGGCGTGCCCCACGTGCAGGTAGCCATTGGGCTCCGGGGGGAAGCGGGTGACCACCTCGCTGACCCTGCCCATCTCCAGGTCCTCTTTGATAATGGCATGCAGGAAATTGTTGCCGGCTCGGGTTTCCATATCAGGCGCTGATTCCACTGTGTAAAACCGCGCATTATACCGGCAGCGGGGCCCGGTTTGGGGATCGCGTGCAGCAAGTTTCACCCGGCGGCAAAAGTCCGTATCATTGCCCGCCCATTATCCAGCACTGCAGACAGGACACACCCATGGTCATCATGCGCACCACCTTCGGCGACATCACTCTGAGCCTGGACGCCGAGAAGGCCCCGAAGACCGTCGCCAACTTCCTCAACTATGTGCGCGAGGGTTTTTACGACGGCACCATCTTCCACCGCGTGATCGACAATTTCATGATCCAGGGCGGCGGCTTCGACACCGACATGCGCCAGAAGCCCACCAGCGAGCCGGTCGAGAACGAGGCCGACAACGGCCTGAAAAATGACTTCGGCACCATCGCCATGGCCCGGACCATGGACCCCCACTCCGCGACGGCCCAGTTCTTCATCAACGTGAAGGACAACGATTTCCTCAACCACAGCGGCAAGACCATGCAGGGCTGGGGCTATACGGTATTCGGCAAAGTCACCGCCGGGGAAGACGTGCTGAACAAGATCCGCGCCCTGCCCACCACCAGCCGCAACGGTCACCAGGATGTGCCGGTGGACCCGGTGATCATCGAGTCCGTCGAGATCGTCGAGGGCTGAGGCCCCGCTCCCCGCGTGCCGGTTACCTGGTTCATCTCCGACCTGCATCTCGAGGTCACGCGCCCGGCCATCACCCGGGCGCTGGGGCATTTCCTGCTGGAACGGCGGGACTGCGACGCCCTGTACATCCTGGGGGACCTCTTTGACGCCTGGATTGGCGACGACGATGATGCCCCCCTGGTACAGGAGGTCGCGGACATGTTTCGGCGCTTTACCGCGGCGGGACCCAGCCTCTACCTGATGCAGGGCAACCGCGATTTCCTGCTCGGCCGCGAATTCTGCCGCCGGGTGGGCGCCCGCCTGCTGCAGGACCCCAGCGTGGTCAACCTGTACGGCGAGCCCACGCTGTTGATGCACGGGGACAGCCTCTGCACCGGGGACGTGGAATACCAGAAATTCCGCCAGACCACCCGCTCCGCCGCCTGGCAGCGCGAACTTCTGGCGCGCCCGCTGGAAGACCGGCGGCAGCTGGCCCGGGAGCTGCGCGCCCTGAGTCGCGAGGCCAACAGCAACAAGGCCGAGGACATCATGGACGTGACGCCCGAAGAGGTGGAACGGGCCATGCTGGATCGCGAGGTCCGCCAGCTGATTCACGGCCATACCCACCGCCCCGCCCGCCACGAGCACGCCGCCGGCACCCGCTGGGTACTGGGGGACTGGGAGGAACGCGGCTGGTGTATCGAGGCGCGACCGGGGCAACTTAGATTGATTGATTTCCCTATAAACTCATAGGGTTAAAGCCATGTCTTCGGGTAAATTCTCGAGTGTCGGGTCAAGCGCCCGGCCCCCTGCCGTGACGGCGCACTGTCATCAGATCGCAGCGGCGGCGCGCCCCGCCTGAGGACGCGTCGGCACGCCACTGTGAAAACGAAACTCGCGATCCTCGCGCTGCACCAGCGCCGCCTCCCGCTCGCGCAGGGTCTGTAGCCGCGCCGCCAGCTCCGGCTCGGGCGCCAGCCCCGACGCCAAGCCCAGGTAGTCCTGGAAGTGCCTGGCCTCGGACTTCAGCAGCGAGTGGTAAAAGCCGCCCAGCTCCTCATCCACCACCGGCACCAGGGCGGCGAAGCGCTCGCAGGAACGCGCCTCGATCAGGGCCCCCACCAGCAGGGTATCCAGCAGCCTATCGGGCTCGCGACTGCGCACCTCGGCGCGCAGCTCCCCGGCGTAGCGGGCCGCCGACAGCTGCGGGTAGTCCACGCCGCGCCGCTGCATCAGGCTGAGCACCTGCTCGAAGTGACGCAACTCCTCCCGCGCCAGGCGCGACAGCTTGTGCAGCAGCCGCGGCTGATCGACGTAGCGATACATCAGGTTCAGGGCCGTGGCAGCGGCCTTTTTCTCGCAGTTGGCGTGGTCCACCAGCAGGATATCGGGGTTCTGCAGGGCCCAGTCGACCCAGGCCGGTGGTGTCGCACAGCCGAGAAAGTCGCGCACCGGCTGCAAATCGACAGCGGCACTCATGCGCCCTCCTCCGCAAACAGGTCCGGCGTGCGCATGTAGCGGTCGTAGTGGGCCTCGGAGAGAGTATAAAACTCCCGGTCAATCTGCTCGCGCAAGTCGGTCAGTGGCATGCCTCGGTACTCCGCCTCCAGTTCAAAGCCAAAATCTGCCGGTCGCCGGATCTGCCCGGCCCCGGCCTTGAGCAGGCTGAACACCCAGCAATACTCGTCGTGCGTGGGGTTGTAGCGCAGTTGCTGGACCTGCAGCTGCCACTGCAAGAGGGCTTTGTCCACCACCCGCAGCTTGTTGCTGACGCACTGGGACAAAAAACCCGCGAGGCGCCCGTCGATGGCCCGCTTCTGCTCCGGGGAGTAACTGTTCCAGTGAATCACCTCGTGGGCGAAACGTTTGCAGCCACGGCATACGGCGTCGCCAATTCCGGTGGAACAGACGCCAATGCAGGGGGTTTTGACGATCGACAGCGACATGCGAAACAGACCGGGCGCGCGGCAACTCTCGGCGGCGCAGTGTAAAAGATCCACCCGATGAATGCACGGTATCCGGTCGCGGTTCATTTATCTTGCCCCGGCGCTGGGCTATACTCCCGCCCCGATTTTCCCGCGCCGGTGCGGGCTTCGCGCCACCGACGCACCCCATGGATTCCCCTGCACAGGAGCTCGATTGTGTTAGAAGCCTATCGTGAACACGTGGCCGAACGGGCCGCCCTCAATATTCCGCCCAAGCCCCTCTCCGCGGAACAGGTCGCGGACCTGGTGGAACTGTTGAAGGCTCCCCCGGCGGGGGAAGAAGCTTTCCTGCTGGAACTGATCAGCGAACGCGTCCCCCCCGGCGTGGATGAAGCGGCCTATGTCAAGGCCGGCTTCCTGTCCGCGATCGCCAAGGGCGAAGCCGAGAGCCCCCTGATCGACGCCGAGGCCGCGGTTCGCCTGCTCGGCAATATGCACGGCGGCTACAACATCGAGACCCTGGTCGGCCTGCTCAAGGATGACAAACTGGGTGAATTGGCCGCCGAGGAGCTCAAGCACACCCTGCTGGTCTTCGATGCCTTCCATGACGTCGACGAGCTGGCCAAGGCCGGCAACGCCAACGCCAAAGCGGTGCTGGAGTCCTGGGCCGAGGGCGAGTGGTTTACCCGCCGCCCGCAAGTGGCCGAATCGATCAAGGTGGCGGTATTCAAGGTCACCGGCGAAACCAACACCGACGACCTCTCCCCCGCCCCCGACGCCTGGTCGCGCCCGGACATCCCCCTGCACGCCCTGGCCATGTACAAGATGACCCGCGACGGTCTGACCCCCGAAGAGCACGGCGTCACCGGCCCGATGCAGCAGATTGCCGAGATCCAGGCCAAGGGCCTGCCGGTCGCTTTCGTCGGCGACGTGGTCGGCACCGGCTCCTCGCGCAAGTCCGCCACCAACTCGGTGCTCTGGTTCTTCGGCGAGGACATGCCCGGCACGCCGAACAAGAAAAGCGGTGGCATCTGCATCGGCGGCAAGGTGGCCCCGATCTTCTACAACACCATGGAGGATGCCGGCGCCCTGGTCTTCGAGGCGGATGTCGACCAGCTGAACATGGGCGACGTGATTGAAATTCGCCCCTACGACGGCAAGATCCTCAGCGAGTCCGGGGAGACCCTGTCCGAGTTCGCCCTCAAGTCCCAGGTGCTGCTGGACGAAGTCCGCGCCGGCGGCCGCATCAACCTGATCATCGGCCGCGGCCTGACCGCCCGTGCCCGCGAGGCCCTGGGCCTGCCGGTCAGCGACCTGTTCCGCACCCCGGAGCAGCCCACCGACAGCGGCAAGGGCTTTACCTTGGCGCAGAAGATGGTCGGCAAGGCCTGCGGCATGGAGGGCATTCGCCCCGGCACCTACTGCGAGCCGCGCATGACCACGGTCGGCTCCCAGGACACCACCGGCCCGATGACCCGGGACGAGCTGAAGGACCTGGCCTGCCTCGGCTTCTCCGCCGACCTGGTGATGCAGTCCTTCTGTCACACCGCCGCCTACCCCAAGCCGGTGGACATAGACACCCAGCACACCCTGCCCGACTTCATCATGACCCGGGGCGGTGTCTCCCTGCGCCCGGGTGACGGCATCATTCACAGCTGGCTCAACCGCATGCTGCTGCCCGACACCGTGGGCACCGGCGGCGACAGCCACACCCGCTTCCCCATGGGCATCTCCTTCCCGGCGGGCTCTGGCCTGGTGGCCTTCGCCGCCGCCACCGGCGTGATGCCCCTGGACATGCCGGAATCGGTCCTGGTGCGCTTCAAGGGCGAACGCCGCCCGGGCATCACCCTGCGCGACCTGGTGCACGCCATCCCCTACTACGCCATCCAGCAGGGGCTGCTGACGGTGGAGAAGAAGGGCAAGAAGAACATCTTCTCCGGCCGCATCCTAGAAATCGAAGGTCTGTCCGGCCTGACCGTAGAGCAGGCCTTCGAGCTGTCCGACGCCTCCGCCGAGCGCTCCGCCGCGGGCTGCACCATTGCCCTGGATGAGGACACCATCGCCGAGTACCTGCGCTCCAATGTGGTCCTTCTGCGCGCCATGATTGCCGAGGGCTACGGCGACGCCCGCACCCTCGAGCGTCGCGCCCGCAAAATGGAAGAGTGGCTGGAAAACCCCAGCCTGATGAAGGCCGATGCCGACGCCGAGTACGCGGCGGTGATCGAGATCGACCTCGACCAGCTGGCCGAGCCGGTGGTCTGTGCCCCCAACGACCCCGACGACGCGCGCCTGCTCTCCGAAGTCGCCGGCGACAAGGTGGACGAAGTCTTCATCGGCAGCTGCATGACCAACATCGGCCACTTCCGCGCCGCCGGCAAATTGCTGGAGCAGTTCAAGGGCGGCCTGGCCACCCGGCTGTGGGTGTCGCCGCCCACGCGCATGGACGAGCACCTGCTGATGGAAGAGGGCTACTACAACATCTTCGGCCGCGCCGGCGCGCGCACCGAGATGCCCGGCTGCTCCCTGTGCATGGGCAACCAGGCCCGGGTGGCGCCCAACAGCACGGTGCTCTCCACCTCCACCCGCAACTTCCCCAACCGCCTCGGGGACGGCGCCAATGTCTATCTGACCTCGGCGGAACTGGCGGCAGTCGGCGCGATCCTCGGTAAACTGCCGACACCGGCGGAATACCTGGAGTACGCCAACAAGCTCGACTCCATGTCGGCGGAGATCTACCGCTACATGAACTTCGACCAGATCGTGGAGTTCCAGAAGAGCGCCGAGGACGGCAAGCGCATCGCGGCCCTGGAGATCAGCGAAGTCACGGCGTAAACGTGACAGGCTGATTGCCGGACGGCAGCCAACAGAGGGCGGTTCCACGGAGCCGCCCTTTTTTTTATGATGATGAGCTACACAACAAGGAGAACAAGCATGTCGGACCAGCCCGTACTCGTCGATGTCGCCGATGGCGTGATGACCATTACCCTCAACCGCCCCGAGGCAAAGAATGCCGCCAACCGCGCCCTGGCCGAAGGCATTGCCGCCGCCATGGACGAGCTGGACAGTAACGACGCCATCCAGGTGGCCATCCTCACCGGCGCCGGCGGGACCTTCTGCGCGGGCATGGATCTCAAAGCCTTCGTCAGTGGTGAGCTGCCCATGGTCGAGGGCCGCGGTTTTGCCGGTGTGGCCGAGCGCCCCCCGCGCAAGCCCCTGATCGCGGCCGTGGAGGGTTTCGCCCTGGCCGGTGGCCTGGAGCTCGCCCTGGCCTGCGACCTGATCGTCTCGGCGGACAATGCGAAGTTCGGCATTCCGGAAGTCAAGCGCGGCCTGGCCGCGGGCGCCGGCGGCCTGCTGCGCCTGCCGCGCCAGATCCCCCCCCGGCTGGCCATGGAACTGGCCCTGACCGGCGATTTCATCGATGCCTCGCGCGCCTACGACATGGGCCTGATCAACCGTGTGGTGGAAGCCGGCAAGGCGCTGGAGGCCGCACGGGAACTGGCGGCGCGCATTTCCGCCAACGGCCCCCTGGCAGTCCGCGTGACCAAGGAAATCCTGGTCAGCTCCCCCGACTGGAAGCAGGACGAGATGTGGCAGAAACAGCAGGCCCTGATGCAGCCCATCTTCACCAGCGAGGACGCCATCGAGGGCGCCAAAGCCTTCGCCGAGAAGCGCAAGCCGGTCTGGAAAGGCCGCTGAGGCCACCCAGCCGGGACCGGGCAGTTGCCCCGCAGCAGGCGGGCCTGCCCGGCCAGTCGGCCTAGAACTTCAGGCCGACACTGGCGATCCGGTCAGCCTCCAGCTTGCGCACCACGAACTCCACCTTGCCTAGGCTAACGCGGTCCCCGACCACGGGCTTGTGGTGGAACTGGCGGTTGATAAAGGTGCCCACGGTCTGCTCCCGCAGTTCGCCGGGAACATCAAAACCGTACATGGTACCCAGGTCAATCAGGCGCGCATCGGGCTTGATCACGAAGTCGCCGTAGAAGCTGGACACCTGGCGCTGCCCATCCCCGGTTGCGGGAGCAAAGACCCGGGCCAGCGCGGGCGGGGTCTCGGCGGCCGCCAGCACCAGGATCTGGTCACCCGGCACCAGCTTTTCCTCGCGCCAATCGGATACCAGCACCCCCTGGCGCACCAGGCCCACCAGCTGCTCGCCCCCGGCCAGCGGCAGGCGCCGCGCCGGCATGCCCACGGCCTTGCTGCCCTCGACCGCGGTATAGAGCATCAGCTCCTTGTCCTGCTCATCCGGCAGGCGCAGGGCGAGGTGTTCCGGGTCCACCTGACTGGAAGGCACCTCGACCCCCAGCCAGCGGGCCATGGGGGCGATGGTCCAGCCCTGCACCACCAGGGAAATCAGCACCATGAAGAAGGCCAGCTCGAAGTAGGTGCGGGTCAGCTCCAGCCCGGCGAGGGAGGGAAACAGGGCCAGGATGATCGGTACGGCACCGCGCAGGCCGCACCAGCTGATGAACAGCTGCTCGCGCCAGGGAAAGTGAAACGGCAGCAGGGAGAGCCAGACCGCCAGGGGCCGCGCCACCAGGATCAGCACCAAGGCAATTGCCAGCGCGGGCAGCGCCAGGGGAACCAGGTGGCTGGGGGTGACCAGCAGCCCCAGCATCAGGAACATGCCGATCTGTGCCAGCCAGGCAATGCCATCGTGAAATCGCCGGATATCGCGGGCGTTCGGCAGCGAGGCATTGCCCACCAGGTAGCCCACCAGGTAGATCGCCAGGAAGCCGCTGCCACCCCAGAGGTTGGTCAGCCCAAAAACACTGAGCCCACCGGCGAGCGCCAGCAGCGGGTAGAGGGAGCCGGACAGGGGCAGCCGTCGCAGCAACAGCGTGAGCAGGTAGCCGCCGGCAAAGCCAACTGCCAGCCCCAGCCCCATCTGGCGCAGGAATTCGCCCACCACCGACCAGCCCGGTGCATCGGCGCCACTGGCCAGCAGCTCCACCAGAGCGATGGTCAGGAAGATCGCCATCGGGTCGTTGCTGCCGGATTCGATTTCCAGGGTGGCCCCGGTGCGCTCCTTGAGCTGCAGCCCCGCCGCGCGCAGCAGGCCGAAGACCGCCGCGGCATCGGTGGAGCCGACAATGGCGCCAATCAGCATGGCTTCCAGGAGTGACAGTTCCAGAATCCACCAGGCTGCCAGCCCGGTCACCCCCGCGGTGACCAGCACCCCCAGCGTCGCCAGGGAGAGCGCCGGCCCCAGGGCCACCCGGAAGGTGTCGCGGCGGGCCCCGAGGCCACCGTCGAAGATAATCAGTGCCAGGGCCAGGCTGCCGAAGAGATAGGCCTGCTGGATGTCGTCAAAGCGGATACCCCCCAGCCCCTCCTCGCCCGCCAGCATGCCGAGCAGGAGAAAAACCAGCAGCAGTGGCGCTCCCACCCGGTTGGAAAATACACTCGCCACCACGCACAGCAGGGCCAGGGCCGCGCCGCCGAAAATCATTGTGCTGGTAAGCTCTACCGTTCCCATGGACAGACCGCTGCTCTACTTTGCAATTTGCGCCCTTTATACCACGAGGTCGCGGCACTCCGTTCCGGCGCGCCGGATTTTCACCGTTTGCGACAAAGGAACCCGGCGCCAGCGAGGGGGTCAGAGAGACACAGACCGGGGGGCATCGCCACAGGATGGCGCCCCCTCGCCGAACACCCGATCCGGGCCAGGAACGGCCCGGTTTGAACTGACCACGGACGGCGCTACACTAGCCGATCCTGGTGCGGAGGTAGACCATAACATGACCCAATTCGCTCGCGTCATTCGCGCGTCCGCGCGCCCCTGTGCGCTCCTGCTGTCCCTGGCGCTCCTGCTCCCCGCGAGCCTGCTGCAGGCGGCCATTGAACACACCGAAAGCCAGCGGCAGACCATTGTCGAAATGATCGAGCAGCTGGAGGAGCGCCACTACGCACAGCTGATCTACGACGACGAGCTGTCGTCCCGGCACCTGGACAACTACATCGACGCACTGGACCCCGGCAAGATGTTCTTCATCCGGAGCGACCTGGAGAGTTTCGAGGAGTACCGCCTGGCCATGGACGATGACCTGCATGCCGGGCAGCTGGATGCGGGCTTCACCATCTTCAACCGTTTCCAGGAGCGGCTCGAGGCGCGCCTGCAGTCGGTTCTCGACGCACTTCCCGCCCAGGTCGCGGCCATGGATTTCAGCATCGACGAAAACTATGTGCTGGACGACGAGGCCCGCGATTGGGCCAGTAACGGCGCCGAACTCGACGAGCGCTGGCGGCTGCACCTGAAGAACCAGGTACTGAGCCTGCGCCTGGCGGAAAAGCCCGAAGAGGAAATCGTGCCGACCCTGGAAAAACGCTATCGCAACCAGCTCAAGCGCGTACAGCAGTACAACAGCCAGGATGTCTTTCAGGTCTACGCCAACGCCCTGACGGAGCTCTACGATCCACACACCAATTATCTGTCACCGCGCCGCTCGGAAAACTTCAACATCAACATGAGCCTGTCACTGGAGGGCATTGGCGCCGTGCTCCAGCTCGAGGACGAATACACCCGGGTAGCCCGCCTGGTCGCGGCTGGTCCCGCGGACAAGCAGGGCGAGCTGCGCCCCTCGGACCGGATCGTCGCGGTGGCCCAGGGTGAAGGCGGTGAATTCGAGGACGTCATCGGCTGGCGTCTGGATGAAGTGGTGGAGCTGATCCGCGGGCCCAAGGGCTCGACCGTGCGCCTGCAGGTGATTCCCGCCGGTGCTACCGCCGATGTGCGCCGCGACATCACCATCGTTCGCAACGAAGTCAAGCTGGAGGAGCAGTCCGCGCAGAAGGAGATTATCGAAGTCCCCGGTGCCGACGGTGACACGCTGCGCCTGGGCGTGATCGACATCCCCGCGTTCTACATCGACTTCGAGGCAATGCGCCGCGGCGACGATGATTACCGCAGCACCACCCGCGATGTGCGTCGCCTGCTGGATGAGCTGGAAGCCGAGGGCATCGACGGGCTCATCGTGGACCTGCGCCACAACGGTGGCGGCTCCCTGCAGGAAGCCAACGAACTCACCGGCCTGTTCATCGAGTATGGCCCCACCGTGCAGATCCGTCATGCTTCGCGGCGCGTGTGGCGCGATGGCAAACGCCTGCGCAGCCCCTATTACGACGGCCCGCTCGCGGTCATCATCAACCGACTCAGTGCCTCGGCCTCGGAAATCTTTGCCGGCGCCATCCAGGACTACGAGCGGGGTGTTGTCGTCGGCGACCGCTCCTTTGGCAAGGGTACGGTGCAGACCATGATTCCCCTGACCGAAGGCCAGCTGAAGCTGACGGAGTCCAAGTTCTATCGGATCTCCGGCGAGAGCACCCAGCACCGGGGGGTAGTGCCGGACGTGGTCTTCCCGTCCCTGTTTGACCCGGAGGAGATTGGTGAAAGCGCTCTCGAGCACGCTCTGCCCTGGGATCAGATCAATCCGGTCCGCCACCGCCGCTACGGCAATGTTCGCAGCATGGCGCCGAAACTGCGGGAAATGTTCGAGACGCGCAGCAGCGACAACCCCGACTTGCGCTACCTGCAGGAGCAGGTCGCCCTGGCCGAGGACACCCGCGACTTGCAGGCCCTCCCCCTCAATCTGGCGGAGCGCCTGGCGCTGCGCGACGAGCAGGAAGAGCGGGCACTGGCCATCGAGAACCGCCTGCGCAAGGCCCGCGGCGAGCCCTTGTTGACAGAGCTCGAGGCCGACCCTGAAGAAGAAAGTGCCGCCGCGGATGAACGGGACGAGGGTGAAGACGTCGAGTCCGACGTATTGCTGACCGAAGCCGGCAATATTCTCGCGGATGTCATGCTGATGGAGCGCCAGGCCTACGCCCAGCGCAATGGCATCAGCGAGGCCCGCTGACCCGAGGGACTGCAATTTGTCTCAACCAAGGACACATCGCGTCTCATAATTAACGCATAAGTACTATTACTAAGGCGACAGGCGTTCATTTTTGCGTAAGATGCGCAGGATGAGTTGTGACCTTAAGATGGTGCTTGATGGATTGGGTTGAAGGCATTGCCGAGGTCCTCCCGGTCATTCGACTGGATGAGCAGGCACGGATCGTCTCCATGTCGCCTGCGGCACTGCAGATGTTTGGTGTACACGAGCAGGAAGCCCGGGGACAGGTGCTGGCGGAACTGGGCACGCGCGAGCAGATGCTGTCCCACCTTCCCGAAAGCTGGCGGATCGGGTACAAGCCTTCCAATGAGGGCCTGGTGCACCTGCTTGAGCAAGCCTCGCGGTCAGCGGGGAACGCCACCCTGTGGATCTGGCTGCTGAGCAGCTCCGGGCGCCTGTTTCGCGGCATCTGCAACATGATCAAGCTCGACCGGGGTTTTGTCGTCTACACCGCCAATGTCGAGGACCCTTTCAGCCGCGGCATGGTCCGGGCGGAACGCGATGGCACCATCGTCACCGCCAGCGGTGGCCGCTGGACTTTTGATCACCTGCGCCTGCTCGAGGATTTCATCAGCGGCGACACCCTGCAACAGCTGGCCACCCACCACCACACCAGCACCTCGCGGGTACGCACTGTCCTCGACAAGCTGGCCGAGTCCAACGGTTTCAATACCGCCAGCGAGATGCGCGCCGCCATTTATCGCACGTACGTGGAGGAAGTGGTTCCGGCCCGGCAAAACATTTTCCCCGTCCTCTGCGCCAACCTGCCGGGCTTTCCGCTGCACGACGCCCCACCCAATTGAGCCGTCCCGCCGTGCAATAAACCGGGCCAGGCCCTATAATATCGGGCTGACTTGCCAGCTGGCATCGCGGGCGCCCCCCGCCCCCTCCACACCATCACCACAGGATCTTCATGCACCGGGAAACCCCTGTCCCGCTGTCCATGGTGTTCGCCCTCGGCTTCACCATGATGCTCGGCCCCTTTGCTATCGACACCTATCTGCCGGCCTTCCCCCTGCTCGCCGAAAGCCTCGGGGTCGAAATACACGCCATCGCGCTGAGCATTTCGGTCTATATGGCCTCCTTTGCCGTGGGCCAGCTGGTGGGTGGCGCGCTCTCGGATCATTTCGGCCGACGCCGAATCCTGGTCATCGGACTGTTGGCCTTCTCGGCCTCGAGCCTTCTGCTCACGACCATCGACACCCTGGCAGGACTGTTGACCGGACGGGTGCTGCAGGCCTTTGGGGCTGGCTGGGCTGCGGTTTCCATACCGGCACTGGTCCGCGACCGGGTGCACGGTCGGCAGGCCGCCAAGCTGTTTTCGATGATTGGCCTGGTCGCCATCGTGGCACCCGCCATCGCACCCAGCATCGGCAGCCTGCTGCTGCAGTTCGGCGGTTGGGAAATCGTCTTTGCCTTTCTCGGCCTCTATGCCCTCGCCCTGCAACCCCTGCTGGCCGTGACGGTATTCCGGGGTCCACAGCGCCCGCGCGAGGTATCCACCCCCGGCAGCATGTTGCGACGCTACCGAGAAGTACTGCGCAACCACCAGGCCTTGCCGTTTATCGGCTGGCAGACCTCGGCCTTTGCCGGCCTGATCGTCTTCGTCACCTACGCGTCCTACATCTACCAAATGCATTACGGCGTCTCGGAGCAGGTCTTTGCACTGCTGTTTGCCTGCAATATCGTCAGCATGTTCGCGTTCAACCTGGGCAACCGTTTCCTGCTCAACTGGTTTTCTCCACTGCGCATTCTCCAGGGTGCCACGGTTATCCAGCTGCTCGGCGCCGTGGTCCTGGTGGCCGTGGCTGCCAGCAACGGTCCCCTGGAGTGGTTCCTGCCCGCCATGATGCTCTACGCCGGCACGCTGGGGGCCATCAGCCCCAACAATCAGGCCTGCTACCTGGAACACTTCCCCCAGCACAGCGGCACGGCCGCGGCCCTGATGGGCACGACGCAGTTCGGCATCGGGGGCCTCCTTTCCGGGCTGACCACACTGCTCCCCCACACCCTGCTGTCGGTGTCGCTGTGCATTGCCGCGTGCGGTTTTGCGGGAGGTATCTTTCTGCTTTGGTCCCTGCGTAACGGGCAGCAGGGTGACCCCGAGCCACCCACCGCCTGAGTGCCCCACAACCCCAGCGATTCTCTACCGGGCCGAATGGCATCACCGCTGGAGCGGGCATCCGCGGAAATCAACTGATCGCGGGAGCTTGCATTTTGCGCAGCTGGCGGGGAAACTCCACCGCAAAGGCCCGCCCTTTGGGTGTGCCTCATAATAAAATGCAAATACAAGCAGCAGCTCTCATTATAAAAAAGTGATAACAGCGGGGTACTACCATGTATAACCTGACCCGGATCAAGGGCGCCACTCTGTGCGCGCTGACTCTCGCCATTCTCGATACACAGGCACCAGTTCTGGCCGCGGGCGCGCTGGAAGAGGTAGTCGTCACTGCGCGCAAACGCAGCGAAAGTCTCCAGGACACGCCCGTCTCGGTGACCGCCCTGAGCCGGGAAACGCTTATCCAGTCCGGGATGCAGCAGCTCACCGCCATCGAAAGACAGACTCCCAATCTCAGCTTTACCGTCGGCACCGGCGGCGGTAGTTCAACGGTCAATGCCTTTCTCCGGGGCGTCGGGGAGTTTGATTTCATCCTGACCACCGACCCCGCCGTTGGCGTCTACCTCGATGGGGTCTACCTGTCCCGGGCCTTTGGCGCCAACCTGGAGCTCTCCGATGTCGAGCGTATTGAAGTCCTGCGCGGCCCCCAGGGCACACTGTTTGGCAAAAACAGCATCGGCGGCGCCATCAACGTGATCACCCGGCGCCCCACCGGCGAAACCGAAGCGGAGATCAAGCTCAGCACCGGCTCTCGCGACCTCTGGGGCGTCTCCCTGTACGGCCAGACGGCGATTTCCGACACACTCGCCGCCAGCGCCTCATTCCTGCAGCGCGAGGCCGATGGCTGGCAGCGGCGACCGGGCGACGATGCCGGTGATGTCGATCTGGCGACCGGCCGGGTCTCCCTGGCCTGGACGCCGAGTGAAACCTTCGACTCCACCCTGACCGCCGACTGGCACCGGCAGGACCAGACCGGTTACCCCAACGTCATGCTGACCTGGCAGGACGGCACCACCTTTGGTGACCTCTGGAACCTGCTCAACCCCGATACCCCCTGCTGCACCCCCAACCGCGACATCGACCGTTCCGGTGCCGGCGGGCCGCTGCCGGAAGACGATGTCAAAGGCCTGGGTCTGAACTGGACCAACCGCTGGCAACTGAGCGATCAACTGGAACTCAAATCGATTACCGCCTGGCGGGAGGTGGATGCCCAGTTCGGTCGCGACGGTGACAACAGCCTGCTCAACTACAATGGCGACTACCACGACCAGGACCACGAACAGTGGAGCCAGGAATTGCAGTTTCTCGGCAGCCATGGCAACTGGGAATGGGTTGGCGGGCTCTACTATTTCGAGGAGGACACCCGCGATCTCACCGACCTGATCATTATCCAGGGCCTGGGAACCTCCGTCAGCTTCGACAACCGTCAGAAAACCACCAGCCAGGCTGCCTACGCCCACGCCACCTACAGCCTCACGCCCAGCCTGGACCTGTTTGCCGGCATTCGCTATACGCGCGAGGAAAAGGACTTCACCCAGGGCATCAGCAACACCGATTTTGGTGTGCCCCATGTTTTCTTTCAGCCCGGCGAGCCTGTCGGAAGCTGTCTCTTTGATCGCCCAACAGCCTGGTTTGATTGCAGTCAGGACTGGTCCAATACCTCGCCAAAGGCCGGGCTTTCCTGGCAATGGAACCAGGACGTGATGCTCTACGCCCATGTCAGTCGCGGCTTTCGCAGCGGCGGCTACAACGGTCGCGCCTTTGGCAGTGCCGCCGACCTCCAGGAGTACGAACCGGAAATCCTCACCGGTTATGAAGCGGGCATCAAAAGCGAGTGGCTGGACCGGCGCCTGCGACTCAATGCGGCGGCCTTTTACAACGACTACGAAGATATCCAGGTACTGATTACCCGTGCCGGTTCCGTAGCCGTGGAAAATGCCTCCGAAGCCTCTATCGAAGGGGTTGAGCTGGAGGCCACCTGGTTGCCGATGGAAACACTGCGGGTGCACAGCGGCATTGGATACCTGCGGGATGACTCCGAGGGCTGGGTCGATATCACCGGAGATTTTACCGATACCGAACTCAAACATACGCCAGAGTGGACGGCCAACCTTGCGATTGATTATCAGCAGTCTCTCGGCGAGTACGGTGCGCTTACTTTCCGCGGCGATATTCGCTACACCGCCGAATACTACCTGAATGCGGTAAACAGTGAAGTGCTGCAGGTGCCAGGTCATTCCCTGCTAGGGGCAGGCATCATTTACGACACACCGGACCGCCGCTGGGAAATGTCGCTCATAGGCACCAACCTGGGCGACAAGCGCGTTCTCAATTCTGGTTTCGACGGCAGCGGTTTCTTCGGCTATTTCGAGGGCAGTTATAACCGGCCGCGCACCTGGACCCTGAGTCTGCGTTATCGTTTTCAGGCCTGAGCGCAGGTGCAAAACATGCTGAAAGGAACACTCGACGCACTCGACCAGGCTATCATTGCCGCCCTTGAGGGCAATATTCGACGCCCCACACAGGCGATAGCCGAAGCCGTGAGCGCAACCCCGGCGACAGTAAAACGGCGGCTGGACAGACTACAGGGGGAGCAGATTATCACTCTTTCCCCCCTCGTGGACCTGCGCGCAGCGGGCTACGAATACCTGCTGATTATTGGTATTCGGGTGAAGCAGCTGTCACCCTACCGGGTCGCCGAGCGGCTCGGCGAAATTCCGGGGGCTCTGACCGCGAATGTCACCCTGGGCACCCAGGATATCGAACTGGTTGCCGCCGCTCGCGATCGCGAGGAAGCCAGTCACCTGCTGGCAGAAACCCTGCCAGCTATTGATGGCATCGCCAGCCTCGAGGCGGCGCTGTCACTGGATGTCTGGAAGTTTCGCAGCGGTGTTCTGGACCCGGCCAGGGTGTCCCCTAAATCCAGGCCTTCTCTGCTCGATGCTCTCGACCGCCAGATTATCCAGTCCCTGCGCCATACCGCCCGCAAAAGCAACCGGGCGATTGCCGCCGAGATCGGTATTTCCGAAACGGCGGTCCGAAACCGCCTCGCCCGCATGCAAAAAAATAAACAACTTAACTTTGAGCATGTCTGGAAACCCCTCGGGCAAAAGGATATTGCCGCCTTCGTGGGCATCGATGTCAAAAGCGGTGATGCAACGGCAGTCTGTCAGGCGCTGGCAGAAATCGATTCAGTGAGTTTTGTGACAACGGCCCTGGGGCGACACAATATTTTCTGCACGATCAATGTCGACAACCTGGAAACCCTGACACGGGTTCTGCACGAACGCATCATACCGATACCGGGCATACTCAGCACACGCCCCTCACATTGTCTGGATCAGGTTATTCACCAGCTCGAACTTGGGTTTATTATTTAATAAAGCTTTGGCAGCCAACGGACGAATTGCCCGCAATAGCGCCCTAAAATACCCTGCTGCCACGGATTTATTTATTATCTTCACTTTCAGTATTCCATTGACGTTTCATCCGGCAAATTTTCCCGGAAAACAAATCACTTTGCATAAACAAGCGGAAAATCCATATAATGCGACTTTCCAACAATGAATGAAAAAGGAGATCTGCATGAAGGGTAAGCCCTCTGCACTTCAGGAGTTCGCAAAATCCAAGACCCGGGCCAAGGCCGAAGCCAGAAAACTGCCTTTTGCAGAGCTGGAAAAGCTGATCAAGTCGCTGAATGAAGCTCTTGAAGCAGAAAAGGCCAAGGAAGAGAAAAAGCTGGAGCAGGAACGTCTGGCCACAATCGACAAAATCAACAACCTGCTCGCGGATACCGGCCTGAAACCCGAAGACCTGAAAAAAACCAAAAAGACCCGCGGCAAAGCCAAGGGTGCAAAAGCCGGACGGAAAATGGGCAAGGTTCCTCCGCGCTATCGTCTGGTCATTGATGGCAAGGAACACCTGTGGTCCGGACGCGGGCGGACCCCTCGGGTTTTTCAGGAATACTTCGATGCCGGCAACAGCCGGGAAAGCTGCGAAATTCAATCCTGATGTTTCTGGCCACCCCGGACCCGGGGTGGCCGATGTTTGCAATAGTTCCCCTACATGACACTGACACATTATCGCCTGCTGTTCGCCATCAGCCTGGGCACGACACTGCTGTTGTTGCTGCTGCCGGGTAACTGTGTGGAGGCGTTGCAGGACCTGCTGCGCGCACTCTGGCCCTGGGGTAGCCGCTCCTCTCTGGCCCTGAACAATCTGCCTACCGACAAGCTGGTACATGGCTCGCTGTTCACACTGTGCGGATTGCTGCTGGTAAAGGGCTGGCGACTGCGCGGACGTCAGTGGGTTCGCCCCTGGGGCCTTCTACTGCTTGCCGGGACGATTACCGAGCTGCTGCATATCGCACTGCCCGGGCGCAGCTTCGAGTTCAGTGACATGCTGGCAAACACACTCGGTGCCAGCATGGGCATCGCCATCGGATGCCGGCTACAAAGCTTCCGAGGGTAAAAATCCAACCTTCCAGCTTAACCCATAAAGCTGGACGCAGCCAAACACCCCTTGCGAGGTAATCCGCGCCCCGGCTGATAGCATGCCGGGTGGAGGATTTCTCACCAGGGGCGCCCCACGCTCCTGGCCTCCGAGCACTCAGAGGGGGTTCAGGTGCGCGGTTTTTCCCTGCTGGATTCATCGGGTCTGCCCGTTGCAAAAACGTGTTTTGATCCCGCAAACATTCCGGAGGCACTGCATCTTGACGTATGGCGACAGGCCTCGCGTTGCGGTGCCCAGGTGGACAGTCTGCAGCGGGACTGGCGCTTTCGCGGCCGCACCAGCAACTGGTACACCGACGGCGTGGTGTTCTCTCACACCCTCTGCGACGCCACCCACTATCAGCGCACCCCACGGCATATCCGCCGCGGCGACAGCGACTGCCTGGTCCTGAAACTGCAACTGGCTGGCCACCAGCAGGGCATCTTCGGCGATTTTGACCACTTCTCGTCGCCGCCGGGGACACTGGTGCTGCAGGACTGGGCCATTCCCTACAACATCACGACCACACCCTACGAAGTCATGGCCGTATCCATCCCCCGTTACCTCCTGCGGGGTAGTCATCTCATGTACCGCCGCAACCCGGTCATCACCTGGCAGCCCGATTCTCCCCAGGCCCGCCTGCTGGTGCCCATCCTGACACAGACACTGAAGAGTCTTGCGACCGCGAGCGCGGGCGAAGCGGATGCCTACGCGGCGGGGATCACCGGCCTGCTCGACGGTCTGCTGCTGGGGGACCGGGAACTGCTGCAGAGCAAATACCGCGAGCGCGACCGCCTGGAGGATATGCGCCAATACCTCTCGCGCCACCTCTCGGACCCCGACCTGGGAGCGGACCACCTCTGCCGCCAGTTTCACTGCTCGCGCGCCACGGTGTACCGCTTATTCCAGCGGGAGGGCGGTATCGCAACCTTTATCCTGCGTCAGCGCCTGCAACGATGCATGCAGGAAATCAGCCGCATGGGCGTGGTACAGAAGGGATTCCTGGAGGCCCTTGCCCACACCTGGGGCTTTTCCAGCCGCGCCAACCTGGCGCGTCACTTCAAGGCCTATTACGGCATCACGCCACAGCAGGCCGTCGAGGCAGCCAGAAGCCACCAGAACGAAGGGCAGCGGGAAATGAACGCTCCCTACTGGCGGGATGCGCATCGGGTGAGTCGCTGGCTTGAGAGCATCGCACCGGGCGCCAGTCCAACTGAGCCGGCAGGGGCTCATGGAGGGGCCCGCCAGGGGCCGCGGGAACTGGCTGGACACTAGCTCCCCCGCCCCTGTGGGGCTGAAGCTACACAGTGGGGCCGGGCAGCCCCTCGCTTGCGGGCATTCGCCCACAAAAAAACCCGGCGTGTCACCACGCCGGGTTTTTCGGGTTCAAAGCCTCTCGGCTCAGACCACTACAATGTTCTCGGCCTGGGGGCCTTTCTGCCCTTGAACCACATTGAACTCGACTTGCTGGCCTTCAACCAGAGTCTTGAAGCCGGAACCTTGGATCGCGCTGAAGTGCGCGAATACGTCGGGGCCGTTTTCCTGAGCGATGAAGCCGAAACCTTTAGTTTCGTTGAACCATTTTACGGTGCCAGTTGCCATGATAGCGTCCTGTATTTCAAAAATATAACGATGCCTTCCGCAGAAGGCGGTAAAGCTTGGTAGTGCAAAGACTTATGAAACAGGGGACGTAATCTGACAAGCTGCCAGTTGGTTCTGTATCAATCAGCGCAAGAACAATCAAGCTGAGACCAAGTATACCCTGACCGCCTCCACCGTCAATTGCTATTTTTACGCTTTTTCTGCCTGCCACTGCCGGGGTGCGCAACCGTACCATTGGCGGAATGCCCGGCGAAAACTGCCCGCATCGGCAAAACCCAGCTGAGCCGCTACCGCCGCCACATCCTGGCCCCGGGCAAGCCCGGTTGCCGCCGCCTCGGCCAGGGCTCGCTCGCGCAACTGCCTGAAACCACTACCCTCCTGTCGGAGCTGCTGACGAAAGGCGGACACCGATTTGCCTAGCTCCCGGGCGAGCTCTGCCTGGGTCGGCAGTGGCTGGCCCCGGGTCAGCATGGCGGAGAACAGAATGGCAACCTGGGCCGACAGGCTGTGCCGCGTGGGAAGGAATACCGCGCAGGGAAACAGTTCAAAGAAGCGCGGAAACTCCGCGGCCGTGCGCACCACCGGCCAGGCCAGCACAGAGCGTTCAAAAACCAGGGCATAGTCACTCCCGCCCGATAACACGGGCGCGCGAAACAGCTTGAGGAAGGGCAACACGTCATCCCGACGGGTAGGACCTGCGCGCACCTGGCGCAGCGGCAGCTCACGCCCCGCCAGCCATTGCAGCAACTGGTGAAAGGCAAACAGCCCGGTGATGTCCACCATGTCGCTGGCCGTGGTGGTCTGCCGGCGCAGAGAGTCCAGTTTGAACAAGGCCTGATCAGCGGACAGCTCCAGGCTGATCTGGCCGGCACGGGGATACAGCAGATCGGCAAACCGGGCCAGCAGCTCGACTGCCTCGGCCAGGGATGCGCCGGTCAGCGCGCAGCGGCATTGCAGCTCGACTTCGCGGCGCGCCATTGGCGCGTGCTCATCGCCGCTGGCCACATGGGCTTCCAGTGCCTGGATGGCGCGCAGATACCAGCGCATGAAGCCCGCGGCATTGGCGGTATCACCGGTGACACTGACCTCCAGACCAGCGGCCTGCAACTCGCTTTCCAGCAACTGCCGCAGGGGCTGAAACAAGTCAGTGTTAAGGGCAGCGACCGACATGGAGACACTCCTGCAATGCACGAACAGAATGACTAAAACAGACACAAATGTAACGCTTTATTGACACTTCAGTCACGACAGACAGCGTCCACCCCACTAAGCTGGATCCCGATCGTTCATTCACAGGAGCAGTTTGGCCATGACCACTCGTGAACTCAAAGTTGTTGTCCTCGGTGCCGGTATGGCGGGCATGCTGGCGGGCATTCAGCTGCAGAAACGCGGCTACCGCAATGCCGTGATCTATGAAAAGGCGGATCGCGTGGGCGGTACCTGGCGTGAAAACACCTACCCGGGTCTGACCTGCGACGTCCCCTCGCATTTTTATACCTACAGCTTTGAACGCAACCCCGACTGGACCCGACACCTGCCACCCGGCCCCGAGATCCAGTCCTACTTCGAGCGCACCGCGGCAAAATATGGTGTGTTGGACATGATCCGCTTCAACGAAGAAGCCGAGAGCGCGGAGTGGCGCGACGGCAAATGGCAGCTGCAATTCAAGAGCGGGCACAGCGATAGCGCCGACGTGTTGATCGCCGCCACCGGTGTGCTGCACCAACCCCGCTACCCGGACATCCCGGGCGCCGGCGATTTCCGCGGCGCCCTTTTCCACAGCGCACGCTGGGACCACAGCGTGGCTCTCGACGGCAAGCGGATCGCTGTCATCGGCAACGGCTCGACCGGGGTGCAGATCATTTCCGCCCTGGCCGGCCGTGCGGCACACCTGGAGCACTACCAGCGCACCCCGCAATGGATCATGCCGGTGGAGAACGGCGAGTTCAGCGAAGAGGAGCGCGCCGCCTTCCGCGATCCGGAAGTGCTCAACCGGGTGATGAATCACGACGAGTACATGGCGGCGGTAGAGGCCTACACCCAGGCCGTTACCAATGTGGACTCTCCCGAGGCCCAGGAGATGATCAAGGCCTGTGTCGACAATCTCGAGCAGAGCGTTCGCGACCCGGAACTGCGCGAGCGCCTGCGCCCGGATCACACGCCGCTGTGCAAACGCCTGATATTCTCGCCGGACTACTACGAAGCGATCCAGCATCCGAATGCCGAGCTGGTCACCACCGGTATCGAGCGGATCGAGGCAAACGGCATCCGCACCCGGGACGGCGAACTGCATGAACTGGACGTGATCGTCTATGCGACCGGCTTCCACGCCGACGCCTTCATGCGTCCCATGCAGATTACCGGCGCCGGCGGGGTCACCCTGCAAGACTACTGGGCCGACAAGCCCCGCGCCTACCTGGCGATCAGCATGCCCGACTTCCCCAACCTGTTCATGCTCAACGGCCCCAATGGCCCGGTGGGCAACTTCTCCCTGATCGATATCGCCGAGAACCAGTGGATCTATATCGACCAGCTGCTGGAGCGCCTGCGCCAAGGGGATTGCGATGCGCTGGCACCCTCCCACGCCGCCACGGAGGCCTTCGAGGCGGCCCGTGTCGAGGCCGCCCGCAACACCGTGTGGTTCAAGGGCGGCTGTTCCAGCTGGTATCTCGACAAGGAGGGCATTCCCTCCAGCTGGCCCTGGAACTTCGAGCGCTTCGTCAGTGAAATGGCGGAACCGGACTGGGCCGCCTTCGGCCTGCCCGCTCCCTCCGCCGACGACCAGTCGCAAGTCGCCTGACGGTCCGGGGCCCGCAAGCGGCGGGCCCCGCCCCCGACAGTCCAGTCCAGGTAGCCCCACCGGCACGGCTGCGGTCACCGGGCCTGCTTGCCCAGCGGGTCCGCATTGCGTATGTTCCTCCGCGGATTCGCAAGGTGGAAGCAAGGCCATGGATGACTATCGGGAAGACTGGGAAGGGCTGCTCGGGGCGTGGCGAGAACGCACTGCCAGGGCACAGGCGATGGGCGGCGAGGAGCGTGTTGCACGGCAACACGCCCGCGGCCGCCACACCGCCCGGGAGCGGATCGCGGCCCTGTGTGACCCGGACAGCTTCTGCGAGTACGGGGCTCTCGCGGGCGGCCAGCATCCCGGGGGCCATGAGCCGGTAGCGGCGGACGCCCTGGTGGGCGGGACCGCCCGTGTCAACGGCAACCCGGTGGTGCTCTTCGCCGAGGACTTCACTGTACAGGGCGGCAGCATTGGACACCCCAACGCCGCCAAACGCGCGCGCCTGGTACGCCTCGCCCTGGAACAGGGTCTGCCCCTGCTGATGCTGCTCGACGGCGCCGGGGAACGCGCCTCCAACCAGGGCGAGCGCTACCCCCATGCACCGGGCGACCTGCAGCTGCTCGCCGATCTCCAGGGCCAGGTGCCAACCGTCGCCCTAGTACTGGGCACCTCCGCCGGCCACGGCGCCCTGGCCGGGATGTTCGCCGACCTGGTCATCATGCTGGAAGGCAGTGCCCTTTTCAGCGCCGGCCCGCCACTGGTCAAGGCCGCCATGGGCATCGACACCACCGCCGCCGAACTGGGCGACGCCCGCATGCATACCCGCGACAGTGGCGTGGCACACAATCTCTGCGCCAGCGAAGCCGACTGTTTTGCCACGGCGCGCTATTTCCTCAGCCTGCTGCCACCCCGCCGCGGGGCAGATCTTCCTGAAGTAGCCCAGGGTAAAACCACCCAGCCCTACCGCTGCGAGGCCCTGGCAGGCCTGATACCCCCGCGGGTCGACCTGCCCTACGACATGCGCGCGGTGTTGCGAGAGCTGGTCGACCGCCACACCCTGTTCGAACTGCAACCGGACTATGGCCGCACACTGGTCACGGCGCTGGCGCGGATCGGTGGATGCCCCTGCCTGCTGGTGGCCAACCAGCCGGCAGTCCAGGCCGGCGCCATCACCCGGGACGCCGCCCTCAAGGCTCGCCACTTTATCGACATGGCCAGTCGCTTCGGCCTGCCCCTGGTCAGCCTGGTAGACAACCCGGGCGTCATGCCCGGACCGGAAGCCGAGCGCTCGGGTGTACTGCGTGCGGCGGGCGAGATGTTCCAGGCCCAGCGCCGCTACCGGGGTCGCAAGGTGGTCGTGGTTCTGCGCAAAGCCTTTGGTTTTGGCTCTTCGGTGATGGGCATGAACCCCTGGGATCAGCAGCTGGTCACGCTGGCATTGCCGGGTATCAGCCTGGGGGGCGTGCCCGCGCTGGGTGGCGCGGCTGCCAGCGGTGCGGACGACGACGAGGCGCTGGCGATGCAAACCCGGCAGAGCGGCGCCTGGCTGGCAGCCGACGCCATGGCAGTGGACCGTGTCGTGGAACCCGCGGCACTGCGCAACGAACTGATCGCAGCCCTTGCGACCTGATTGGATGCCCGTTGCCGCAGTCGGCTGAGTTACAATGGTCGCATGAGAGACGCCCGGGAGACACTGCAGACAGTTTTCGGCTACGACGCCTTCCGGCCTCTGCAGGAAGCCATCGTCGATCACGTGATCGACGGTGGCGACGCCATGGTTCTGATGCCCACGGGGGGAGGCAAGTCCCTCTGTTACCAAGTGCCGGCACTGGTCCGCCCCGGCTGCGGCGTGGTGGTGTCACCCCTGATCGCCCTGATGCAGGACCAGGTCATTGCCTTGCAGGAGCTGGGGGTAAATGCAGCCTACCTCAACTCGACCCTGGAGCCCCAGGCGGCCCGGGCGGTGGAGGACGCATTACTCGCCGGTGAGCTGGACCTGCTCTACATTGCCCCCGAGCGCCTGGTGCAGCCGCGCACCTTGTTCCTGCTGGAGCGGGCGCGCATTGCCCTGTTCGCAATCGACGAAGCCCACTGCGTCTCGCGCTGGGGCCACGACTTTCGCGCCGACTACCTGCAGCTGAGCCTGCTGCATGAGCGCTTCCCGCAGATACCCCGCCTGGCCCTGACCGCGACCGCCGACGCGCGCACCCGCGAGGAGATCATCCAGCGACTCGACCTGCACGAGGCCGGCCAGTTCATCGCCGGCTTCGACCGCCCCAATATCCGCTACCGGATTGCCCTCAAGCAGAACCCGCGCCAGCAATTGCTGCAGTTCCTGCGCGAAGAGCACCCCCGGGACTCCGGCATTGTCTATTGCCTCTCGCGCAACAAGGTCGAGGAGACCGCCCAGTGGTTGAGCGCCCAGGGCTTCCACGCCCTGCCCTACCACGCCGGGCTACCCGCGGCGCTGCGCGCCACCCACCAGGCGCGCTTCCTTCGCGAGGAGGCCGTGGTCATGGTGGCGACCATCGCCTTTGGCATGGGCATCGACAAACCCGATGTGCGCTTTGTCGCCCACCTCGACCTGCCGCGCACCATCGAAGCCTACTACCAGGAAACCGGCCGCGCCGGGCGGGATGGCCTGCCCGCGGATGCCTGGATGGTCTACGGCCTGCAGGACGTCCTGAAACAGCGGCAGATGCTGGACGCGTCCGAAGGCAACGATACCTTCAAGCGGGCCGAGCAGCAGCGCCTGAATGCCATGCTTGGTCTGTGCGAGGTCACCGGTTGCCGGCGCCAGGTTCTGCTGCGCTACTTCGGCGACACACTGCCCTCCCCCTGCGGCAACTGCGACACCTGTCTCGAACCGGTCGACAGCTGGGACGGCACCGAAGCCGCACGCATGGCACTGAGCGCGGTGTATCGCACCGAGCAGCGGTTTGGGGTCAATCACCTGATCGACGTCCTGCGCGGCAATGAAAACGAGCGCGTGCGCCAGTTCGGTCACCAGCGGCTGCCTACCTTCGGCGTGGGGGAAAAGCTGGATGCCAACCAGTGGCGCTCGGTATTCCGGCAATTGGTCGCCCGCGGGCTGCTGGACAGCGATCCGGAGCGCTATGGCGCGCTAACCCTCGCCGAATCCTGCCGCCCGCTACTGCGCGGTGAAGAAGAATTGTGGCTGCGCCGGGACCAGCGTCCGGTGCGGCAGCGTAGCACCCGCAGCGCGGGCGAAGCCTTCGACGTGGACAGCGAACTCTGGGAGGCCCTGCGCGAGTGTCGGCGCCAACTGGCCGAAGAACAGGGCAAGCCACCCTACATCATCTTCCACGATCGCACGCTGCAGGAAATGTGCCTGCGTCTGCCCCGGGATATTCAGGCCTTCGGCGAGCTGAGTGGCGTCGGACAGAACAAGCGTGACAAGTACGCCAGTGCATTTTTACAGGTGATAGACTCACATTTGCAGAATCGCCTTCATTAACCCAGCCACACGGGAGAACAATAAAGTGAGCGACAAACGCATCCCCCGGGACAACCAGAACGATTACGGCCACGACATCATCGCCCGCCGCCAGGAGTTCATCGAAGCGGAGACCGGCGCGAGACTCGACCACACCCGGCGCTATTCCTTCGACCCACAAGACATGTCCGGCAACATCGAGAACCTGTTTGGCGTCGTCCAGGTACCGGTCGGCCTCGCCGGCCCGCTGTTGGTCGACGGGGAGCACGCCCAGGGTGAGTTCTACGTGCCAATGGCGACCATCGAGGGCACCATGTTGGCCAGCTACAACCGCGGCATGAAAGTGATTCGCGAAAGCGGCGGCGTCCGCACCACGGTCTGCGGCGAGGCCATGCAGCGCGCGCCCTGCTTCGTTTTTCGCGATGCCCGCGAAGCGCGGGACTTCGAGCAGTGGCTGGTGGCCAACTTCGAGCCGATCCGGGAGGTGGCGGAATCCACCACGTCCATCGGGAAACTCCAGGAAATCGAACACTATATCGCCCACAACATGGTGTTCACCCGCTTCGACTACACGACCGGGGATGCCGCTGGCCAGAACATGACCAGCAGGGCCACCTTCGCCGCCTGCGAGTGGATCCGCCAGCAGGTGCCGCACATGCGCCACTACCTGCTCTCGGGGAACTTCGATACCGAGAAACGCACCTCCTCGGTGAACTCCCTGAAAGGCCGCGGCCGCCGCGTCACCGCCGAAATCACCGTGCCCCGCGACGTGCTCCAGCGCAATCTGCGGGTCACCCCGGAGGCCATGCACTACGGGCAGGGCATTACCACCATCGCCTCTTTCCTGACCCACTCCTCCAACAACGCCGCCCACCCCGCCAATGGCCTGGCCGCGCTCTACCTGGCCACCGGACAGGACATCGCCAATATCGGCGAATCCAACCAGTGCACGGTCTACACGCGGGTTACCCGGGACGGTGACTATTTCTTTTCCGTGACCCTGCCGGCACTGATTCTCGCCACCCACGGCGGTGGCACCAACCTGCCCACCCAGCGGGAATGCCTTGAAATCCTCGGCTGTCACGGCAAGGGCAAGGCCCTGAAACTGGCCGAGATTGCGGCCGGCCTGGTGGTCGCCGGCGAGCTCTCCCTGGGCGCGGCCACGCGCGTCGACAAGGCCACCGGGCGCAATGAATGGGTCGAGGCCCACGAGCGCCTGGGCCGCAATCGCTGAGCGCGCAGGACGCGAGCACACTGCATAGTTGAACCAGGCCTGGCCCGACTCTCGGTCGGGCACCTGATGGTTGCCATGCTATACCGGCAGCGCTGGGGCACTCGCGGATGCCGGTCTAAGATCGGTGAACGATCAGCGATGTACCAGGCAGCAAGACATGGAACCTGCAGACAGCAACAAGGCCCGCGTCACTCAGTTTCTCGACGATCTGAGTCACGGGCGGGTGGAATCCGCGATTGCCGCCTACGCCACCGACGGCGACGTCGAGACCATGGGCGAGACACTCATTTCCGGTGTCACTGACTTCCCGGGCATCCCGGATGCCATCCGCGGCATCCTCCAGGTATTCCCCGACGGCATCACTTTCACCATCAAGAGCATGGTCGCCGAGGGCGACAAGGTGGCCGTGGAAGCCAGCAGTCTGGGCGAACACGTCTCCGGCAAGACCTACAGCAACGACTACCACTTTCTCTTCGAATTCCGCGACGGCAAGCTGCTGCACCTGCGCGAGTACATGGATACCGAACGGGTCACCGAGGTGCTGTGCAACGGCATGCGCCCTCCCTACAGCCTGGATGACTGAGCGCGGCCAGCCCGGTACACTCGTCGGCTAAAGGCCGGCGGATGACCCGATGACCCCTCCCCCAAAAGCTTCCCAGCGTCTGCTCTCGCTCATTGAACGCGCGGGCAACCGATTGCCGGACCCGGCGGTCCTGTTCATAGCCCTGCTGGTGATTACCTGGGCGCTGTCGGCGCTGTTCTCCCTGTTCAGCTATGACCTGACGGACCCGCGCACCGGTCAGCCACTGGTCGTGGTCAACCAGCTCGCGCCCGAGGCCATGACGGCCTTTCTTGCCGACATGGTGCAGACCTTTGCACACTTCCATCCGATCGGTGTGGTGCTGGTGGCCATGCTGGGGATCGGCGTCGCCGAGCACAGCGGTTTTATCCATACCGCCCTGCGCGCCATGCTGCGTGTCACGGCAAACTGGCTGCTGACGCCGATGATCATCGGCGTGGGCATTGTCAGCCACACGGCAGCGGACGCCGGCTATGTCCTGGTCATTCCCCTCGGCGGCATCATTTTCCACGCCGCCGGACGGCATCCCCTGGCCGGGATCGCCGCCGCCTTCGCCGGCGTGTCGGGGGGCTATGCCGCCAACTTCGTACCCTCGGCAGTCGACCCCATGCTGCAGGGCATCAGCCAGTCCGCCGCGCAGATCCTCGACCCGGCAGTCAGCCTCAACCCGCTGAACAACTATTTCTTTACCGCCAGCTCCTCTGTGCTGATCATTCTCGCGGGCTGGCTGATTACCGACCGTATCGTCGAACCGAGACTGCGCCACACGGCAATTGATCAGGAGGAGGAAGCCGAGGGCAGCCTCCAGGCGGAGACCGGCCCACGGGAGCAACGCGCCCTGCGCGCCGCCCTCTGGACCATGCTCGGCTCCCTGCTCCTGCTACTTCTCAGCGCCCTGCCCGAAGGTTCCGCCTGGCGCGGCAGCAACGGTTCTCTGACAGAGTTCGGTGCCCCCCTCATGGAGGCCATCGTCCCCTTGATCTTTCTCTTCTTCCTCTTGCCGGGGGTGGTCTACGGCGTCATGGCGGGCACCATCAGCAGCAGCCGGGACGTCATTGATGGGATGAGCAAGACCATGCAGACCATGGCCTACTACCTGGTCATCATGTTCTTTATCGCCCAGTTCATCTACGCCTTCAGCCAGTCGAACCTGGGTATTCTGCTGGCACTGACCGGTGCGCAGTCGCTGCAGGCCATGGGCCTGCCGGCGGCCCTGACAGTCTCGGGGGTGGTGCTGCTGACCGGCCTGCTGAATCTTTTCGTGGGCTCCGCCTCGGCAAAATGGGCCCTGCTGGCACCCATCCTGGTGCCCATGCTGATGGAGCTGGGAATTTCACCGGACCTGACACAGGCCGCCTACCGGGTGGGCGATTCCACGACCAACATCATTACGCCACTCATGCCCTACTTCCCCCTGGTGGTGGTCTATTGCCAACGCTATGTCCGGGAGACGGGGATTGGTACCGTGGTCGCGATGATGCTGCCTTATACCCTCAGCTTCATCGTCATCTGGACGCTCTTCCTGCTGGCCTACTGGGGGCTGGGGATCCCCCTCGGCCTGCAGGCGAGCTATGGCTACCCGGCGGGCTGAGGTGGCGCCAGGTCAGGTATCGAGGAGATGCCGGAAACTCTGGTGATGAAAACCCCGGGACTGCAGGAAGCGAGCCCGGCGCGCCTTCTCCCGGTTATCCCCCACCGGGCTCGAGGCGTACTTGCGCTGATACACCTGTTCCGCCAGGGCATCCCAGTCGGGCGATAACGTCCGCTCGGCCTGATTGATTGCGCCCTCGTCGAGCCCGCGCTCGCGCATCTCCTGGCGTACCCGCAGCGGACCGTAGCCGCGCTCCACGCGCTGCCGGAGAAAACTCTCGGCGAATCGCGCGTCGCTCTGCAGACCTTCCATCGCCAGGGCATCCAGCACCTCGTCCAGAAGCCCTCCCTCACCGAAACGACGACGCAGCTTCTGCGCCAGTTCCAGGCGAGAATGCTCGCGGCGCGCCAGCAGGTTCATTGCCGCGAGCCGCAAATCCCGGGTGTCAGTGGTGTTCTGCATACGGTTTCGCTCGGGTCGCCTGGGGGGTAGCCAGCGCGGCGGGCTGAGCGGAACGCCCGCGCCCGCTGGCCACGCCGCGGGGCTCATTCCGCGTCAACCGTACCGCCCTGCTCGGCCGCTGCCGCGGACTTGGGCACGGGGGCGGCCATCAATTGACTGCGAATCTGGCTTTCGATCTCGCTGGCAATCGCCGGGTTTTCCTCCAGGAAGCGCGCGGCATTGGCCTTGCCTTGGCCGATCTTGTCGCCCTGGTAGGCATACCAGGCGCCCGACTTGTCGACCAGGTTCAGTTTCACACCCCAGTCAATCACCTCGCCCAGGTGATAGATGCCCTTGCCGTAGAGAATCTGGAACTCCGCCTGCTTGAAGGGCGGGGAGACCTTGTTCTTGACCACCTTGACCCGGGTTTCGTTGCCGACCACCTCGTCGCCCTCCTTGACTGCACCGATCCGGCGGATATCCAGACGCACGGAGGAGTAGAACTTGAGGGCGTTGCCACCGGTGGTGGTTTCCGGATTGCCGAACATGACGCCGATCTTCATGCGGATCTGGTTGATGAAGATCACCAGGCAGTTGGTCTGCTTGATGGTGGCGGTCAGCTTGCGCATGGCCTGGCTGAGCAGGCGGGCCTGCAGACCGACATGGGAATCCCCCATCTCGCCCTCGATTTCCGCCTTCGGGGTCAGCGCCGCCACCGAGTCCACCACCAACACGTCGACAGCGCCGGAGCGCACCAGCATCTCCGCCACTTCCAGGGCCTGCTCGCCGGTATCCGGCTGGGACAGGATCAGGTCGTCCACCTGCACACCGAGCTTTTCCGCATAGATCGGATCGAGGGCGTGCTCGGCGTCAATGAAGGCCGCCGTTCCACCGGCCTTCTGTGCCTCGGCAATCACCTGCAGCGTCAGGGTGGTCTTGCCCGACGACTCGGGCCCGTAGATCTCGCAGATGCGGCCCTTGGGCAGACCGCCGATACCGAGGGCGATATCGAGCCCCAGGGAGCCGGTGGAAATGGCCGGTATCGCCACGCGCTCGGTATCACCCATGCGCATGACGGTACCCTTGCCAAACTGCCGTTCAATCTGCCCCAGGGCGGCGTCCAGTGCTTTCTGCTTGTTCGGATCCATAGTCGACCTCGTTACGGAAGCGTTTGCCATGATGGCGGGAACGGCGCGCCGGGAGTGCCCCCCGGACCGGCGCCAACCCGACCCAACTACTGTATATATACTCAGTGCATCAGAAACAGATTGCAAGCCCCAAAACGCCCGTTTTCCATCCTTCGCGTAGCGACCTGCCGGAAAAGGCGACAGGTCGGCCGGGACACTCCGACTGGAGCCCCGGCCCCACAAGCCGTAGAATAGCCGCCCCTGATTGTCCCGGAGAGCAACGCGCCCCCATGCCTACCCCCGATCGCGCCACCCTCGAGCACTGGCTTCAGAAAGCCCGGGTCACCGTCGAACTCTGCGACCACTGCGAGGGCCTGCACCTGAGCGACCTGCGCCAGCTGGAGGGCGTGGTGGACAGCCGCTTGCTGGTGGAACCCTTTGGCGTCCTGCTTACCACGGGCCTGGAGGTGCGGCCGATGGCGCTGATGGCGATTGCCGCGGACCTCGGCCGCCTGAGCATGGACTACCCGCTGTTGAAGCTGTTCCTGGACATTGTCGACGACGCCACGCCGCAACTGGTGGTCTCGGCCATCTATCCCGGCGCCGCGGGCATGACCCAGGCGCAGTTTGCCGATTTCCTCGCCGCGGGTCTGCAGGCGACCCGGGAGCTGGCCACGGAGTGCCTGCGCCTCGACTATCTGTTCGCGGGGGAAAGCCAGGCGCCACTGGCGCCCAGCACCCGCTTGCACTGAAGCGCCCCGCTCGGAC
Organism: Haliea atlantica; assembly: GCF_054779855.1. Taxonomy (NCBI): domain Bacteria; kingdom Pseudomonadati; phylum Pseudomonadota; class Gammaproteobacteria; order Cellvibrionales; family Halieaceae; genus Haliea; species Haliea atlantica. The sequence goes on along the minus strand of NZ_BAAGXL010000006.1, from coordinate 87,929 downwards.
ACGGCCGCCGCGCGCGGCGCGCCGCGGCAGGCCTCAGCGGTCGGGCAGGGTAATATTCAGCTCCAGGACCGAACAATTGCCGTTCTGGTCCAGCTGCACGTCCACCTGGTCCTGCTCCACCTCGACGTACTTGCGGATCACCTCCAGCAACTCCTGCTGCAGGCGCGGCAGCCAGTCCGGCTGATTGCGCTGGGACCGCTCGTGGGCGACGATGATCTGCAGGCGCTCCTTGGCGATCGAGGCCGTGTTCTTCCGGCCGCTGCGGAAATAGTCGAAAATCCCCATCACTTCCTCCCAAACAGGCGCTTGAACAGGCCGCGGCTCTCCAGTGACAGAAAGCGGTGATCGCGGTCTTCACCCAGCAGTCGCGCCACGGCATCGTCGTAGGCCTGACCCGCCTCGCTCTCGCGATCGTGGATCACCGGGACCCCCTGGTTGGAGGCCTTGAGCACCGACTCCGACTCCGGGATCACCCCCAGCAGGCGGGTGGCGAGAATATCCTCGACATCCTCCACCGAGAGCATCTCACCGCGCTCCACCCGTACCGGGTTGTAGCGGGTCAGCAGCAGGCACTCCTCCACCCGCTCGCCCTGCTCGGCGCGGCGGGACTTGCTCTGCAGGATGCCCAGGATGCGGTCCGAGTCGCGTACCGAGGAGACCTCGGGGTTGGCCACCACGATCGCGGTATCGGCAAAGTACAGCGCCATGAACGCGCCGTGCTCGATACCCGCCGGCGAGTCGCAGACGATATATTCAAAACCGTCCGCCGCCAGGTCCTGCAGCACTTTCTCCACGCCCTCGACAGTGAGGGCGTCCTTGTCGCGGGTCTGGGAGGCGGGGAGGATATAGAGATTGTCGACCCGCTTGTCCTTGATCAGCGCCTGGCGCAGGTTGGCTTCGCCGTTGATGACGTTGACGAAATCGTAGACCACACGGCGCTCGCAATTCATGATGATATCGAGGTTGCGCAGCCCGATATCGAAATCCACCACCACCGTCTTGTGCCCGCGCAATGCCAGGCCGCTGCTGATGGCGGCGCTGGTGGTGGTCTTGCCCACCCCGCCTTTTCCTGATGTCACAACAATGATTCTGGCCACGTAAGTGATCCTTGTAGCGATTGGATGAATGAAAAACTGACCCGGGCGGTCAGACCAGGGCCTCGACCCGCAGGGTCTGCGCATCGAGACTGATCTGCACCGGCCGCTTCCACAGCGGCCCCTGCAGGTCGTCGTGCAGCTTGAAGTCACCGGCAATGGAAACCAGCTCGGCCTCCAGGCTCTGGCAGAAGATCCGCGCCTGGCTGTCCCCGCGCACACCGGCCAGGGCGCGCCCCCGCAGGGGGCCATAGACATGGATATTGCCATCCGCCAGGACCTCTGCCCCCTCGGATACCGATGAGAGCACAATCAGGTCGCCACCCGCCGCATAGACCTGCTGACCGGAGCGCACCGGCGTGGTGACCACCCGGCTCGGAGAAGGGGATTCCAGCGCTGCGGGTGTAGGTGCTGCGGGTGTAGGTGCCTCGGGTGTTTCCGGCGGCGCGGTATCGCCTGCCGGCTCCCGCGGAGACCGCGCGCCGCGAGCGCGACTGGCGGGAAGGCAGGCCAGGCCCGCTTCCCGGGCCATCGCCTCGCGTCCCGGGCTACCCCCGCGCACGCCGACCGGCAGCAGTCCGTGTCGCCGGCACAGGTCCACCAGCTCGCTCAGTGGCAGCTCAACGCTTTCGGCGAGCCCGTCCAGGTCGAGGATCACCGGCGTGTCGCGGAAAAACGCCGGAGCCTCGGCCACCTTGTCCTGCAGATCCTGCAGGAAACGCTGCGAATCCCAGGCGACCAGCTCCAGCGCTGTCATCGGAAACAGGCCGCCCTTGAGGCGGAAAGTCGCGGTGGATGAGTCGGTGGCGGGACGTGCCGGGGAGGTAGCAGACATGCAGACAACAGCGATCCAGTTGGGGTTTGAAAGCCGGAGATTCTCGCACATGCGGGCCAGGAAGTCGTCAGCCGATGGACGATTTCCACGCTCTCCCTGTGTTAGGGTAGGGGTCTTTGTCGCGATCGGAAGGGGGCAACTCTTTGCTGGACCGACTACAGCGGGCACTCGGCTTACAGACCATTCCCGGCGTGTTCTTCAGCGCGGCGGCAATCGCCATCATTTTCGTCGCCATCGCCATTCCGATGGATCAGGAAGTCGCGGCCTTCTTCGGCAGCCTGACCCGCTGGGTCGCACGATACCTGGGCTGGTTCTACATTCTCTCGGTGACGGCTCTGCTGGTCTACTTGCTGACACTCGCGCTGGGGCGCTACGGGAGCATTCGCCTGGGCGCGGATGACGCCCGGCCGGATTACAGCAATGCCACCTGGTTTACCATGCTGTTTGCCGCCGGCATCGGCACCATCCTCATGTTCTGGGGGGTCGCCGAGCCGATCTCCCACTTCTCCGCCCCGCCCTTCCCCGGTGTCGAGGCCGGCTCCGAGGACGCGGCGAGACAGGCGATGACCCTGGCGCTCTACCACTTCGGCCTGCACACCTGGACCATTTTCGCCCTGCCCGGCCTGGCCATTGCCTACTTTGCCTACCGCCACGCCCTGCCCATGCGCATCAGCAGCCTGCTCTACCCGCTGCTCGGCGAGCGCGTGCACGGCCCCCTGGGCCAGGTGGTCGACGTGGTCGCCGTGCTGGGCACCCTGTTTGGCGTCGCCACCTCCCTCGGACTCGGGGCAATGCAGTTGAACAGCGGGCTGCACTTTCTCTTCGGTACGCCCACCAGCGCCGGGGTGCAGGTCATCCTGATCACGGTCATTGCGGGTATCGCCGGCATTTCGGTCGCTCTCGGCCTCGACAGCGGCATACGCCGGCTGTCGCAGCTGAACATCCTGCTCGCGCTGCTGCTGGCACTGCTGATCGCGGTGCTCGGGCCGTCGCTGCTGATCTTCGAGGGCATGGTGGAATCCGTCGGTGCCTACCTGGATGACCTGCCTTGGCTGGCCTTCTGGACCCAGACCTGGACCGATTCCGACTGGCAACGGCGCTGGACCATCTTTTACTGGGCCTGGACCATTTCCTGGGCCCCCTACGTCGGCCTGTTCATTGCCCGCATCTCCCGCGGTCGTACCATCCGCGAATTTATTGGCGGCGTGCTGCTGGCACCGACCCTGTTCACCCTGGTCTGGTTCTCGATCTTCGGGCTCTCCGCCATCCAGGCGGAAATGAGCGGCGTGGCACTGGCCGACCAGGTCCACCAGGACCCCTCCGTGGCCGTCTTCGTGCTGCTGGAAACCCTGCCACTGACCACGCTGACCTCCCTGCTCAGCGTGATGATCATCATTATTTTCTTTACCACCTCGGCGGACTCCGCTTCGCTGGTGATCGATACCCTGACCCGCCGCGACGACCAGCCCTCGCTGGTGCGCCAGCGGGTGTTCTGGGCCGCGGCCCAGGGCCTGATCGCCGCCACGCTCCTGCTGGCCGGCGGGCTCGACGCGCTGCAAAACGTGATCACGGCCCTCGGCCTGCCCTTCTGCATACTGCTGCTATTCATGGCAGTATCCCTGGGGCGTGCCCTGCGGGCGGACTATCGCGGCTTCTCCGTGCAGGAACTGGCCCACGGCCAGGTCTACCCCGAGGTGGAAGCCACCCCCCAGACCACCGACACTGTGGAGGCACAGCATGTACCGGAAACTGCTGATCGCGGTTGACCCCGAGGACGACGGCGAGGGCAAGGTGGCCCTGGAGACTGCCTGCCAGCTGGTGGAGGAGAGCGGCGAACTGCACCTGGCGAGCATCTATCAGCCAGGCAGCGCCGGTTTCTTTCCGCACGTGGAAAGCGAGACACCCGAGGAGAAAGAGGCGGAGGTGCGCAAGTGGCTGGACCTGCTGATGCGCAAGTACCTGCCGATGAACCGCTCGGCGAGCCTGCACGTGGTTGCCGGCACACCGGGGGAGGCCCTGGTGGCGTTGGCAGCCTCCACCGGCGTGGACCTGCTGTTGCTGGTGTCCCGCGGCTCGAGCAGCCACTGGCCCCTGCGCAAGGCGACCGTCGAGTACGTCAGCGTCAACGCGCCCTGCGCGATCCTGATCCTGCCGCCGATTCCCCGTGAAGAGCGCGAAGAACAGGCCGAGGCAAAACAGAGCTAGTCCGCTGCCCCCGCGGGAACGGCCTCAGCCCTCCTCGTCCGCCTGCTGGCGACGCGCCTGATCCAGCTGGTGTTCGCGATACACCGCGCGGATTTCCTGCATCACGGCGTCGACATCGGCATCCCGCGGCACGTCCTCGACGGTGCCGCTGAGCGGTGACTCGGGCTCCAGGTCGCCGGCCTCGAAACGCCCCCAGATTTCCTCGGCATAGCGGGTTTCCAGCAGCTCGGCGGCAAACTGCCCGTAGTACTGCGTCATGCGCCGAACATCGCGAACGAACATGGCCATGGCATTGTTGTTGGAGGCGGCATCCACGGCCTGGGGCAGATCAATGATCACCGGCCCGCCGGCATCGACCAGCACGTTGAACTCCGAGAGATCGCCGTGAACCAGGCCGGCGCAGAGCATGCGAGTGATGTAGCGCAGCATCAGCTCAAAATCCTCCCGCGCCTGCTCCGCCGACATGCTGACCTCGGCCAGTCGCGGTGCGACTTCGCCCGCCTCGTCCACCACCAGCTCCATCAGCAGCACGCCCTCCACAAAGGCGAGGGGTGCCGGCACCCGCACATCGGCCTCGGCCAGCCGGTACAGGGCGCTCACTTCCGCACTCTGCCAGGCCTCCTCCTGCTGTTCACGGCCGTAACGCGAGCCCTTTTCCATCGCCCGCGCGCGCCGGGAATTGCGGACCTTGCGGCCCTCGGTATAGCGAGCGGCCTGGCGGAAACTGCGCTGGCGGGCCGCCTTGTAGACCTTGGCGCAGTACAGCTCCCCGCCGTGGCGCACCACGAAGACATCCGCTTCTTTCCCGCTCATCAGCGGGTGAATCACCTCGTCAACCAGGCCGTATTCGACCAGCGGCTGCAGGCGCTCCGGGGTTTTCATCGCGGTGTGGGCTTGCCCGGCTTCTGGCGCGAGGCAGCGACGTCCGGCCGGGGCCGCTTCTTGCCCGCCGGGGCCTTTTTGCCCACGGGCTTGCCGCCCTTGGGCTTGCGGGCGGCCCCCGCCTTGCCGGCACTGCCCAGGGGTGACAGCTGCAGGCGCTGGCCCGAGACCCAGACGCCCTGGAGGTGCTGGAAGACCTCATCCGGCATGCCTTCGGGCAGGTCGACAGTACTGTAGTCCTCGTGGATCAGTATCTTGCCAATGTGCTCCGAGTCGATATCCGCCTCATTGGCGATCGCCCCCACCAGGTTGCCGGGTTTGACCCCGTGCTGGTGACCGACCGCCACCCGGTAACGCTGCATGCCCGACTGCACCGGCGCCGCGGCGGCGCGGGAATCGCCCGCGGCCGCGGGCTCCCGACGCGGGGCCCGCGGTGGCCGCGGATCACTGCGCCCGGGGGCCGCGCCCCGCCCCGGCACCTCGGTGCCGGCAACCGGTGGGGCGGGCGTATTGCCCTGGGCCAGTACCACCAGGGCCGCGGCGATTTCCAGGACCGGCACACCGAATTCGTGCTGATAGCCCTGAACCAGCTCGCGGGCCGCATCCAGCTCGGCCACATCGAGGGTCTCGGTGATGCGCTGGCGGAAGCGGGCACTGCGCTTGTCGGTCACTTCCTGAGAGGTCGGCACCTGCATGGGCTCGATCTGCCGGCCGGTGGCGCGCTCGATGGCCTTGAGCAGACGGCGCTCGCGATTGGCCACGAACAGGATCGCCTCGCCGTGACGTCCGGCGCGACCGGTACGGCCGATGCGGTGGATATAAGCCTCGACATCGTAGGGAATATCGTAGTTAATCACATGGGTGATGCGATCCACATCCAGCCCGCGGGCCACCACGTCGGTCGCCACCAGGATATCGATGCGCCCGGCCTTGAGGTTTTCGACGGTCTTTTCCCGCTGGGCCTGCGCCACGTCGCCGGTCAGTGCCGCGCTGGCGAATCCGCGGGCGGCGAGCTTTTCGGCCAGCTCCGTGGCGGCGATACGCGTACGCACGAAGATGATGATGCCGTCGAAGTCCTCCACCTCGAGGATACGCGTCAGGGCGTCGAGCTTGTGCACGCCCGACATCATCCACACCCGCTGACGGATGCGCGATTCGGTCACCGAGCTCACCTTGACGGTAATCTCACGCGGCTCGTGCAGGTGGGTCTTGGCTATCCGACGGATGGCCTCGGGCATGGTCGCGGAGAACAGGGCCACCTGGCGCTCGGGTGGGGTGTGGGAGAGGATCCACTCGACATCGTCGATAAAGCCCATGCGCAGCATCTCGTCGGCCTCGTCCAGAACCAGCGTGCGCAGACTGCCCAGATCGAGGGAACCGCGGCGCATGTGGTCCATTACCCGCCCAGGCGTCCCGACAATCACCTGCACGCCGCGGTTGAGCTGACGCAGCTGGGTGCGCATGTCGGCGCCACCGTAGAGCGGCAGCACATGAAAGCCCGGCAGGTAACGGGCGTAGCTCTGGAAAGCCTCGGCGACCTGCAGGGCCAGCTCGCGAGTGGGTGCCAGCACCAGGACCTGGGGTGCCGACTGCTGCGGATCCAGCCGCGCCAGGCAGGGCAGCGCAAAAGCGGCAGTCTTGCCGGTACCGGTCTGGGCCTGACCGACCAGGTCGGCGCCGGTCAGCAACAGGGGAATGGTCTCCGCCTGGATGGCCGAGGGCGTTTCGTAGCCGACGTCGATCAGGGCCTTTTGCAGCGGCTCGGGCAGGTTGAGGTCCGCAAAGCGGGCGACGGGTGTTTCCTGGGGCATGAAGTTTTCCGGACCGCGACCTGCGCGGACAGTGAGAGGCGATAGAAGGGGGCGACCGGGCACACATGCCGGCGCATGCGACTATCATAGCAGTCGCGGCCGTTTCCTGCACCGGCAAGCTGCCGGCGGCGGCAATACTACCCGACTGGGGCGTTCAATCCTCCAGCCAGAGCCGCATCAGGTTGGTCCGCACCAGGCTGAGCCGGTCAAACTGCTGCGACTTGCCCCGCTCGGAGAATTCCTCGCGCAGGGCCAGCTCCAGTTCAAACAGCAGGGCGCGCTGCTGTGCATCGCGCACCAGGCTGCGCACCCAGCCCACAACGGCGATGCGCTCGCCGCTCACCACCGGCTCCACCCGATGCAGGTAGACCGTGGGATACAGCAGCAGATCCCCGGCGCCCAGCTTCCAGGCACGCTCGCCGCTGCTGTCTTCGAGCACCAGCTCGCCCCCCTGGTAGTCCGCCTCGGATGTGAGCCCCAGGGTGAAGGACAGATCGGTCCGCTGGCCCGCAATCAGGCAGTCATCCACATGAGAGCCGTAGGCCATGCCCTCGCGGTAGCGGCTGATCATCAGTCGCGGAAAGGCCTTGGGGCGCGCCGCCAGGGCAAACAGGGTGTGTTCGCGCAAGTGTCGCTCGACCATGTCCAGCAAGGTCTCGGTGTGGCGGTCCCGCTGCGCCTGCTCATTGCGCTTGACCGTCCGCGCCGCCCAGCCCGCACTCGTCTCGCCGGTGACAAACTGGCAGCGCGCCGCCCCGTCGCGAATGGCGTCGAGGGTAGCGGCATCAATGACCTGTGGCAGGTGGAGAATCATGGCAATGTTAATGAGAACCAGAGTTATTTGCAGTCAGGGCTCGCGAAGGTGCATTATAGACATCTCACAACCCGGATGAGAGGGGAATATGAACGAACGTCGCAAATTGTGGATGGGGCTGAGTGCCGCCCTGATGGTCGGGACAACATCGGCGCACAGCGCCCTGCCGGTTGAGAAGGGGACCCCGGGCAGCAGCCAGGCCCTGCAGCTGGCGGCCCTCGGGGGTGAAGGCGAAGGCGCGGAGGCGTCGGTGGATCTGCGCACGGACGATGTCAGTTACCTGGGGCAGCTGGGGCTGGTCCGGGGGCATCTCTGGGTCGGCCTGCAGCTCTATCGCCACGACCACCGGGAGATGGCGCGCACCCACATGAAGCATCCCGGCGACGAACTCTACAGCAGCCTGGTGCCGGCCATGCAGGCCCGCGACGTACCCGCCTTCGCCGAGACCCTGTCGGCCCTGAGCGACAGCGTCAATGCCGATGCGCCACTCTCCACCGTAGAGGAAAAGCACGCGGCCCTCTCCGATGCCATCGCCGAGGCCGAACAACTCGACCAGGCCGCGCTGAAGACGGTACTGCTGAGCATCGCCTACATGACGCGCACCGCCGCAGAAGAATATGCACTGGGGGTCAAGATGGGGGATGTGGTCAACCATCACGAGTACCAGGACTCCTACGGCTTCACCGAAGTGGCGAGGCAGCGCCTGGACCGCCTGACTCCCGACCAGCGGGCCGCCGGCCCGGAGGCCATCGCGGCGGTTCGCGAACAGCTGCAACAGATCGACAGCCTGTGGCCGGAGCTGGTCCCAGAGGCCCGTCTGAACGGCGATGCCAGTGTGCTCTACGGTGCCTCCGCCCGCATCGAGATTGCCGCCGGCAGCCTGTAGCCCCGGCACCCCGGCGCCTTCTCGCCCGGCGCCGGGGCTTCCGATCAGGGCAGTGCGTCCCCGCCCTCCTCCCCCGCTTCCCGCGCCACCAGCAGATCCTCCCGGGACACTCCCAGCATCAGCAGGATGTTGGAGGCCATGTAAATCGACGACCAGGTCCCCACGCCGACCCCCACCAGCAGGGCAATGGCGAAGCCAAAAATCATGTCCCCACCCCAGACCGCCAGCGCCACCAGCACCAACACGGTGGTCAGGGAGGTAATCAGCGTACGCCCCAGTGTCTCGGTGATGGAAATGTTGACCACCGCCGCCGGTATCTCGCTGCGCAGCCGCCGGAAGTTTTCACGAATGCGGTCGAAGACCACGATGGTATCGTTCAGGGAATAGCCGATCACCGCAAGAATGGCCGCCAGCACAGTGAGGTTGAACTCCATGCCGGTGAGCGAGAAAAAGCCCAGCGTGATGATGACGTCGTGCACCAGGGCAATCACCGCGCTCGCGGCGAACTTGAGCTGGAAACGAAAAGCGATGTAGAGCGTAATCAGCCCCAGCGCCAGCACCATGGCCAGGCCGCCCTGCTCGCGCAGCTCGCTGCCCACCTGGGGGCCGACAAATTCGGTGCGGCGCAACTCCACCCCACCGGCGACGTCGGCCCGCAGCAGCCCCAGTACCCGAGGCACGCCCGCCTCGCCGGTCCCGGCAGGCAGGCGCACCAGCACGTCGCGATCGCTGCCATAGGCAACCACCACTGCACCCCCGATCCCCGCGCTGGACAAGGTTTCCCGGATCGCGTTCAGATCCGCGCTATCGCTGTAGTGCAGTTCCAGCAGCGTGCCGCCGGTAAAATCCAGCCCCCAGTTCAGTTGCCGGGTGGCCAGCGATGTCACGGAGGCCAGCAGCAGGCACAGGGACAGCCCCAGGGCCAGCCGACGCCAGCCCATGAAATTGATGATGTTCATAGTCATGTCTCGCAGTAATCCCATTCTCTGGTGCGCCCTGCAGTCGCGCGCACCCTTCGGTAAGAATCACGCGAGTCGGGGCGGACCCTGGGGCTGGCAAGGCGCACGCAGCAGGCGCAGACGGGGGGACTGGGTGGGCCGCGGCCGGGGGACCGCCATCGGGCGGTAGTCGACGGAGGCGCGCAGGCTTGGCGCCAATGCGGGGGCCGGGGGCTCATCGGCCCGGCTCCCGCTCTCCACCAGGAACAGGCCGCTGCCATCCAGGGCCGGGCGCAACTGCCTGTCATCGTCGACCTGGTCCGGCGATGCTGCCGAGGCCAGCGACAGGTTCGCCAGCACCAGCAGGATCAGTGCCAGTGGGGCAAGGCAGCGGCGCAGGGGGAGGAACGTCATCGACGGCGGACAACAGGATGAAGGTGACGTTTTTTACCATGCGCTGGCACCGGCGGGAAGCGAATTAGTGCCAGAACGGGACCGCTGAAGCCCGCGCCGACGCGGGCGGGCACAGCGACATGCCCAGCGCCCCTGTCGCCCGGGCGACCGGATCCCGTATCATGACGCCTCGTCATTCAGCCGACAGGAAGCGTTTTTCTTGAGTTCATCCGCCAACCACACTCCGATGATGCAGCAGTATCTCGCCCTCAAGGCAGAGCACCCCCGGGACCTGCTGTTCTACCGCATGGGCGACTTCTACGAGCTGTTCTACGAAGACGCCCGCCGCGCCGCGGAACTGCTCGACATCACCCTGACCGCCCGGGGCAAATCCGCGGGTGAACCGATCCCCATGGCAGGTGTGCCCTTCCACTCCGCCGAGGGCTACCTGGCGCGGCTGGTGCGCGCGGGCATCTCGGTGGCGATCTGTGAACAGGTCGGGGATCCGGCCACCAGCAAGGGCCCGGTGGAGCGCCGGGTGGTGCGGGTGGTCACCCCGGGCACCCTCAGCGACGAGGCGCTGCTGGAGGAGCGCAGCGACAACCTGCTGGTCGCCCTCGCGCATCACGGGGACCACTACGGCCTGGCCCACCTGGACCTGGCCAGCGGCCGCTTCCGGGTCCTCGAGGTCCGCGGTGAGGAGGCCCTGGCCAGCGAATTGCAGCGTCTGGACCCGGCGGAACTGCTGTACCAGGAATCCATCGGCCTGCCCCTGGTCACCGCCCGCCGCGGCGCCCGCGCGCAGCCGCCCTGGGAGTTTGATCAGACCGGCGCCCGCCGCGCCCTCAACAACCAGTTCCAGACCCACGACCTGCGGGGCTTTGGCTGTGACACCCTCGGCCTGGCCCTGGGTGCCGCCGGCTGCCTGCTGCAATACGTCAAGGACACCCAGCGCAGCAGCCTGCCGCACATTCGCAGCCTGGCCCATGAAAGCCGCGCGGAAAGTGTCATCCTCGACGCCGCGACACGACGCAACCTGGAGCTGGACCGCAACCTGGCGGGGGGCGAGGAGCACACACTGTTCGCGGTGATGGACAGCTGCCGCACCGCCATGGGCAGTCGCCTACTGCGCCGCTGGCTGCACCGACCGCTGACCGACGTCGCTACCCTGGAAGCGCGTCAGGACGCGATTGCCTGGCTGCTGCAGACAATGAACTTCGAGGATTTGCGCCGGAGCCTGAAAGCCATTGGCGACATGGAGCGGATCCTCAGCCGGGTCGCCCTGCGCTCCGCGCGCCCCCGGGACCTGACCCGCCTCGCCAGCTCCCTGGGGGTGCTGCCCGAGTTGCAGGACATTCTCAGCGGCTGCGAAGCCGGCCACCTGGCCAGCCTGGCAAAGCAGGCTGGCGAGTTCCCCGCCCTCTGCGAGCTGCTCGGGCGCGCCCTGATCGAGAATCCGCCGGTGGTGATCCGCGACGGCGGCGTTATCGCCGACGGCTACGATGCCGAGCTGGACGAACTGCGCGGCATCTCCGGCAATGCCGGCGACTACCTGCTGGAAATCGAACGCCGCGAGCGCGAGGCGACCGGGCTCAGCAGCCTGAAGGTCGGCTACAACCGGGTACACGGCTACTACATCGAGATCAGCCGCGCGCAAGCGGAGCAGGCACCGGACACCTACCAGCGCCGCCAGACTCTGAAAAATGCCGAACGCTTCATCACCCCGGAACTGAAAACCTTCGAGGACAAGGCCCTGTCGGCCAAGAGCCGTGCCCTGGCGCGGGAGAAGGCCCTCTACGACGAGCTGCTGGAGCGGCTCAATGATCAGCTGGCGCCACTGCAGGATTGCGCCGCCGCGGTCGCCGAGCTGGACCTGCTGGCCTGCCTGGCCGAGCGCGCCGACAGCCTTGAGCTGTGTCGCCCTGCCTTCAGCGACACCCCGGTGTTCGAGGTCGCCGGTGGCCGCCACCTGGTGGTGGAGCAGGTGCTGGAGGAGCCCTTCATCGCCAACGACGCCCTGCTCGACGAGCAGCGGCGCATGTTGCTGATCACCGGCCCCAACATGGGCGGTAAATCCACCTACATGCGCCAAAACGCCCTGATCGCCCTGCTCGCCCATATCGGCAGCTATGTGCCGGCGCGCAGCGTGCGCCTGGCGCCCCTCGATCGCATTTTCACCCGCATCGGCTCCTCCGATGACCTCGCCAGCGGCCGCTCCACCTTCATGGTGGAAATGACCGAGACCGCCAACATCCTGCACAACGCCACCGAGCGCAGCCTGGTGCTGATGGATGAGGTCGGGCGCGGGACCAGCACCTTCGACGGCCTCAGCCTGGCGTGGGCGGCCGCCATCCAGCTGGCCCGGGAGGTGCGTGCCTTTACTCTCTTCGCCACCCACTACTTCGAGCTTACCGCGCTGCCGGAGCAGTGTCCGACCATGGCCAACGTGCACCTGGATGCCACCGAACACCAGGACCATGTGGTGTTCCTGCACAATATTCAGGAGGGTCCGGCCAATCGCAGCTACGGGCTGCAGGTGGCCAAGCTGGCGGGCATTCCCGACGGTGTCCTCCGGGCCGCCCGGGAAAAGCTCGCTGCCCTGGAGCAGCAGAGCCGGGGCGACGGCAGTCCCCCCGTCCCCGCGGCACCGCCACCGGCCCAGAGTGACCTGTTTGCCAGCAACCAGCACCCGGCGCTGGAGCGCCTGCGGGAGCTGCCGCTGGACGACCTCAGCCCCCGCCAGGCCCAGGAAGCACTCTACGCACTGCGGGAAATGCTCGATCTGCCCTGATGGCAGTTCGCGGAGGACGCTGCCGGCCTTTCAAAGCGGGCCGACAGGAGGTAGAATCGCGTCCTCTTTCAGTCAGGTCGGAAACGAGGCGGGACAGACATGACCTTCGTTGTTGGTGAACAGTGTATCAAGTGCAAGCACACGGACTGCGTGGAAGTCTGTCCGGTCGACTGCTTCTACGAGGGCCCCAACTTTCTGGTCATTCATCCCGATGAGTGTATCGACTGCGCCCTCTGCGAGCCGGAATGCCCGGTCGACGCCATCTACTCGGAGGATGAGCTGCCCGAGGACCAGCAGGTGTTCCTGGAGCTGAACGCCGAACTGGCGGAAATCTGGCCCAACATCACCGAAATGAAGCCCGCACCCGCGGATGCCGAAGAGTGGGCCGGCAAGCCCAACAAGCTGGCCCTGCTCGAGCGCTGAAGCGCGCCGCGCGCTTAATTGAATAGCGAGTCGCCTGTCAGCCCCTGGTTTTCCATCAGGTGGCGCAGGCGGCGCAGCGCTTCCACCTGGATCTGCCGCACCCGCTCCCGGGTGAGGCCAATCTCACGCCCCACCTCCTCCAGTGTACTGCTCTCGTGACCGCGCAGGCCAAAGCGCCGGGACACCACCTCGCGCTGTTTTTCACTCAGCTCGTCCAGCCAGTAACTGATACTGTCGCGAATATCGTCGTCCTGCAGCAATAGCGAGGGATCCGAGACGTGGGTGTCGGCAATGGTTTCGAGGACCGCCTTTTCGGAGTCCGGCCCCACCGGCAGGTCGATCGAGGTGACACGCTCGTTGAGGCCCAGCAGGCGCTTGACCTCCTCCACCGGCTTGTCCAGGGTCTGGGCAATCTCCTCCGCGGAGGGCTCGTGATCCAGTTTCTGGGTCAGCTCCCGGGCCGCGCGCAGGTAGACGTTGAGCTCCTTGACCACGTGAATGGGCAGGCGGATGGTGCGGGTCTGGTTCATGATGGCCCGCTCGATGGTCTGTCGGATCCACCAGGTGGCGTAGGTGGAAAAGCGGAACCCGCGTTCCGGATCGAATTTCTCCACCGCCCGGATCAGCCCGAGATTGCCCTCCTCGATCAGGTCGAGCAGGGTGAGGCCACGATTGATGTAGCGGCGGGAAATCTTGACCACCAGCCGCAGATTGCTCTCTATCATCCGTCGCCGACCCGCCTCGTCGCCACTGCGGGCCAGGCGCGCGTAGTGCTTTTCCTCGTCGGCGGACAGCAGTGGCGAGAAGCCAATCTCGTTCAGGTAGAGCTGGGTGGCATCCAGGGACTTCTCCGGGCAGCGCGCGCTGCGGGCGCGCTCAAACTCCTGCTCGTCGCGATCGGCCTCGGCGTCCTGACTGCTCGCGCTGTCATCACTGCCAAAGGCCAGGGCACCCTGATCCTCCGAGCCCTCGTCCAGTTCCTCGCTATCCTCCTGCTCGAAGTCGGCGGGAGCGGCGGCGGGGGGTGGGCCCCCATTGCGCCGCGCACCGCGCGATGAGGATGCCTTTCCGGAACCGCTTCTTGTTGTTTTGACGTCCATGGCCACACCTCGTCCGCTGTGCTCGGGCTGAAGCTGATTGCTGCCGACTTGACAGACTACTCCAGACCCACATCACAAGACAAGCGCGACCCGCGCGGCCCTCAACGACGCGGCAGCAGCCCCAGGGGATCCACCGGCTTGCCCTCGCGGCGAATTTCAAAGTGCAACTTGACGCTGTCAGTGCCCGAATCGCCCTTCTCGGCAATCTGCTGACCGGCGGCAACGCTGTCCCCTTCGCGCACCAGCAAGCGGTCGTTGTGACCATAGGCGCTCAGATGGGTGTCGTCGTGCTTGACGATGATCAACTCGCCAAAACCGACAATGCCGGTACCGGCGTAGACCACCTGTCCCGGTGCCGCCGCGCGCACCGGATCACCGCGCTGACCGTCAATATCGACCCCCTTGTGCACCGTGGAAGAGAAGCCCCGGGTGACGCGCCCGTCACTGGGCCACTGCCAGCGACTCACGGGACCCGTGGGTGCGGGACTTGGCGCCGGTTTCGGGGCCGGCGCCGGTGATGTCGAGGCAGGCGCAGACGGGGCGGGTGCTGTGGCCGCCGCAGGCTCCCGGGCGGGCGAATCACCCGCGGCTGGCCCCACCGGCGCAGCGGGATCGCCGCTGCGCGGCATCGGCTCCGGTGTCAATCCCGAACCGGGCCCTGCGCCGCTATTGACCGGCGCCGACCCGGGGGACGCCGGGCGCACAATCACCTGTCCCGGCGCCGGGCGCGAGTCGCCGGCCGGTGCCACCGCCACCCGCTGCGGCGCCTTCGGTGGCGGTGCCGGATCTTCCGCGCCGCGTACCAGGATGCGCTGCCCGGGATAGATGGTATAGGGCGCGGGGATAGCGTTGATGCGGGCGACCCTGCGGTAATCCAGGCCAAAGCGGAAGGCGATGGAATACAGGGTGTCGCCGGGCGACACGGTATAGAATTCCCGCGGGTCCTGGACCCGTGCGGGGCTGCGCCGATCCTCGATCGGTGCCGGCGCATGTGCCACACAGGCGCCGAGCAAGAGCAGCCCGAGCAGCGCCGGCAGCCGATACACCAGCGCCGCCTTCATGACTGCCCCCAGCGCCGCTCGAGCCACCAGACCAGGAGAAAGCCCCCGACCATCAACAGCAGGCAGGGCAGCAGATAGGGGTCGGCGCCCAACTCGGCGAAGGCGCCGGGGGAGACCGGCACTTCCTGTACCGGGCGCGGTTCACCGTCGCTCCCCATCACCCAGCTCAAGGGGCGCTTCCAGGGCCAGACCACCAGCAGCGAGCCCGCCAGGAAGCCGGTGAGCAGCGCCATGGTCAGGGCGTGATAGTGGCGCAGCAGCCAGTGCAGCAGGCGCGAAAAACAGAGCAGCCCCGAGCCCGCACCGAGGGCGAACACCAGTAGCACCTCCGGCTGCAGGTCGCGCAGCGCGCCCAGGATCGGCGCATACATTCCCAGCAGCACCAGGATAAAACTGCCGGAAATCCCCGGCAGGATCATGGCACAGATGGCGATAAACCCGGCCAGGAAGACACTGAGCAGGCCTGGCTCCACGGGCGCCAGGGTCGGCGAGAGGGCCACCACCGCGGCGAGGCCTGCCCCCGAGCCCAGGGCCAGCCACTGCCCCGGGCGCCAATAGGCTACCTGGCGCAGCACCACCAGCGCGGAGGCCAGGATCAGGCCGAAGAAAAACGCCCACAGGGGCACCGGATAGTGGGCCAGCAACCAGCTGATCCCCCGCGCCAGGGTCACCACACTGGTGAGGATGCCGGCCAGCAGCGCGGCCAGAAAGTTGCCGTCGACATGCTGCCAGGCGGAGCGCCACTGACCGCGCAGGAGCATGCGCAGGGCGACCAGGTCGAGGCAGCGCAGCGCCGCCAGCAAACGATCGTAAATACCGGTGATGAACGCCATGGTGCCGCCGGAGACGCCGGGCACGATGTCAGCGGCTCCCATCAGTGCACCGCGCAGATAGATCCCCCAGAGTGTCATCGCGCTACTTCACCGTGCCGGGACGCAGGGGCACGAAGCGCACCGCGTCGACGATGCGGGTATCGAAGCCCTCGTGACTGCGGGTGACAACCTGCAGGTGCTGGGCACTGCCGCCGACGGGAATCACCAGGCAGCCGCCGGGGGCCAGCTGCTGCAGCAGTTCCTCCGGAATCGTCTCGGGGGCCGCGGTGCTGAGAATGCCGTCGTAGGGGCCTTCCTCGGCCCAGCCAAAGTGACCGTCGGCATGCCGGTAACGCACGTTGCGCAGTTTGAGCTGGCGCAGGCGTTGGCGGGCGCGTTCCTGCAGGGGGCGAATGCGCTCCACCGTAAATACCTCATCCACCAATTGGGCCAGCACGGCGGTCTGGTAGCCGGAGCCGGTACCGATTTCCAGCACCCGCTTGCGCGGACCCAGTTCCAGCAACAGCTCGGTCATGCGGGCAACCACCCAGGGCTGGGACAGGGTCTGCTGAAAGCCGATGGGCAGGGCGATGTCCTCGTAGGCGCGGTGGGCCATGGCCTCGTCGAGGAACAGATGGCGCGGCGTGCTGCGCAGCACATCCAGCACAGCCTGGTTGCGAATGCCCTGCTCCGCCAGACGCGCCACCAGGCGCTCCCGGGTACGCTGGGAGGTCATGCCGATTCCGCTGAGATCATGCTTGCTCACTGATCTCGCCCCTGTCCCCATAGTCCACCAGTTCCGCCAACACCGATGTGGCGTAGCCACCGGGCCCCAAACTGAAGCCCAGTCTCAGCCCGCCATCATCACAAAACTGCCAGGAAAAGTCATCCGGCCACAGGCGGGTGCGGCGCCAGTCGAGCTGCAGACCCTGGGCTTCCAGAAAGCGACACAGGGCGAGGTCTTCCTCGAGCCAGGCCAGCTGCCGCTGCCACTGGGCTTCACTCTGGAGCACTTTGCCCCGCCCCCAGAGCGGCAGCCCCGGGTGGAGGTCGCCACTGGCGCAGCGCCGGGCCAGTTCGGCGTCCACCTCGGGGCAGGGAAACAGACTGCGGGAGCCGTGCAGCATGCCGACATCGCCGGCCTCGAGCTGGTTCCAGCTGCCCGCCTCGACGCGTCGTGCCAGCAGCCGGTTGAACAAACTGGCGCGCAGGGCTGACAGGTAGAGGCCGCGCCGCCCCCGGGAGACCCGGCGGCCGGATCGCGCCGCCCAGTCCCGGGCCTGCCGCTCGGTATTGCCACCGCGGCCAAAACGCTGCTCGCCAAAATAATTGGGCACGCCCTGCTCGCGCAGGCACTGCAGGCGCGCCGCCAGGGCCTCGGGCTCCGCATCGCAATCGCGCAAATGCAATTCGAAGCGGTTGCCCCGGTGCACGCCCCGACGCAATTTTCGCGGGTGCCGCGTCAGGTCGAGCACACGCACCTCGCCGGCCACCTCGAGAGCGCTCCAGTCGGGCTCCGGACGGCCGGCGAGACGCACACTGAACCACTGGCGGGTCAGGGCGTGGCGGTCCTTGAGGCCGCTGAAACTGATATCCACCAGGGGAATACCGCTCAGGTCGGCCAGGCGCTGCTGCAGCTCGGCGGTATTCAGGCCGCGCTTCTCCAGGTAGAGAAAGGCGTGTTCGCCCTCCCCCTCGGGCTCGAAGCCGAGTTCCTCGATTACCACGAAGTCCTCGGGCACGGCGCGCAGGGTGGCGCGACCCAGCAGTTCGCCATGGGCGCGCGGCAAGGGCCCGCTCACGACCCCTGCTCCGCCAGCAGCACCACCGCGTGGGCGGCAAGCCCCTCTTTGCGGCCCGCAAAGCCGAGGCCCTCGGTCGTTGTCGCCTTGATATTGACCTGCGCCGGCGCCACCCTCAGGTCCGCCGCCAGGTGCTCGCGCATGGCCGGAACGTGCCCCGCCAGCTTGGGCGCCTGGGCGATCACGGTGCTGTCGGCGTTGACCAATCGCCAGCCGGCACGCCGCATGTCCGCCACCACGCGGCGAAGCAGGAGGCGGCTGTCCACCCCGGCCAGGGCCGGATCGTCGTCGGGAAAATGGTGGCCAATATCGCCGCGGCCCAGGGCCCCGAGCAGGGCATCGCAGAGGGCGTGGATGAGCACGTCGCCATCGGAATGGGCAATCAAGCCCTGGCTATGGGGGATACGTACGCCGCCGATCACCACATGGTCGCCGTCACCGAAGCGATGAACGTCGTAGCCGTGACCAATGCGCATGTCACTCATGCTGTCGCTGCCTCTGTCAGGTAGAGCCTGGCCAGCGCCAGGTCGGCGGGAACTGTCACCTTGATATTGCGCGGATTACCGGCCACCACCTGCACCGGGTGACCGGCCCACTCCATCGCGGAGGCCTCGTCGGTCACCTCCACGCCGGCGGCCAGCGCGCGCTCCAGTGCCAATTTCAGCTCGCCCAGGCGGAACATCTGCGGGGTCTGCGCGCGCCAGAGATCCGCGCGCGGCACCGTGGCCTGGACACGCCCCCGGGCATCGACCCGCTTGAGGGTATCCACTACCGGCAGCGCCAGCAGCGCGCCGGTCGCGGTCGACCGCACGCGCTCGACCAGGCCCTGCAGGT
The DNA here is from genome assembly GCF_054779855.1 of Haliea atlantica. Taxonomy (NCBI): domain Bacteria; kingdom Pseudomonadati; phylum Pseudomonadota; class Gammaproteobacteria; order Cellvibrionales; family Halieaceae; genus Haliea; species Haliea atlantica. The sequence goes on along the minus strand of NZ_BAAGXL010000006.1, from coordinate 69,248 downwards.
CATCCTGCGAGAGGCAGGGGCGCGCGGCGTCGTGAACCAGAACCCAGTCCTGGGGCGCCGCCTGCTCGGCCAGCGCCCCCAGGGCCGCCAGGACGGAGTCGGCCCGGGTCGCACCACCGTGGATCAGCCTCGCCCGCGGCTCGCTGGCCAAAGCCCGGGCACGGTGGTCACCGGCCTGCACCGCGACACAGACGCCGGCGATATCCGGCAGCTGCAACAGGGCTTCCAGGGCGTGGCGAATGAGTGGCTTGCCGGCCACTTCGAGATATTGCTTGGGCAGCCCGGCCGCCATGCGACTGCCGCTGCCCGCCGCGGGAATCACCCCCCAGCAACGCGATTCACTCATCGTCGTTAGCGTCCGCTGCCGGTTCCGCGTCCTGCTGGAACTGGTAAAACACCTCGCCCTCGCGAATCAGTCCCAGCTGCTCCCGGGCGCGCTGCTCCAGGCCTTCCTTGCCGGACTTCAACTCCAGAACGTCGCGCTCGATCACCGCATTGCGGGCGCGCAACTCCGCGTTGAGCGCTTCCTGCTCGACCACTTCTTCGCGCAGACGTGCGCGCTCCGCCAGGCTGCCCTCGGCAAACCACAGGCGGTACTGCAACACCAGCAGCAGCAGGAGCAGGCCCAGCAGGAGGAGGCGCATGTCAGCGCTGGCGCGGGAACTCGGCCAGCCCGCGGTAGGGGGCGCGCCCCGCCAGTTCCGCCTCGATCCGCAGCAGGCGGTTGTACTTGGCCACGCGGTCGGAACGGCACAGGGAGCCGGTCTTGATCTGCCCCGCGGCGGTCGCCACCGCCAGATCGGCGATGGTGGCGTCCTCGGTTTCCCCCGAGCGGTGGGAGATCACCGCGGTGTAACCCGCCTTGCGTGCCATGGCGATCGCATCCAGGGTCTCCGAGAGGGAGCCGATCTGGTTGAACTTGATCAGGATGGAGTTGGCCACGCCCTGGTCGATTCCCTGCTGCAGGATCTTGGTATTGGTCACAAAGAGGTCGTCACCCACCAGCTGCACGCGCTCGCCGATCTTGTCCGTCAGCAGCTTCCAGCCGGCCCAGTCGGACTCGTCCAGGCCGTCCTCGATGGAAATGATCGGGTGATCGCTGGACAGTTTGTCCAGGTAATCGGCGAACTCGGCACTGCTGAAGCGCTTGCCCTCCCCGGAGAGGTCGTAGACGCCGTCGCGGTAAAACTCGGAGGCCGCACAGTCGAGGGCCAGGGTGATGTCCCGGCCCAGCTGGTAGCCGGCCTTGCCCACCGCCTCGGCAATGACCTCGAGGGCGGCCTCATTGGAAGGCAGGTTGGGGGCGAAGCCACCCTCGTCTCCCACGGCGGTGTTCAGGCCCCGGGCGGAGAGCACCTTCTTCAGGTGGTGGAAAATCTCGGCGCCGGCGCGCAGGGCCTCGGCGAAGCTGGGCGCAGCCACTGGCTGGACCATGAATTCCTGGATATCGACGTTGTTGTCGGCGTGCTCGCCGCCGTTGAGGATATTCATCATCGGCACCGGCATGGAGTATTCGCTGCTGCCATTGAGCTCCGCAATGTGCTGGTAGAGCGGAACCTTGCGCGCCTGGGCGGCGGCCTTGGCCGCGGCCAGGGACACGGCGAGGATGGCATTGGCGCCGAAATTCGCCTTGTTCTCGGTACCATCGGCTTCGATCATGGCGTGGTCCAGCTCGCGCTGCTGGGATGCATCGCGGCCCTGCAGCAGGCTCCGGATGGGCCCGTTGACATTGCCCACCGCCTTGAGAACGCCCTTGCCCAGATAGCGGGCGCTGTCGCCATCGCGCAACTCGAGTGCCTCGCGGGAACCGGTGGAGGCCCCGGAAGGTGCACAGGCCGAGCCCACTTCGCCGCTGGCCAGGGTGACTTCCGCCATTACCGTCGGGTTGCCCCGGGAATCCATGACCTCGAAGGCCTGAACGTTTGCGATACTGCTCATGCGATTCAACTCCAGTGATCTGTCAGGAAATATTCACGGGGGGGAGCCCCTTGACCAGCGTGTCCACCGCCTTGACCTGGGCCAGGAAGGGCTCCAGCTGGTCCAGGGGAAGCGCGCTCGGCCCGTCACAGAGGGCCTTGTCCGGGTCGGGATGCGCCTCCAGGAAAAGCCCGGCCAGGCCCACGGCGACACCCGCGCGAGCCAGCTCCGCCACCTGGTGGCGGCGCCCGCCGGAGGCGGCACCGCCGGGATCGCGGCACTGCAGGGCGTGGGTCACGTCGAAAATCAGCGGGATATCGCCGCAGGCCCGTTTCATCACGCCAAAACCGAGCATGTCGACGACCAGGTTGTCGTAGCCGAAGTTGCTGCCGCGCTCGCACAGCAGCAGCCGCTCATTGCCGCACTCGCGGAACTTCTCCGCCACGTTGGCCATCTGCGAGGGGCTCAGGAACTGCGGCTTCTTGATATTGATGACCCGGCCGGTAGCGGCCATGGCCGCTACCAGGTCCGTCTGGCGGGCGAGGAAGGCGGGCAGCTGCAGAATATCGCAGACCTCCGCCGCGGGCGCCGCCTGCGACGGCTCGTGAACGTCGGTAATCACCGGAACGTCGAACTCCGCCTTTACCGCCGCCAGGATCTCCAGGCCCGCTTCCAGGCCGGGGCCGCGGTAGGAGTGGATCGAGGAGCGGTTGGCCTTGTCGAACGAGGCCTTGAACACCCAGGGGATTTCCAGGCGCCGGCAGACCTCGGCGTAGTGGGCCGCGACCTTCAGCGCGAATTCCCGACTCTCCAGCACATTGACCCCGCCGAGAAGAACCAGCGGGGCATCGTTGGCCACCGGAATACCGGCGACATCAATCACGGGGGCTGACATGTGCTTCTCCCTGGCCGAGCCCGCGGGGGCTCACGAGGCCTGCGCGTGCGCCTGGGCAGCGCGTATGTAACTGGTAAACAGCGGATGGCCGCCCCGGGGCCGCGAGGTGAACTCGGGGTGGAACTGGCAGGCCACAAACCAGGGATGGCCGGGCAGCTCGATCATTTCCACCAGGGAGCGGTCGGCGGACCAGCCGGCCACACGGATGCCGGCATCGGTCAGGGTCGGCAGATAGTTGTTGTTGATCTCGTAGCGGTGGCGGTGGCGCTCGGTGATGGTGTCGTTGCCGTAGATCTCGCGCACCTGCGAGCCGGGTTCCAGGTGGCAGGGCTGCGCACCCAGGCGCATGGTGCCACCGAGATCGGAACTCTCGTCCCGCTGCTCCGTGGAGCCGTCGGCATTCTGCCACTCGGTAATCAGGGCCACGATGGGGTAAGCCGTGGACGGGTCCATTTCCGTGGAGTGCGCCCCGGCCAGCCCGCAAACGTTGCGTGCGTACTCGATCAGCGCCACGTGCATGCCCAGGCAGATCCCGAGGAAGGGAATGCGGTTCTCCCGCGCGTAGCGCACCGCGGTAATCTTGCCTTCGACGCCGCGGTCGCCGAAGCCACCGGGGACCAGGATGGCATCGGCCGTTTCCAGCACGCCGGTGCCGTCGCGCTCGATGTCCTCGGCATCAATGTAGTCGACCCGCACGTTCACCAGGGTCTGCAGGCCCGCGTGCTTGAGTGATTCATTGAGGCTCTTGTAGGCGTCCAGCAGATCCATGTACTTGCCGACCATGGCCACCCGCACGGTGGCCGCGGGCGCGGCAAACTCCCGACGCAGGACATCGTCCCACTCGCTCAGGTCGGCCTCGGGGCAGTCGATACGGAAACGCTCCACGACGAAGCTGTCGAGGCCGTGCCCGTGCAGCATACCGGGAATGCGGTAGATGGAATCGGCGTCGAGCAGGGGAATCACCGCGCGCTCCTCGACGTTGGTAAACAGGGCAATTTTCTTGCGCGCGCTCTCGTCGATATCCACGGTGGATCGGCAGAGCAGGATATCCGGCTGCAGGCCAATGGAGCGCAGCTCCTTGACCGAGTGCTGGGTAGGCTTGGTCTTGATCTCCCCCGCCGTGGCGATGTAGGGCACCAGGGTCAGGTGCATCAACAGGGCGCGGCTGGCACCGACCTCCACCTTGAGCTGTCGGGCCGCCTCAAGGAAGGGCAGGCTCTCGATGTCGCCCACGGTACCGCCAATCTCGACAATCGCCACGTCGGAGTCACCGGCACCGAGAATCACCCGGCGCTTGATCTCGTCAGTGATGTGGGGAATCACCTGCACGGTGCCCCCCAGGTAGTCTCCGCGACGCTCTTTCTTGAGCACGGTGTCGTAGACACGGCCGGTGGTAAAGTTGTTGGAGCGGGTCATGCTGGCGCGGGTAAAGCGCTCGTAGTGCCCCAGGTCCAGGTCGGTCTCGGCACCATCCTCGGTGACGAAGACCTCGCCGTGCTGGAAGGGGCTCATGGTGCCCGGGTCCAGGTTGATGTAGGGGTCGAGTTTGAGCAGGGTGACCTTGAGGCCACGCGCCTCGAGTACTGCCGCCAGCGAGGCGGCGGCGATCCCCTTGCCCAGGGAAGACACCACACCACCAGTGACGAAAACGAAACGCGTCATGCAAAGCCTATTTACGCTGTAGTTACGGGCATTCAGGCGCAAACCGGCGGTGACGGGCGTAGCCTCGTGACGCGGTATGCAACCTGCGGAAAGATGGGGCGTCAGATTAGCAGAAAGCCCCTGCTGACTCAATCCGCATGCGGCGATAACGGCCCTTTCGGGGTAGCCAGGGCCGGCGTCCAGCGGGGCCGCCAGCAGCCCTCGCCACCCCGCGCGCAGTAGCGGCTGCTCTGGCTCAGCCACAGGTCGCCCACCGCCAGCAGCTCATCCCCCAGGTAGAGCAGCGGCAGGCGCTGCCGCCACCAGGGCGGCACCCCCGCATCCTGCAGCAGCGTCTTCAGCCGGCGGTGACCCGCGCGACCGGGCAGCAGCAGACGCTCGCCGCCGCGGCGCCAGTGCAGCCGCAGAACCTCCCCCGCCTCGAGGCGCAAAGCCGGACCCTCGGCCGCCGGCTCGAGCGCCAGGGAGCCCGCGGGCAAGGCGACACGCGTCCCGGGCACCAGCGTCGCGGGCGGGCCACACTCGGGCAAGGTGGCTGGCAGCAGGAACACCGCCCCCGCAAAACGCTCCAGCACCCAGGCGCCCCCGCAGAGACGCACCCGGTTGCCATCACCGCGCAGCTGGCGCAGGAACTCCTTCAGGGGCCGCGACTCCGGCACCAGCAAGCCGCGATCCCGCAGCCAGCGGCGCAACTGCAGCGACGCCACGGCATCCTCCGCCGCGAGCAGCGTGTCGAGGGACAGCCCGACATCGCCAAAACGGTTTATCCACAGGGGCAATGGCGGCAGCAGGGACTCGAGGGCACGGTCCGCGTCCTCGAGGTGGCCGGCCGCGCGCACGAGAGAGGCGACGCTGTCCGGCCACCGCGATGCCAGCAACGGCATCACCTGCTGGCGGAGAAAATTGCGATCCTGGCGCAGGTCGCTGTTGGACGAATCCTCCACCCAGGTCAGCCGGTGCCGCCGCGCGTAGGCTTCCAGCGCCGTGCGCCCCCAGGGAAGTAGCGGCCTCACCAGGGTGCCGCGCCCCATCGCGCGCTGCCGCGGCATGCCCTGCAGACCGGCCAGCCCGCTGCCGCGCAACAGGCGCAGCATTACGGTCTCCGCCTGGTCGTCGCGATGGTGGGCAAACAGCACGACCTCCCCCGGGGCCATCCCCGCTTCCAGCGCTGCATAGCGGGCATGGCGGGCATCCGCCTCCAGCCCCGCCCCGCTGCTGGAAACACTGACTGTCGGCTGGCGCAGCGGGACACCCAGGCTTCGGGCCAGCTCACCGCAATGCGCCGCCCAGTCGGCGGCGTCGGCTTGCAACTGATGATTGACGTGTATCGCCAGCAGGGGCGGCGCCAGTGGCCGCTGCTGGCGATAGACCGTCAGCAGGTGCAACAAGACCGTGGAATCCAGCCCCCCGCTCCAGGCCACGCGCCAGCGCGGCGCCCCCTCGTGGGGCGCCAGCAGGGGAATCAGCGCGGTGTAATCGAGATCCGCGGGGCCCATGGGACGCCGCCGTGCGAGGCGGCTCAGTTGCCGTAGGACATCAGACGCTGGTAGCGCTGTTCCAGCATCTGGTCGGTGGGAATCGCGGAGAGCTTCTCGAGCTGGGTGACCAGGTGCGACTGAATGCGCTCGGCCATCCTGTCGACGTCGCGGTGGGCGCCGCCCATGGGCTCGGGAATGGTGGCATCGACGATGCCCAGGTCCTGCAGTACGGAGGAAGTCACCCCCATCGCCTGGGCCGCATCCGGCGCGTGTTCGCTGCTCTTCCAGATGATGTTGGCGCAGCCTTCCGGGGAGATCACGAAATAGGTCGAGTACTGCAGCATCGCCAGGTGATCGCCGACGCCGATCCCCAGGGCGCCGCCGGAACTGCCTTCGCCGATCACCACACAGATGACCGGCGTGGAAAGGCGCGACATCACCGCGAGGTTCTGGGCAATGGCCTCGCTGATGCCGCGCTCCTCGGAATCGATGCCGGGGTAGGCCCCCGGGGTGTCGATCAGGGTGATCACCGGCATGCGGAAGCGCTCGGCCATCTGCATCAGGCGCAGGGCCTTGCGATAGCCCTCGGGCTTGGGCATGCCGAAGTTGCGCATGACCTTGTCCTTGACCGCCCGCCCCTTTTCCTGGCCGATGACCATGACCGGGCGACCCTGCAGCCGCGCGGTGCCGCCGACAATGGCGCGGTCATCGCCGAAGTGGCGATCGCCGTGCAGCTCGTCGAAATCGGTGAAAATCCGCGGAATGTAGTCCAGGGTATAGGGCCGCTGCGGATGCCGCGCGACCTTGACGATATCCCAGGCACTCAGGTTGGAGTAGATCTTCTCCGTCAGCTTGGCGCTCTTCTCGCGCAGGGTGCGGATTTCCTCGCTGATGTTGATGTCCGCGTCCGACCCCACCAACTGCAGCTCTTCGATCTTGACTTCAAGCTCGGCAATGGGCTGTTCAAAATCAAGGTAGTTGGGGTTCATGCACACTCGGCTCGGCAGATACGTGGAAGGGGGAGTTTACAAAAATAATCGCCCCGGCACCAACGGCGCGGCGCGGAGTCACCCTCCCACCAGGCTGATCATCACCCCGGCGGCCACGGCGGAGCCCACGACGCCTGCCACATTCGGGCCCATGGCATGCATCAGCAGGTAATTGTGGGGGTTCGCCTCGAGCCCGACTTTGTTGCTGACCCGCGCCGCCATCGGCACTGCGGAAACACCGGCAGAGCCGATCAGCGGGTTGACCGGTGTCGTGCTGAAGCGATTCATCAGCTTGGCGATCAGGATGCCGGAGGCGGTACCGATGGCAAAGGCCACCACCCCGAGACCGAGAATGCCGAGGGTGTTGAGGTCGAGGAATTTGTCCGCCACCAGCTTGGAGCCCACCGACAGGCCGAGAAAAATCGTGGTGATATTGATCAGGGCATTCTGCGCCGTCTCGCTCAGGCGCCCGACCACGCCACTCTCGCGCATCAGGTTGCCGAAGCAGAACATGCCCAGCAGGGGCGCCGCCGCCGGCAACAGCAGGGCCACCAGTATCAGCAGCAGCAACGGGAATACGATCTTTTCCCGCCGCGAGACCACGCGCAGCTGCGTCATCTCAATGCGACGCTCCGCCTCACTGGTCAGGGCGCGCATGATCGGTGGCTGTATCAGGGGCACCAGGGCCATGTAGGAGTAGGCCGCCACCGCGATCGGGCCGAGCAGGTCGGGCGCCAGCACGCTGGAAACATAGATGGCGGTCGGCCCGTCGGCGCCGCCGATGATGCCGATCGCCGCGGCGTCGGCGAGGCTGAAGTCCATCAGCCCCAGGGTACTCAGCCCCACCGCCCCCAGCACCGTGGCAAAAATCCCGAATTGCGCCGCGGCGCCGAGGAACAGCGTGCGCGGGTTGGCCAGCAGGGGGCCGAAGTCGGTCATCGCCCCGACCCCCATGAAGATCACCAGGGGCGCCACGCCGCTGGCAATCGCCACGCTGTAGAACACGTGCAGCATGCCGTCGCTGAAACCTGCACCCCGGGCCACCATGGTCGCCTCGTGCAGCAGCATCGGCGGCGCCTCGGCCAGCACCTTGAACAGGCTGTCTGCGTGCGCCGTATCCGCTCCCAGCACCCGCGCAATATCCGCCAGCACGGCGGGGTCACCGCTGTGCAGGGCCGCCTCTGCCGCGGACCAGGCGAGGCCGCCGCCGGGAATGTTGGCCAGGATGCCGCCGAATCCGATCGGCACCAGCAACAGCGGCTCGAAGCCCTTGCGAATGGCCAGGAACAGCAGGACCAGCCCAATCGCGATCATGATCGCCTGGCCGGGCTGTATGTGCGCGAGGCCAGTGGCGCCCCAGAGCTGCAACAGATTGTCCATGGATCAGCCCAGGGTAATCAGGGGATCGCCGACAGCCACGCTGTCGCCGGCCTTCACCTCGACCGCCCGCACCTGCCCGGCGGCGGGCGCACGCACTTCGGTCTCCATTTTCATGGCTTCCAGGACCACGATGACCTCGCCGCTTTCGACCGCATCGCCGGCGGCCACATTGACCCGTACGATGTTGCCGGCCAGGGGGGCCGGCACCGGCTTGCCCCCGCTGTCGCCGCCCGTCTGATTGGCGGGCGCCGCCTCCGCAGGTGCGGACGCGGCGGGCTGCAGCTGCTGGATGTCGCCGCCCTCGCTGACTTCCACCACGTAAGCCTGGCCGTTGACGTTCACGGTATAAACCGCAGCGCCCGCCTCCCGGGCGGACCGGTCTTGCGCCTTCGGTGCTGTCGCCGGCGCGGCCGTCGCCTCGCTGTCCGGGGCCGGCTCGAAGGCCTCCGGGTTACCGCGGTTGGCGAGGAACTTCAGGCCGACCTGGGGAAACAGCGCGTAGGTCAGGACGTCGTCGATGCGCCGCTCGTCCTCCGCCAGGCGGATATCCTGCTCCCGGGCCAGCGCCTCCAGCTCGTCCTGCAGGCTTTCCAGCTCGGGTTCCAGCAAGTCCGCCGGGCGACAGGTCACCGGTGCATCGCCCTCCAGCACACGCTGCTGCAGGGATTCGTTCACCGGCGCCGGCGTGGCGCCGTATTCGCCGCGCAGCACGCCGGCGGTCTCCCGGGATATCGACTTGTAACGTTCACCGGTGAGCACGTTGAGCACCGCCTGAGTGCCGACGATCTGGGAGGTCGGCGTGACCAGGGGAATATAGCCAAGTTCCTCGCGCACCCGCGGGATCTCCTCCAGCACCTCGTCCATGCGATCGATGGCACCCTGCTCGCGCAACTGGTTTTCCATGTTGGTAAGCATGCCCCCTGGCACCTGGGCCACCAGGATCCGCGAATCGACCCCGCGCAGGGAACCTTCGAACTTTGCATACTTGCGCCGCACCTGGCGAAAGTACGCGGCAATCGCCTCGAGGCGGTGAATGTCCAGCCCGGTATCCCGGTCTGTCCCCTCGAGTATGGCCACCACTGACTCCGTGGGGGAATGCCCGTAGGTCATGGACATGGAGGAGATGGAGGTATCCACGTTGTCGATACCGGCCTCGACGCACTTGAGAATGGTGGCCGTGGACAGCCCGGTGGTCGCGTGGCACTGCATGTGAATGGGAATGCTGCAGCTTTCCTTCAGCCGCCGCACCAGTTCGTAGCCCTCGTAGGGGCGCAGCAGACCCGCCATGTCCTTAATGGCGATGGAGTCGCCCCCCATGTCCTCGATGCGCTTGCCCAGGTCCACCCAGGTGTCCAGGGTGTGCACTGGGCTGATGGTGTAGGACAGGGTGCCCTGGGCGTGGCGGCCCGTCTCCTTCACCGCCTGCAGGGCCACCTCGAGATTGCGCATGTCGTTCATGGCATCGAAGACGCGGAAGACATCCACCCCGTTGACCGCCGCCCGCTCGACGAACTTGCGTACCACGTCGTCGGCGTAGTGCCGGTAGCCGAGAATGTTCTGGCCGCGGATCAGCATCTGCTGCCGGGTTTTCGGCATGGCCTTCTTCAACTCGCGGATCCGCTCCCAGGGATCTTCACCGAGATAGCGGATACAGGCATCGAAGGTGGCACCGCCCCAGGACTCCACCGACCAGAAACCGACTTCGTCCAGCTCGCCGGCAATCGGCAGCATGTCCTCGAGACGGAAACGGGTTGCCAGCAGTGACTGGTGGGCATCGCGCAGCACGACATCGGTGATGCCCAGCGGCTGTTTGCTTTTGGCCATGGTCTCAGTGCCTCTGTGAACGGTGTTGGTGAAGGGCGGCGGCAATGGCCGCGACCACTTCCGGTGCCGGAGCCCCTGCGGCCGGGGTGGAGGGCTGTCCGCTGCGCCGCGGCGCCGGTGCCGGCTCGGGCTCCGGGAACCAGCGCTGCATGACCCGGGCACTCAGGGTGACCGCGACCACCAGAAGCGTCAGGAACAGACCCACCGCGGTCATCCCGAACAACATCAGCTCGAAACCCCGCGCCATCAGACCCGTGTCCATGGGCACCCCCTCGGTACAAATAGATGACCCATCATAAAACAGGACCCCGGCCGCGCGCCAACCGCAACCGGGTCATGTCGGCAGCCCGCCCGGGACGGGTATACTGTGCCGCTTTATCCAACCGGGAGACCCCGACCCCATGCGCGTCATGCTTGCCCCCATGGAGGGCGTCATCGACCCCGCCATGCGCCGTCTGCTCACGGGGCTGGGTGGCGTGGACCGCTGTGTGACCGAGTTCCTGCGTGTCTGCGACCGCCTGCTGCCGCCGCGGGTCTTCCGCCGCCTGTGCCCGGAACTCGACCAGGGCGGCCGCACCCGCGCCGGTGTGCCGGTCTTTCTGCAGCTGCTCGGCGGTCAGCCCGCCCCCCTGGCGGAGAACGCCGCGCGGGCGGCGGAGCTGGGGGCACCCGGCATCGACCTGAACTTCGGCTGCCCGGCCAAGACCGTCAACCGTTCCGACGGCGGTGCCATCCTGCTGCGGGAGCCGGAGCGGGTGTCTGCTATCGTCGCCGCGGTGCGCCGCGCCGTGCCGGCGCAGATTCCGGTGACCGCCAAGATACGCCTGGGTTTCGAGGACCGCAGCCCCTTTCTCGACAACGTCCGGGCCATCGCCGAAGCCGGCGCCAGCGAATTGACCATTCACGCCCGCACCCGCCGCGACGGCTACCGGCCTCCGGCCTGGTGGGAGGAAATATCCCGCGCCCGGGAGGCCGCACCGGGACTGCCGATCATCGCCAACGGCGAGATCTGGAGCGCCGACGACGCCCGGCGCTGCCGCGAAGTCACCGGCTGCAGCGACCTGATGCTGGGCCGCGGTGCCCTCTGCCGACCCGACCTGCCGCGCCTGGTGGCCGCCAGCCTCCGCGGCGAGGCCGGCCCCGAGCCCCTGGCCTGGCGCGACATCCTGCCCCTGCTGGCGGAATTCCTGGACCTGAACCTGGCCTGCTACGATCGCGGGCACGCCGCCAATCCCTTCAAGCAATGGCTGGTCTATCTGCGCGCCTACTACCCCCAGGCGGCGCGCTTCTTCGAAGAGATCAAGCGCCTTCGCCAACCCGACGATATCGCCCGGGCCCTGGCGCAGGCGAGTGAAGACGCCTACCCCGATGACCGCGTCAGAGCTGCCTGAACGCGGTCAGCCCCACATGCAAGGACAAGACATGCACAAGACAATTCTCCACACCGGGCTGGCCTGCATGGCAACACTCTCCCTGCTCGCCGGCTGCACCGGTGAAGACCCCGCGACAGCCTCCGCAGGCGGCCCGAATACCGCCTGGCTGCACTGGGGCGGCGACGAGGGCGGCACCCGCTTTGCCAGCCCCGAGGATATCCATACCGGTAACGTGCACCGGCTGGAGCAGGCCTGGGAGTATCACAGCGGCGACCTCGAGCCCGGCAGCTTCCCCGACCCCTTCAATGCACCGGCCATGCAAACCACCCCGATACTGGCGGGAGACAGCCTGTTCCTCTGCTCCCCGCGCAACCGCGTGATCGCCCTCGACCCGGCCAGCGGCGAAGAGCGCTGGCACGTCGATGCCAATCCCGATATCCGCGGCCTCTACAGCGTGTCCTGCCGCGGCGTGGCCTTTCACCACGACCCCACCGCCGGGGCCGACGAAGCCTGCGCCGGCCGCGTGATCGCCGGCACCCTCGACGGCCGCCTGCTGGCACTGGACGCCCGCAATGGGGAACGCTGCCAGGATTTCGGCATCGACGGTGAAATCGACCTGAAGAGCGAACTCGGCGAGGTACGCCAGGGCGAGTACGCCATGACCTCGGCGCCCACCGTCGTCAACGACCGGATCGTGGTCGGCGCACAGGTCGCCGACCTGCGCCGCGCCGGGGTGCCCAGCGGCGTGGTGCGCGCCTTCGATGTGCGCAGCGGGGAAAAAGTCTGGAGCTGGGAGGCCGTGCCTCCGGGTCACGATCAGAGCCAGGGCTATACCCCCGGCAGCCCCAATGCCTGGGCCCCCTTCTCCGCCGACAGTGAACGCCGGCTGGTCTTCATCCCGACCGGCAACCCCACCGGCGACTACTACGGCGGCGAGCGCGCCGGCATGGACCACTACGGCAGCTCGATCGTGGCCCTGGATACCACCACGGGCAAACTGGTCTGGCACTACCAGACCGTGCACCGCGATGTCTGGGACTACGATGTGCCCTCCCAGCCGGTCCTCTTCGACTTCCCCGGCAAGGATGGTCCGATCCCCGCACTGGTGCAGGCGACCAAGATGGGGCTACTGTTTGTACTCAACCGGGAGACCGGCGAGCCACTCTTCCCCATCGAGGAGCGCGCGGTGCCCCAGGGCGGCCCCGCACCCGAGGCCCTGTCGCCGACCCAGCCCTACCCGCTGCTGCCGGAGGCCCTGCACCCCGACACCCTCACCGAGGAGGACATGTTCGGCTTCGTCTGGTTCGACAAACAGGCCTGCCTGAAGGAATTCCGCCAGCTGAACTATGCCGGCCGCTACACCCCCATCGGCACCGAGCCGACCCTGGTCTACCCGGGTTTCATGGGCGGCAGCAACTGGGGCAGCGTCAGCTACGATCCCCAGCGCAACCTGCTCCTGGCCAACACCACCCGGGTACCCGCGGTGATCGAACTGGTGCCCCGGGAAGTGGTCGACGGCCCCGACTACAGCGAGCCGGTGGAACGCCAGGAGGGAACTCCCTATGCGGTCAAGCGCCGCCCCTTCCTCTCGCCCCTGGGCGCCCCCTGCAACCGCCCACCCTGGGGCGTGCTCACGGCGATTGACATGAACAGCGGCAAGAAAGCCTGGGAAGTGCCCCTGGGCGGCACCCGCGATCTGGCGCCCTTCCCCCTGTGGCTGAATCTCGGTGTCCCCAACAGCGGCGGCTCACTGGTCACGGCGGGCGGCCTGACCTTCATCGGCGCCGCCACCGACAGCTACCTGCGGGCCTTCGAAACCGCCACCGGCGAAGAGCTGTGGAAAGCGCGGCTGCCCGCCGGCGGCCACGCCACTCCCATGAGCTATCGCTACCAGGGCCGTCAGTATGTGGTCATCGCCGCCGGGGGCCACCGCCACCTGGGCTCGCGCATGGGCGACGCCGTGGTAGCCTTCACCCTCGACTAAGTCGCGGGCATCGACACAGGGAGCACAGAGATGGCCAATACCGCCTTTATCACCGGCGCCACGTCCGGCTTTGGCCTGGCCTGCGCGGAGCGCTTCGCCCGCGCGGGCTGGAAACTGGTATTGAGTGGTCGCCGGCAGGAGCGCCTGGACGCCCTGGCGGCGCGCCTGGGCGAGCAGTGCCCGGTCCACACCCAGGCCCTGGACGTACGCGATACCGCGGCGGTACAGGCCATGGTCGCGGGCCTGCCAGAGAACTTCCGCGAGGTACATTGCCTGGTGAACAACGCCGGCCTGGCACTGGGCACGGCGCCGGCACCCGAGTGCTCACTGGAAGAGTGGCACCGCATGATCGACACCAACATCAAGGGGCTGACCACGGTCACCCACAGCCTGCTGCCGACCCTGATTGCCCGCGGGCGCGGCGCCAGCATCATCAACATCGGTTCAGTGGCGGGCCACTGGCCCTACCCCGGCGGCAATACCTACTGCGGCACCAAGGCCTTTGTGGAGCAGTTTTCCTACGCCCTGCGCAGCGATCTGCAGGGCAGTGGCGTGCGCGTCAGCTGCCTGGCCCCGGGGCTGTCCGAGAGCGAATTCACCCTGGTGCGCACCGGGGGCGACCAGGCCGCCCACGACACGCTCTACCGGGGCGCCGATCCGATCCAGCCCGAGGACATCGCCGAGACCGTGTTCTGGCTGGCCAGCCTGCCGCCCCACCTGAACGTCAACAGCCTGGAGCTGATGCCGGTCAGCCAGAGCTGGTCAGCGTTTTCCATCAAGCGGCGCTGAGCCCTACTTCCTGGAGGCCTCGCGCACGGCCTTGAACTCCACCCCGTCGCGCCACGCGGGAAAGTCGCGGTTGTTGGCCAGCTCGCGGCCCATGTGCAGCAGCAACATCACTTCCTGCACGGCCCCCCGCAAATCCCAGTCCTCGCGGTATTCATCCGAGGGCTTGTGGTAGTGATCGGCAATCCAGCCCTCCAGCCGCTCGCGACCCCAGGTCTGACCGTGCTCGACACTGTCGGTGCCCCGGGTGAGGTAGAGGGCGGGAATGCCGATACCGGCCAGGGAAAAGTGGTCGGAGCGGTAGTAGAAGCCCTTCTCCGGGTAGGGCTCCTGCACCACCTCGCGGCCCTGGGCCTCCGCCGCCCGGGCCAGGTAGTCTTCCAGTTCACTGTTGCCGTAGCCCACCACCGCAATATCCCGGGTCGGGCCCAGATTGGCAGCCGCGATATTGTCCATGTTGAAGTTGGCGACGGTTTTTTCGGGGGGGAACACCGGATGCTCCGCGTAATACCGGGAGCCGAGCAGACCGGACTCCTCCGCGGTCACCGCGAGGAACAGAATGGAACGCGCCGGTGGAGAGGCCTGGTCCTGGAACTCTGCCGCCAGTGCCAGCAGACCGGCAACCCCGGAGGCATTGTCACTGGCGCCGTTGTAGATGTTGTCCCCGGCCTCATTCGGGCGCACCCCCAGGTGGTCCCAGTGAGCGGTATAGATAATCACCTCGTCCGGGTGGCTGCTGCCCGGTATCATCGCCAGCACGTTGCGTGACAGGGCGTTCTGCAGCTGGTTCTCCAGCTGCACACTGGCGGTAAAGCCGGCCAGCGGGCGCGCCCGGAAGCCCGGCTTCACCGCCGCGGCCTTGAGCTGCTCCAGGTCCATCCCGGCTGCCGCCAGCAACTGACTGGCCTGCTCCAGGGGCAACCAGCCCTCCACCGCCAGCGCGTCGTTGTTGTGGTCGGGCGAGGTGATGCCGATCGTGCCCCCGGACCAGCTGTTGCGCACCACCTCCCAGGGGTAGGCGGCGGGCGCGGTCTCGTGAATGATCAGCGCCCCGGCGGCGCCCTGCCGGGCGGCTTCGGCGTACTTGTAGTCCCAGCGCCCGTAGTAGGTCATCGCCCGACCGTTGAACAGGGCCGGATCGCCGGTGGCGAAGCCCGGGTCATTGATCAGGATGACCACGGTCTTGCCGGTGACATCGACGCCCGCGTAATCGTTCCAGTCGCGCTCCGGCGCATTGATGCCGTAGCCGACAAAGACCAGTTCCGAGTTGTCCAGGCCAACGGCGGATTGCTGGCGCTGGGTGGCCACCATCATCTGCTCGCCGTAGGCGAGGTCAGCACGGTAGTCGGGCCCGCGCAGGGCAAGCTCGGCGGAGGGTGCCGTGGCGATGGTGGTGATCGGCACTTCCTGGAACCAGGAGCGGCGATTGCCGGGTTCCAGGCCCAGCGCCAGGAAATGCTCCGCCAGGTACTGCACGGTCTTCTCTTCGCCCGGCGTGCCGGGCGCCCGCCCCTCGTAGGCATCCGATGCCAGCTCGGCGATGTGCCGGTGCAGGCTGGCCTCGATACGTGCCGCGGCGGCGGGGGCGGCAGTGTCCGCTGGCTGGGATCCGGTATCCGCCATCCCGGGCGAGGTCACCCACAGGGCCCCCAGCAGGGAGGTCAGCGCGAGAATGTTCTTCATGAGCAGCTTCCGAAAATGATTTTCACCGCGCGCATGTTAACGCCTCCCACTCTGTGGTGCACCCCTATACAGGGTGCCCGACAAGGCCCTTTTCCTGCACAATAGCCGGATAATACCCGGCCTGGGAGCGCCACTGCACATGACCACTGCGAGCATTTCACCCGCCGAGGATCGCGGCTTCTTCGGCCACCCGCGCGGCCTCTATGTCTGCTTCGCCACCGAACTCTGGGAACGCTTCTCCTTCTACGGCATGAAGTACCTGCTGCTGCTTTACCTGACCAAATACCACCTGTTCAGCGACGCCAATGGCCTCGAGGTTCTGGGCGGCTATGCGGCGCTGGTCTACGCCATGCCGGTCATCGGCGGCCTCCTGGCTGATCGCTACCTGGGCATGCGCAAGTCGGTGATCTTCGGCGGCCTGCTGCTGGTGCTGGGTCACCTGGGCATGGCCGTCGAGGGGGAACAGGCGCGCATGGTGGGCGATGCCGTGGTGCGCGACGAGCGCGCGCTGCAGGTCTTCTACCTGTCCCTGGGGCTGATTGTGGTGGGCGTCGGCTTTCTAAAGCCCAACATTTCCACCATTGTCGGCCAGCTCTACAGCGTGGACGATCCGCGCCGGGACGCCGGTTTCACGATTTTCTACATGGGCATTAACCTGGGCTCCCTCACCGCCACCCTGCTCTGCGGCTATCTCGGGCTGACCTACGGCTGGGCCTGGGGCTTTGGTGCCGCCGGGGTGGGCATGCTGGTGGGCCTGGCCACCTTCCTCCATGGCCAGAAGCACCTGCGTGGTCTCGCCGAACCGCGCGACCCCGAGCGCCTGCGCCAGCGCACGGCGCTCGGCATCAGCCGCGAATGGACCATCTACCTGGCCAGCCTGCTCGGCGTCGCCGCCGCCTGGCAGATGCTGCAATTCCACGGCGCGGTGGGGACCCTGCTCAACGCCCTGGCACTGGTGGCCTTTCTCGGCATCGCCTGGTTCATCCTGTTCCGCTGCAACCCGGTCGAGCGCAGCCGCATGACCGTCCTGGTGATTCTGATCGTCTCCAGCGTGGTCTTCTGGTCACTGTTCGAGCAGAGCGCGGCGTCGATGACGCTCTACGCCGACCGGGTGATGGACCGGGAGGTCTTCGGCTTCACCCTCACAGCGGCGCAGTTCGGTTTTTTCAATGCCTTCTTCATTTTCCTGCTGGCACCGATCTTCGCCGCCCTGTGGACCTGGCTCGGTCAGCGCGGCCGCGAACCCAGCACACCGGTGAAATTCGCCCTCGGCATCGCCCTCGCCGGCGTCGGCTTCGGCGCCCTGGTCTGGGGGGCCCAACATCCCGACGAGCGCGGCCTGGTGGTCGGCTACTGGATGGTGCTCGCCTATCTGCTGCACACCATGGGCGAGCTGTGCCTGTCGCCGGTGGGCCTGTCGGCAGTCACCAAACTGGCGGTCCCCAGCGTCGTCGGGGTCATGATGGGAGCTTGGTTCCTGGCCACGGCCTACTCCGAATTTGTCGCCGTGCAGCTGTCCAAGATCGCCGCTCTGGACACCCTGGGTGGACAGATCACCGACGTGTCACGGGCCCTCGAGGCCTACACCGAACTGTTCGGCAGCCTCATGTGGGTGGGTCTCGGCGTCGGCCTGGTACTGCTGCTGCTGTCACCCCTGCTGCGCCGCATGATGCGCGGCATACACTGATTGCGGCGCATGAGCGGCAAGCCGGCCGGCGCGGAAACCGCTGCCGACAGCAACAGCGAAGGGGATCGCTTCGACCTGCTATTCCACGGCGAGGTGCTGTCTGGCCACCGCCGCGAACAGACCATCGCGGCCTTCGCCAGATTGTTCGCCATTGACGACACGGACCGGGCCAGGCGCTTCTTTCGCGGTGACGAGGTTACCCTGCGCCGCCATCTCAGCCGCGAGGAGGCCGCCCACTGGTATGTGCGCCTGCGGCGTATTGGCATGGTGGTGGCGCTGCGCGCCAGCGACCGCGGCGAGCATGGGACGGAACCGGCGGCACCGGAGCCCAAGGCGGCAACGTCGGGCACGGCGGCCCCCAATCTCTATGCGCTGGTGCCCTGGTCCAGCGACCCACAGCGGCCAATTCGGGCCGCGCAGCTGGCCAGGGGGCTCTGGGGCTTGTCGGCCGTGGCCGCCCTCCTCGCCCTGCTGCTCACGGCCCTGCACACGCTGCTCTGGTCACAGCCCGAGCTGCCGCGACTGCGCGCCGCAACCAGCACGGCAAACGGGGAACTGTGGCTGGCTACCGACGAAGCGCTGCTGTCACACGACCGCTCCGGCAGGGCCCTGCAAGCGCTGAGCCTGGAGGCGCTGGCCGTCGACAGCCCGGTGGTGGCACTGACGGGCGGTCGCGAAGGCCAGTTGTGGATGTTGAGCGAGGCCGGCGATGGCACGCGCCTGTTGCAGCACTGTGTCCTGGAGGACGGCAGCTGCCGCGCACTGCTCTCGGGCACTCTGCTCACCCTACACTGGCTGCCCCGTCAGGCGCAGCTGATTCTGGCCCACAGCGGGGGGCTGCAACTGCTGGATGAAGGTGGCCAGCTCCTGGCGAGCAGCCCGTATTCGCCGGCGCGGAACCCCGGCCTGCTTGCGGTGGAAGGGCTGCTGTTCACTAACGCCCCGGAGGGACCTGCGCTCAATGTTCTGCGCCCGGAGCGCGCCCATTTTGGAGAGCAGCTGGACCAGCTACTGGTATTGCCGCACGACGGGCTCCGGGCGGAACTGGCAAGTACCGGGCCCTTTGCGCGCGTCGCCGACGGCTGGTGGGTTACCCTGAGTCAGAGCGACGGCAGCGCGCAGGAACTGCATCGCTTCGACAGCCAGTGGCGTGGGCTCGGCGCCGTGACACTGCCAGCGGCTACCCGTGTGGACGCGGTGCTCGCCTGGGGGGACCGGGTGCTGGTCGCGGATTTTCGCCGCGATCATCTGCTGCGCTACAGCGCCAACGGTGAGCCCCTGGCGCCGCTAGCGGTGAGCGCCTTACAGGCCAGGCGCGACGACCTCGAACAGCGCGCCAGCCAGATCGAGGGGTGGTGGCAGTGGAGTCGCGCCCTGCTCCTGGCAGTCGCCCTGCTGGCGGCGGGACTCGGGCTGTGGCAGCACCTGCGCGCGCGCGTCCTGGCGCAAACGCAGCTCACCCAGGCAACCGCCCCCCTGCGCGCCCCCGACAGCATGCTGTGGCTGCCCGTGGATCCGCGCCGCCTGCGGCGCCTGCTGCAGTTCACCCTGCTCCTCGCCGGGCTGGCCCTGACGGGCAGCACCCTGCTTGCCGGAGCGAGTGTTTCCACCCTGGCGCTGGGAAGCCTGCTACTCGTGCTGGGCTGCACCGCACTCGGCCTGTGGTGGTTGGCCCGTGCTCCCCTGGACATGCTGGGGCTGCGCGGCAGTCAGCTGGTCCTGGTGGATCACCGCGGACGCTACCGTTCCGGCCCGGCCCGGGAGGCACGCTGGAACCGCGGCTGTATTGCCCTCGGCGACCTGGTGGTCTTCACCGGGAACCGCTGGCTCCCGGCACTGGACACCACCCAGCACGCGCGCGAGCTGGGACTGTTGCTGAACCACTCCGCGCGCCTGCCGCTGCTGCACAGCCTGGTGCTGCTGGTGGCCTCGCGCCACCCGCTGGGCATCGCCGGCTTGTTGCTGGCGGCCGGACTGGTGGTCAGCCTCCTCCTTCTCTGCCTCTGAGCACAGACGGGGATCCGGCTAGCCGGTGTTGCGCATGCCCGCCGCAATCCCGGCAATGGTCACCATGATCGCCTGCTCCAGCAGCGGCCGGGCTTCCCGGCGCTGGCGTTTCAGCAGCTCCGCCTGCAGAACATTCAGCGGGTCGGTATAGATATTGCGCAGCTGTATCGACTCGCGCACCCAGGGGGCATCTGCCAGGGGCACGTCGCTGCCGGTCAGCTCCAGCACGGTGCGACAGTCCGCCAGCAACTGCTCGCGCAAGCTTCGGCCCAGGCCCTGCAGCGGCTCGGGCACCAGGCAGGCATCGTAGTGGGCCGACAGGCCGGCATCGGCCTTGGCGAAAACCATCTCCAGCATCGACAGGCGGGTGGCAAAGAAGGGCCACTGCGACACCATCTGCCGCAAGAGGGCCTCGTCACCGGCGTCACGCACGGCCTGGAGGGCTTCGCCCGCTCCCAGCCAGGCGGGCAGCATCAGGCGGTTCTGCGACCAGGCAAAGATCCAGGGAATGGCACGCAGGCTTTCGACACCGCCCCCCTGGCGACGCCGTGCCGGGCGGGAACCCAGGGGCAAGCCGGCCAGTTCCTGCTCCGGCGTGGCGTGACGGAAGTAGTCGATAAAGCCGGAATGCTCGCGCACAATGCCCCGGTAGCGGGCACAGGACAGCGTGGAAAGCCGGTCCATGACCTCTCGCCACTGGTCCAGCGGCGCCGGCGGCGTGCGCAGGTTGGCGCGGCAGATGGCGCTGGTGTAGAGCGCGAGGGTCTTCACCGCCAGGGAGGTCCAACCGAGCTTGGCGCGGATCATCTCCCCCTGCTCGGTGACCCGCAGGCCCTGCTCCAGGGAGCCGGGTGGCTGCGACAGCAGGGCCGCGTGGGCCGGTGCACCGCCGCGGCCAATGGTGCCCCCGCGGCCGTGGAACAGGGTCAACTGGACGCCCTGGTCGCGGCACAGGGCCAGCAGCGACTCCTGGGCCTGGTACTGGGCCCAAGCTGCCGCCAGCACACCGGCGTCCTTGGCCGAATCGGAATAGCCGATCATAACCATCAATTGGTTGTTGATGTGGCCGCGATACCAGGGCATCTCCAGCAGCGCTGCCATCACCTCCCGTGCCCGCGACAGGTCGTCGAGGGTCTCGAACAGCGGCGCCACCGGCAGCGGATGCCGGCAACCGGTCTCGCGCAACAGGAGGTGCACGGCCAGCACATCGGAGGCCTGGCGGGCCATGGAAATCACATAGGCCCCGAAGGCCTCCGGCGGGTGCCGGGCAATCACCCGGAAGGTCGCCAGCACCTCCGCCACGGCTTCCGGGGGATCCCAATCCGGGGGCAGCAGCGGCCGCCGGCTGGCCAGCTCGCCGGCCAGAAACGCGCAGCGGGCGGACTCGTCCCACTCGGCATAATCGCCCAGCCCCAGCCACAGGGTCAGCGCCGAGAGCGCCTCGGTGTGGCGGGCGCTGTCCTGGCGCACATCGTGACGCACCAGGTGCACGCCAAAGCACTGCACCCGGCGCATCAGGTCGAGCAGGGCCCCATCGGCGATGGACTGCATGCCGCAGGCGAGCATGGAGTCGCGGCACAGCTCCAGGGGCGCCCACAGATCCTCGCGTGACAGCAGCTGCCGGTCCACCGGGCGCCCGGCGTCCAGGGCCTGCTCGACCGCCAGCAGGTCCTCCCGCAGCGCGTCGCGCAATTCGCGCAACAGGGCCCGATAGGGCTCGTGGGCATTCCCCACGCGCTCGCGCAGGGCTTCGCTGCAGGGCAGCATCGACAGCTCTTCGACCAGCCCGTCGATATCCCGGTAGTAGAGCTCGAGTGCCTGCCAGCGGCTCAGCCAGAGCACCTCCTCCGTGACGTCGGCAGTGACATTGGGGTTGCCGTCGCGGTCGCTGCCCATCCAGGATCCAAAGTGCACCGGGGCGTATTCGAGTGGAAGCCCTGTGCCGCAGCTCTCCTGCAGGGCCTCGTCCAGCCGGCGCAGGAACTCGGGCACCGCCTGCCACAGCGAATCCTCGACCACGGCAAAGCCCCAGCGGGCCTCATCCACCGGCGTGGGGCGGTCGGTGCGAAAGTCATCGCCGTACCAGATCTGGGCGATCAGCTCCCGCAGGCGGGCGTGCAGGCGTTCGCGCTCGCGCGCGGTCAAGCCCTCCAGTTCCAGCTGGGAGAGGCAGCGACCAATTGCCGTGTGCTTGTGAATCAGGGTGCGCCGCATGATCTCGGTGGGGTGCGCAGTGAGTACCAGTTCGATCTTCAAATCCGCCACCGCCGCAGCGAGCGTGTCGGCGTCCGCCCCCTCCTCGCGGAGCTCGCGGAAGGTGTCGCGCAATTGGCGGGAGGCGGAGAACAGCGGCTCCATCTGTCGCGCGACGGTGTGGTGCTGGTCGGCAATGTTGGCGAGATTGAGAAACTGGCTGAAGGCGCGCGCCACCGGCACCAGGCGATCGCTGTCCAGGGATTGCAGCAGCGTCTGCAGCTCACCGTGGCCGGCGCCGGTATCCGCGGCATCCTGGCGCGCCGACTTGGAGAGGCGGCGGATGCGCTCGATCAGGTCCAGGAAGTCCTCTCCCTCCGCGGCGGCAATGGTGTCGCCGAGCAGCCGGCCCAGGAAGCTGACGTTGCTGCGCAGCTGGCTGTAGTCCTCCGGATCGGCGTGCTCCTCGGTGTGGGGGGCGGGCAGGCTGTCACTTACCACTGGGACAACCTCCGCAACAAGTCGACCACCCGGCAGGAATAGCCCCACTCGTTGTCATACCAGTTCAGCACGCGCAGGTAGCGCCCCCCGGTCACTGCGGTAAAGCCGGCGTCGTAGACCGAGGAATGCGGGTTGCCGATGATATCCGAGGAGACGATCGGGTCGTCCCGGTACTGCAGAATGCCCTGCAGCCGGGGTGAGCCCGCCGCCTCGCGCACCGCCGCGTGCACCTCGTTCACCCCGACCTCGCGGCTCAGCCTGGCAAACAGGTCGACAACCGACCCGTCGGGCACCGGCACCCGGGCCGCAATGCCGTGCAGGCGCCCCTTCAGGCGCGGCAACACGGCGCCGACCGCCTTGGCCGCCCCGGTCGAGGTGGGAATGATGTTCTCCGCCGCGGCCCGGCTGCGGCGCCAGTCGGAGTGGGGCACGTCCGCCAGACGCTGATCGTTGGTGTAGGCGTGAACCGTATTGATGACGCCCTCCTCGATGCCGAAGGCCTCGTCCAGCACGCTCACCATGGGCGCCAGGCAGTTGGTGGTGCAGCTGGCATTGGAAATGATCCGGTGCTCCGGCAGCAGGCCGTCGTCGTTGACCCCGAGCACAACCGTGTAATCGATCGCATCCGAGGCGGGCACGGTCAGCACCACCCGACCGGCTCCCGCCGCCAGGTGCGGCTCCAGCTGCGCCCGCTTGCGGAAGGCACCGGTGGCCTCAACCACCGCATCGATGCCCAGGGCCTCCCAGGGCAGGCTGGCCGGATCGCGCTCATTGAGCAGGCGCGTGCGGCCGTTGGGGGTGACAAACTCGTCCCCTTCCAGCGCCAGCGACTTGCCAAAGGGCCCCATTACCGTGTCGTAATTCAGCAGGTAGCGCAGGGCGGCGTTGTCGAACAGGTCGTTGATCGCCACCACCTCGATGTCCGGGCACTCGTCGAGAATACGAAACACCGAGCGCCCGATTCGTCCGAAACCGTTGATAGCCACGCGCATCATGCTGTCTCCCCCTTCGCGTCCAGGGCCCCGTAGAGGCGCACCACATCCAGCAGGCGCGCCGCGTGCCCGAGATTCTCGTACCAGCTCAGGGTCTTGATCAGCGTATCGCCGGCCTTGATCGTGCCCACCGCATCAAACACCACCGAATGGGCGTTGCCGATAATGTCCGACGACACGATCGGGTCCTCCACCACCGCGACCACGCCCGGGTAGTCGGGGGCCGCCTGGCGCATCGCCTGGTTGACCATCTCGGCGGTGACGCTGCTGTCTTCCATCACCAGGCTGAGATCCATCAGGCAGCCCTCGTGAATGGGGACATTGAGGGCGGAGGTCAGCACCTTGCCGTCGAAGTCAGGCAGCACCTGGCCCAGCCAGCGGGCGGCCTCGTGGGTATTCGGGATGATGTTCTCCGCCGCCGAACGGCTGCGCCGGAAATCGCTGCCGGCGTAGTCCTGCAGGACCTGGTCCGAGGTGTAGGCGTGCACCGTGGTCATGTTGGCGCAGACCACCGGAAAAGCCTTGCCGAGGATGTGCAGGAGCAGGCACAGCGCCGTGGTGGTGGCGGAGCCGGCCGAGATCATCCGGTCCTCCGGGCGTGCGAGATGCCCATTGATGGCGGGCATGACGATCCGGTCAATGTGATCCACCGGCAGGGTGCGCAGGAACACCCGGGGAGCGCCGTTGTCGAGGTGGTCCTGCATGAAGCGACGCTCGCGGAACTTGCCGGTGGAATCGATGACCGCGTCGACACCGAAGACATCCCAGGGCATCTCGGCAGGCTGGTCGATGCGCATGAGACGGGCCCGGAAGCGCTCATTGACCAGGAAGTTGCCCTCCAGCTGGTGACGCTCGGGCTGATCGACCTCCGAGCGCAGGAGATAGTGCAGAATCTCCGGCTGGCCGATGTCCGCAATGGCAACCACCTCGACATCGCCGCAGCGGGTGGCGAGATCGTAGATCTGGCGACCGGTCTGGCCGAAACCCATGATGCCGATACGCAATGCTCTCTGTTCAGACATGGCCTCTCCTGTTCGGGTTGAAAATCGTCTTACGCCATCGCGGGCTCTGCCACGGCCTCCGCGGCGAGGGCGCGTATCCTGTCCCAATTCCCGCCTTCAATCAGGGTACGGGATACCATCCAGGAGCCGCCGCAACAGGGGACGTTGGGCAGGGCAAGAAAACTGCGGAAATTGTCCGGGGCCAGGCCGCCGGTAGGGCAAAAAACCACGTCGGGAAAGGGGCCTGCCAGGGCCTTCAGCAGGGACACCCCACCCACCGCCGTGGCCGGAAACAGCTTGAAACTGTCGAGCCCGGCATCCAGCCCGCGCATGACCTCCGAGGCCGTCGCGACCCCGGGGAGCAGGGGGACACCCAGATCCGGCGCCACCGCCAGCAGCGGGTCCGTCAGCCCGGGCGAGACCAGGAAGGAAGCGCCAGCGTCGACCGCTGCCCGCGCCTGATCCGGGTCCAACACGGTACCCGCGGCGATGCACAACTGGGGCTGGTCCTCGCGCACCGCCGCCAGCGCCGCGAGCGCGTCGGGATGCCGCAGGGTGATTTCCACCGCCGTCATGCCCGCTTCCACCAGCGTGCGGCAAAGGGCGACGGTGGACGGAGTGTCCAGGGGCGCAATAACCGGCAGGACTCGCGCCCGGCTCAACCAGGAACGCAACATAGCGCTACTCCATTGCACGACGAAGAGACCGCGGGACGGCGGTTCCCCCGAGCTTACCACACTCGGCGGCCGGACCGCCTCGCAGGGCCTGTCGCGACGACTGTCCAGATTTTGCCCATGATTGCCGGCAACTCTGTCCATGCCACAGGCATCTGCTTGCAGGCAGCGGGGCGTATACCGTTTGAAACCGACGGAGGCCAACATGGAAACAGCGCTCGCCAATCCCCTGGAATTCACCGAGAACCTGAGCGCGGAGGCGGCCCTGGTCCGGCGCGCGCTGCTGGAAAAGGGGCTGGAAACGCCCATGGTGCACAACGGGCTCAGCCGCGACGAGAAATATCGCCGCCTGGTCGCCGCCTTTACCGATGTCACCCGCACCCTGGGCCTCGATCTGAACGACGACAGCCTGCAGGAGACGCCGCACCGTATTGCCAAGATGTACGTCGACGAGATTTTCTCCGGCCTCGACTACCGCCATTTTCCCAAGATTTCAGTCATCGACAACAAGATGCAGGTGGAGGAGATGGTACAGATCGACGACATCGATCTCGTCAGCACCTGCGAACACCACTTCGTCACGATCGACGGCACCGCGAAAGTCGCCTACATCCCCCGGGACAAGATCATCGGCCTGTCCAAGATCAACCGCATCGTGCGCTTCTTTGCCCAGCGCCCGCAGGTGCAGGAACGGCTCACCCAGCAGGTCCTGGTGGCCCTGCAGGCGCTGCTGGGTACCGACGACGTCGCTGTCAGCATCAACGCCGTGCACTATTGCGTGAAATCCCGCGGGGTGATGGACAGCAATTCCCGCACCCGCACCACGGCGCTTGGCGGCGCCTTCAAGCAGGACCCGAGCACCCGCGCCGAGTTCCTCACCTGACCCCCCTCAGGGAACTCGGCCTTCCTCGCCCGGCTCTGCCGGGCTTTTTTTCATCCGCTGTTTTGTCTTGATGCGGGAAGTGTGTAACCTTTCCATTCACTTTTTACCGGGACCGCTCTCCGCCCATGCGCGCACTGCTGACACTGACCTCCCTGTTGATCTCCACCGCGCTGTTGCTGATCGGCCAAGGCATGCAGCTGACCCTGTTGCCCCTGCGGGCCAGCACCGTTGGCATGGCCGATTTCGTGATTGGTGTCAGTGCCTCCTGTTACTTCCTGGGTTTCGTTGGCGGCAGCCTGGTCATCCCCCGCATCATCGCCAAGGTCGGCCACATCCGCAGCTTCGCCGTGCTCACGGCGATCATGATCAGTGCCATTCTGGCGCTGGAAATGCTGGACACCTGGCCGGCCTGGATGCTGCTGCGCTTCCTGACCGGTGCGGTCATCTGCGGCCTGTACACTGTGATCGAGAGCTGGCTGAACGATCAGACCAACGCCAGCAATCGCGGCCAGGTCCTGGCGATCTATACCTTTATCATCCTGGTCTCCATGGCGGTCGGGCAGGTCCTGATCAACATCGGCCCGGCCGACTCCTCCGTGCCCTTCACCCTGGCGGCGATCTTCCTGGCGCTGGCCATCGTCCCGGTGGGCCTGACCAGCCGCCTGGCTCCTGCGCCGGTGGCGGCCACCCGGGTCAGCTTCCGTCTGCTCTACCGCCGCTCGCGCACGGCCTTCGCAGGCACCCTCCTCTCGGGCCTGGTGGTGGGCAGTTTCTGGTCCCTGGGGGCGGTCTTTGCCCAGCGCTACGGGCAGGCAGTCAGTGACGTGACGCTGTTCATTACGGCGGGTATCGCCGGTGGGGCGCTGTTCCAGTACCCGATAGGCTGGCTCTCCGATCGCGTCGACCGGCGCTATGTGTTGTTTGTGCTGGGCCTGGCCGCGACCGCTGCCTCGGCGGCGGTGGCACTCAGTGTGGGCCACACGCTACATCTGCTGGCGGTGTTCTTCTTCGGTGCCACCACCATGCCGATGTACGCCCTGTCCCTGGCCACGGCCGCCGACAACTCCTCCACCGAGGAGTTTGTCAAGATCGGTACCGCGGTACTGATGCTGAACGCCCTGGGGGCGGCCAGTGCGCCGGTCCTGCTCGGCCAGCTGATGGACCTCTACAACGCCACCGCCCTGTTCTGGTCCTCCGCGGTGCTCAGCGGGCTGTTTGCCATCTACCTGGGCCTGCAGACCCGGGACGCCAGTCAGGTGGTGGCCGCCGCAGACCATGTCCCCTTCTCCGCGGCAGCGCCGGAAGTGGCGCCCACCGGCTTTGCCCTGGACCCCCGCGGCCCGGAGGAGGATACCTGCGAGCTGATGCCGGAAGGCGGCCCCGACCCCGACGAAATGCACGCCGCCGAGGCGCCACCGGAGGAAGCGTCACCGCCCGTCGAGCCCGCGCCGGCCCACCGGGAGTCAGACCTTGCAGTGTCGCCCACGCCCGAAGCGGAAGACGGCAGCGACGTCAGCCCCCCGAGAGGCAGCTGAAGCCGGCGGGCTCACACCCGTTGCAGCTGCAGCTCCCCGCTCGCTACCGCCTGCCGCGCGAGGGTTTCCGCCAGCTCGCCAAAGCGCGCCTCCACCTGTTCCCGACGCACTTTGAGCGTGGGCGTCAGGATCTCGTTGTCCGGCGTCCAGGTCTCCGCGCTGAGGATGACCCCACCGATGCGCGCATGGGTCTCGAGCCCTGAATTCACCCCCGCAACCGTGTCGCGGATAGCGGCATCCACCACCTCCGGTGATGCCTGGCGGCCGGCCTCATTCAGCACCGCCACCATGACCGTCTTCGACAGCCCGCGACCGAGCAGGCAGTGCTGTTCCGTCCAGGGGTTGCGGGCAAACTCCCCCTCGATCGGAGGCGGTGCCACGAACTTGCCCTGGATGGTCTTGAAGTAATCCTTGATGCGCCCCGTGAGGTAAAGAAAACCCTCGTCATCCACGCGGGCCTTGTCACCGGTATGCAACCAGCCGTCGCGAATCAGCTCCGCGGTCTTTTCCGGGTCGCGGTAATAGCCGGGGGTACAGCCGTGCATGCGCACCAGCAACTCGCCCTCGGGGGATATCCGGTACTCGACATCGCCAATCGGCTTGCCCACCGAGCCGATACGGCGGTCGCGGTGGCTGTTGGCAAAGGCGCCCATCGCCTCTGTCTGCCCAAAACCCTCCATCAGCGTCAGGCCCAGGGCATCCCACCAGCGAATCAGCGCCGGGGGGGTGGGTGCCGCCGCCACCAGGCAATATTCCACCTGATCGAGCCCCAGTCCCTCCAGCACCAGCCGCCCAACACCTTCCCGGTCGGCGTCGAGTGCCTGCTGCAGCGCCTCCTCGCCGCCAAACTTGCCGGTAATGGCCTGGCGCAGCTGCTCCCAGATCCTGGGTGGGCCGAAGAACATGTGGGGGCGCGTGCGTGGCAGGTCGCTGGCCAGGGTGTCCAGACCCTGGTTGAAATTCACCTCGCCGCAACCATCCAGCGACGAGAATTCGACAATCTGCCGCTCGGCGATGTGCGAGAGCGGCAGGTAGGAGAAATAGCGGGCGCGCTCGCGGGCGCCAAAGGCCTCGCGAAAACGGCGGATGGGTACCAGGTTACTGTGGTGGGTCTGGATCACGCCCTTGGGCTGCCCGGTGGTTCCCGAGGTAAAGACCAGGGAAATGGTGTCGTCGGGCTGCGGGCGGTGCCGGGGCCGCAGGCCCTGCCCCTCGGCCAGAAGGTCCGCCCAGCGCAGGTGGGGCTCCTCCAGCTCGACCCCGGGGAGTGCCACCAGGGTGACGCCCTCCGGCAGGACATGGCGCACGCGCTCCCAGTTGCTGGCCTCACCGACAAACACCACCCGCGCCTCGGTGAAGTTCAGCACATAATCCGCGGTCGAGGGCGGCAGGGTGGTAAACAGACCGACCGAGACATTGCCCGACGCAATGATGGCCAGATCGGCGAGAAACCAGTGGGCGCGATTGCGCGACAGAATGACCATGCGCTCACCGTGACCAAAGCGCCCCTCGAGCGCACTGGCCACGGCACTCACGTCATCGCGCGCGGGCCCCCAGGCAAATTCCGTCGCCCCCTCGGGTGTCAGGTCCCTGAGCCAGATGCGCTCGGGGCAGGTATCCGCCCAGTGATCCAGCATCTCGGGCAGGGTGTGCATTCTCATGGCTTGTCCTCGTTATCATTATGAATAGCCGGCCACGGAGCGTCAGTCCATTTCCAGGCTCCTCTGGCCGATACCCGCGGGCACCCCGCGCTGGGAAATCCCCGCCTGCCCCTGGTCGGGGCGGTTCTGGTGATTCAGGGTCACCGGCGGAAGCTCGAGGCTCTGCCGCCCCCAGGCCTGTTGCGGCAGGCGCTCGACCAGGTCATCGACATCGACCACCGAGACCAGGCTCGCCAGTGGCTGCACCGAACGCCCCCCGCCGACATCGCTGTCCCAGCGCTCGTGAATGCCACTGCGCAGGCGGTGGTCCGCCGCGAACTGCAACATCACCATCTCCGTGCGGGCATGGGCCTCACCCAGGTCCACCGAGAGGAAGTCCACGCCCAGGGCTCCCAGGCTGAAGCCCAGGGTATTTTCCCGGACCCGCCAGTACTCCCAAAGCAAGGCATAGCCCTGGTCCGTGGCGGTGATGCGCAGCGGCGGGCCGAGTACCGCCAGCACCTCGGCCAGGGACGTGCCGGTGGCAAAAGGCTGGCCCTCGGGCAGTGCCGGCAGCGGTGCCCCGAGGTCATAACGCCACTGGCTGCAGCCGCTCAGCAGGCAACCCAGGCAGAGGGCAACAACGACGTGAAGGCCTCGCATCATGTCCGGGGGGTGACGTGGGTTGCGAAATCGACCAGGCGGTCGTTGTCATCAAAGAAGAACACCGCACGGTCGTAGCGGGTATCGATCTGCATGCGGTTGTAGAGAATCAGCACCAGACCGTCGCCGCGGGACTGCTCCAGCAGATAGTAGAGGACGGTTTCATCCTCCAGCGCAATCAGCTGGGAGGGCGGGCCCAGTCGCGACATCACTTCCTGCCGGGTGGTCTCGCCGCGACGGAAGTCGGCAACTGCGGCGGCATCCCAGGCCACCTCCACCCCACGCCGGTTTTCATACTGGGCACAACCCGCCAGTGCGGATAACACCGCGGCCACGCAAAACAACCTGACTAACACGTCAATACCTCCCGGATGCCTGTTGGGTGTCGATACGCGGCAAACGGCAACTCAGACCAGACGCAGGTCGTCACGACGGACCGTAAAGCTGCGCTCCGCCTGCGCGTTCAGCTGGTAGCCGGGCTCGCGGATATCGGACACATAGCGCCATTGTGCCTCCACAGCCTCGGGTGTAAAGCGCACGGTGAGAAAGCCGCGACGGGAGAAGTCCGCGTAGACCAGATCGTCCACCAGCGTCGTCATCAGCGGGGCGAACAGGGCCGCGGCATCCTCCCCGAGCACCGCCTCCAGCCCCGGTGAGGTGACGCTCGGCGTGGCAAACTCGACCCCCGCCACTGCCCCCTCGTGCGTGCGCAGCTGGGAGCTCCAGGCATTGTGGGTATCCCCCGCCAGTACGACAAGCCGCGAGCCCAGGTCGGCGGCGAAACGCAAAAGCGCATCGCGTTCCGCCGCGTAACCGTCCCAGGCATCCAGGTTGTAAGGCACCGCCGAATCCAGCAGGGCCTGTTGTTCCGGGGTCCGCTGGGCCTCCGGGGTATTGCGCGCCTCCACAGCGGCGAGAACCGCGGCGGTGCCCGCCTGCAGGGCGTTTTCGTCTGCCAGCATAGGATCCAGCGCCTCCATGATCGGCGCTGGTAGCCAGTAGCGCCCCATCAGTACCTGCTGGCCCAGCACCTGCCAGCGTGCAGCCGAGGCGGATAGTTGCTCGCGCAGCCAGGACAGCTGGGTATCCCCGAGCAGGCTGCGCCGCGCATCGGCGATCGCCGAACGGGTAGTCGCCACATCGATGGAGCCGCCGCGGGCGAGTTCGGCGTAGGTGAACTGCCGGTCCCGCGCCACCACGCGGGTATCCAGCATGAGCAGGTCCAGCAAATCGCCCCAGGGCTGACGACGGTAGATGATTTCCGCGACCTCAGTCGGTGGTCGCACCGGCAACCATTCATACCAGGCCTGAATCGCCGCAGCGCGCCGCGCGGAGAACGCCCCTTCTCCGGCACCGTGATTTTCCGCACCCTCCCGCCAGGTATCGTTGGCAATCTCGTGATCGTCCCAGACCACAATGAAGGGATGGGCCGCGTGCGCCGCCTGCAGATCGCCGTCACCGCGGTACTGGGCGTAGCGGCGACGGTAATCCGCGAGAGAGAACAGCTCCGAGGGCGGGTCAACCACCCGCCCCAGCGCCTCCGCATTGGCACTGGCGTATTCCCCCGGCGCGTACTCGTAGAGGTAATCACCGAGGTGCAGTACCGCATCCACCTCGCGCACCGCGACCTCGCGGTAGACATGGAAATACCCCGCCGGGTAGTTGGAGCAGGAAACCACGGCGAAGGTCGCCGCCGGCACACTGCCCAGGGGCGCGGTACGGGTCCTGCCGACCGGGGAGAGGCGCTCGCCGACACGAAAGCGGTAGTAATACTGCGTGGCCGGGGCCAGGCCGTCGACATCCACCTTGACGGTAAAATCAACTGTTGCATCGGTGCGCCCGCGGCCGCTGCGCAGGCCGCGTGAAAATTCCGCGTCCTCCGCCAGCTCCCAGACCACTTCGACGAAGCCTTCGGCCTCGGGGGTGGCACGGGTCCAGAGAATCACACGATCGGAGAGCGGATCGCCGGAGGCCACGCCGTGTTCAAAACGGGCGGCGACACCGGGCGGAGGCAAGGGCACATCGGGCTCGCTGCGGCTACCCCCGCTGTCGGAACAAGCCAGCAGATTGGCGCCCAGCAGGGGCAACAGTGAAGCCGCGGCCACGCCCTTGACCAGGGCACGGCGGCGAAGAGATGGCGTTGTGGGCATGGCGGCACCCTGCAGCGAAGTTATCGTTGTTCACTTCAGCATTACAGGAAGCTGCCGGCGACGCAAGCACCGCATGAGTTAGCGCGCCGGACGAGGTCCCGCGGCACCGCGACCCTGACCGCCGCGACGGCGACGACGACCGTTGCCCTCGCCACCGGGCCGCCCGGCTGCATCGCCGCGCGGCGCGCCCTGACGGCGCTGGCCATTGCCGTTCCCGTTGCCCTTACTGCGCGGGCGGCCGGCGGGACTGACGCGGCCCTCCGGGACGACATGTTCCGCCTCGAAACCGGGGATTTCCTCCCTCGGCAGGCGCTTGCGAATCAGGCGTTCGATGCCGGCGAGGAAATCTGCCTCGTCGGCACTGACCAGGGAGTAGGCCCGGCCCGAGGCTCCGGCGCGCCCAGTGCGGCCGATGCGGTGGACGTAATCCTCGGCGATATTCGGCAGGTCGAAGTTAACCACCTGGGGCAGCTGGTCGATGTCGAGACCGCGGGCGGCGATATCCGTCGCCACCAGGGCCTGGATCCGGCCACTCTTGAAGTCCCCCAGGGCCCGGGTCCGCGCATTCTGGCTTTTGTTGCCGTGAATCGGCGCGGCGCGAATACCGGCCTTCTCCAGCTGCTGGCTGAGCTTGTTGGCACCGTGTTTGGTACGGGTAAACACCAGCACCTGCTCCCAGCGCTCCTCATTCACCAGGTGACACAGCAGTGCCGCCTTGCGCTGTTTGTCCACCGGGTAGACCCACTGCTCCACGGTATCCGCGGTGGCATTCGCCGGACTGACTTCCACCTGGGCCGGGTCGCGCAGATAGCCACCGGAAAGCTCGCGGATTTCCCGGGAGAAAGTCGCGGAAAACATCAGCGTCTGACGCTGCTCCGGGATCAGGCGCACGATGCGCCGAATGTCGTGGATAAAACCCATGTCGAGCATGCGGTCGGCTTCATCGAAGACCAGGATTTCCAGGTCATCAAATTTGACGACACCCTGTCCGTGCAGGTCGAGCAGACGACCGGGCGTGGCCACCAGGACATCCACACCGTCGCGCAGACGCGAGATCTGCGGGTTGATGTTGACGCCACCGAAAACCACGGCGGAGCGGAGGCGCAGGTGGCGACCGTAGTTGCGGATGTTCTCGTGCACCTGGGCCGCCAGCTCGCGGGTCGGCGCCAGCACCAGGGCCCGGCAGCGGCCCCGAGCGGCGGGCTGGCCGCCATCAAGGCGCTGCAACAGCGGCAGCGTAAAGGCAGCCGTCTTGCCGGTACCGGTCTGGGCGGCGGCCATCAGGTCACGGCCGGCGAGCACCAGCGGGATGGCCTTGGCCTGTACGGGAGAAGGCGTGTCGTAGCCCTGCTCGGCAATAGCGCGCAGCAGACTGTCGGAGAGTCCGAGGGAAGCAAATGTCATGAATCAGCAATTCCAGAGGTGAAAGGTGTACGGGGGAATGCTGACGGGGAACGGCACGGCCAGCGCGTGCGAAGCCCGGCATGTTACGCGAAAGCCCCGGCAATGCAAGCGAAAGCTCAGCTACCCACGGACTCGAAAACCGGCTCCGGCCGATGAAAGGCCTCGCGGGCCAGGCGAATGCGCTCCTCGTGGCCCGCCGCCTCATCGGCAATCCGCGAGGCAACCTGCAGCCGGTGTACCAGGCCCTCCTGGTTGGCGACCTGGATGGCCAGACCCGGGCGTGCATTCAGCTCGAGCAACATCGGGCCTCGCTGGCGATCGAGGACAATATCTGCACCCAGGTAACCGAGGCCGGTCATTTCGGCACAGCTCGCCGCAAGGTCGAGGATTGCCTCCCAGTCCGGCAACTCCAGCTCGCGGAAGCTGGCGCCGGTATCCGGGTGGCTGGTCACCAGCCGCCCGTGTTGCACGGCGGCGATGCTGCGCCCGGTGCCGATATCAATGCCCACCCCCACCGCGCCCTGGTGCAGGTTGGCCTTGCCATCCGAGGCATGGGTGGCACAGCGGATCATCGCCATCACCGGCACGCCGCGAAATACGATGACGCGAACGTCGGGCACCCCTTCGTAACTGAACTGGGCGAGGTAGGGATTGAAGTCGATCAGCGCCTCGATCATGGCGAAGTCATTGCGCCCGCCGAGACTGTAGAGGCCGGCGAGAATATTCGAGGTGTGCCGGCGCAGGTCGCTCGCATCGATCACGGCCCCACTCGACTTGACGAAACCCTCGCCCTCGCGCCCGACCACCACCAGGATGCCCTTGCCGCCGCTGCCCTGTACCGGTTTGATGACGAAGCCCTGGCGATCCATGAGATCATCCACCATGCGTGCAATCTGAAACTGGTGGTCGATCACGCCGTAGAGCTCGGGCGTTGGAATGCCGCGGTCCAGCGCCGCCGTTTTGGTCAGCAGTTTGTTGTCCACGAGAGGGTAGTTACGCCGCTCGTTCCAGGCACTGATGAAACTGATATTGCGACGGTTCATCCCCAGGATGCCGTGGCGCCGCAGTGTGGACGGTGAAACCAGGCGGATCATTTCGAGTTCGCCAGGTCACGGAAGCGGTAGAGCTCGGAAAGGCGGTAGCCAGTGTACTTGCCGAGCAGCAGAATCACCCCCAGCAGACTGATCAGGAGCTCGGGAAAGTTGAATGTCAGGTGCGCCACCAGGGGCGCTGACATCACCAGATAGGCCAGCACCGCCACCAGGAGGCTGCCGCCACCCTGCTTGACCACCTCCCGCGGCCCCTCCTCCTCCCAGAGAATCGACATGCGTTCAATCGTCCAGGACAGGATAATGGTGGGGAAAAAGGTAACCGTCAGTGCCTGGTCGAGGCCCATCTTGTAGCTGAGCACTGCCAGGGTCGCCATCAGCAGAATCACCACGATGACCACGGCCGACACACGCGCCACCAGCAACAGGTTCAGGTGGCTCAGCCAGGAGCGGATCCACAGGCCCACACTGACCAGGGACAGGAAAATCGCCAGCCCCACCCACAGCGTGGTCTGCAGGAAGGCCAGGGCAATCAGGATCGGCATGAAGGTCCCGGAGGTGCTAATGCCCACCAGGATGCGCATCAGCACCACGACCAGAGCGGCGACCGGCAGCAGCAGGATGCCCTTGAAAATGCCCTGCTGCTCGACCGGCAGGGCGTAGATGGAGAAGTCCAGCAGGGCGAAATCCTCGCTGCGCTGCTCCATGCTGACCACGGTTTTCGCCGACAGGCTGTTGCGCAGAAGCGCGAACTCCAGGCTGGAATCGCGCCCACCCACCACACGCAGCACGGTGCCCTCGCCCCGCTGCCAGGGGAAGAAGTCCTCCGGCATGCCACTGACACCCGTGTGCGGGTCGAGCAACAGCCATCCCGCGCCAGTGTGCACTTCCAGCAGGGCAGTCAGGGTCTGGCGGCGCCGGCCATCCTGCAGGCGTATTCCGCGCACCGTATGCGAGGGAATGGCCGCCAGGGCCAGCGTATCGAGCAACACGCGGGTGGCATTCCCCTGGTAGGTACCCAGGAGAAATTCCGCGTCCTGGCGCGGCTCCGGCTGAGCCAGCTCCTGGATCAGCAGGCGCGTGAAACTCTCCACATCCGTGGAACGCTCCTGGAGATCGGCTATCAGGCGCTCCATGGCAGCCTGCTGATCGGCCTCCAGCAGCGGCGCTTCCGGGTTCACCACGGGGTAGCCCGGCAGCTGGTCGAGGGTGGCGCGGTAGGCCTGTATCTTGTAGTACAGCGTGGTGGGGTGCTCCAGGGTCTGGCGCGTCCAGTTGGCCTGCTTGCGCCCCCCCTCCTCGATCACGGTGAAGCCGAAGCCCGAGGAAGCGAAGTGCTCCTCCAGCACTACCCAGCCAGCCAGGGCCTCCGGCAGCTGCAACTCGACCGAGGTGGGCCCGCTGCTGGGCTTGAAGCTGACCTTGGACTCAATGGTCCACACCTCCCGCGACTCCCCGGGGGTCAACGGCAGGTCCAGTCGCAGAACCTTGTAGGCAGTCAGACCCAGACCAAACAGGATCATCAGCCCCGCGACCAGCGCGACCTGAAAACGGGATTCAGACATGCCTGCGACTCCTGTCGAAGGGGCTCAAAGGGCGTCCAGCGTATGCCGCTGACTGACGTCGACGATCGCAACGTCGGTAAGAAAATTGCGCCCGACCAGCAGCGGCGCGAGCATGTCCGTACGCTCCGAGAGCGCCACTTCGACCCGGGCGCGGTTTTCCCCGAGGGTCAGCCACAGGCGGACGATATAGGCGCGCACACTGCTGCCGTCCCCCAGTTTCAGCGTGGCGCGACGCTGCAGGGGGCTGTCCATGGGGTGCACTTCCCCCGTCGCCGGGTCCGTCAGGGCGTACAGCACATGCTGCTGACCGTCTTTTTCGACCAGCTGGATGTCGGCCACGCCCAGGGTTGTCAGCTCGGCCGCGGTATCCATCAAGCCCTCCAGCTGGATCCCGGGATACTCCAGCTGCAGGAACTCCACACGGCCAATAATCGGCAGGTCCAGCTCGCCCCCGGTGCGCGGACGCGCCTGCTCGGGCTCTACCGGCGGCGCTGGCTGGACAACCAGCCGCTCGACCACCCGGGGTTCGGGGCACTCGAAAATCTCACAGGGCGGGCAGGCGGGAATCTCGGGCTCCGGACAGGCGGGTGACTGCGCGACCGGCTCGGGGAGCGACTGACACCCGACTACAAAACATGTAGCCGCGATGGCGAAAACCCTGAGCATTGTTGTCATCCCTGTCCCCGTTCCAGCCCCGACAAACGCGCGAACAATAGCCGCGATTATCGCCTCAGTATACTGCAGCGTTGCGTGAAAAATCACGCAACGCCGACGAGATGGCGCGGCTGCGGCTACTCAGTCCTGCAGCGGATCGGCGCGGCGCATGAGCGCTTCGGTGTCCACTCCCCGGGGCAGACTGCCGACACTGCTGCCGCCCTCGCCAGCCAGACGCGACGCTATAAAGGCCTCGGCGACCGCCACATTGCCGCTGCGTACCAGCAGGGCCGCCTGCATTGTCAGGGCCAGCTGGTCTACCAGGTATCGCGCGCGGTATTCGCGCTGGTCGTCATCGGCAAAGTCCTTCCTGAGACGCGCGATCGCCTGATCCAGTCGCCGATCGGCGCCCTGCTCGGATGCCAGCTCGGCGAGCCAGGCGTCGAGCACGACGGGGCTGCGCTCGAGCGCCCGCAGCATATCCAGTGCCTGCACATTGCCCGAACCCTCCCAGATCGCATTGATCGGCGCATCGCGATACAGGCGAGCGGTCAGGAAGTCCTCGATCACGCCGTTGCCCCCGAGGCATTCCATCGCTTCATAGGCGAGGTGCGGGGTGCGCTTGCAAATCCAGTATTTGCCGGTAGGCAAACCCAGCCGCAGGAGGTGGCGCTCGTGCGTATCGGAACCGGGGGAGAGGCTGCGATCGAGAGCTTCCCCCATGCGCAACATCAGCGCCAGGGAACCCTCCACCTCGAGCTGCAGGTCGGCCAGGACATTGCGCATCAGGGGCTGCTGGTCCAGGCTGCGGCCGAAGGCGCTGCGCCCCCGGCAGTGGTTGAGGGCCTGCACCACGCACTGGCGCTGGGCGGCGGCAGAGCCAATCATGCAGTCGAAGCGGGTCATCGCGACCATCTCGATGATGGCTGCCACGCCGCGCCCCTCCTCACCCACCATCCAGCCCTCGGCATCCCGCAGTTCGATTTCCGAGGACGCGTTGGAGACATTGCCCATCTTGTTCTTCAGGCGCTGAACCTGCACAGGGTTCTTGCCGCCGTCCTCGCGCCAGCGCGGCACCAGGAAGCAGCTCAGGCCACCCGGCGCCTGCGCCAGCATCAGGAAGGCATCACACATGGGCGCCGAGGTGAACCACTTGTGTCCCCAGAGGGTGTAGCGCGCACCGGGTCCGCTGTGCGCGGACACCAGGGGCTCGGCCCGGGTGGTGTTGCTGCGAACGTCCGAGCCGCCCTGTTTTTCGGTCATCCCCATGCCGATGGTAACGGCGGACTTCTCACTGTGATGCAGGTTGCGCGGATCGTAGTCATTCGCCAGCACCCGCGGCAGCCAGCTCTCCGCCACCGCGGGCGTCAGGCCCAGCGTCGGCACGGCGGCAAAGGTCATGGTCACCGGGCAGCCGTGCCCCGATTCAACCTGGGCCTGGCAGTAGTAGCGCGCGGCGCGCGCAACGTGGGCACCGGCCCCCGGCGCTAACCAGGGCGCGCTGTGCAAGCCGGCACCCAGGGCCTGGCGCATCAGCTGGTGATAGGCATCGTGGTAGCGCACCTCATCGACGCGAAAACCCTGCCGGTCGTGGGAGCGAAACTGTGGCCGGTACTCGTTGGCGAGAAAGCCCCACTCCCAGCACTCCCGCCGCCCGCACAGCGCACCGAAGGCCAGCACCTCCTCCCGCGCCCAGCCCGCGCCGTGACGCGCCAAGCCCTCCTTTAACGCCGTGTCACCGGAGAACAGGTTGTAGTCCTCCAGGGGAACCGACTGGTTGAAGACCTGGTGGGTCTCGGCGGGGGCGCCGGGTGCCTGAAGCCTATTATTATCTGACATGGGAACTCCGCCTCATAATCCAGTGTCGACCGGGCATCGCCGATGGTAACATCGCCGGAATGCATTCACAGCGGCCCCGTGCGAGCGGTCTGCCGCCAGTTACTGGGCACAGGAGGTCTAAGCATGCTGACATGGGACGCTATCTTGCGCATCGCGGAACAGGGCAACCCCGCCCCGCCGCAGCGCGTGGAAAAGTCGGCAGAGGAATGGCGTCAACAGTTAAGCGAGGAGCAGTTTCAGGTGACCCGGCAAGCCGGCACCGAACGCCCCTTCAGTAACGAGATGTGTTCGCGCTTCGAGCCCGGCAACTACCGCTGCGTCTGTTGTGGCACGCTGCTGTTCGACGGCGGCGAGAAATTCGAGTCGGGCACTGGCTGGCCCTCCTTCACCCAGCCTGTCGCCGACAACGTGATTGCCTACCACGCCGATCACTCGCTCCCGGGGCGCCCGCGGATCGAGACCACCTGCAATTGCTGTGACGCCCATCTCGGCCACGTCTTCCCCGACGGCCCGCCCCCCAGCGGCCTGCGCTACTGCATGAACGCGGTAGCCCTGAGCAAGGACGACAGCCCCGCATGAGCAAGCCACTCTGTCTGACGCTCCTGACAGCAGCTCTGGTGGCCGGCTGCGCGGGCAACCCCGTGGAGACCGCCCAGCAGGCAGTCGCCGAGCAGATCCCTTTCAGCGAGGAACTCCAGTACCGCGAGGTGCAGCGCTACCCTGATCGCGTCGTCTGCGGGCAATATCGGGTGGTACAGCGCTGGGGCGACTATTCTCCCTATCGCCACTTCGTCTACCGCGACGGTGTCGTCGACGAAAAACCCTCGGGGCGGGATGTCGCCATCTACTGCAGCGAAAATCGTCTGGATAGCCTGTACCGCGAGACCGGTATTCGCATTGACGACGAAAGCCGCGCGCATCTGGTGAAGGTCGCCCGCGACCTGCGCGCCCTCCACGATGCCCTCGAAGCCTTCTACGTGGATACCGGCATGTACCCGGACGCAGGACACGGCCTGGCGATCCTGGTCAGCAACCCCCACGACGATCTGCGCCTGCGCAACTATCGCGAGGGCGGCTACCTGGCGACCCTGCCCCGGGACCCCTGGGGCCAGGACTACTACTACGCCCCCCCGGAGTTTGCCGGCTCACGCCAGCCACCGACACTGCTCAGCCTGGGCGCCGACGGCAGGCAGGGGGGCCTCGACGCGAATACCGACATCGGCCTGGAGCACCTGCACTACCTCGAGTACCTGCTGGATTGAGTCAGCGCTCTGCGGCAGCCACTAGCTGCCGAAGAGCTGCTTCACCCACAAACCGACGGCGTGGGAAAGGCCTATCACCACCACGCCGATCACCAGGTGCTCCAGTATGATGGGGCCGGGCCGCTCCCCCTGCATCCGCGCCAGCTGCCAGCTCAACAGGGCCAGCAGGGTGGCGCCCCAGAGCAGCGCCGCGGGCACGCCCTGGCTCAGTGGCAGGAGGGCGACCGGCAGCGCGAAGGAAGACGCCACCACGAACTTGGCCAGGAAGGTACTCGCGGTGGCCAGCCACACATGCCGCTGTCCCGTGTCCGGGGCCGACTCCTCCGACAAATGTATGCCCAGGGCATCCGAGAGCGAGTCGGCCACCGCGATCACCAGAATGCCACCGAGAACCGCCGCCAGGGACTGGGTGCCGGCGGCGAGCCCGGTGAGCAGACCACAGGTGGTAATCACCCCCGAGGTGGTGCCAAAGAACAGACCCACCCGTATTCCATCCCGCATACTCTCATCCCCCCAGGGTTCCACGACAGCCGCAGAGGCCGGATTTGCCCCCGGTCGCGGGGAATCACAGCCACGACCGCGCCAATACCCGACCATTGCGGTAGGTTTTATAGTCGACTAAAATAGTAGGACATTTTCGGCACGGGGCGCCGAAGTCACGCGGGGGTTGCAGACAGCAGCGCCCTCGCGTGCGAAAATTGCGCCCCCGCGACGCCACCGTCCCGCTGAAAACCGCACAGTCTGACAGGATACCGACATGTCCCAGGAACAGATAGACCAGGTCATCCGCAAGGAGTATGCCGCCGGGTTCCATACCAACATCGAATCCGACACGCTGCCCCCGGGACTTTCCGAGGAGGTCATCCGCGCCATCTCGGCGCGCAAGAACGAGCCCGACTGGTTGCTGGAGTGGCGCCTGGAGGCCTATCGCGACTGGCAGGAAATGACCGAGCCTTCCTGGGCCCACGTCAATTATCCGCCGGTGGACTTCAACAGCATTTCCTACTTCTCCTCGCCCAAGAGCATGAAGGACCGGCCGAAGAGCCTCGACGAGGTTGATCCCAAGCTGATCGAGACCTACAACAAGCTGGGTATCCCCCTCCACGAGCAGGCTGCACTGGCCGGGGTAGCGGTCGATGTGGTCTTCGATTCGGTCTCGGTCACCACCACCTTCCGCGAAAAGCTCAAGGAAGCCGGGGTCATCTTCTGCTCGATCTCCGAAGCGGTGCAGGACTACCCGGAACTGGTGCGCAAGTACCTCGGCAGTGTGGTTCCCCGGCGCGATAACTACTACGCCGCCCTCAACAGCGCGGTGTTCACCGATGGCTCCTTCGTCTACATCCCCAAGGGTGTGCGCTGCCCGATGGAACTGTCGACCTACTTCCGCATCAACGAGCAGAACACCGGCCAGTTCGAGCGCACCCTGATCGTGGCCGACGAGGCCAGCCAGGTCAGCTATCTGGAAGGCTGCACCGCGCCGATGCGCGACGAAAACCAGCTGCACGCCGCCGTGGTGGAACTGGTGGCCCTGGACGATGCCGAGATCAAGTATTCCACTGTCCAGAACTGGTACCCCGGCGACGCCGAAGGCAAGGGCGGAATCTACAATTTCGTGACCAAGCGCGGGGTGGCCCACCGCAACGCCAAGATTTCCTGGACCCAGGTGGAGACCGGTTCGGCCATCACCTGGAAGTATCCGAGCTGCATCCTGCGCGGCGACAACAGTGTTGGCGAATTCTATTCCGTGGCCCTGACCAACAACGCCCAGCAGGCCGATACCGGCACCAAGATGATTCACCTGGGCAAGAATACCCGCTCGACGATCATCTCCAAGGGCATTTCCGCGGGGCACAGCTCCAACGCCTACCGCGGCCTGGTGCGCATGAGCCCCCGCGCCGAGGGCGCGCGCAATTACACCCAGTGCGACTCCCTGCTGATCGGCGACCGCTGCGCGGCGCACACCTTTCCCTATATCGAGAGCCGCAACCCGAGCGCGGTGGTCGAGCACGAGGCCACGACCTCCAAGGTCAGTGACGATCAGCTTTACCTCTGCCAGCAGCGGGGCCTGGATGCCGAGAAGGCGGTCTCCATGATCGTCAACGGCTTCTGCAAGGAGGTGTTCCGGGAGCTGCCAATGGAGTTCGCCATGGAGGCCGGCAAATTGCTGGAAGTCAGTCTCGAAGGATCAGTGGGCTGAAGCGCCCAAGGGCGGCACCGCCGCCGCACAACGGAGTTAATTGACATGCTGAAGATCGACAACCTGCACGCCAGAGTGGAAAACGAGGACATCCTCAAGGGCCTGAACCTCACCGTGACCCCCGGTGAAGTGCACGCCATCATGGGTCCCAACGGCTCCGGCAAGAGCACCCTGGGCCACGTCCTCGCCGGCCGGCCCGGTTACTCGGTGAGCGCCGGCTCGGTGCAGTTCCTGGGCGAGGACCTGCTGGCCATGGACACCGAAGAACGCGCCCAGCTGGGCCTGTTCCTCGCCTTCCAGTACCCGGTGGAGATCCCCGGGGTCAGCAACATGGAGTTTCTCAAGGCGGCGGTAGACGCGGTTCGCGAGCGCCGCGGTGAAGAGGCCATCGGCAGCGTCGATTTCCTCAAGCTGGCCCGCGAAGCCTGCAAATCCGTGGACCTGGACCAGAGCTTCCTCAAGCGCGGGGTCAACGAGGGCTTCTCCGGCGGCGAGAAGAAGCGCAACGAACTGCTGCAGATGATGCTGCTGCAACCGAAGCTGTGCATCATGGACGAAACCGACTCCGGTCTGG
Organism: Haliea atlantica; assembly: GCF_054779855.1. Taxonomy (NCBI): domain Bacteria; kingdom Pseudomonadati; phylum Pseudomonadota; class Gammaproteobacteria; order Cellvibrionales; family Halieaceae; genus Haliea; species Haliea atlantica. Next base: position 26,807 of record NZ_BAAGXL010000006.1, on the reverse strand, counting down.
ACATCGACGCCCTGCAGGTGGTTTCCCGCGGGATCAACGAAATGCGCGATGCAGGACGCGCATTTATCCTGGTCACCCACTACCAGCGCCTGCTCAACTTCGTCGAGCCGGACCATGTGCATGTCCTCGCCGGGGGCCGCATCGTCCGCTCCGGCGACAAGTCCCTGGCGCTGGAGCTGGAAGAGCGCGGCTACGCCTGGCTGGAGGACGCGGCCTGATGTCGGATTTCATGCAACAGCCGATCCGGGAAGCGCCTGAGCTCGCCCCCGCATGGCTGCGCCCCCTGCAGCAGCGCGGTCGCGAGGCCTGGCAACAGACCCCCTTTCCGACCCGCAAGACCGAGGCCTGGAAATACACCAGCCTGCAGGCCCTGCAACAGCGCTTCGTGGCGGCCGACCGGGACAGTGCCAGCACCGATGTCAGCGATATCGAGTTCCCGCAACTGGGTGGCCCGACCCTGGTGTTCACCGACGGTCACTACAGCCCCGCTCTGTCGTCGCGAGAGCTGCCCGACGGGTTGTCCGTGGTGCGCTTTGCCGAGGCTGACGACGCGCAGGCGGCGCGCATTCGCGAGCTGCTGGGCAGCGCCGTGGCCGGTTCCCGGCATGTCTTTGTCCCCCTGAACGAGGCCACCCTCGCAGACGGCGTGTTCCTGGATATCCAGCCCGATGCACGGCTGGAAGCCCCGATCCAGATCGTGTGGCTGACCAGCGGAGCCGACGCCGCCCTGGCCCTGTCCCAGCGACTGCTGGTCAACTGCGGCGCCCACAGCGAGGCCACCCTGGTGGAAACCTTCGCCAGCAGCGACACCGGCGCCACCGCCTTTACCAACGGGGTCAGCGAACTGCTGCTCGGCGAGGGTGCGCGGCTGCAGCACTGCCGCCTGCATCTGGAGCAGGACAACGCGGTGCACATCGGCGGCGTGCATATCCGCCAGAGCGCCAATAGCCAGCTGCAGGGCTTCCACCTGGCCCTCGGCAGTGACCTCAAGCGCATCGATCTGGTGGTCGACCACCAGGGGGCGGGTGCACACTGCGAGCTGGACGGCATCTACCTGCCCCGCGGCAGCGAGACGGTCGACTACCACACCTGCATCGAACACAGCGTGCCCCACTGCACCAGTCGCGAGCGTTTCCGGGGGATTGTCGGCGACGAGGCCAGCGCGATTTTCAACGGCCGCATCCACATCCACCCACAGGCGCAGAAAACCCGCGCGGAGCTGAGCAACAAGAACCTGCTGACCAGCCACAAGGCAGAGGTCAACACCAAGCCCGAGCTGGAAATCTACGCCGATGACGTGCAGTGCGCCCACGGCGCCACGGTGGCCCAGCTGGACCCGATGACCCGGCACTACCTGCGCACCCGCGGCGTGCCCCGCGAAGAGGCCGAGGTGATGCTCAGCTACGGTTTCATCAACGAGCTGGTGGAAGATCTGCCCTGCGCCGCGGTGCGCGACTTCGTCAAGCCGCTGCTGGCGAGCCGCTTTGCCCGCAACCCCAGACTGACGAGGCACCTGCTGTGAACGCGCCGCAGACACGCCCTTTCGACGCTGCCCGGCTGCGGGAGGATTTCCCGATCCTGCAGCAGTCGGTCAACGGCCAGCCGCTGGTCTATCTGGACAACGCCGCCACGACCCAGAAGCCCGCGGTGGTGCTGGAGGCGCTCGATCACTACTACCGCTACGACAATGCCAACGTCCACCGCGGGGTGCACGCGCTCAGCGACCGCTCCACCACGGCCTTTGAGGCGGCCCGGGAAACCGTCTCTCGCTTCCTCAACAGCCCCGCTGCCCACCAGGTGATCTGGACCCGGGGGACCACGGAGTCGATCAACCTGGTGGCCCAGAGCTGGGGACGCCAGAACCTGCGTGCGGGAGACCGCATCCTGGTCTCCTGGCTCGAGCACCACTCCAATATCGTACCCTGGCAGCTGGTCGCCGAGGCGACTGGTGCCGAAGTCGTCCCGATTCCCGTGAGCGATGCCGGCGACATCGACCTGGCGGCCTTCGACGCCCTGCTGGATGCACGGGTGAAGCTGGTGGCCGTCAACCACGTTTCCAACGCCCTCGGCACCGTCAACCCGGTGGCGGAAATCTGCCGCCGGGCGCGCGACGCCGGTGCTCTCACCCTGGTGGACGGGGCCCAGGCCGTGGCCCACATGCCGGTTGACGTGCAGGCGATTGGCTGCGACTTCTACGCCTTTTCCGGGCACAAGGTCTTCGGCCCGACCGGCATCGGCGTGCTCTGGGGGCGGGAATCCGTGCTGGAAGCCATGCCGCCCTTCCTCGGCGGCGGCGAAATGATCGAAACCGTGAGTTTCGAGGGCACCACCTTCAACAGCCTGCCCTTCCGTTTCGAGGCGGGCACACCGCACATTGCCGGCGCGATCGGACTGGCCGCCGCCCTCGACTATCTCGGGGGCATCGACCTGGCGGCAGCGGCGCAGCATGAAAAGCGGCTACTGGCGCAGATGCTCGAGCTGACCGCGGATGTCCCGGGACTGCGCCGTATCGGCCAGCCGGCGGAATGCGTGGGCATCTTCAGTTTCATCATCGATGGCGTGCCCCCCGCGGATCTCGGTATGCTGCTCGACGAACAGGGCATTGCCGTGCGCACCGGCCATCACTGCACCCAGCCGCTGATGTCGCGCCTGGGACTGCCGGGCACCGTGCGCGCCGCCTGCACCCTGTACAATACACCCGACGACATCGAGCGCCTGGCCCGGGGGATTCACCGGGCCCGGCGCCTGTTCGCCTGATCAACCCGGAAGGTTAGCCATGAGCGTTGCCACTTTTGATGTGACCACCGAAGCGCTGCAGGTCACCCCCGCAGCCGCCGACTTTCTCAAGCGCCAACTGGATCGCGCCGGCAAGCCCGCCCTGCGCGTCAGCGTCAAGGAGAGTGGCTGCACCGGCTACATGTATGTGATGGACGAAGTCGACAACGGTGAGCCGGACGACCTGGCCCTGCGTCTGGAGAACGGCATCACCGTGTATGTCGATCCCAAGTCGCTACCGGTGCTGCAGGGCACCCGGCTGGAATTCGAGAAGGAAGGTGTGAACCGCACGATCAAGTTCCACAATCCCAATGTCACCGCGGCCTGTGGCTGCGGCGAAAGCTTCAGCATTAACTGACCAGAAGAGACCTGCCATGAGTGCCCAGGAACGCACCCTGCTCACCACCCGCCGGGACTGTCCCGGGCGTCTGGTCCCGGTCGGTACCCCGGTGACCATTCCCGCCCACAGTTTCGTCACCCTGACCCAGGCACTGGGGGGCAACTACACGGTGATTCACGAGGGCAACATGGTCCGCGTCGACGGCACCGATGCCGACGCCCTGGGCCTGGAACCACAGGTCCTGAAGTTCACGCCGCCGACGGACGGCCGCATCAGTGAAGAGCAGGTCTGGGAAGCCCTGGGGACTGTCTACGACCCCGAGGTTCCGGTGGACCTGGTCAGCCTGGGTCTGATCTACGCCATGGAGGTTGACCAGGACGCGGGCACGGTATCCATCCGCATGACCCTGACGGCACCGGGTTGCGGCATGGGCCCGGTGCTGGTCGGCGACGTCGAATACCGCGTGGCACAGGTGCCCAATGTGCGCCAGGTCAAGGTCGAGCTGGTGTTCGACCCACCCTGGTCCCGGGACATGATGTCCGAGGAAGCCCAGCTGGAAACGGGCATGTTCTACTGAGACGGGAGCAAGGGATGGCCAAGGAAAACCCCTTCGGGCGCAGCATCACCAGCGCCGACATACTCGACAACCTGGCATTCTTTGACGACTGGGAGCAGCGCTACCAGTACATCATCGAGCTGGGCCGCGAGCTGCCTCCACTGCCCGATGAGCTGCGCACGGCAGACCGCCTGATTCGCGGCTGCCAGAGCCAAGTCTGGCTGGAAGCCAGGATGCAGGACGGGCGACTGCAACTGGATGCCGACAGCGACGCCTTTATTGTCAAGGGGCTGCTCGGGGTGGTGCTGGCGGCCTGCAATAACCGCACGCCCGAGGAAGTACTGGCCTTCGACATGGACGACTACTTCCGCCAGCTCGACCTGTTGCGCCACCTGACACCAACCCGTGGCAATGGCCTGCGGGCCATGGTGTCGCGCATCCGCGACATCGCTGCCGTCAGCGCCACCTGATAAGCCGCCGCCGTGGCCGCCCGGAACAAGCGCCTGAACCGCCTCAAGCAGGCCCTCCGAGATGGCCACTTCGCCGACGTCCTCACCCAGACCCGCGCCCGACTCAGCCGCGGCGAGGAAAGCGCCGCCCTGCTGGGGCTCCATGGACGCGCCCTGGAAGGCCTGCAGCGACCCGACGAGGCCGAAGCCTGCCTGCGCGACGCCCTCGCCCGCTATCCCGAGGACGGCCACCTTCACCTCTACCTGGGCAACCTGCTGGAGCGACGGGAGCAACCGGAACAGGCCCTGCGCTGTTTCCAGGCCGCAACGCGCTGCGACCCGGGCCTGATCTCCGCCTGGCGCGCACAACTGCGCCACCACCCCCTGCCCGCGGACAGCCAGGCCACCGTCAGCCTGCTGGCCCACGCCCTGGACAACAACCTCAGCCCCCTGGCGCAGGCCCGGGCGCTGTTCCTGCTGGGGCAGATCCACATCGAGGCAGACCGCGACGCCACCGGCTTCGAATTCTACCGACAGGCCAACCGGCGCCTGGCCGGCACGCTGCAGAGTGATGCCAAAGAGTACCGTCTGCCGCCGGGACTGTTGAGCAGCCCGCGAGAACGCTGGGCGCCGATCCCCGGTGTGACATCCACACCCTGCCCCCTGGTCGTGGTCGCGGGCCTGCCGCGCTCGGGCAAGAGCCTGGTGGAAGCCCTGCTGAGCCGGCATCCCGGCCTGCACGGCGGTGGCGAGCTGGCCCTGGTGCGCAAGGCTGCTGCAGGCCTGGATCTTCACGGGCTGCGGCAGCCAGGCCAGCGGGAATCCGCCCGGCAGGTATCCCGGCAATTGCTGCGCGCCAGCCACGATATTCTCGGGCGCCAGGCGGATGCCAGCACCCGCTTAGTGGACACCTCCCCCGCCAACCTGCCGCGGCTGGGGCTGCTGGGCATGCTGCAACCGCAGGTGCCGATCATTCTGTGCCGCCGGGAAGCGGCCGAACTGGGCATCGCCCTGTACTTCAAGCACTTTCGCACCGGGCACGGCTACAGCTACAACCTGGCCGGTATCGGCAGGGCACTGGCCCGGGCGGAAAGCCTGATCGACTACTGGGCGGCACATCTGCCCAACCCGGTGCACATTGTCGACTACGAAACCCTGGCGCGGGACCCACTGGGTACGGCGAATGCCCTCTACCGCTTTCTCGGCCTGGCGCCCGATGAGATTCCGGCCAGCCCGCCCCTGCAGGCGGCGACCGGTCGCTTGTTCCCGAGCCGCTCCGACGACCCCAGGGCACCGATTTCGGATGCCCTGCTGGGCTTTGCACAGCGCTTCTCCAGCCAGCTCAGGCCGATGCTCGCCGCCCGCGATAGCGAGCAGCGCAAACTGCTGGCACAGAACACACCGGCAGAGGGCCGCAGCGACTAGCCTGCAGCCTCGTTCTCCGGCACCTCTTCCGCACTGAGATCATCCGCCCCCTCGGAGGCATCCTCCTCCTCGAACTCATCTTCGCCGGTGAGGTCATCCTCACCCGTGAGGTCATCCTCACCCGCGAGGTCGTCTTCGCCCTCGTCCTCACCGCTCAGATCGTCTTCCTCGCTAACATCGTCGCCACCCTCATCCTCGGTGGTGTCATCGCAGCTGTCATCATCGCAGAGGAATTCGCGCTCGCCATCCAGCAGTTCGCGGTTTTCGAACTCGATCTCGTCGGCGATGCCGTCGGCCAGCTCGTCATCCTCGATAGCCACCAGGTCGCCCACCTGCAGGCTGTCAAAGAAGGCCTGCTCTGTCAGCGCGATATCGCTGCGATCCTCGTACTCGGTATTACCTCCGACCAGATAGGTGACGCCGAGCACGGTGATATCCACGCCCGCGGTGAAGGCCTCCACCGGCCCCTGCAAACGGTCGTCGTCCTGCTCGTCCTCCAGGCGCAGACTGGTCGCCACCAGGTTGCCATCCAGCAACTGTGCCTCCACCTCGAGGAAATTGCCGGGCATGATGTCCGCCAGGGTCAGGCGCCGGTTGCTATCGTCGTCATCCCGCAGCCGGGTGCGGGCGTCAACCTGTACGCTGATGTCACCGGGGAAAAGATCGAGCGTCACGATACCGGCTTCGGCATCCACGCCACTCACATCGGCCTCGATCTCGATGCGACCACGGCGGGACACCAAGCGCTCGGCAATCAGGACATCACCCTCCCAGCGGCCGGTAATTTCCACCACCAGACCGTTGTCGAGTACCAGGCTGCGGGGTAACAGCTCCGCCTGACTGGCATCCACCAGGATGCCGTTGACCAGAAAATTGCCGGGATCGACAAAATCGGTAATCGTCCCCTGAATGCGCACCGCATCCTCGACATCACCGACACTCACGGCGAGGCCGGGGGCACGCACAATACGCTCGGCGAGCAGCACATCCCCTTCGAGGGTGCCGATGGCCTTGATGCTGTCTCCTTCGGCCAGGGGGCTGTTGCCGCCCTCACCCACGATCCGGGCCTGGCTGGCGTCCACCAGTACGCTGCCCAACTGGAACTGATCGCCGACCAGAGCGCTGACGCGCCCCCGCGCCTCGACCCGCGTCTGCCCCGGCACGAAGCGCTCCTCGCGCTCCAGGCGGGTGGCCCGGATACTGTCGCCACGGCCGATGAAGCCGGACACTTCAACCACGTCATCCACTGCCAGTGTATCGAAGGTGACATCATCGAACACCGTGGAGAGGCGCTCCACCAGCACCTTCACACCGAGGATGGTCAGCAACTTGGTGTCGCCGTCGGCACTCACTTCGATGGCGGCGATCGGGCCCCGGATTTCATTGTCGTAGACCACCTGACGAGCCACGCCATTGCGACCATCGGCGTTGATCTCGCCGGCGACGGCCACCACCATGCCGAGGCGCAGGGCCCGCTCGTCGAGCGTTTCGCCATCGACAATGACTTCCGCGTCCTCTGTCTCAAACCGGACACCATTGACGAAAATGCTGCCAAAGCCGTCGATCGTGCCGCTGCTGGTAGTCGACTGCCCCGAGCCCCCGATGCCGCCACCGGTGGGTGTCGGGTTGTTGGCTGCCAGGTCGCTTCCACCACCGCCACCGCCGCCGCAGGCAGCGAGGACAAGGGAAAGCGCACTCGCCGTAGCAATGGTTCTGTTCCGATATGCCTCTGTCATGACTGTACCTCCCCGGGAGAATCCTCGTGGTAATAGATGCCCACGGCGACATAAGCCGGTGGGTTGGCGTGATCTTCACTGCTGTCTGTCTCGTGCTGTAGCAGCCAGGTGTTATAGGCTTCCAGCAATTCCTGGGATTGACGGGTGGTGAGATCCCGGAACGCGGGCAGTGCCGCCCGCGGCAGGCTGTAGTTGGACACCTTGCGCTGGAAGTAACGGCGCTCGGGCTCCGCCGCCAGGTTGTGTCCTATGGTTTGCACCAGCTCCGCGACATCGGTACCCAGAATTCCGATGCGCTCAAGGGGCGTGGCCATCGGAATGTAGGCGCGCGATCGCAACATCACCTTGCTCCCGGCGTACTCGACATTGTTGCTGGCCTGGAGAATCTGCAGCATCGCCACCGGCGGGATATCCCCGCTGTACTGCCGTACCAGTGCCGTGAAACTGCCGAACTCGCCCTCCATGGGCAGTACCGCAGGCTGGCCCTCGTGATCCAGGAAGGCAGGATCGTTGACCCAGCCACTGATCACGCGGATCGCCCGACTGTAACGCTGCTGGTTGGAGACATCCTCTTCCGGTGCCGCGTCCCTCAACCGCGCTGTTTCCTTGCGGCTGAGCCCGGTCAGGGCCGAAACACTGGATACCGTCGGGCGATGCCCCTCCCGGCGCAACTGCTCGAAAGCGGCGTCGACGAAGGCGCGCCGCGCCAACTCGGTGAAGGTACCGCAGGCCATCCCGTGGGAAAGCAGGATGCGCGCCAGCGGTCGCAGGATCTTGAGTACGCCCTCGGCGAGCGCATTTTGAATTGGCATGTCCATAATTGGGAAAATAATCCCAATTAAGCCGACCGTCAAATGCTTTGTCGACTTTTCCGCGCTTGCCCCCGGGAAGGCCGCCGACTCAGGACGCCTGAGGCACCCAGGCCGCGCCCTGCAGGAGCGCCTGCGCCGCAGACTCCGACACCAGGCGCGACGTGCGCCGGCTGATGTACCAGCGCCCCGCGTGACGACGCAGCTCCCAGGCATTCACCCCCAGGCGCATCAATTGGGGCGGTCCCTCGCTGCTGTGGTAGAGCCGGGAATAGCCGGTCGCCTGCGCCACGTCGCCTTCCACCTCGACGGTGAGGGGCCCGACGGTGTGCGCACAACCCGGCAACAGCGACTGGTGCAGCTCCGAGCTCAACATCTCGCGAATGGCCTGGTGGCCGCGCAGATCGAGATCCGCATTCGTCCCGCTCTCCTCCCGGCCCGCCCGCGGCGCGGAGACGACATAGACGGCATCACTGAGGTGACAGTCCAGAGCAGCCTGCACGTCGCCGCAGTCCACCGCCATGCCATAGCGGGCGATCAGGTTGCGAATGGCCAGTTCATCTTCGGCGCGCTGCAGCCTTCGCTCCAGCGCGTCGATCCGTTGTTCAGACATGCGTGTCTCCCAAAAAAAAGCGGGGCACACAGGCCCCGCCGGCAAATGACCGGAATTCAGAAAGCGTAGGTGACGTTCAGATAGAACATGCGCCCGCGCGGATCGTGGACCTTGGTATCGTAGCCCAGAAGGTCGTTGACCGTGGGCGGATCTTCGTCGGTGACATTGATCGCGCCAACGGCAATCGTGGCACTGCCCTCACCCAGCTGCTCGAAATCGTAGGCATAGCGCAGGTCGAGGGTTGTGTGGCTGTCTATCCGGGTATCGTTGCCATCATCCACGTAGCTGTCGGTGTAGCGGAGGTAAGCCGCCGCACTGTGTGGCCCCTGCATCCAGGCAAGATTGAGATTGCCCTGCCACTCGGGCATCGAGCGGGCGAAGTTCAGCCGGTTGCGGCTGCCGACGGCGTCGATCTCGGGGGAATCCGGCCCCTCCCGCAGGTCGTAGCGGTTCATCCAGGTCCAGGTGCCACCGAAGCGGAAGTCCCCCATGCCCTGCGGGGCAAAACGATAGGTCCAGCTCAGGTCGAGGCCATCTGTCTCGGCCGACGAGGCATTGATGAAGTCGGTCTTGACGAAGGTAATCAAGCCACTCGCAGGATCCCGGATCACGCGTTGCTGTGCCTCGGTGCCCTGCAAGCCCGCCTGGGTGTCTACGACTTCCTGGGCAACCACGACATCCGGCACCTGTTTCACGATCAGGTCGTCGTACTTGAAGTACCAGTAGTCGAGGCTCAGTTCCAGGGCATCGGTCGGCGCCCAGGTCACCCCGGTGTTGAAGACATCCGCCTCCTCCGGCTCCAGGTCCGGATTGCCGACTGTCTGCACCGAGCGATACACCGTGCTGTCGCTCAGTGGATCATACATGTTGGCCTGGGTGGCCTGGGTGGCGATGGTCTGGAACAGTGATGGCGCACGGAAAGCCGTCCCGATACTGCCGCGCACCGACCACTGGTCACTCGGGCGCCACAGCAGAGCCAGTTTCGGGTCCAGGCTGTCGAGCCCGGAGCCGTAGTCCTCGTAACGCGCGGAGGCCTGCATTTCCAGGGTATCGGCAAGGGGAATGCTGAACTCGCCGAACAGGGCGTAGACGTCGCGGCTGCCACTGTAGTCGGGGCCACCAAAGAGGTTGAGGAAGGCGCGGTTGTTGAAGTCGTCGCTCCAGTCATGGGCGAGGTCTTCATCGCGGTAATGCACGCCAAAGGCCGCCTGGACGGTGCCGGCGCTGATCTCCATCAAGTCGCCGGATACGATGCCATCCACGGTATACAGGCTGGTCTCGCCGCGCAAGCCGGTGGAGCCGAACATGTCGGCAATCACCGCGGGGTCATCCTCGCCCTCGTAGAGGGGATTCCAGTACTGGTCGTTGTTGGGACCACCGCGACCTTCCAGGGCGGCAATCGCACGATCCTGCAGCACGTCACCCTTGTCGTAGAACACTTCCTGCTCGCTGTAGCTCGCGTTCAGGGTCCAGTACCAGCCAGAGCGGAAGCTGCCTTCCAGGGAGCCGGCGATCCGGGCGGTTTCGTATTCATTGACCGCGACCGACGGACCCGCGTCCGCACCCAGGACGCGCCCGAAGAACTGCGCGTCCTCGCCCCACAGGTTACCGGGATTGTGTGCGGGTACGGTGGGGAAGAAGGTGGCAAAGGGGAAGGACGGCGAGGCGATGACTTCGACCTCGGTGTCCGCGTAGGACACTTCCAGTTTGCCGGTGGTGGTCTCGCTGAAGTCGTGGGTCAATTTGCCGAAAGCCTGCCAGCGCTGCTCCTCGGGGCTGAGGTCGAAGTAGGGCGAGTAGTCAAAGCCGCAGAAGCCATTTGCGCGGACAAAACCGCCACTCACGCCACAGGCGGGGTCTACCTGGAAGCCCTCGCTGGTCAGGAAAGTGCCGGGCTGGCCCAGGCTGGACAGGGCAGTACCCTCGGTAAACTCGCGTTCATCGGACTGCAGGGGATCGCGATCAAAATAACTGGCGGCGAGCACCAGGTGCGTGCGCTCGTTGCCGCCACCCCAGATGATGCCCAGCTCGCTGTCCGAGTGGCTGCCGGTGTCCACACTCTGGTATTTGCCCTGGATTTCCAGCCCCTCGAAGTTGTCGCGGGTAATAAAATTCACCACACCGGCGACAGCATCCGAACCATAGGTCGCGGCGGCACCATCCTTCAGCACCTCGATCCGCTCCAGGGCGATGAAGGGCACCAGGGAGTTGGTATCCACGAAGCTGCTGCCATCGGTGGCCGCCACCGCACTGAGCGTCTGGCGCTGGCCGTTGATCATCACCAGGGTCGAACCCAGCCCCAGGTTGCGCAAATTGATATTGGAGGTCCCGCTGGTGAGCGGCTGGTTCAGGTTGTCGACCTGGAACTCCGCACCGGAATTCTCCGGCAGGTTCTTGATCACGTCGACCACCGTGGAAGCCCCCTGGTCGAGCATGTCGGAGCGGTTGACGACCGAAAGCGGCGAAGGGGTATCAAACTGGCTCTTGCGGCGGATATGGCTGCCGGTGACAACCACTTCCTCGAGTGCTGGCTCCTGCTGAGCCTGTACGGCTTGCGCCAGCGGCAGGAGGCTAAAACCCGCCAGGGCGAGCGCGGTCGATGCAGTGACAGATAGTCTGGGTGTTTTCATTGTGTCTCTCCATGTATGGATGGAACCCGTCAGAGAGACGCAAGCGGGGCGCATTTACCCCACCCCCGAAGAAGGCAGCTCAGATGCGCCGGTTCAATTCCACATACCAGAGGCGGCCGCGGGGGTCATGGGTGCGGCTGTCGTAACCGAGGAAACCGCGCACTGACGGCGGGTCCCTGTCGGTGAGATTGAGCACACCGGCACCCAGACTCCAGCCATCACGGGTCCAGCGATAGTGGGCATCCAGCGTGGTGTGGCTATCGATGTCACCGCCTTCCCCACTCTCGTCGCGGTAGGCATCCACGTGGTTCACTTGCAGACGCCCCTGGTGACCACCGCTCTGCCAGTCCAGCTGCAATTGCCCGCGCCAGCGCGGCAAGGCACGCACCCCAGGCAGTGTGGCATTGAGCTGGCCGACGGCGTCTCGCGTCAGCCCTCGGACATGATCCTCCACCCGATAGGCGCCCACCCAGTTGAAGCGGGCCGAGGGGCCCAGGGAGAAGCCGTCAAATTGATACCGCCGGCCCAGGTGCCCGTCCAACCCCCAGGTGCGGACCGAAGCACCGTTGACAAAGGCCGTGGTCACCCGCTCGATATGGCCCGTCAGCGGGTCCCGGCGCACACGCGCCATGGCCGAGGGGTCACCCGCCTGGGCGGCATCCACAATCAACTGCGCGGGCTCCTTGAAGATCAGGTCGTCGACGGTGTAATGCCACAGGTCAAGATCCAGGTACGCGGCCCCCTCCTCTCCCAGGCTGAGCCCCGCTGACCAGGCGTCGGCTACCGCCGCCTGCAGATCTCGGGAGCCCTCGGCGACGATATTCACGAAGACCGGCGTATTCAGGGTCTGCTGATCGCTGACCGCGGTACTCACTGACTGGCGGGCGACCCGCTGGAACAGCGTCGGGGCGGCGAAGGAGCGGCTCCAGGCACTGCGCAGGGCGAACGCGGGTCGCGGGTTCCAGAGCAGGGTGAGACCGGGCGAAAACACCCCCAGGCGGCCATCGTAGTCCTCGTGCCGGAGTGCCAGCTCCACGCTCAGGGCCGGACTGAAACGCTGGTGCCACTCCGCAAACAGGGCACTGACCCGCTGGCTGCCGCCGAAGTCCGGTCCTCCTCCCAGGGTCAGGAAGCGCCCTTCGTTGAAGGCCCGGCCAAAACTGTGCCTGAGACCCTCGCGACGAAACTGCAGGCCAAGCGCCACGGCATGTTGTCCCGCCGCCGTTGTGTACCAGTCGGTGGATGCCAGCAGCTCGGCGACGGTAAGACTGGAGCGACCGCGCATCCCCCACTCGGCGAGCAAACTCTCTACCAGTGCGGGATCATTGGCACTGCCGTACAAGGGGTTCCAGTACTGGTCGCCCCCGGGACCGCCGCGCCCGTCCAGGGCAGCCTCCAACTGTGGCCTGAGCGTGTCACGCCGTTCATAGTCGGCGGTGTTGCGACTGTGGGACAGGCTGGCACGCAGGGACAACAGGGGCATGTGCCGCTCGATTTCTGCCGAGACAAAGGCGTGCTGGTAATCGCTTTCCGTTAGCGAGGCCGGCGAGCCGACGCCGAGCACCCGGCCGTAGAAATAGGCCGCTTCACCCAGAGGATTGCCCGGATTGTGGGCCGGCACCTCGGGAATGTGTCGCGCAAAAGGAAAGGATGGAGAAGCTCGCACGCCGACTTCGGCGCGATTGTAGGCCAGGGTGACGCTGGCTCGCTGTGTCGCCGAGGGAACATGCTCCAGTCGGGTCCACCACTGCAGCCGCTGTTCCCGCGGGGTCAGGTCGAAGTAGCCGGAAATATCCAGCTGGCAAAAACCGGTCGCGGGGTCGATCCGGGAGTTACCCACTCCGCAGGCCGGATCCGCAAGCACTTGGTCGGCGCTGACAAAGGTTCCAGGAAATCCCAGACTACTGATCGCCGTTCCGCGGGCAAAGGCGCGGTCTTCGGTGGAGAGCGCCGTCCGATGCAGGAAGCTGGCCGCGCCCAGCCAGCGCAGCTCGCCACCTCCCCACCACTGACCGGCCAGCACGGAGGCCCGCGTGTCTGCCTGATCGGCGCTATCCGTGGACTGCTGCCGCAGGGCCAGTTCCAGCCCGCGAAACTGTTCCCGGGTCTGGAGATTGACCACACCCGCGACTGCGTCGCTACCATAGATTGCCGACACCCCCCCGTGCACCACATCGATAGCCTCCAGGGCAATAGCCGGCACCAGGTTGCCGACATCAACGAAGGTCTCTCCCTCGGTAGTGGCAACCGCCGCACGGGCGGGGCGCTTGCCGTCCACGAGCACCAGGGCCGCCCCCAGCCCCAGGTTGCGCAGATTGAACGTGGTCGCGCCGGCGGTCAGCGGCTGGTTGAGATTATGCACCTGGATCTGGTTGCCCGAGGTCGAGGGCAGCCGACCCAGCAGTTCCCCCAGCTCGGCGATACCGCTGAGTGCCATTTCATCCCGGTCCACGCGCACCCGCTGTAGCGGAAGATGTTTCTGGGAATCCCGCGGAATATGGCTGCCTGTCACCAGCACCTCTTCCTCCGGCGCGGGCGGCAGGGACGCCTCCTTCGCCGTGGCGACCGGCGCGGCCGACAAGACCACGGCACCGGAGGCGGCAACGCGGAATGCAAGCGGAAGCCCCTCGAGCAGGCGGGTGAGTGCCTCCTCAAGCCCCGCAAGCCCTTCCAGCGCTGGTGCCTGCAGGCCGCGTGTCAGCGCAGTCGCAAACAGGATCGGACGGCCGAATTCGGCGGACAGCGCCAGCAGTGATTCCGACAGCGGCTGGGGCGGGAGTTCCAGGGCCCGCGTGTCGGTCTCGCCCGCGGTAGCGCGCGCGGAGAGCACACAGAACAGGCAGAGCAAACACGCAACCCGTGCCAGCCAGCGCGACACCATCAGCGCGCGCGCAGCAGCACCCGTTCCGGGGTTCGGGTGACGCGGGCCGACAGCGAAAGCTCGATGGTCTCGAGCACTGCCGCGACATCCGCGAAATTATCGAAGGCCCCGGTCACCCGCATCCCCGCCAGGCGAGTGTCGGCAATCACCACCGGCACCGGGCTGTAACGGTTGAGGTCGGCGACGACATCGGCCAGGGGGCTGTCGCGGAACACTCGCCGCCCCTCGCGCCAAGTGGCCACCTCCCCGGTGGGCAGGTCTTCCAGCCGATAAAGCTCTGTCTGGCTGAGCCGCAGGCGCTGTCCCGCGGTCAGGGTCGCCCGATGGGAGCCGCGGGATACGGCGACCTCACCCCGCGCCACCGCCACGGTGATCTGGCCGCCGTTGCGATGGATACTGAAGGCGGTACCGAGAACCCGGACCGTGCCCACGCCGACATCAATCAGGAAGGGCCGTTCGACATCGCGAGCCACATCGAAAAAGGCTTCGCCATCCTGCAGCACCACCTGTCGCGTGTCTCCGCCGTAGGCCACGCTGATGCGCGAGCGCGCGCCCAGTTCAATGGCAGATCCGTCCTCCAGGGCGAGCGAGCGGAGCTCGGCGGTCTGCGTCGCATACTGCCACTGGCTCGGCGCCGGCGCCACGCCCGACAGACTGCGCCAGACCAGACCGCCCGCGAGCAACACCATCGCGAGGGAAGCGGCCATGGCAAAGGGCAGCCAGCGGGGGCGCTGCCGCGCTGGCTCGGATTCCAGCCACGCACTCTCGGGCAGCTGGTCGAGCTCACGCCACAGGCGGTGCACCTCGGCGAACTGGCGCCGGTGCTCCTCCGAGCGCGAGAGCCAGGCCTCCAGCGCACGTTCGTCCTCGGGGCCCGCCTGCCCCGAACTCATCCGCAACAGCCAGGCTCGGGCCTCCTCTCGCAACAGCGAGACTGGCGGGTCGGCGCGACTCATGACTTGCCCCCCAACTCCCGGTCCAGTTGCCGCAGGGCCTTCATCATGTGTTTTTCCACCATGCTGACACTGATGCCCAGGTGCTCGGCCACTTCCCGATAGGTCAGCTGGCGCACCTTGTGCAGGTAGAAAACCTGTCGACGCCGGGACGGCAGGCGCCGCACCGCGGCCTGCAGGGCCTGCAGGCGCTCCCGTGACAGCAGAGTCGTCTCTGGCCCGGGTGACTCCCACTCCGCCTCCGCCGCCAGGTAGACGATATTGTGGTGGCTGCCGCGGGCGCGCAGCTGGCGCAGGCGATCCACCGCCAGGTTGCGCGCCGATCGAAACAGGTAGGCCACGGGAGAGTCGGCATCCCGCAAGCGCTTGCCGGCGCCCTCATTGCTCAGCATGCGCAGGAAGGTTTCCTGTACCACATCATCGGCATCGTCACCGGTATCCAGGGTACCGCGGACATGGCGCTGCAGGGAGGCGCGATGCTTCAGGTAGAGATCTTCCAGGGGCGACTTGTTATCCATGGCGCGGAGATTAGCACAGTGTGGGTCAGCGGGAGCGCCACCCGGACGTTTGGCAGCCATCATCGCCTCACTCCAGCTCGGCTGCCTGGCGGTAGCCGCGCATGCCCTGAAGCACGAGCAGTATCGCCAGCGGACAGACCAGCAGCGGCAGCACCGCCAACGAGTAGCGCAGTGCCAGGTCGTCGCCAAAGACAAAGTCCGTCAGCATGGCCACCGCCGTCGGCCCAAAAGCCAGGCCGAACAGGTTGGTGACAAACAGCATCAACGCGGAGACCTGGGCGCGCATTCGATTCGGGGTGATGAACTGAACCGCGGCAACGCCCACGCCGTAGTGGGCATTCAGGAAGAACACAATCGGAGCCGCCATCCACACCGCCATGGTCGGTGAACCACTCAAGGGACCCAGCACCGCAGGGAGTATCCACAGCGCCGACACCGCCAGGATGATGCGCAGGGGCGCATCCTGGTAGCCACGGCGCATCAGGGGTTCCACCGACCAGCCACCCACCAGGGTGCCCACGCTTCCGGCGATCAGGAACATCAGACCAAACTGGCTGCCCGCTTCCCCCCGCGGCATGTCAAAGGTCCGGATCAGGAATTCCGGATACCAGGCCATGGTGCCGTAACCCAGGATCCCGAGCACCGCCACCGAACCGATAGGCGCGACATAGGCACGGAAGTGCCGACGCAGATGGGCGCCGATCTCGGCCAGACCATGGTGGACTTCCGGGGCACCAGATGCCGGCGCGCCGGAGGGCGGCACACCGCCCAGCGCGGTACCGCTGCGGCGCACCGGCTCGCTCAGAAGCCCGAGAAAGATCGCCAGAATGAAACCGGGAGCCCCCACCGCGATGAAGGTCATCTGCCAGGGGCGAACTTCCCCGAACAGCGGCAGGACCAGCTGCTCGGCGCCGGCAAACCACTCGTAAACGGTGCTGCCCACCACATAGGCGAGACCGCCACCAAGAGTAATCCCCAGGCTGTAGGTGGCCAACGCGCGGGCCAGCTTCTCCTTGGGGAACAGGTCGCCGAGCATGGAAAAGGCGGCCGGCGACAGGGTGGCTTCGCCGACCCCCACACCGATGCGTGCCAGAAAGAGAGTGAAGAAGCTGCGTGCCGTGCCACACAGACAAGTCATCATGCTCCAGGCCACCAGGCCCACGGTGACGATCCACTTGCGACTGTGGCGATCCGCCAGGCGCGCGATGGGCAGCCCCATGACGATGTAGAACATGGAGAAGGCGAAGCCGTGGAGCAGACTGTACTGGAAATCGCTGATGGCGAAATCACTGCGGATCGGGCCAATAAGTACCGCCATCACATTGCGATCGATAAAAGACAGGATATAGGCCAGCAGCAGCAACAGCAGTGCATAGTTGGCCCGCCAGGGTGCGGGGAATTCGGCTTGGGACACGTCGGTAATCTCGCAGCTTTTGACTTATGGACGTACGCAGGAGGATCTTACCTCACCCCTTTCCCAAGCTCGACGCCAGATTCTCTGCCGCGGGCCCAGCACAGGGAGCCGCAAGCCCCCCTGCGACCCGCTAGAGCAGCTGTCGACCCGGAATCGACTCCAGCAGCTGGCGGGTATAGGCCTCGGCGGGCTGCTCGAAAAGCTGCTCTGCAGGCCCCTGCTCCACGATGCGCCCCTTGTAGAGCACGATGATACGGTCGGCAATGTGTCGCACCACGGCGAGATCGTGGGAGACAAACAGCATGGTCAGGCCATACTCCTTCCCCAGGGCCAGCATCAGCTCGAGAATCTGCGCCTGAATGGTGACATCCAGGGCGGATACCGGCTCATCGGCGACCACAAACTCCGGGCGCGTGGCCAGAGCCCGGCCGATGGCAATGCGCTGGCGCTGGCCACCGGAGAACTCGTGGGGATACTTGCGGATAAAAGCGCGCGCCAGACCGACATCGTCCATCAGTTTGAGCACGCCCTGCTCCACGCTCTTGCGGGACTCGATGCCGTGCAGCAGCAGCGGCTCGGCCAGGGTGTCGAAGACCGTCATGCGCGGATTCAGGGACGCGTAGGGATCCTGGAAGATCATCTGCATGCGCCGGCGCATCTGCTTGAGCGCTTTGCCTTCCAGGGCAGTGACATCGACGCCGTCGAAGTTCACTTCACCGCTGGTTATCGGCACCAGGCGCAGCAGGGAACGTCCGATGGTGGACTTGCCGCTGCCGGACTCCCCCACCAGGCCCAGGATCTCGCCCCTGCGGATGGTGAAACTGACATCGTCCACCGCCTTCACGGGTTCGCGGTGCTTGCCCTGCCCGAACCAGGTGCACAGGTGATCGACCCGCACCAGGTCCTCGCCCACGGACTCCGCGGGCACTTTGCTACCCCCGGGAATCGCCGCCAGCAACTTGCGGGTGTAGGGGTGCTCCGCGTTCTCGAAGATCGCCCGGCGGTCACCCCGCTCCACCACGCGTCCCTTTTCCATCACCACGATGTGGTCGGCGATGTCCGCCACCACCGCCAGGTCGTGACTGATGAAGATCACCCCGACATCGTGGCGTTTCTGCAGATCCGCCAGCAGCCGCAGGATCTGCGCCTGGATAGTCACATCCAGGGCCGTGGTCGGCTCATCGGCGATCAGCAGCTTGGGCTCATTGATCAGCGCCATGGCGATCATGACGCGCTGCCGCATGCCGCCGGAGAACTGGTGGGGATACTGGTCAATGGTCGTCCCGGGATCGCGCAGGCCCACTTCCTCCAGCAAGGCAATAGCGCGCTCACGCGCCTCCTCGCGGGGCATGCGCCGGTGACACAGCAGGGGTTCCACCAACTGATCGCCAACGGTCATGTAGGGGTTGAGGCAGGTCATCGGGTCCTGGAAGACCATGGCGATATCCCGGCCGCGCACAGCGCGCAATTCCGCCACACTCATGCGCAGCAGGTCGCGCCCCTCGAACTCTGCCGTGCCCCCTTCAATACTGGCCGGGGGCATGGGCAGCAGGCCCAGCAGGCTGTAGCAGGCAACCGACTTCCCGGAACCCGACTCGCCGATGATGGCGGTAATCTCGCCCTTGTCGACACTGAAACTGACATCGTCTACCGCGTGGGTCACGCCGTTGCGGGTGGTGAAGTCGACCTTGAGACCGTTGACGGAGAGCAGGGCCATGGGCGATCAGTCCGTGGAGCCGCGCACGTCCAGCGCATCGCGCAGGCCGTCGCCGAGAAAATTGAGCGCAAAGAGCGTGAGGGTCAGGGCCGCGCCGGGGAAAATCAGCAGCCAGGGATACTCCTCCATGGTCTCAGCGCCGTAGGAAATCAGCAGGCCCCAGGAGGTCTGGGGCGGCTGCACGCCGAGCCCCAGGAAGCTGAGAAAGGCTTCCAGCAGCATCACGCTGGGGATGGTCAGGGTGGTGTAGACGATGATCGGGCCGAGGGCATTGGGCACCAGGTGGCGCCAGATGATTGTCGCCGGGGACAGGCCGAGGGAAACCGCCGCCTCGACAAACTCCTGCTGTCGCAGGGTCTGCACCTGCCCGCGCATGATGCGCGCCATGGTCAACCACTCCACCGCGCCAATAGCCAGGAAGAGCAGCAGGAGGTTGCGCCCGAACACCACCATCAACAAGACAATGAAAATCATGAAGGGCAGCGCGTAGAGAATATCCACCAGGCGCATCATGACCGCGTCCACACGGCCGCCGACATAGCCTGCCACAGCCCCCCAGGTCACGCCGATCAGCAGCGCCACCGCGGTGGCGACAAAACCCACCGCCAGGGAAATGCGCCCGCCATAGAGGATCTGGGTAAGCAGATCGCGACCAAAAATGTCGGTACCCAGCCAGTGCGCCGCCGAGGGCGGCGTCGCCCCCAGGTCCAGGTTCTGGTCATCGTAGGCGTAGGGCGCGATCCAGGGCGTCAACAGGGCCAGGATCACGAAACTGACCAGCACCACCAGGCCGAAGACCGCCAGGCGGTTGCGACGCAGGCGAATCCAGGCATCCTTCCACAGGGAGGTGCCCTGCTCCACCGCGCCGGCCTCGAGAATCGGCTCGTTCATCTCAGACCTCCCCGAACTGGCTGCGCAGACGCGGGTTCAGCCAGGCCGCCAGCACGTCGGAGGCCAGGTTGAACAACACGATCAGGGTGGACAGGAAAACCGTGGTGCCGAGAATCATGGTGTAGTCGCGGTTGAAAGCGGCCTGGACATAAAAGCGCCCCAGGCCGGGAATCTGGAAGATGGTTTCCACCACGAAAGAGCCCGCCAGCAGCCCGGCAAAGGCCGGCCCCAGGAAGGCCACCACCGGCATCAGGCCCCCGCGCAGGACGTGGCGGGTAATCACCTGCCACTCCGGGAGCCCCTTGGCCCGGGCGGTGCGAATATAATCCTGGGACAGTACCTCGAGCATCCCGGCCCGGCTCAGGCGCGCCACATACGCGGCGTAGGCCGCACCCAGGGTCAGGCTGGGCAGCAACTTGTCGCCGGGCATATCTCCCCAGCCGGAAACCGGCAGCCACTCCAGGTGAATGCCGAAGACCAGCACCAGCAGGGGCCCTAACAGAAAGGTCGGCATGCAGATACCGATCATGGCCAGGGACATGGGGATGTAGTCCTGGGCCGTATTCGGCTTCAGCGAGGCGATCACGCCGGCCACACCGCCGATGCAGATCGCCACCAGCAGGGCGTAGAGCCCCAGCTCCGCGGTCGCCGGCAGGCCCGCGGCAATCAGCTCATTGACACTGCGTCCAGGATACTTGAAGGAGGGCCCCAGCTCGCCCTGGGCCAGGTCCCCAAGGTAGGCGACATACTGCTGGAACAGCGGCTGGTCGAGCCGGTACTGGGCCTCCAAGGCCGCCTTCACCTCGGGTATGACGGCCTTTTCACTGTCGAAAGGCCCGCCCGGTGCGACGCGCACCAGGAAGAAGGTCACCGTGATCACCGCGAGAATGACCGGGACGGCCTGCAACAGGCGACTGGCCACGAACTTCCACATGCTCAGGGTACCTCGAACTCGTGCACGTCCACCGGCTCCAGGCGGATGGTTTTGAAGTTGACGAAGTCCATCAGGTTGGGGGGCAGCCCCTTCACACTGGGGTGCTTCAAGTGCTTGCTGGCGTAGGTGTAGACCGGAATGATCGGCATCTCTTCCATCAGCCGGGTTTCCGCCGCATGAAAGATGCGGAAACGCTCCTCTCGCGTTTTTGCCTGGGGCGCCCGCTCCAGGATCATCTCGTCGTAGACCGGGTCGGAGAAGCCGGTATTGTTGTTGCCGCCATCGGAGAGATAGAGGTCGAGGAAGTTGTTCGGGTCGACATAGTCGCCAATCCAGCCCCGGCGGGCCATGTCAAAGTTCATTTCCGATACCGAGTCCAGGTAGACCTTCCACTCCTGATTGGAGAGGGTCACCTCGATACCCAGCACATCCTTCCACATCTGCTGCAGGGCCACGGCCACCTTGCGATGACTCTCGCTGGTGTTGTAGATCAGCTCCAGTCCGGGCCAATCCTCCCCACCCGGGTAGCCGGCCTCCGCCAGCAGCGCCCGGGCCCGCTCCGGCTCGTAGCCAAACAGTTTCGGCGGCTGGTAGCCGAGGGTACCGGGCGGTGTGATGGACCAGGCCGGCGTCACCAGGTCGTGCATCACGCTGCGCGCCAGCTTGGCCCGGTCCACCGCTAGGGAGAGGGCCTTGCGCACCCGCACATCGTCCAGCGGTGGGCGCTCGGTGTTGAGCAGGTAGAAATAGGTCCCCAGGTAAGGTGCCTCAACGAAGGGGCTGTCGGGCATGGCCCGGTAGGCGGGGATCTTGTCCAGCGGCACGTCGTTGGTGTAGTGCAGCTGGTTGACCCGGAACATGCGCTCCTCGCTGACCAGGTTCTCGGTGGGGTAGAACACCACCCCGTTAAGCTGGACCGCCTCGGCATCCCAATAGTGGGGGTTCTTCTCCACCACAATGCGGCGGTTGAGTTTCCACTCGGTGAGGCGGAAGGGCCCGTTGGTGATGATGTTGCCCGGGCGGGTCCAGCGGGTGAAGCGATCGGTGGCCTCGCCGAACTGTTCGATCACCTGCCGCGGCACCGCAAAGGTGCTGTAGTGGTCAAGCAGCTGCAGGAAATAAGGCGTCGGCTCGACAAGGGTGACCTCCAGGGTGTGGTCATCCAGGGCCCTGACCCCGAGCTGCTCCGGGTCCTGCAGTTTGCCAGTGGCATAGGCCTCGGCGTTCTTCACCGGGTAGAGCATGTAGGCGTAGAGGTTGCCCATGGCCGGGTCCAGGGCCCGCCGCCAGGACCAGACGAAATCGTGGGCCGTCACCGGGTCGCCGTTGGACCAGCGGCCCTCCGGCTGTAGCTTGAAGGTGATGACCCGGCGGTCCTCGCTGAAGGTCCAGCTGGCCGCGGCTCCGGGTTCTGGCTCCAGGGTCCAGGGGTTCTTGCGGGTGAGCCCTTCGTAGAGGGCATCGATGAGCTTGCTCTCGGGCACGCCGGTGACGACGTGCGGATCAAGCCCCTGGGGCTCCGAGCCGTTGCCGAAGTGCAGAATGCCCTCGCGGTTGCCCTGGCTGACATTGGATTCCCCGGCGGAACAACCGACGAGGAGGAGCAGGATGAGGGGTGTCAGAAGCTTGCAAATGAAAGACCGCATGGGATCCCACGATAGCCTGTAAACGATCCCGATACCAGCGTTTCAACCTACCCCTTGGGGGAGGTTGCCGGTAGCATGAAACCCGCTGCCAACCGGGAGAAAACATCCATGACCAGACGGCTGTCCATCTTTACCGGCGCCGGCATTTCCGCGGAATCCGGCGTACCCACCTTCCGCAGCGGCCCGGATGCCCTGTGGGAGAACCACCGCGTGGAGGACGTGTGCCACATCGACACCTTCGAGCGAAACTACGAACTCGTGCACCGCTTCTACAATGCGCGGCGGACAGCCCTTGCCGGGGTCGAACCCAATCTCGCCCACCGGGCCATCGCCGACCTGCAGCGCACCTTCCCCGGTCGCGTGCGACTGATGACCACCAATGTCGACGACCTCCATGAAAGAGCCGGCAGCAACGAGGTGCGCCACATCCACGGCACTCTGCTGGAAATGCTCGATCTGGACAGTGGCCAGACCCAGCCCCTGGCTTACGAAGCATTCGATTACGCCGGAACCCCGGGTCGCTACAAACCGAATGTGGTCTTCTTCGGTGAAGCGGCCCCGGTCTACGCCGAGCTGTTCGAGCGGATGGACAGCCTGGATGGCGACGATATGGTACTGGTGGTGGGCAGCAGCGAGCTGGTGCTGCCCTTCTGCCAGCTGGCCTGGCGGGGCAGCCTGGGTCGCGCGCGCATCCTCTATGTCGACCCCTGCGCGGAGAGCCCCTACGGGGAGCTTCGACCCCAGCCCTACCACCGTCACTACCGCCTGCCGGCGACCGAAGCCCTGGCGGAGAACGGCGAGCTGTTCGCTGAAATCCGGGCCTGGCTGGCAGACGGCGCCTGATGCGACTGTGGATGCCCAGGAATGCCCCGCGAGCGGCAGCGGAATCCCGGGCAGCCGCGAGGCATCAGGCACTTGCCCAAAGACCTTCGGCTCTTGCTATAATGCGCGCCCCTGCCGGTGTAGCTCAGTTGGTAGAGCAGCGCATTCGTAATGCGAAGGTCGTAGGTTCGACTCCTATCTCCGGCACCACTCTCCCCTAGTTGTGAACACCGCCATCCACCTTGACCACTTCACCGGTCATGTGGGCACCGTCGTCCGAGGCCAGCATGGCGATCACCGCCGCGACACTCTCCGGCGCGCCAAACACACCATCGGGGCGCGACAGGTGGCCGAACAGGCTCATGTCGAACTCCCCCATGCGCTCCCCCTGCGCGGCCACCATCGGGGTCAGGATGCCACCCGGGGCGACTGCGTTGACGCGAACGCCCTGGCGCAGGTACTCCCAGGCGAGCGTGCGGGTCAGGGCAAACACGCCACCCTTGCTGGCCGCGTAAGCGGCCATGTAGGGGTGGCCGAACTGGGCGGAGGTCGAGGCCGCATTGACGATGCAACCGCGAGTTTCCAGCAGGGCCGGCAGCGCTTCGCGACAGCACAGGAAGGTACCAATCAGGTTCACGTTCAGAACTGACTGAAAGAGATCCAGAGAGGTGGATGTTGTCGGTTCCGAGCGCAGAATCCCGGCCATGTTCACCAGCGCATCCAGGCGCCCTTCTTTCTCGAGCACACCCGCCACCAGCGCCTTGACGGCCGACTCGTCGGCCACCGAACAGACCACGGTGCGCAGCAGCGGAGAGGCAGCCCGGTTGTCGCCTTCACACGCCGCTCTGGCCCGGTCGGCAGTCTGCGCCAGTCCCTCGGCACTGGTATCCACGCCCACCACACGGGCGCCCTCCGCCAACAGGCGCAGAACAGTGGCTTGACCAATACCGGAGGCGGCACCCGTGACGATGGCGACCTTGTCGCTGAAACGTTGCAATGCTGTCATTCAGAAAAACCCGTTGGCGGAGGAATTCACGTCGATTGGCAGCTTGCACCGGCACAGCCGGGCAAACGCACGCAGACTAACAACTGTTAGTCTAAATCAAGTGGCCGCTACAGTGCCAGCGAAACCTCGCTTTGGGCGGTGGCTGGCAGCGCGCCGCTGCTATTCACTCCGCCGATGCGCCGTCCACTGCGCTCCGTCCCACCAGCGCAACATGCCGGGCTGCTCGCTGTCGGGGTACCAGCCCTCGGGCGGCGCGGTGGGGGGCGGCGCGTCCCGGCGGCTGGCGGCATCCGGTGCCGGCATGGCACTGTCATCCGCACCAGGCGCCGCCGTCGGCTTGGCAGACCCGGCGCCAACCCCTGCGGCGGCGCCCTCCAGCAGGCTCGCCAGACCCTGGCTGCGGCCCTTCTGCCCCGCAGCGGTCTGCTCGACATCCACCCCGCCCTCTCGGGCCCGTTGCGCCAGGGACATGAGATCGGCGAAAAAGCCCTGGCTGCTGCCGGCCTCCTCGCGGTCCTTGCGCCCCTGCAGGAACAGCCACACGCCGAGGACAATCAGCGCAATGCTGACCAACAGACTGAACAGGGACAAGACCAGCACCAGCAGGCCAGTACCCTGGAATATCAGGTGGAAATTGCCGTCCAGGCCGTCGGTGCGGTAAGCGTTCGCCGGTTGGCTGGCGGAATAGACAATATCCACCGGCTTACCGATGGTCGGGCGGCCACTCGAGCGCACCCCGGAGGTAAAGGTGTAGTCCTCGCCATTCACGGTGTACTGGTATACCGCGCTGTACATGGTCTGCCCATCGCTGTCGCGACCGCTCTCAACGTCCACGATACTGCCCTGGACTTCCACCGGGTCCGCGAGTTCATCGGGGGACATCAGCCCCCCGAAACCCATGAATACCGCCCCGAATATAACCCCGAAGAGACCACCGAGCAGACCGCCTTTCTTTTTCTTGCCGCTACTGGCCACGCCGCGGAGGGTGCCAAATAAGCCTTCCGCGACCAGTACGGCTCCCGCAGTCATCTTGGCGGCACCCCGGGCCGCGGGATCCTCCGACCAGTTGGTGGAAACCGTGTTGAAAAAATGCTTGATGCGCGCCAGCATGCCCGCCCCCCTTGGCTGTTGTTATCTTATGCAGCTTAACTCAGGAAGCCGATGATGCCAGTGTCTCCAGGGGGTTGAAAAGCGAGTCGTCCGCGGCGCGCAGGAAATGGCCGTCGTGGTAGCGGCACTGGGCCACCAGCAGGCGCTTGCCATCCACCCGATAGACCAGGCGGTGCTTGCGGTCGATGCGCCGGGACCAGTAGCCTGACCAGCCCGCCAACAGCGGCAGGGGTGCGCCCAGCCCGGTCTCCGGATGTCGCCGGATATCCGCCAGCAAGGCATTGATGCGGGCGTGGATCTGGGGTGCCTGGCGGGACCAGTACTGGTAATCCTCCCAGGCAGCGGGCGACCAATGGAGGGTCACAGCTCGAACAGGTCGCCCTGGACCTCCTCCCCGGCGGCAATCGCCTCGACCGCCCGGTTCAGGCTCGCCGTGTTGGCCGGGCTCTGCGTCAAGTGGGCCATCTCTTCCCAGGCCTGGTAGTCATCCAGACTGACCAGTACCGCGGGGCGGCCGGTCTGGCGGGTGATCAGCACCGGCTTGCGGTCATCATTGACCCGGTCCAACACCGAGGCGAGATGGCGCCGAAAGGCGGAATAACTCATGGCATCCATGGCGGGACCCTGCACAAATGAACAGATTCTTGTACCTTCTAACAAAGGCTCGCCGCACCGGCAAGTGCGAGCGACAGAGCTTAATGAGAGTTCACTTAAAAATAAATGTATATGCTAATGTTTTATAGGAATTTATTACTGGTCTCGCAAGATCTCTGGCAGCTATGCGTACAGGTACGCCTAATTGCACAAGCTCACAAGTGACCCATGTACCAGGAGGACGCCATGCACAGTTCCGACCTGCCCTTTTCCCAGGCCTGCGAGAACAACCAAGCGCCCATTCTGGTGGTGCTCAGGGACTGGCTTGCCCACAGCAAACGGGTACTGGAGATCGGCACCGGCACCGGTCAGCACGCAGTGCATTTTGCCACCGGGCTACCCCACCTGCACTGGCTGCCGAGCGATCACCTGGAGACACTCTGGCAAAGCCGCGAGCGCCTGGCGAGGGACGCGCCCGCCAATCTGCAGCAGCCCGCACTGGCCCTGGATGTGGCACAGCGGCCATGGCCGGACCTTCAGGTGGATGCCGTGTTCTCCGCCAATACCGCGCACATCATGAGCTGGTCGGAGGTTGAGGCCATGTTCCGGGGTGTCGGCGATCTACTCCCTGCCGGGGGCTGCTTCTGCCTCTACGGGCCCTTCAATCAAGATGGCCGCTACACCAGCGAGAGCAACAAGCGCTTTGACAGCTGGTTGAGAGAGCGATCGCCCAACCAGGGTATTCGCGATCTTGAGGCCCTCAAGAGCCTCGCCGCAGGTTCCGGGCTCAGCCTGGAAATGCAGCAGCCCATGCCGGCCAACAACCAGCTGCTGCTGTGGCGGCGCGTATCGCACTGAGGTCGCTTTCGGCTATGCTGTGCCGGCGGACGACCGCCTACCGACGAGACAAGGAGAACATCAAATGATCGTGTATGGACTCCTCCTCTATTGCAAGCACTTTTTTGATCACGAGAAGGTACGACTGCCT
>NZ_BAAGXL010000005.1:0-320301 GCF_054779855.1 Haliea atlantica | reverse complement strand
GGCAATCACACGCCGGATGGGATAGCGTGCCATCACCGTATCCAGCGTTGCCCGCAGGGTCGCGGCGTTTTACGGATGGAAATTCGAGGGAAGTCTGGTAGCATTCTGTCACGGCGGAAGTCTCTTTGAATCAATGGTCGCACACTGATTTTTAAGGAGTTTCCGCCGTTTTTCTACCTACCTTCGTGCAAAATCCGGGCTGATATGGCCCACTCTGTCAAGTGAACCGCACCAACCCCTCGCGGTGCTCCGCGTTGCCAAGCGATGAAGCGGGAGATAATCACACCGTATCAGGAACGCGACGCGCGGAGCGTATTACGACGATGGATCACGCTGATATTCGCGGATTGGTTACCGCATTGCATTGCTGCGTCGCGGGGCTGCCTCGTTCTAGTGTCGGGGATCATCACGGTCAATGACCGCGATGCCCACATAGCCCGGCCGAGGATCCCCCTCACCGTGTCCGCGCATCGCGTTCCCGATACCGTGTGTTAGTGCACTTCAAGTGATCATGGCCTACCTCCTGGCGGCTAACTTCCGCGTCAGGCCTCAGGAGCTACACCCTGACCGATATCCCAGACGAAGCCAAGCAACTCACGGGCAATCGCCACACAGACCTTGTTGTGCTGCACGCCGCGGGCACTGAGGCGGCGATAGCGGTGGCACAAACGTAGCTGGGCACGCCAGGCGATATCCCGGACCGCCGCCGACTGGCCCTCCTGTCGCACTTGCAGGGCGCGGCTGATCCGGGCCGGGAAACGGTAATTCCACGCCGCCTCGACCAGTACCCGCCGGGCATGGCCGTTGCCCGTCTTGGTGATCGCTCCGAGGCGGCGTCGGCTGCCGCTGGAGTGCTCGCCAGGCACCAGCCCCACATACCCCATCAGATCGCGCGGTCGGGCGAAACGCCGCAGATCACCCAGTTCCGCCAGCAGCGTTGCGGCGGCCACGAAGTCGATCCCGCGCAAGGTCATCAGGGCCTCGACCACCGGCCGCATGCGCCACGCCTCGACCTGCTGCGCCAGGGCCTGGGTCAGCCGTTCCACCCGCGCCTGGCATTCCCCCACCGCTTGCCGGCACTCGGCGAAGGCGATGTTCTGGGCCGGATGGTCGAAGGCGATCGTCGCCAGGTAGCGTTCGTGAGCCGCGGTCCAAGATGTCTTGCCGGTATAGCGCCGGTCGTATCGCAGCAGCAGGGCCTTGAGCTGCTGGCGGGCCTTCAAGCGCGCTCGTACGGCGTCCTCCCGAGCGCGGGACAGGTCCCTGATGGCCTCATCGCGCGCATCGGGAACCACCACTGGGACCAGGGCGCCCGCGCGGGCAAGGCTGGCCAGCTGCAGGGCATCGCGGCGGTCGGTTTTCACCCGATCCCCCGGTGGGCGGGGGATCTTGGCCGGCGCGATTACCTCGCAGTGATAGCCCAGGTCGCGGAGTTCCCGGGCCAGGGTGTAACCGCAAGGTCCGGCCTCGTAAACGACGGCCAGTGACGTCGGCTCACCAAGCTGCGCGAGGGCCTGGGTCAACTGGGGGCGCTTGGCGCCCACCGTACCGATAAAGCGCGGCTTGGCCCGTCCGGACGGGGCAAAGCTGATGGCTGTGGAAGTGGCGTGCACATCCAGTCCGACAAAACCCGTGATAGACTTGTCCATGGTCTGCCTCCTGTACTGAGCTGTAGCAATCGCCCTCAGGCGTTCTACATGTGGATAGGCGCACTCAGGTGCGCAACCCACGATACCGTGGGAGGCAGACCTCTTCAGCAAATCGGTTGCGGGAAGCCCGCCTACCCTCAGGGCGGGCCATTATGTCTAGGCGGATCGAACAGCGGCTGAAATTCAGAACCGTACCGAGAGGCTGAAGGCCCCGAAATCGCCGGCCTCCTCCTGGGTCTCGAACTCCCGCGTGCGCAGCACGTGGATATAGCTCAGGCGCACCTTGCGCCAGGTCATGGCGATACCGAACTGGAGGTCGCCAACCAACGCCTCCTTGTCCACGCTGCGGCTGTCGCGGAAGGTGTTGCCGTCAAGGAAGATGTTGCGCGCGACCGACCGTCCCTCGACGCCGGCGAACAGATACCAGCCGAAGCGGTCCTGGGGCACGAAGAAGCCCGAGCCTGGCAGGTTCGGCTGGATACGCGGCGGTCCGTAGTCCAGCGGCAGGCGCTGGCCGAAGCGCAGCATCAGCCCGGCATTAGCGTAGGTGAAGACGTTGCCGAGGGCGACGCCAGCATGCGGCGTTACGTCAAAACCGAAGCCGGAGACCGAATCCGAGACGAAGCCGCGCCAGCTGCGCTGGTAGGTCAGGACCACACCGGGCTCGTTCTTAAGCTGGGTATCCCAGCCGCGCGGCTCCTGAGAAGCTGTAATTTTGTGGACAATCTTCTGGGTCTGTTCGGCGAGCGAGGCCGGTCCGACGACCCCGAGCGTGAGCTCCAGCTGGTCGAGCCGCCGGCCGGTCTCGGCGATCAGCCCGATCGAGCCGTACAGCCAGCCGGCATAGGGGCGGTCGTCGCGCAGCGGGTTCCTCAGCGCGATGTCGTCCGGCGTATACATGTTCTGTCCGACGGCATAGCTCGTCCGCACGGTACCGCCCTCCGGGAACAAGGGGAACCAGCGGGCCGCGTCCAGCGCCCAGTCGGGCGTCCTGTCCGGGGAGGACAGCCACGAGGGGCGTACGCCGTTGGTGTAGTTGCCGTCCGTGTCGTAGAAGAGGTCGTTCTCGAAAACTAGACTCAGGGTGCCGGTTTCCGTCTCGTCGGCCGCGAGGGCCGGCAGCGATCCTATGGAACCTGTCACAGTCACCACCAAGGTGGTCAACCATTTTCCCTTGAATAACGGACTTGTCCCGATTTTCTTTCTCATCTGCAAGCTCAAGCCATGCTGCTGATGGTGCGCCGGAAGCGCGCCAGTGCCAGACCGAACAAGGCGGCTCCGATCGCGGCGATGGCGATGAACTGCGGCCAGACCGCCGTGATGCCCGCGCCGCGGTAGAGGATCGCCTGGGCCAGCATCACGAAATGGGTGTTGGGCGCCGCGAGCATGATGTACTGGACGGCCTCCGGCATGCTCTCGCGCGGCGTCGAGCCCCCGGAGAGCATCTGCAGCGGCAGCAGCACCAGCATGAGCAGCAGGGCGAACTGCGGCATGGAGCGGGCGACGGTGCCGAGGAAGATGCCCATCGAGGTGGTCGCGAACAAATGCAGTGCCGTGCCGGCCAGGAACAGCGTGAGCGAGCCTTGGATCGGCACCGACAGCCAGCCCTGCACGACGGCGGTGAGCGCGAAAGTGGTGGCGGCAAGGACGACCAGTCCCATCGCCCACACCTTGCTCGTCATGATCTCGAAAGGCGTGACCGGCATGACCAGCAGATGCTCGACCGTGCCGTGCTCGCGCTCGCGGATCAACGCGGCGCCGGTGAGAACGATGGAGAGCATGGTCACGTTGTTGATGACCTGCATGATGGCGCCGAACCACGATTTGTTGAGCTGGGGATTGAAGCGCGCTCTGAGCGCCAGATCGACCGGCAACTCCGGAACCTCGCGGTAGCGCTGTGCGAAGGCGCGCACCTCATCGGTGACGATGGTCTGGACATAGCCGCTGCCGGTAAAGGCTTGGCTCATGCGCGTCGCATCGACATTGAGCTGGACCGTTGGCCGCCGCCCCGCCAGCAGGTCGCGCTGGAAGTTGGGCGGGATGACGAGGGCAAAGGTGTCGAGGCCGGCATCCATGCGGGCGTCCATCTCGGCCTGGTCGATCACCTCGGGGAGAACGAAGTACGGCGGGTAAAAGGCGCTGACGATGCGCCATGACAGCGGCGAGCGATCCTCGTTCACCACCGCGACCGGCGCCTTGTTGAGGGTCTCCGGCATGGCCGTGGCCGCCGTGTAGACCGAAACGGTGAAGGCATAGACGATCAGCACCAGCATGATCGGGTCGCGAACAAGGCTGCGCAACTCCTTGACACAGAGATGGAAAAGATTGGCAAGGCGCATGGGCTACCGCTCCTGCTTCTTGAGCAGCGCGGCAGACAGCCCGATCAGAACCGGCACGGCCAGCGCCAGCGGAAGAAAGGCAGCCTGCAGGTCGGAGAAGTTGAGAGCCTTCGAGAAGGTGCCGCGCGCGATGGTCAGGAAATGCGTCGTCGGATAGACCTCGCCGATCAGCCGACCCATCCCTTCGAGGGACGAGACCGGGTCGATCATGCCCGAGAAGTTCGCCGCGGGCAGGATGGTGAGCACCGCCGTGCCGAAGATCGCCGCGATCTGGCTGCGCATGAAGGTGGAGATCAGCAGCCCCACGGCTGTGGCGGCACCGACATAGAGCAGCGCACCCGCCCCCAGCGTCAGGAAGCTGCCCTTCAGCGGCACGCCGAAGACGGTCACCGCGAGCAGCGTGAGCAGCAGGAAGCTCAGGAAAGACAGGACCACGTAAGGGAACTGCTTGCCGAGCAGGAACTCGAGCCGCGTGGTGGGCGTGACGTAGAAGTTGGTGATCGAGCCGAGTTCTTTCTCGCGCACCACGCTGAGCGCCGCGAGCATGGCCGGGATCAGCATGAGCAGCAGCGGGATCACCGCCGGTACCATCGCCACCAGGCTCTTGACGTCCGGGTTGTAGCGGAACCGGGTCTCGATATTGACCAGCCCCGTCAATGCCTCGCCGTAGCCGGCCTCGCGCGCCTTCGTCGCCAACCAGTGGGCGTGAATTCCCTGCACATAGCCGCGGACGGTCTCGCCCCGTGTCGGCATGGCGCCGTCGATCCAG
This sequence comes from Haliea atlantica, assembly GCF_054779855.1. Classification (NCBI taxonomy): domain Bacteria; kingdom Pseudomonadati; phylum Pseudomonadota; class Gammaproteobacteria; order Cellvibrionales; family Halieaceae; genus Haliea; species Haliea atlantica. The sequence continues at coordinate 315,544 of NZ_BAAGXL010000005.1, read as the reverse complement.
GCGCCGATCTCGACCCGCCGGCCCCGGGCGATGTCGCGCGCGAAGCCCGGCGGGATCTCGATCGCCAGACTGATGTCACCTTCGCGCATTCGCCGGTCAAGATCGGCATAACCGGTGATCGGCGGCCGCTCGACGAAGTACCGTGAGCCGCTGAGGTTGAGCGTATAGTCGCGGCTGACGGTGGTCTGATCGCGATCCAGCACCGAGAAGGTGAGATCCTCGACATCGAGGCTGATCCCATAGCCCATCACGAACATGAGGATGACGCTGCCGAGCAGCGCCAGCGTCAGCCGGATGGGATCGCGGCGCAGCTCCAACCCTTCGCGCCGGGCGTGGCTGATCACGCGCCGGGGATCGAACATGCGCCGCCAGCCCTGGGGTTCGCCATGGCCTGCCGACGCGTTAACCGTATCGAGCGACGCTGTTTGCCCCGCGTCGGCTTCGTTTTCCCCCGACGCCTCGTCCAGATGCGCTACGAATGCATCTTCCAGGGTCTCCGCGCCCCTCTGCCGCACGATATTCGCCGGAGTGTCGGTGACCAGCACCCGGCCCGCATGCATCAGCGAGATGCGGTCGCAGCGCTCGGCCTCGTTCATGAAGTGAGTGGAGATAAAGATGGTCACCCCGTCACGGCGCGACAGCTCGACCAGCCTGCGCCAGAAGGCGTCGCGCGCCACCGGGTCGACACCCGAGGTGGGCTCGTCGAGGATCAGCATCTCGGGTTTGTGGATCATGGCGACCGCCAGCGACAGGCGCTGCCGGTGACCGAGGGGCAGCCGGCCCGGCAGGCTGTCGATCACAGCCGCCAGGTCGAAGCGTTCAACCATGTCGTCCACGCGCCCTGAAACCTCGGCAGCGGGCACGTGGAACAGCCGGGCATGCAGCTCCAGGTTCTGCCGCACCGTCAGCTCGGTGTAGAGCGAGAAGAACTGCGACATGTAGCCGACGCGGCGCCGGGTCGCGAGGTCGTGCGGATCCACCTCGTGTCCGAACAGCCAGCCCCGGCCTTCGCTCGGCGGCAGGAGGCCGGTCAGCATCTTCATGGTCGTGGTCTTCCCGCAGCCGTTTGAGCCAAGAAAACCGAAGATCTCACCCCGTGGGACACGCAGGTTGACATGATCGACCGCGGTGAAGTCGCCGAACCGCATGGTCAGATCCCGGGCTTCGATCGCGGTATCGCCATCGTCTTCCGGCCGCGGCGGAATCTCGACCGCCCGATAATCTCGGCGCTTGTCTTCCGGCAGCAGCCGGATGAAGGCTGCCTCCAGCCAATGCGCCCCCGTGCTCTGCAGCAGGCCTTGGGGCGTGTCGCTGGCCAGCACCCGCCCACCGTCCATCGCCGCCAGCCAGTCGAAGCGTGCCGCCTCCTCCATATAGGCCGTGGCCACCAGCACGCTCATGCCGGACCGGGAACGACGAATGCCGGCGATGAGCTCCCAGAACTGGCGCCGTGAGAGGGGGTCGACACCGGTGGTCGGCTCGTCGAGGATGAGCAGGTCAGGATCGTGGATCAGCGCGCAGCAGAGGCCGAGCTTCTGCTTCATCCCCCCGGATAGCTTGCCCACCGCCCGATCGAGAAACGGCTTGAGCCCTGTGGCCCGTGTCAGCGCCTCGATGCGGCGCGCCCGTTCGGCGCCGTCATGCCCGAACAGGCGGCCGAAGAAGTCGAGGTTCTCGAACACCGAGAGCGTCGGATAGAGGTTCCGCCCCAGGCCCTGCGGCATGTAGGCGATACGCGGGCCGACTCCGTAGCGATGGCGCGCATCGGCCATATCGCCGCCGAGCACCTCGACCCGTCCCGTCTGAACCGCGCGGGCGCCCGCGATCAGCGCCAGCAGGCTCGACTTACCGACCCCGTCCGGGCCGATCAGCCCGGCCATGCAGCCCGCCGGGATGACGATGGTAATCTCGTCGAGCGCACGCATCTTGCCGTAGCGCAAGGACACGTCCCGCAGGCGGGCAACCGGCAGGGCGGCGCCCCCGCCATCCTCGATCTGTGCATGCACATCCCGGCTCATTGCGGCAGCCTGGTCTGCAGTTCAGGCGGCCAATCCACCCGCGGGTCGAGCCGCACATAGGCCACGCCCGGCAGACCGGTCTTGACCTGGTGGAGGTGCTTCCTGAGGAGGTCCGGGTCGATCCGCACCTTGATGCGGAACATCAGCTTCTGCCGCTCCTCGGCCGTCTCCACGGTCTTGGGAGTGAACTGGGCGACGTCGGCAACGAAGGAGACCTTGGCGGGGATCACGTATTGTGGGAGGGCATCCAGCACCAGATGCGCCTCGGCGCCCAGCGCCACCCCGCCCGCCTGCTCGGTGGGCAGGAAGAACGTCATATAGACATCGGTGAGATCGACCATGTTCAGCACCACACCGCCCGGAGAGAGCACTTCGCCGGGCTGGGCGACGCGGTACTGCACACGACCATCGCGCGGTGCTTTCAGCACGCTGTCGTCGATATCGGCCTGGATGCGCTGGAGGGTAGCCTGGGCGGCTTCGACCGCTGCCTGGACTGCGACGACGTTCGATCGGGCCTGGCCAATGGCGGCCTGCGCGGCCGCGGCCTGCGCCTGCGCGGCGGCGACCGCGGCCCTCGCCGCCTCAGTCGCGGCGCGGTCGTCGTCGAGCTGCGCTTCGGAGACGGCGTTTTTCGTGACGAGCTCCCGGGTGCGGGCGAGCCGCTTCTGCGTCGCGTCGAGCTCCGCCTCTCTCTGGGCGATGAGCGCCCGGGCGGCCTCGGCCTCGGCTTCGCGCTGCGTGACCAGGCTTGTCGCCGTCTCGACCGCGATCCGGGCGCGCTGGAGCTCCGCCTCGGCTTCCCGGTGCCGCGCCTCCAGGGTAGCCGTATCCATCCGCACCAGCTCCTGCCCGGCCCGGACGAAGTAGCCTTCGTCGACCAGTATCTCCTTAACCCGGCCAGCGGTCCTGGCCGCGATATCGATCTCAACCGCCTCAATACGGCCGTTGCTGGCGGCGAACACATCGGGCAAACCTTGTGGTTGAGAAAACCACCAAGCCCAAGCACCGAGGCCGATAACAATCGCAGCGGCTGCGCCCCAAACAAGTCTTGTACTTACAAACTGTTTCATCGCCAGTTTTTTAGTAGTCTGCATCATCAGAATTCCTGCTGATCTTTCGGAGTGTCGGCAGAATTCGGCATCGATCCCGTAAAAACCTGCGCGTCTAGCGGTCCCTGCCAGCCGCCTCCCAGGGCCCGGTAGAGGTTCACGGAGGATTGCAAGCGGTCGCGTCGGGTCTCCACCAGGGCGAGCTCAGTGGTGAACAGGCCGCGCTCGGCATCGAGCACCTCCAGGTAGCTGGAGACCCCGCCTTCATAGCGCTGCCGGGCCAGTTCGGTGGTCCGTCGCAGCGCCGCCATCTGGTTGGTCTGCGCCTGCAGGCGCTGCTCCGAGCGGTGCAGCCCCGCCAGGGCGTCTAGCACTTCCCGAAAGGCCGTCTGCACCGTCGCCCGATAGGTGATCAGCGCCTGGCGCTGGCGTGCCTCCGCCTGGCCCACCAGGGACTCGGCGCGCCCGAAGTCCAGAAGCGGCCCGAGCAGTGATCCTCCGAGCTGCCAGGTGGATGCCGATCCCCCGAACAGGTTGCCGCCCGACTCGCTTTGTTGGCCAAGGAGTCCGGCAAACGAAACCGTGGGCAGAAACGCGGCCCGGGCGACACCGATTTCGGCGTTGGTCGCCGCCAGTTCCTGTTCCGCCGCGGCGATGTCGGGACGGCGAACCATCAGATCGGCGGGCCGGCCCGCCGGGACACTGCCAGGGGCATCGATCGCTTCGATCGGGCGTGCCACGGTGATCGGCCGCTCGGCGATCTCTTGCGGACTGCGCCCCAGAAGTACAGCAAGCGCATTGTGCTGGAGCGTGCGTTGCCGGCGAAGCGCCGGCAGCTCGGCCTCGGCTGCTGCCAGCTGTGATTCGGCCTGCTGCAGGATCAGTTCGTCAACACCACCCGCCTCGAACCGGACTCGTTGCAACGCCACTGTATCCTGGCGCGAGGCGATGGTGCGCTGGGTGATCTCAATCTGACGGTCGAGGGCACGCAGGTTGAAGTAGCCGTTGGCCACCTCGCCGATGACCGCCAGCCGCACCGCCTCGCGGTTGGCCTCGCTGGCCAGAAGCCGTGCCTGTGCCGCCGCGCTGGCGTTCGCGAGTCGCCCCCACAGGTCCAGCTCGTAGGAGAGCACGCCGCTCACCTGGAGATCGGTGAAGGTCTCCCCGCCACGGCCGGTAGACGTCACGGTCTCCTCGCTCAGGGACTGGCGGGCAGCATTACCCTCGATCTCCAGCAACGGATACCGCTCCGCCCGCCGGCCGGTAAGCAACGCCCGTGCCTCGGCCACGCGGGCAGCGGCCTGTTGCAGATCCGTGTTGGCGCTCAGCGCTTCTTCAACAAGGTCAACGAGTGCCGGATCGTCGAAGCGACGCCACCAGTCGGTTGGGATTTTCTTCCCTTCCACCAGGGTCGTCGAGGACCAGTCCTGCGGCACTGCCGCCGGTTCGGATTTCGGGAACTCGGGCGCGAGCGAGCAGCCGCCCAGCGAGAGCGCGAGCATGGTCATCAACAACAATCCCCTATTCACGATGTGCCCCCTTCTCCGACTGTTGGGACGCTGTGGTACCGATGCGCTGGCTGAAGAAATCGGTGACACGGCGAACCGCGACGTAAAAGAGCGGAATGAAGAAGGTCGCCAGTATCGTTGCAGATATCATCCCGCCGAGAACCGCCGTGCCAATGGCGATCCGTGTGGTGGCACCGGCCCCGGTGGCAAAAGCGAGCGGCACCACACCCATGCTGAACGCCACCGACGTCATCAAAATGGGCCGCAAGCGGACGCGCGCAGCCTCCTTGGTCGCCTCGATCAGCTCCATCCCCTGATCTTCCAGCGTCCGGGCGAACTCCACCAGGAGGATGGCATTGCGTGCCGTCACGCCGACGGTGGTCAGGATGCCGACCTGGAAGAACACATCATTGGGCATGCCACGGACCATGGCGGCGAGCACCGCCCCAAGGACGCCCAACGGAACCGCCAACATGACGGAAATCGGTATCGTCCAGCTTTCATAGAGGGCCGCCAGCGCCAGAAACACCACCAAAACCGACAGTCCATAGAGCAGCGGTGCTTGAACTCCCGCCTGCCGCTCCTGGTAGGACATACCACTCCAGGCCATGTCAACACCCTCAGGCAGTTGGTCGACCAGCCGTTCCATCTCGGCCATTGCCTCGCCCGTGCTGTAGCCCGGCGCCGGCTCGCCCAAGATCTGGCGCGATGGAAGTCCGTTGAAACGCTCGAGCCGCGGCGAGCCATACTCCCAGCGGCCGCTGATCAGCTCGCTCAAGGGGGTCATGCCGCCGTCGGTGTTTCGCAGGTACCATTCGTCGAAGTCCTCTGGCAGCATCCGGAAAGGAGCATCACCCTGAACATAAACCCGCTTGACCCGCCCCTCATGCAGGAAGTCGTTGATGTAACGGGAGCCCCAGGTCACCGACAGGAGCTGGTTTATCTGCGCCAGCGACACGCCCAGGGTCTGTGCCTTCTCGCGATCGATGTCGAGCTTGTAGCGCGGATTATCGGTCAAGCCGTTCGGGCGCACGTTCGTGAGAATGGGGCTTTGCGCCGCGCGCTGCAGCAACTGTCCCTCAGCCTGCATCAGGGCTTCGTGGCCGATGGCTCCGCGATCCTGCAAGTGTAAATCGAAGCCCAGCGCCTGCCCCAAAGCGGGGATCGGAGGCAGGTTGAACGTGAACGCGCGCGCGTCACGCACCCGATCGTAGAGCTCCTGATTCGCCCGCTGAATGATGGCTCCGGCACTTTGAGTCTCGGGGTCACGTTCACTCCAGGGTTTGAATTTGATGAACGCTCGCCCGGCGTTCTGTGCGCTGCCGGCAAAACTGGAACCGGCGATTATAAAGATGCCCTCCACCGCATCCTGCTCCAGAAAGTATTTCTCGATCGACTCCATCGCATCGATGGTCCGTTGTTGAGTGGCGCCGGGAGGCAATTGATACTGGAGCCAGACGAAACCCTGGTCCTCGGGCGGCAGGAAGCCGCTCGGTAATCGCATGAAGAGGACAGCGACCACGCCGACGATGCCCAGAAAAATGAAACTATAGCGCCAGACATAACGAACGGTATGCTCGACCAGCCAGACATAGCGCCGGGTCAAACGCTGCAACCCGGTTTCGAACCACCCGAATAGCCGCTGCATCAGGGTCCGTTCGTGGGAGGGCTTCAGCACGCGCCCGCACAGCACGGGGCTCAGAATCAGCGCGACGAGGACTGAAAGCACCATCGCTCCGGCAATACTCAGGGAAAACTGGCGGTAGATCGCCCCCGTGGAGCCGGGGAAGAAAGCCATAGGTATGAAGACAGCCGACAAGACGACGCCGATCCCGACGAGCGCGCCGGCGATCTGCCCCATGGATTTGCGGGTCGCTTCCATCGGACCGAGGCCATCTTCATGCATCACCCGCTCCACGTTCTCCACCACAACGATGGCATCGTCCACCAACAGACCGATCGCCAGGACCAGGCCGAAGAGGGTGAGCATGTTGATGGAAAAGCCGAATGCCGCCATGATGGCGAACGCGCCGAGCAGCACCACCGGTATGGCAATGGCGGGGACCAGGGTAGCGCGCCAGCTCTGCAGGAACAGCAGCATGACGAGGACCACCAGGGCAATCGCCTCGATGATGGTGTCGATCACCGCCTCCATGGACGCTTCTACAAACGGCGCGGTCTGATACGGATAGAGCACCTCCACCCCTTTCGGGAAGTAAGGCGCAAGCTCCTCAATACGGGATTTAACGGCGTCGGTCACTTCCAGCGCATTGGCGCCCGGCGCCAGAGTGATTCCAAATCCGGCAGCCGGCTCGCCCTGGTAAAACGCGTCGGTGTGAACCGTGCCGCCGCCCAGTTCGACACGGGCCACGTCTTCCAGGCGTACTCGTGAGCCATCCGGGTTGCTCTTGAGCAGGATAGTGCGGAACTCCTCCGGGGAGCTCATCAGGGTTTGGGCGGTCACGGTGGCATTGAGCTGCTGGCCTTCCACGGCCGGCAGGCCACCAAGCTGGCCGGCGGTGACCTGGGCGTTCTGCGCCTCGATGGCGGCGATCACTTCGGCGACGGTCAGCCCGTACTTGGTCAGGTCGGAGGGATCGAGCCAGATTCGCATCGCGTATTCCGATCCCAATACCTGCGCCCTTCCCACACCGGTCACCCGGCCTATGGGCTCGACCAGCTCGGAGCTGATGAAATCGTCCAGATCCTGCTTGCTGAGGCGTCCATCGGTGGAGGCGAGGGCCATCACCATCAGGAAGCCGCTGCTCGCTTTCTCGACGCTGATCCCCTGCTGACGCACCAGATCAGGAAGCCGCGGCTCGGCCAGCTTGAGCTTGTTCTGCACCTGCATCTGGGCAATGTTCGGATCAGTGCCTGCCGCGAAGGTCAGCGTGACGGCGGCATGCCCGGAGGAGTCCGCGGTCGAGTTCATATAGAGCAGATTATCGATCCCGGTCATCGCCTGCTCGATAACCTGCACCACGGTGTTCGACACCGTGTCGGCCGAGGCCCCCGGATAATCGGCCTGAATCTCGACGGCCGGCGGCGCGACGGTGGGATAGCGCTGGATAGGCAACACGAGAATCGCCATCACGCCGGCGACCATGGTCACGATCGCCAGCACCCAGGCGAAAACGGGCCGCGAAAGAAAGAAATTGATCACTGGGCATCGCCTCCTTCATCTACGGGGCTCGTCTTCGCGCCATCCATGCCGGTGTCGTGCGGGCGCGGCGATGGCGTCAGCGGAATATCCGCCGTCACGGGCTTGACGGCGGCACCCGGTTTCACTTTCTGGAGGCCCGACACGATCAGACGGTCACCAGGCTCGAGGCCCTTCTCCACGAGCCAGAATCCGCCGATCGCACGCGCCGCCTCAAGCTGGCGCTGTACGACTTGGTCCTCGTCGTTGACGACCAGTGCCGTCGCCCCTCCCTGCGAGTCACGGGTGACCCCCTGTTGCGGCGCCAGGATCGCATTTTCCTGCACCGCCTCCCGCAGGCGGACGCGCACGTACATGCCCGGCAGGAGCTCGCCGTCCGGATTGGGAACCACGGCTCTCAGCACAACGGCGCTGGTTCCCCGATCGACGGTCACGTCAGCGACATCAAGGCGCCCACGATGCGGATAGATCCTGTCGCCCTCACGCAACAGCTCAACTTCCCTCTGGTCAGGATTCTCCGCGGAAGTTTCGGCCGCTGCCAAAGACCTACGGATGCCGCTCAGCTTTTCCACCGGCATCTGGATATCGACATAGATCGGGTCGAGCTGGACGATGCGCGTCAGGGGCTGCGCTTGGCTTGCCGTCACCAGCGCGCCGACCGTGTACAGCGTCGGTCCCGTACTTCCACCGATGGGAGCTTTGACTTCGGTATAGTCCAACTCGATACGTGCGGTCTCTGCGGCGGCCCTGGCGCTGGCGACATTGGCCTGCGCAAACTCAAGGGCGGACAGCGCCTGATCGCGCTCTCGCTCACTGACCGCATTCTTCTCGAACATCCTTGAAGTACGGGTCCATTCCCGTTGCGCTTGGCGCAACTCGGCACGCGCGCGCTCCAAGTCTGCCTCAGTCCTTTGGTACGCAGCCAGATAGCGGTTCCGGTCAATCCTGTACAGGACCTCACCCTCTTTTACCTGAGCGCCCTGCCGGAAAAGGCGTTCCTGCAAAATCCCGGAAACCTGCGGCCTCACCTCGGCGACTCGGAAGGCAGTGATCCGCCCCGGCATCTCCATGGGCAAGACCACGCGTTGCGGCTGCAATTCAACCACCCCGACCTCCGGTGGTGGCGCGGTTTCCGCCCGCTTCGGTCTGTCATCACAGCCAGCCAGCAGCAAAACCATCGCCATCGAAAGAGGCAGAATGCTATAACGAAACATACACGCCATTGGTGTCTCCTTGAGTCGCTGGTTGCCGGACATGCACACACGCCAAAAGGGTCTCGCGGCTGCCGGGGGGCATGGTCATCATCCACAGCTCACCGGTAAAGCGGACTTGCGTGCAGGCGAACATTAACATACATTACTGGATGTATGTTAATAATTTTCCAAGTGTGGCACCCTTGGATGCAGTGAATATGGAAGTGTGAACTCATGAGACGAACGAGAGCAGCAGCCGAGCAGACACGTGAACGCATCCTCGATGCGGCAGAGCATGTCTTTTTCGAGGAGGGCGTCGCCCGCAGCACATTGGAGCAAATCGCGCGCGCCGGGGCCGTGACGCGAGGCGCGATCTACTGGCATTTCGAGAACAAGGCTGACCTGTTCAATGCCGTTGTGGAACGTGTACGAATGCCGTTGGAAAGCGCCCTGCACCGGGTTCTCGATACCGCGGACACCCTCGATGACTTGGAGGACCTATGCACCGCGGCGCTGCTTCAACTTCACCACAACGCACGACTGCGCCGCGTCTACACGATCCTGTACCTGAAATGCGAGCATACGGAAGATATGACCGAGATAGTTGCCCGCGAGCAGTCGATTAAAGACGAGAACATAAAATCACTGACGCACTTCTTCGCCAGACTCCAGGATCGCGACCAGATCACTTACACCGGCAAACCGCACATACTCGCGACTTCTTTATATGCTTACGTGATTGGGCTTCATGTCGACTACCTGGGCTCGCCGCACCGTTATCGTATGCCGAACGATGCATCAGCACTGGTTGGATGTTATTTCGAGCCACTAAAAATAGGCCGGATCAAAACACAGTAACGACGAGTTCACCGACCCGCAGGTGGCCACGGACGGTCTGCCCGAGGCTGCAGCCAGGCTTGCCGGGGGTGAGGTCACATCCCGCACCCTGAATTTCCTACTCGCGGGTGTTGGTTGCCACTCAAACTGACCCGGGGTCAGTTTTGAGTGGCAACCAACACTATGAGCGTAAATTCCACGCCAAGGCCGGCGAAGTCACCCTGAAGGTGCCGAAGCTGCGCAAGCAGACCTTCGAGACGGCCATTATCGAACGCTACAAGCGTCGCGAGACCTCGATTGAAGAGGCGCTGATGGAGATGTACCTGGCCGGCGTCTCGGTCCGTCGGGTTGAGGACATCACCGAAGCCCTGTGGGGCACCCGGGTCAGCTCCGGCACCGTCAGCAAGCTGAACAAGAAGGTCTACAAGCACATTGAGGCCTGGCGTAATCGACCGATCCAGGGTGAGTACCCCTACGTTTACCTGGACGGCATCGTGCTGAAGCGGAGTTGGGCTGGAGAGGTGAGGAATGTCTCAGTCCTGGTAGGCGTTGGTGTTGATCAGGAGGGGTATCGGCATATTCTCAGTGTCCAGGAATTGACGCCGACTGCCGGCGGCCGTTGTGGATTGGCCAGGAACGGAAGGTGAAGACCCTGCTGCGGTTCTTCCGCTGGCTGGGCAAGGACCGTAGCAGCGAGCTGCGTTACTAACGTTATCGAAAGTAATGTCACTCGATAATGTATCGACATTCGGGTTGTCGAAAAAATGAGCTCACGATTTCGGGTAATTTCTGCAGCCTTCGCAGTGCGCTAATGGCCAGCCGCTTCATGTGCTCTTTGCTCTCAACGACTCGTTTCGAGACATCACGCTTTACATGGGCCCATGCCAGCTCATCAGGGTTCAGGTGCGGCGCATATGGAGGTAAGAAGAACAGCTTCAGCATGCCCTTCTGGGACTCAATGTACTGCTTCGCCTTGCGAGACTTGTGAATCGGATGGCCATCAACAGGGTGTTGAATGCCGCCCAAAATTGACCCACCGGAGGTCAGTTTTGAGTGGCAACCAACAATTGAATCTATCTAGCTGTTTCATAGACCAATATTCAATCACTTCACCCAGTTTTCCAGACGTATGCCGGGCACGTTTTCAAACTGTTTTGTGTTGTTCGTAACAACAATCAGACCCTGAGAACGAGCATGACCAGCAATCAATTCATCGTATGGCCCAATCGGGCGCCCCACTTTCCGGAGTTCGGCCCGAAGCTGACCCGTATGGGCCGCCGCGTCGTTATCATAAGGCAGAACCTCCAGGCGGGCGGCAAACCCCTCAATGTCACGCAAGTTGCGATCAACAGCCGCAGAGGCCTCCGCTCCGTAAATCAGTTCCATCAGCGTGACCGCTGAAATACACATCTGACCATCATGTGCCTTGAATGCCTCCCGGACCTCTTGTGGCCGGTTTTTGATGGTATATATGGCGATGTTGGTATCGAGCATGTACTTCAGCATCAAAAGGCCTCACGCTCTTGGTGGTCTGGCTGCTCGCGACTTGCCATGAAGTCGTCAGAAACACCTTCACCGTCAAACCAGGTGTCCCATGATTCACCAGCAGGCGTGATGATTCTGGCCCGGCCCTGGACAACGATGTCCACCTGTTTAACCGTGTCCGGGTACGCTACTGGCTTCGGAAGCCGTAGTGCCTGGCTTTTATTGCTTTTGAAAATGCTTGCTCGTTCCACTGGCTGCACCTCTCACCGTATATACCATGGGTATATCCCAATCTAGTACCGACACAGGGATATGTCAACAGTATATCCCTGGCGATCACAGGATTCTGACGGCTTTAACTCGGAACTTTGCAGGCATTAAAAGCACTCCGTGCTGGATCACCGCTCGCCGATATACACCGGGTTACTGTTCATGAACAGCAGCACCTTCAGCGCGTCGACGCCAACGGTAACCGCGTGAGATGTGCCGCAGGCAGGCATGGGGCTCCAGTTCGCCCCCCCCCTTGCCACACACTCTAAATCCCATAGGCTTGCCAAGCCGCCGCCGGGCCACTATCGTTGGTCACCCGCTGCAAGAATGTCGGCGGCGGCCGCGACGCATGGTCTGGCCGGCGGCTAAAGGTCAAGATCAGGCATCTCGTTTTGTGCCCACGAACATTACACTTTGCTGGCCGCGCCCTCGCATCAGGATTTTGATCGACGTAAAGCGTAATCTTTTGTCACCAAAAAAAACCCAGAGATTACGCGGCCTTCAGCGATTTAACACCAATTGAGACCGACTGAGCCCAGAAAATATCGCCTGGATTACGACCATATTTTTTGGACTCCGGAGGCAGAGGTCTCAGGTTCGAATCCTGACGGGCGGGCCAATAAAACCTGGGTGCATTCTGGTCACATAGGTTGCACTTTATTCCGAGCACATGGGTAACACTTTTGGAGCGAATGGGTTCTGCCCCACCGGCTCCACCCTAGACTCGGTATGGTCATACAAAGCCTAGACAGTAGCCCTTAAAGCTCGGACCCAGGATTCCAGGCAAGAACTCTCGTCCGAAATCCGCCTTGCTACCGTAAATTGACCGGCAAGCTGGCCTGTGTCGACATCTACTCACCAGGCCTATGACTGACAATCCACTTAGTTGCTACTAACGTGATTTCGTATTGAATCCAACTGCGATGACAGGCAGGAAAACCGATGGCTCCCCCCTGGCAACAGACGGACATCGTGATGCCCTTCGAGGAAAACCATTGTTTCCCCCGCACCCAGAACCTCATCGCCTTCCTCGCACAAAACCAATCCTGAGAAGCTGTCCTTCTGAAAATCCGGGTACGCGGCGACGGCATCCGCGTCAATCGTGGCATCAAAGCCGCTGTAATTGACCGTGTGCCCGATATACTTGCGCAGGGTCTGTGCGGGCTGGATTGCGGGGTTCAGGGCAACAAAGGGGATGCCCAGCGCAGCCCCGACATGACTGGCCAGCCATCCGCCCATTGACGTGCCGATAACCAGTTCGGGGTGCTCGCGGCGCGCGAAGTCGATTGCGGCAGACAGGACGGCGTCAGGCCCCTGCCCGTAATCCAGGTCCGGGCCAAAGACCTCTCCCAACCGGGACAGGATCTGCATCTTGTCGCTTTGTGGGTCGAAACGGCTGCCATAGCCATGCAAATACATGATCCTGATGGGCTTGTCTGTGTCTCCGCTAGTCATTCTCTGCCTCCTCTGCCTGCCTGACCTATCAATCAATGCTAAACCGCTCTTTCCACCCACACCATCCGCTCACTGGAAAGCTCGGCATTGCCATCCCAGCGATAAGCACACAGCTTCCCGCCCTTGTCGGCTGCCACACTGTAATCTAGGCAAGCGACCTTATCCGACATCGGCTCCGGCTCGCCCCGCATCCAATAATGGCCGACAAACACTGGCTTCTCATCGTGATAGCCCGGGATCACGTCATCCGGGACCGGTTCGTGGGGAATGCGCTCAATCACCTCGGTAGGTGCAATGGCCAGCTCACGGAAGCTCAGCCGCCGCTTTTCCCACCAGCGTGTGCGGATATTGGTTCGCACATGGCCGTCCTTATCCTTGAAAGAAACCCCATCCGGCAGGGGGATCTCCAGGCCCTTCAGGATGACCTCGGCGGACTCGAAAGGTCCCGTGTCCTTGGCCGTCAGATCCGGCCAGGCCTCGGGCTTGATCACATTGGCCCGCCCCAGAAAAGGACGCAGGCCGGCCAGGTGTTCCTCGTGCCAGCAGGCATGCACCACGCGAAAGTCCTCCAGGTCCAGCCACAGCGGCAGGGTGCGGAACCAGTCCGCTATTTCTCGATGCTGGGTACTGCCCTCTCCGACCTGACGCAGGAACTCGCTGTGCTGCTTACGGTTCTTCTCGGTTCGAGGGCGCAAGTACTCTCCCTCATTACGCGGATCAGGCGTGGCATAGGCCACGGCGTTGAACTCGTGATTCCCCATCACCGCCAGGGCGCTACCGCTTTCCACCATCTGGCGGGCGATCTCGACCACTTCCACTTGCTCCGGCCCCCGGTCGACGAAGTCCCCAAGGAAGATGACCTTCCGCTCCGGGTGGGACCAGCCTTCAGCTCTCTCGCTGTAGCCGAGCTTGGCCAGCAACTGCTTCAGCTGCGCGGCGTAGCCGTGGATATCGCCGATGATGTCGTACATGTGCGCTTCCTTCTTCCGTGAATCCGTATTGCCGTAACAAAACAGGACAGGTTAGCAAAACACGACACTCAGAGTCAGCCAGCAGAGGCCATTTCTGACTTCTTGGCTGAACACACCTGCCTGAAAAGGCGACAGGTCGCGCGCGGCCGCCTTGGCCACCCGCTGCGACGGCATGGTACGCTTTGGACCTCAAGGCATGCAGTTGCCTCAGACGCCCCGGTCTCTGACCGCGGGCACGGTGATGTCATCGGACGAAGCAGTGCTTCCCGGTCCGATGGCGGTTAATACCTACGTTCTGAGGAATTGAGCATGTCAAACTTCCCCCTGCCCCCGGGCAACCCCCAACCCCTGCCGGCCAATCTTGCCGAGCTGCTGGCAACCCACGACTATGGACTGATCACGGCCAACCTGATGGGGCCGGCCCGGCACCTGCTGCCACGCGCCCGACTGCAGCGCAGCTGGTCACTGCAGGAGCGCCTGCGGAATGCACGCTTCCCCATGATCCGCCTGCCCTGCACCCTGGTCTGGCCTGCTGAACAGGGCCGTCACGAGCGTCCAGCGCAACTCACCGACGCTCTCTACATTCCACTGGACCTGGACAAGCGTGGAACCCTGCATCGCAACCTGGTTCGGCTGGCCCGGGAGTTCCAGCAGGAGAGAATCTGGGCTGGCAAACCCGACACCTTCTTGCGCCAGGTTGAAGTACAGGACGAAATTCCGCTCGGCAGCCAATGTCTGGCAAAACCCGAATTTCGCGCCGATGGACACCTGCAATTCCGCGACAAGCACCTGCAGTGCGACGATCTGCCGGAATGGTTGATCCAGCCGGACAACTGGATCGCCCGCCTCGCCTGTCGAACCATTGCGCAAAAGGACTGGAGAGAGCTGAATATTTCCCGGGAGGACTACCGATGAGCGCTGGATTTGCCTGCTTTCGTTTTGATCCGCGTCATCGCCAGGCCAGTATTGTTCATCCTCTGTCAGCTGAGACCCTGGCTATCCTGCCCAGGCAGGACGAGCGTCCTACGAGCGGGGGCCTGATGCTGCACCCCGCCTCGCCCTTTTCACCCGAGCTGGCCAGTTACGTCGCGTGGCTGGCCCGATACCACCTTCTGCTCCGGTTCGAGCCGCTCGAGATCGATCGCTGTGTTGAAGAGAGTGTGGAAAGCGAGGGGGCCGAGGATGACAGCGATGCCGACTCAGGTTTCAGCGTGCAGCTGGATATCCTCGCCTTTCAGATTGACTTGCGACAGAAAGATCTCTGGCTGGATGCCGGACGGGCCGGTTTCGTTCTGCTCGACGGCATGCTGTATTCAAGCTTCTACCTGGATGTGGAAGAACTGCGCTTCTGAAGGCCATAATGCCTGTCCAGACCCAGCGTCATTGCGCCCGAAAGCCAAAACGATAAGGACCATAGCCCATGCCAGACCAGCCCCTGAGTAGCGCCGATTCGGCTAAATCGGCAACCGAGGCCCCATTGCTCCGAGATGCTGCCGAGATTCAGGACTGGTCCGATGAATCCGATGTCCTGGTCGTAGGCTTCGGCATGGCGGGCGCCTGCGCGGCCATCGAGGCGTTGGAAGCCGGCGCCTCGGTCACTGTCGTGGAGCGCACATCCGGCTGCACCGGCAGCACCTCTGCCGCCTCCGGCCACTTTTACCTGGGCGGCGGTACCCCGGTACAAACGGCCTGTGGATTCGAGGACAGCCCAGAGGCCATGGCAGCCTACCTGGAAGCGACCTCCCCCACTCCCAACAAGAAGAAAATCACCCTTTATGCCGAGGGCAGTGTCGCGCATTTCAACTGGCTCGAAGCGCAGGGCATTCCCTTTGAGCGCAGCTACTACCCGACCAAGAACGTCGTGCAACCGGGCCGCGAATGCCTGATCTGGACCGGCAATGAGCAGGTCTGGCCCTATCGCGACCTCGCCACACCTGCACCCCGCGGGCACAAGGTCGCCTTCGATGGCGAGGAAGGTGGTGGCGCCCTTGCCCTGAAGATGCTTTCCGAACGGGCGGAAGCGCTGGGCGCCCGGGTGATTGCGAATGCAGCGGTAGGCAGCCTGTTGCATCAGGATGGACAGATCGTTGGCGTGCAGGCGCGGCGCTTCGGCGAGACGCTCAATTTACGCGCGCGCAATGCCGTCATTCTCGCCGCTGGCGGTTTCGGCCAGAACCCCGAGATGGTCAGGCAACATGTGCCCATCCTTGAACACGCCTATGTCCAGGGCAGCCCGCATGATGACGGCGTGGGTATTCGACTCGGGCAGGCCGCAGGCGGGGCGACCGAGCATATGCAGGAAGCCTTCATCACCTCACCCTTCTACCCGCCCGAAGACTTGCTCAAGGGTATCCTGGTCAACCGCCTCGGGCAGCGCTTCGTCGCCGAAGATTCCTACCACAGTCGCAGCAGCATTCACTGCACGCGACAGCCAGGCGGCACGGTGTACCTCATCGTGGACGCGGCCATTTTCGCCTACCCCCAATTTGCCTCGCTGACCCAGCAAGCGCTGGTGGACGGCTTCGAGACCATCGAGGCCATGGAGTCGGGCCTGCAACTGCCACCGGGCAGCCTGCAAACCACCCTGGCTGACTACAACCGCCACGCTGCCCGTGCCGAGGACCCGGAATTCCACAAGCACCCCAAGTGGCTGAAGCCCCTGGATGAGGCGCCCTGGGCTGCCTTTGATTTGTCCTTTGGCCGCGCGGTTTATACCGGCTTTACCCTTGGCGGCTTGCGGGTCAATGAAAACGGTCAGGTGTTGAATGCAGATGGTAACGCTATTCCCGCGCTCTACGCCGCGGGCGCCTGTGCCTCCAACCTGGCTCAGGACAGCAATGGCTATGCCTCCGGCACCTGCCTGGGCGAGGCCTCCTTCTTCGGCCGTCGTGCTGGCAGACATTCGGCAAGTCGCACTCACGCGAGCCCTTGAGCGTAAACTGCCCCTACCCTTTTTGGATACCACCATGCTTCGACACCAAACCCGGCTGTTTATCGTTCTCTGCCTCGTCGCCATGCTCTCCGCCTGCGCGACCCCCTTGCGTGACTTCGACGAGCCTGAAGTCGAACTGACCGGCTTTCGGGCGCTGCCCTCCAGTGGCATGGAGGCACGCTTTCTACTGCAGCTGCGTATCCTAAATCCCAACGCCGTGCCCTTGAAGATCAACGGCATTCACTACGAAGTGCTGTTGCGCGAGCAACGGGCTCTCTCGGGGGTCAGCGCGGAGGCGGTGCGTATCCCCGCCTATGGGGAGGGCAAGCTGGAACTGGAGGCGGCGGCTGGTGTGCTGGGGTCGCTCGCGCTGGTGAGGGACCTGCTGGCTAACCCGCCAGAGCAGGGCTTGCCCTACACCCTGCGGGCCAAACTGTCGGTCGACGGTGCTCTGCGGGCACTGCGGCTTGAGCGGGCCGAGACATTGAAGATAACGCCATAAGCAGAAAAACATCCAAAGAGCAGCTTGGCACCATACTGACCCGGAGTCACGTCATCCGGTAAAAGACAAACGTCCACTTACGACGCGGACACAGTCCCATTATTATCAAGCGCTGTGGCCTCAGCGCTTTTCGCTGCCGAAACCCTCAACGCCTCCACCAGCACCGCATCGCGACTGTAGATATCGCGACGGAAGGCAATCTCGCCGGTATCCGTTGCAAAAGCCGTCAGGTACACCAGGTAGGTGGGCACCGGCCGCTTCAGATTGATCGTCAGGGTTTCCCGGGCTGACATGAGGGCTTCAATACGTTCTGCCTGGGGGTGAGCTTCCCGGGACAGCAGCCACCTGGCCAGCTCCAAAGGCTGCTCCAGACGAATACAACCGGAGGAGAAACTGCGCTCTTGTCGCGCGAACAGCTCGCGGCTCGGCGTGTCGTGCAGGTAGACCGCGTAGGGATTGGGCATCATGAACTTGATGTTGCCCAGGGCATTCTCGGGGCCCGGCTTCTGCCGCAACAGATAGTTGAAACTGCGCCGGGTCACGGGCGTCCAGTCGATCGCGTCGACCGGCACAAACACATCCTTCGCCGGGGGACGCACTTCAAAGCCCTTCTCCGCCTCTGCCACCGCATCGGCCTGCAGCAGGGGCAACTTGTCCCGGGTCGCGATACTGAAGGGCACATTCCAGTAGGGATTGAGCACCATGTATTTCAGTGTTTCGGCAAAGACCGGCGTGCGGCGGTAGGGCTTGCCCACGATGACATTCATCGACAGCGTCGGTTCGCCCTGTTCGAATGCGCGCAAGGTGTAGGCCGCGATGTTCACGCGCAAGTAGGTCTCAGGCATCTCCCGCGGCAACCAGCGCCAGCGTTCAAGATTGGCATCGATCCGGTCAATCCAGGAAACCCGGCTGGCATTCAGCACTTCGAGTGTGTTCGCTCCCACGGCGCCATCGGCGTCGAGGCCGGCGGCAAGCTGAAAGGCAATGACTTCCCGGCGCAGACCCGCATCGTATTCCGGCGTGTAGTCGCCGGGGCCGAGCAGCCGGCGTTTCAGCTGCAGCACGCGTTCACCACTGTCACCCGGTCGCAGGAGCGGACCCGGTGAGACCGACACGGACTCTGCCGCCTCCATGGACAGGATCTCCGCACGGCGCTTAAGCAAAAGCGCATAGTCCGCCGACGTGGGCCACAGCGATTGCAGTACCGGGTGCACGGAGTGCCCCTCCCGCGCCGCCACCTGAAGGAGCGCAGCCGCATCGAGTTCGGTGGGCGGCAGGCGCCAGTTTTCATCCAGATCGGGAGGCGCCACGACGCCCCGCGAACGGTGCAGTGCCTGGGTTAGAAAGGCATCAGTCAGCAGGAGCTCCAGAGCCAGCCTTCGCGGCAAGTCAGTTGGCTGTGCCGCCCACAGCTGCTCGATGTCGGCGCGGTGATAGCGGGCCGGCACAAACCCGTGGGAAGCCGACTCGTCGATAGCCGCCAGCAGTCCGGGGACGGCTTCCTCCAGGGGCGCCTCGGGCAACCATACGGGTGCATGATCGCGCGAGCGATAGACCTGTGACAGGACCTCCGGACGCTCGAGGCGGCGCCCGGACACCACTGGCTCGGCACCGGCGTCGAGGCCCTCCAGGTAGGCGCGAATCGCCTCGGCATCTGCCAGCTGAGCGCGGGCCACTGCGACACAACACAGCATGAAGCATGCCAGAAGCGCTCCCGACCGCAAAATCCTGGTATTTCCCTGCATGCGGCACCTCCCGCGGAAACCTGCCTGCTGGTCGCACTCGTGCACACCACTGGCTTTGGCCGACCTCCGGCCACACCATCGCGACCATCCCGTCACTATCATATGGGCCTCTTCAGGCCCCGCAACACAATATCGATCGTGGTCGCCCCCTTGTCGGGACCGAAGTCAAACAGGGGGTAGTCCGCGACCGCCTGACGGGTAAACAGGCTGTGCAGATTTTGCAGGCTGTGTGCCGTTTCCGGGATGCCGAGATCCTCACGCAACTCGCCCGCGTCGATACCCCTGCGCAGGGCCCGGCGCACCCATTTCTGTGCGTCGCGAATCGAGCGCCGCGTGGCCTCGCGATCGAGCAGCAGACTCGGCTGCACATCATCCGCATAGATAATCTTCAGCAACGGTCGGTGTATGGCTTCGGGCTCCACCCCCGTTTGCAGCCACTGCCGGATACCGGCCAGCGGGGAACAGGCGCTTTCCAGGGTATCCCTGACCTGGGCCACCAGTACCTCGATCAACTGGTGATTGAGCGCGATCAACAATTGCTCTTTCCCGGGATAGTACTCGTAGAGTGTCGAGCGCGAGACGCCCGCACTCCTGGCAACCGCTGCCAGGCGCGCGTCGCGATAGCCCTGGGCAACAAAGTTCAGTGCAGCGGCTTCCAGGATGCGCTGTCTTGTTGTGACGCGGTCGCGCCATGTGGCTTTAGCCATAGCGTATTGCACCTCGGTAGCGGGCTGCGCCCCCGCAGGAGCGGGGCCCTGACACGGAGACCGGACATATTTGACGAAATATGTCCGGAAGGGTAACGTGCCTGGCAGCTGAATTCCAATGACACCACCAGTCCGGTCGGGCGAAGCGCCCCACTGGCTGCACCCGCATATCAAAAGGAGCACAAACATGCTGAACAAGGACAGCGTCTCTCTCGAAGGCAAAGTGGCCCTGGTCACCGGCGGCGGCGCCGGCATCGGACACGCCATCGTGCAGGCCTATGGTGCACTGGGTGCAAAAATCGCCGTGGCGGAAATCAGCGCAGAAAAGGTCGAGGCACTGCGGGCCGAGCTCGCCGATGCCGGGGTCGATGCACTGGTGTCACAGACCGACGTCCGCGACAGTGCACAAGTCGCCGATTTCCTGGCCGAGGTAGACAAGCGCTACGCGCGACTGGACATCCTGGTCAATAACGTCGGCGATCACCTGGGCATGGTCAAGACACTGGAGCAGATGAGCGAGGAGGAATGGGACCAGGTCTATCAGATCAACCTGCGCCACCTGTTCGTGGTCACCAAGGCAGCGCTGCCCCTGATGCGCCGCAGCGGCGAGGGTGGCAGCATCATCAATGTCTCCTCCATCGAGGGCTTCCGCGCCAACCCCTACAATGTCATCTACACCTGCTGCAAGCATGCGGTGACCGGATTCACCCGCACCATGGCGCTGGAGCTGGCCAACGACAATATCCGGGTCAACACCATTGCGCCGGAGACCACCGACTCCGAACAGGTGCCACTGGAATATCTGCTGAAGCCGGGCCACGCCGGAGAGCTGCTGGGCAAGCCTGCCTACCTGACCCGCACCCTGCCCTCCAACCGCTTCGGTCGACCCGACGACCACGCCGGGGCAGCGGTCTTCCTGGCCACGGAGCTGTCCTCCTGGGTCAATGGCTCCACCATCAATGTGGACGGGGGTGGCCTCGCCGCCGCGGGCTTCCAGCGGATTCCCTCGGGCCCCTGGACCATTATCCCTGAGGTGACCGGGACGGGTGTTCAGGGCGTGGATTGACGCGCCCCGCCGCTTCGCGCCCGGCTATCCGTCCAAAGGCCAGGGCATCGGCAATGTGGAATCCCCCGTCCTTGCACCAGCTGTAGGTGGAACTCACCGAGCCCGCGGCATAGAGGCCGGGGATGACCTTGCCGAAGGTATCCAGCACTCGCGAGCGCCCGTCGCGCCGGGGGCCACCATTGGTCCATCCCAGCAGCGGCGGCGCATGGAAACCGTAGTAAGGCGGCTGACTGATGGCATGCAGGGTCTCCGGGCGCCGCCCGAGCTGGTGGTCGACCCCGGTATGGCAGGCGGTGTTGTAGGCCTCCACGGTCTGCTCCAGCCGGCTTGCGTCGAGCCCGAGCAGATCCGCCAGCTCGGCGAGGGTGTCCGCGCGCTGAATCCAGCCCCGTTCGATCTCGATGCTGTTGTCGTGACTCCAGTGGTAGCCTTTCATCAGGGCCTGCCAGCCAATCGGCAGCAGGTCGGGAGGGGGGCTCAAGGGGCCCGCACTGCGCAGATTCTCGTCGAAGATCACAAACAGGCTCTGCATCGGAAAACGCTCGTAACGCCCGTGCTGCCGCACATGCCCGTGTCGCGGGCCCGCCGATTCGTCGGCAAAGCGGCGCGCATCGGGTGACACGTAGATGTAGCTGTGCGGGCCCACGGCACGGGGCATGGCCAGGTAATAGCCCGCCTCACCCTCGCCGCGAATGCCGGTGATGGTCATCGCGCTCTGCATGTGCCAAAGATCCGCGCCGATCTTCTGCGCCATGCGCAACCCGTCCCCGGTGTTGGCCGGCGTGCCCCAGCGCACGACATCCGCCAGCCCCAGATAAGTACGCACCAGGTCCGCATCGGCCTCAAAGCCACCGGTAGCCAGTACCACGCCACCGCGGGCCAGGAGGCGCTTCTCGGCGCCATTGCGCTGCACCACAAGCCCCCGTATCTCCGCACTCTCGGGATCCTCAATCAGCTCCCTGGCGGGCGAGTCGTAGCAGACCTCAATCCCTCTCGCCCGGGCCGCATTGTGCAAAAACGTGTAGAGACGCTCGCTGCCCAGCACGCCGTCGACCGTATCCATGCCGGCGTAGCAGTCACTGCCGTCGAGCTCGGGATACTCGGGCACGGTGTGCACGCTGTCGCTGGTTTCGATTTGGGCACCCAGCCCGCGCAGCCAGTCGGAATTCAACGCGGTTTCGCGCGCCCAGCTGGCCACCACATCCTCCGGCAGGGGAAAACCCTCGCTCAGGGCGCGAAGATATATCGCGGCACGTTCTGGCGAGCGATTGACGAACCAGCCGCCCCCGGACAATCGAGTGTTGCCACCCGCGGTGTCCGGGCCACACTTCTCGATCAGCCGCACACTCGCACCCGACTCATGGGCCGCAAGGGCTGCCGCGTAGCCGGCAGCGCCGGCACCAACCACGATAACGTCGCAGCTTTCCTCATCATCCTGGCTCATTATTCTGTTTCCTTTGCGCGTGGATCGGATCGCCGCTGGCGAAGCACTTGCGACAAAAGGTAAACGAAGGCTGCGTGTCTGTCACTCCACAGGCTAGACTGGGGATCGTTGAACGGACTCGGGAGCTCCGCCAATGTCAGCTCGCCACTTCGGCGTGGATGGTTGCCGAGCCGGCTGGTTCTGCGTGGGCCTGGAGGAGGAAAAACTGTCGGGCGAGCTCTACCCAAGCCTCTCGTCCCTGGTCGAGGCCGCTGGCCGGGCGGGCAACGTATTGGTCGATATCCCGATCGGTCTCAAGGTCGGTTCGGAGGGGCCGCGGCAGTGTGACGTGCTGGCGAGACAGCACCTGGGCAAGCGGGCATCCAGCGTATTCAGCGCGCCCATTCGCGAGCTGCTGGAGGCCGGGGCCTATGCGGAAGCCAACGCCCTGAGCCGAGCACTTAGCGGCAAAGGGCTGAGCAAACAGACCTGGAACATCTGCGGGAAAATCCGGGAAGCGGATCGACTGCTGCAGACCTCCGACAGCGCCCGCCAGCGTCTCCGGGAGGCACATCCGGAACTCTGCTTCTACGGACTCAATCACGGCCGCCCCATGCAGCATGCCAAACGCAGCCAGGCGGGCTTCGAGGAGCGACTTGCACTGCTGGCCCGTCATCTGCCCGATGTGAGGCCTTTCCTGGACAACATGCTGATACGCTATCCGCGATCGCAACTGGCCCGCGACGATGTACTCGATGCAACGGTCTGCGCGCTGACCGCATCGCTACCTGCAAGCTGGCGGCACATCCCTGAAAACGGCGAAAGGGACCGTACTGGCCTGACCATGGAAATCATCTTTCCCGACCTCAGCAGTACCTGACGACCAAACGAAATGGCCGGGCACTCGGCCCGGCCAAGGAGGTCAGTCACCAGACTGACGCTTGTCGCGCTTCTCCCGGCGCTTTTCCTTCAGGCTTTTTTGCGGTGCCTTTTTCGGCTTCTCCTTGCTCATAACATCACCTCCAGAGAATCAAATCACCACCGGGCTGCCGCGCTTCCTCCCGGTATCACAATGTTGTGTGCGGCAGAGAAAGGACTTCATGGCGAATGCACCTCCTTCTCTCGAGGAAATTGGGTCAAGTCTCGTCGCGAATATCCACCAGCAGAAAGCGGTGCGACTGCCCGCCCAGGTCAACCTGCGCGATATCCCCCAGACGGGCACCAATCAGGGCAGCCCCCAGGGGTGAAAACACCGAGATGAGCCCTCGCTCGGGATCGGCCTGCTCCGGGGCCACCAGGGTCAACTCGGCCTGTTCGCCATAGCGCAGATCATCCAGCAGGAGGCGGCTGCCCAGGCGCGCAACCCTGCCGCTGTTCGCCGCCCCCCTGCCGTCGAGTTCGAGCGCTTCGAGCTGATCGAATACCCGGGACAGCTCGACCGGCTGACTGTAGACGCGGACACGGTCACAAAAGGCCCGCAGTGAATTCAGGAAAATGGCTGACATCATCAGACTCCCACGCAGCAGCGCACAGCCGCAGAGACACGCGCGGCTATCGCCGTAATGTGTTTTGGATAAGGACACTCAGACTGCCAGGCGCCCGCGAGCGCCTGGCTTAACAGGGGAAGGTGGGGGCCTTGAGGATTTGTACAGAGTACGCCCGAGGACGCATGGAAGAGCTCCCGCTATAAGCACGAAAACCTTGAACGACGCTGGACCATAGCCCTTCCCCGCAGGGAAAGCAAATCCCGACGATCGCGACGCCAGACCCTCTAGTGTGCCGCCTCTCCACCCGACAGCTGCATCAGTAACAGACCCGCAACGATCATGACGGCGGCGAGCATTCGTGTACCGTTCAGCGGCTCACCAAATACCAGGGCTCCGACCAGGAAGGTGCCCAGGGCACCGATGCCAGTCCAGACGACATAGGCGGTACCCAGGGGAAGGTAACGCATGGCGATAGCCAGCAGCCAGAAACTGGCGAGCATGGCGGGCAGCATGATCAGCGAAGGCAGCAGGCGGCTAAAGCCCTGGGACTGCTTCATGGCAGTGGCCCAGAGTATTTCGAGCAAACCGGCGACAAAAAGATAGATCCAGGCCATCTGACCCTCCTTGTACTGTCAGGGCCAGGCCGTCCTGGAAGTGGAACCCCGCAATGGGGCAGGAGGTCGTCCTCCTCCCCCGGGATTTTAGTGCCCCTGTCGCCGCGGGTAAACAGGGTGTGAGGCTCACCTGCAGGCCGCGACAGGATTCCGGCGAAAACTGCCTGGGCTGATGGCAGTTCTGCGTATTTGCTGCCACTATCTGCCCCATGCCGGATAAACCGTCTTCAGGTGCGAAATACCGCGGAACAGCGCAGGAGCCTCCTCTCGAGGAGCGCCCGCTGTTCGTGGTGCTGAATAACGGTTCCGGGCAGCAGGTCGGCGCCGCTGCAGGTGAACGTATTTGCGAGCTCTTGACCCGGGCGGGTCGCTCCGCCAAATTGTTGCTCGCGGACAAGGGGCAACTGGACCAAATGGCTCGGGAGGCAGTGCAGCGCGCAGTCGTCGAGCAAGGCATCGTGGTGGGCGCGGGTGGCGACGGCACACTGAACACGGTCGCCCAGGCCCTGCAGGGCTCAGGCATACCCTTCGGCGTGATCCCCCTGGGAACCTTCAACTACTTTGCGCGCAATCACGGCCTGCCGCAGAACCTGGAGGCCGCCACGCGGTGCCTGCTCGACGCTCGTGTGCAGCCGGTGCACGCCGGTTTTCTCAATGGTCATATCTTCCTGGTGAACGCCAGCCTGGGCCTCTACCCCAACCTTCTGGAGGATCGCGAAAGCGACAAGGCACAACTCGGCCGCAGCCGGCTGGTCGCCCTGTTTTCGGCGATCAAGACACTGGCCCGCGCGCACCGCGTTCTCGACGTCGACCTGGACCTGGAGGGCCAGACACGCCACCTGCGGACCGTATCCATGGTGGTGGGCAGCAATGCACTGCAACTGGAACACATCGGGGTGCCGCTGGCGGCGGCCGTCCGGGAAGGTGAGCTCGCCGCGATGCTGGTCAGGCCGATGGGCAAGCCGTCACTCTACGGGCTGTTGCTGCGTGGCCTGGTGTCGCGACTCGGCGAGACAGAGAACCTGCATTGCTTCAGTTTCTCCGAACTGCAGGTACAGCGCCGGCGCCGCCGGCGCATCAAGGTGGCCCTGGACGGGGAAATCCGACGCCTGTCACTGCCCCTGACCTTCACCGCCGGGCGCGAATGCCTGCCGCTATTGCTGCCTCGCGACCCCGCGCTATTGGTGCACCAATGACGACGCTTCTGCACATTTCCGATACGCATTTTGGTACCGAGCGGCCGTCTGTCATGGAGGCGCTGGTCCGCTTCGCGCAAAGCGAGGCGCCGGACTGTATTCTCTTCACCGGAGATATCACCCAGCGTGCCCGCCGACACCAGTTCGCCGCGGCGAGACGCTTTATCGGGCGCCTCTCCGCACCGGTCATCGCGGTACCAGGTAACCATGATATTCCCCTGTTCAACCTGCCGGCCCGTCTACTGAACCCTTTTGGCAACTACCGCCGTTACATAGGCAGATCCCTGGAACCACAGTTCGAGAGCCCTACCCTGCAAATCCTTGGCGTCAATACCACCCGCCCGTCGCGGCATGTCGACGGTGCCGTTTCATCCCGGCAGATAGCGCGCGTGAGTGATCAGCTACGCGCAGCACAGCCAGGGCAATTGCGGGTCGTGATCCAGCACCACCCGGTGCGCGCTATCGAACAGTCCGACTTGCACAATTTGCTGATCGGACACGAGGCTGCGGTACCCGCCTGGGTCGATGCCGGCATGGACCTGTTACTGGCGGGACATATCCATTTGCCGTATATCCGCCCCCTGCAGGGGCACAGTGGGCGCCAGGCCCTGACGATCCAGGCCGGTACAGCCCTGTCGAGCCGCACTCGCGGCGAGACTGGCAACTCGCTCAACCTCATTCGGTACACGCCACCCCGCGAGCAACAAAACGTCACACGACGCTGCATGGTGGAACGCTGGGACTTCGAGGCTGATCGGGATGCCTTCTGTCTGGCCGACCGGCAGACACAGGTTTTCACTTGATGGAGCGCCGACGCGGCGCGACATGATGTGGTCCAGCGGCGCTTCCGCAGCGTATCCGGGACAAGCACTCCACTAGCGCAACTGTGATGCCAGACACCCTGTACTACGATGGCCTGTGCGGCCTGTGCACCCGTGAAATCCGGACATTGCGCCGGCTGCAGCGCGGACAACTGGACTTTGCCGACATCCACCAGCTCAGCGCCGGGGACCCGCTCCCATCGCGCGAAATACTGCTCAAGCGGCTCCACCTGCACACCTCGGAAGGCCAGTGGCTGGTCGGCCTGCCGGCGACCGTTCGCGCCTGGTCACACACCCGCTGGGGCTGGCTGTTCAGGCCCCTGCTGTGGCCCGGTCTTCGCTCGCTGAGCGAACGCCTCTATCGCCGCTGGGCGGAGCGCCGCTACCGGCGCCTGTATGCCTGTTCGGTCTGCATGGGAGCGGAAGAATGAACGTCCTCATCGTGGGTGGCAACGGCGGTATCGGCCGTGCCCTGATCGAACATCTGCTGGCCGACGAGCGTGTTGAAGGCCTGGATGCTACCTGGCGCGCGAGCACGCCACCGAAGATTGACGACCCGCGTGTCCACTGGCACCAGGTCGATCCGGGCCTGGAAAGCAGCGTGGCTGAACTGGCTGCCGGTCTGCCACCGCTGCATCGCGTGATCGTCGCGGGCGGTCTCCTCCACGATGCGAAACACGGCCCCGAAAAAACCATTCGTCGCTTCGACCCGGACTTTTTTCTGGACAGTCTGCGTGCAAACACCCTCCCCGCCCTGCTGCTGGCCAAGCACCTGGAGCCGAAACTGCGACACGACCAGCACTCGGCATTCGCCGTCCTGTCGGCGCGCGTGGGCAGCATTGGCGAGAACCATCGCGGCGGCTGGTACAGTTACCGCAGCTCCAAGGCAGCCTTGAACATGGCCCTCAAAACGCTGGCCATCGAGTGGCGTCTGCGCTTGCCGCACTGTTCGGTGGCAGCGCTGCACCCCGGGACTGTCGACACCACGCTCTCGGCACCCTTCCAGTCACGTGTCCCGGAGGGCAAGCTGTTCACGCCGGAATACGCCGCTGGCAAGCTGCTCGCCGTGATCGACCAACTTGGCCCGGAAAACAGCGGGCAGTTCTGGAGCTGGGACGGCACGGAGCTGCCCTGGTAATCATCGGCTCGCCGGGCTGCGCCGCGGTGGCTCAGCGAAACAGCTGACTCTGGCGCGCGACACGCCGCTCTACCGCCTGACTGAATACTTCGGCGGACGCCGCCAGCAGGGTGAAATGCTCCCGCGCCCGGGTCACCGCGGTGTAGATCAGCTCCCGGGTCAGCACCGGCGACACCGCGTCCGGCATGACCAGTGCGGTGTGCCGGAACTCCGAGCCCTGGGACTTGTGCACCGTCATGGCGTAAACCGTCTCCACCTGTTGCAACCGGCTCGGCAGCACCCAGCGGATGCCACCCTGTCCATCACCGGCGGGGAAGGCAACACGCAGAATCGTGCCGCGCTCAGGCTTGCCAAACTCGAGCGGCACACGCAGGGCGATCCCGATATCGCCGTTCATCAGGCGCAGGCCGTAGTCGTTGCCAGTCACCAGCACGGGGCGCCCCTCGTACCAGCGCGCATCGGAGGCACCGTGGCGCGGGTCCGGCAAGCCCTGCACGGGCGCCGGTCCCTGCAGGACACCTTCGCCCTCCACGTCCCCGCGTATCAGTCCGGCTCGCGCCAGCGCCTGCTCAATTTGCTGATTGAGTGTCTCGACCCCGTAGTCCCCCTGGCGCAAGGGTGTCAGCACCTGAAACTGACCGTGGGCCCGCAGGATCTCCAGCGCCCAGGCATCCCAGTCGGACCTTGGATCGCCGGGGCCCGGGCGCGCGACCGGCCCGTCGCCGATGCTTTCCAGGTAGTGGCGATAGCCGCGCAGCGCGGCGCCCGCGCCACCCTCGACAGCCAGGGCTGTCAGGGGACGCCAGTCACCCACGGGCAAGCCGACTACCTCCAGGTCATCGAAACCGCCGTCAGCGAGAAGCGCTCTCGCTCGCCGACTGTCCCCGGCATTCACTGACCGGGCCAGCTCGCCAATACCGCTGGTGGCATCGAAACGGAAAGACTCCCGCAGCATCGCCACCGCCTGGTCCAGTGGCCGCCCCTCGCGATCCTGCAGGGGCTGCTCGATCGCGTAACCGGTCGCGGCCTCCAGCCAGTCCGCCAGTGCGGGATGATAGTGCGCCGCTTCGGCGCGGGCGCAGAGACTGCCCAGTACTGCGCCCGCTTCCACGGAGGCGAGCTGGTCCTTGTCCCCCAGCAGCACCAGGCGGGCGTGCTCCGGAAGCGCCTCCAGCAACAGCGCCATCATTTCAATATCCACCATCGAGGCCTCGTCCACCACCAGTACGTCCAGGGGCAGCGGGTGGAAACGGTGGTGCCGGAAGTGCCGTGTATCCGGTCGCGCACCCAGCAGTCGGTGCAGAGTCGTGACTTCGCTGTGAATGGCAGCGCGCACGCGCTCTGCCTGCGGCAGATCAAGCTCCGACAGCGAGCCGATCTGGCCGCTGATGGACTCATTGAGCCGCGCCGCTGCCTTGCCCGTCGGTGCCGCCAAGCGAACACGCAGTGGCTCGCCTCCCGACTGCATCGCCAGTACCTGCAGCAGGGCCAGGAGACGAATCACCGTGGTGGTCTTGCCGGTTCCCGGCCCGCCGGTGATCACCGCAAAGCGCGAACGGGCCCCCAGGGCACAGGCCAGCTTCTGCCAGCGGGCGGGGTAGGCCCGGGGATCCCCGGGCGGAAACAGCCGGTCAAGCACCGATCGCAGGGCGCCGGGCTCGGGTGTTTCGCCGGCCACCAGGCGTCCCTGCACACCACCCGCCACCTGTGCCTCGAAGCGCCAGTAACGGCGCAGGTAGAGATGGTCGCCCTCCAGCACCAGCGGCTGATTCCCCGCGCCACTGCCGACCGCGCTCCACCCCCTTAGATGCTCCCCCCAGTCGTCACCCATGCGCGACATCAGCTCATCCGGCGCAAGCGGCAGCTCCCTGTCGTACTGACCCTGTCGTGGCGTCGCCGTGATCAGCTCGCGAGGCTGGCTACGCGCTTGCGTCAAGTCGAGCAGGAGATGGCCCTGGCCGGCCTGGTGGCTGACCAGCATCGCCGCCAGCAGGCCCGCAGGCTCGGCATCCGCCGCCAGTGTGGCGAGGCGATGGGCCAGGGCGACATCCAGCTCGCGGATCCAGCCCTGGTCGGCCCAGGCAAACATCAGGCGCAGCAGTGCCGCCTTGTCAGCCAGCGCCTCCTCTATCCCGGGCAGGTTTTTCCCGCTATCGATCATGCCTGCTCCTCCACCGTGCCGTCAGCGACGGAGTCGCCTGCCAGGCAGTCGTCCCAGGCCTCGACCACCGCGCGGGGCGGCTTGATCCGGACCACACCGCGTGAGGGGGCGCGAATGCCACGCAGGAAGACCAGCATCGCACCGCCGACGTGGCGTTCGTAGTCGTAGTCAGCGCCCAGGCTGTGGCGCAGGTGCCGGTGCAGAGCGACCAGATAGATCGCCAGCTGCAAGTCATAGCGCTTGTCCAGCAGCGCGCGCTGCATCGCCGGCATCTGGTAGGCACTGTCGTCTGCCCCCAGCCAGTTGGACTTCCAGTCAATCACGTAATAGCAACCCTCGTGCTCGAGCAGCAGGTCGATGAAACCTTTCATCAGGCCATTCAGTTGCTGGCGGCGCAGCGCCGGCCGCGTTTCGCCGGGAAACACCCCCTGGCTGACCCGCTGGTCCAGGTCTGCGGTAGAGGCCCGGGTGGTGGCAAACCAGAAGTCCGGCTCGGCGCGGTAATGTCGCAGGCTCTCCAGCGTCGGTCCGTTTTCCCCTTCGGCGGCCAGGGGCGTGGTCAACCAGTCCCGCATGCCCGACTGCAGGGCCGGGACATGCAGCTCCCAGCCGCGTCGCCTGCAGCGCTCCAGCAGCTGCTCCTGCAATCCCGCGTCCCCCAGCGCCTGCTCGAACCCGGCGTTGGCCAGGCTTTCCAGCACACCGTGCAGAAAGGTGCCGGGCTCAGGCCCACGGGGAAAGGCATGCAGGCTGCCGGGACGCGGAAGAGCCTGCTCACCAACAGTGCCAACCCGAGGCTCGTTCAGCCGGTGCTCCTCATCGCGCACCTCGGCCTCGAAGGTTTCCGGTGTCGCCCCGGCGCGCTGTTGTAGAGCGGAATAGCTGGCAATCCACCAGGGGCGGAAACTGCGGTGGCTCGGGCTGCGAGCCGGGTGTTGTGCGACGCACTCCGCGATCAGCTGGTAGCGGGTATCGCGACTGTCGCTTTCATCGAGCACGATATCGCGGCAGTTGCGGCCAAGACGCTGCCAGCACCCGCGCAGGGCCTGCAGATCGTCGATCTTCTCATTACCCGCCAGCAGGTAGCCCAGCGCCGACTTGTGCAGCTCGGCGGTCTTCGCGTTGCCGGTTTTCAGTGCCGCCAGCCCCAGGAAAGTCGCGTGACGGGCACGGGTCAGCGCCACGTAGAGGAGACGCACTTCCTCGGCAAGCCGCTCGTCATCGGCCGCTTCGAAGCTGTCCCGCGCCAGCTCCTTCTTCGGCGCGAGCTCCAGCAGAGGGGTTTCGTCACGGTGAAACAGAGGGCGTCCAGACTTGGCAGTCACCTCCCGGAAGGTGCAGATGAAAGGCAGCACGACCACCGGGTACTCCAGTCCCTTGGACTTGAAGATGGTGACCACTTGAATCAGATCGGCGTCACTCTCCAGGCGCAGGATCTGCTCATCCTGCCCCGGTTCTTCGATGTGTTCCGCCAACAGGCGGACCAGGGCGTGGTCGCCATCCAGTGTGTCGCTGGCCTGCTGGGCCCATTCGGCCAGGTGCAGCAGGTTGGTCAATCGTCGTTCACCGCGCGGCCCGGCCAGGAGGTGCTCGGGCACCCTGTAGTCGTGCAGCAGCTGGCGCAGGGCAGGCAATACACCTTGCCGCTGCCAGCGCTGCCGGTAGCCGACAAAGCCTTCCTGGGCGCGTTCCCAGGCGGCCTCATCGCGCTGTAGCAGGTCCAGCTGGGACAGCGACAGGCCCAGGGTAGCGGTGGCGAGGGCCGAGCGCAGGGTGGAGACCGACTCGGGGCTGGCCATGGCGCGTAGCCAGTACAGCAGGTCGCGCGCCTCCGGGGAGTCGAACACGCTGTCGCGATCGGACAGGTAGACACTCGACAGGCCCCGTTCCGCCAGGGCTTCCCGGATGGCCCTGGCCTCGCTGCGATCGCGCACCAGGATGGCGACATCCCGCGCTCGCAGGGGCGTGGGCGCGCCCTCCCCGGGCCCGCCAAAACCGCAG
The DNA here is from genome assembly GCF_054779855.1 of Haliea atlantica. Lineage (NCBI taxonomy): Bacteria > Pseudomonadati > Pseudomonadota > Gammaproteobacteria > Cellvibrionales > Halieaceae > Haliea > Haliea atlantica. The sequence goes on along the minus strand of NZ_BAAGXL010000005.1, from coordinate 283,805 downwards.
GCGCCCTCCGCGGCGAGATTCAGCCAGTCGGCAATCCGGTTGGCGCTGTGCCGGGCGGCCTCGCGCAGGTAGTCGGTCTTGCCCAGCAGGCCGCTGTCCCTGTCCCCCGGCAACAGCCAGCCGGTAAGCGCCGCGACCGGCTGGTCCCGCAGCAACCACTGCTCGCGGCGGCCCCGGGCCCGCACCGCGTGAAACGGCAGCGGGTTGTCCTCCGCATGCCCGGACCGGGCAAAGCGGAAAGCGCCCCGCTCGTGGGTCTCCTCGGCCCGCAGGAACAGGTGGTTGACCGCGTTCACCGCCGCCTGGCTGGAGCGGAAGTTGGTATCCAGGCTGTAGTGGCTGCCCCGAGTGGCGTGGCGCGCCGCCAGGTAGGTGTGAATGTCCCCACCGCGAAAGCCGTAGATGGCCTGCTTGGGGTCACCGATCAGGATCAGCGCGGTATCGTCGTCGACCCCGGCGGTGCCCGCGGCCGGCTCGCGCCCGGGCGCCGGGTTACCCACTCCATAGATCGCGGCAAAGATCCGGTACTGAGCCGGGTCGGTGTCCTGGAATTCGTCGATCATCGCCACCGGAAACTGGACGCGAATACGCGCCGCCAGACTCTCGCCCGCGGGGCCTTCGAGGGCTTCCGCCAGACCGCGAATCATGTCGTCAAAGCTCATCTGTGCCCGTGTTTCCAGCTGCTCGGCGAGGCGACGGGAGACCCAGTCGCGGGCATCGGCCAGCACCAGGGGATAGAGCGACCGCTGCAAGTCATCCGCCTCGGCCCGGGCGCGATGCCAGCTGTCGAGATGTTCGAACAGCGGCAGGGCGGGTGGCTCCTCGCGCTGATTCAGTTGCAGCTGACTCCGCGCCAGTTTTTTCACGAAGGCAGTGTCTTTCAGCGGCAGCTCGCCCCGCCCCCAGCGATGCAGCTCTTCCAACCACCCGGCGAAGGTCGCGTCGTCATTCTTGCCCCGGAAGCGGGTGCCGTTCAGGCGCGGCCGCAGGTCCTGCAAGGTCTCCTTCAGCTGGGCGGCATCGCGCGCCCAGGCCTCGCGGGCCCGGAGCTCGGATGCATGCAGACTCGCGCCGCAGGCGCCCAGACGCGCCAGCGGGGCGCGATAGTCTTCACCCTCGAGCGGCTCGCCGGCGTAAACCAGGCTGGCATCATCGCGCTGCAGCAGGCCGCGCAGGTCCCGGTAGAGTCGCTGGGGCGAGGGGAACAGCGCAAGCAGCGCGGCGGCCTGTGCCGCATCCAGGGGGTACACCCGTGTTCGCCAGTAATCGGCGACCGCCTCCAGGGTGGGCTCGGTCAGGTCCTTGACCAGTTCCTGGCGAAACAGGCGGCCGCTGTCGAAGGCGTGCTCCCGGAGCATGCGCTGGGCCCAGCTGTGGATGGTGGAGATGGCGGCATCGTCCATCCACTCTGCGGCCAGCTCAAGGCGGCGGGCGCAGTGGGGCCAGGTCTCCGGCGGAAAGTCCGCCCGCAGCTGTGCCAGCAGGGGGTCGCGCTCCCCAAGGTCGTCGCCCTCCTGCGCCCGGAAGGCCTCCGTCGCCTCCACCAGGCGATGGCGGATGCGGTCGCGCAGCTCGAGACTCGCAGCTTCCGTGAAGGTCACCACCAGAATCTCCGGCGGCACCAGGGTGCGGGAAAAGCCGTTGTCGCGGCCGGGGCTCTCGCCCGTTGGCTGACCGTGGCCAAGTACCAGGCGGACATAGAGCAGAGCAATGGTGAAAGTCTTGCCCGTGCCGGCGCTGGCTTCGATCAACCGCGTGCCGCGCAGGGGCAGGTCCAGGGCAAGGTTCTTGTGGGTGTCCGGCGCCGGGCTCATGACTGCTCCTCCCTCTCAGCACTCACCCACCCATGCAGGTCGGCATACAGTCCCAGGCTCGCGGCGGCAAAATCGGGCGCCGCCAGCAGGGATTCCAGGCTCGGGAACTCGCGAAGCAACAGGGGGTTGCGCTGTTCCAGCCGCTCCCAGGCTCTGCGCCACTCATCGCGCAGCCTGCGGTCCTGCCAGGCTTCCGCCGGCGGCCAGGCGGCCGACTTTCCTGTCGCGGGGGGGTAATGGCCCAGGGTGGGCAGTGCCAGCTCCGGGTGAGTGGGTGTCGGACGGTGCATGCCCCGATGCCAGGCTTGCAGCAGCCGGGTGAGCCAGGTGCGCGCCTGTTCGGCGGGCATGCCGGGCAGCGTCAGGGTCCCGCTCGGCGACACCAGGTAGCTGGGCGCACCCGCCTGCAGCAGTTGCAGGGCGAGGTGGGCCGGCCAGTGACGCAGCAGTTGGCTCCAGCGCCACTCCTTGCCCTGGTGAACGGGGCTGGTCAGCAGCACGATGCGCGCCAGGCGAGGGTCGCCCGCGGAGGTCGCTCCCTGATGCAAACTGTCGAGGCTGCCCTCCAGGGACAGGTCCGCCGCATCCCCCACAGGTTCTGGGACCACTGTTACCTGGGGGGCCACCGACAGGCGCTGGGGATACTCCCGCAGCAGCTCGCGGTAGGCCTCCAGGGTCGACGGCAGCGGCTCGAGCAAGGACTCGCGAACGATGGCCCCCACGGGCTGCGGCGGATAATCGCCGGCCCGCTGACGCTGCGCGACCCGGGCCGAGAAAACCTCTGCCAGGTTCAGCCCGGGTGTCTGCGCCAGCTGCTGGCCGAGAGGTTGCAGGAGAGCGTCCCGCTGCTGCCAGGTGGCCAGGCCATCGAAGTCAAAAGGCTCATCGTCCTCACCCGCAAGGTCAGCCTCGCTCAGTGATATCGACAGCCGCTCGCGGAACAGGGCCGCCACCGGGTCGCGCAGAAAGCGCTCCAGTTGCGCCAGGGTCACCGCGGCCTCCGGCTGCCAGGGCGGCAGCGATTCAGCCGCTTTCACCGCCGGCGCGGCAGGTGTGTCGACAATGCCCTGCCACTCGCTGGCGTAGGTAAACAGGTCTTCCTCGCCACGGAAATAGTCCGCACCGAAGGCTTGCAGGGGGTGTTCCGTGGTCAGCGCCGCGAGGACCGCCTGCATCGCAGCACCGGCCGCGCTGGCACCCAGCGCCTCCAGCGGTGGCTGCCCCTCCAGACGCCAGCCGCGCGCGAGGTGGTCCCGCAGCTGACCGACCAGGACACTGGGGGGCTGCTCGCTGTTGTCCTTCACGCTGCGGCCACACCAGCTGATACCCAGGCGCCGCCGCGCGGAGAGCAGTGCCTCCAGGAAGAGATAGCGGTCGTCATCCCGGCGCGAGCGGTCGCCCGCGCGATAGTGACCGCGCAGCGCCATGAGATCGAAATCCGGCGTATCCACCCTGCGCGGGTAGGCCCCGTCGTTCATGCCCAGCAGATGAATATGCGCAAAGGGTATGGCTCGCATGGGCATCAGGGTGGCAAAGGTGATCCGCCCGACCAGAAAATTCTGGGACAGGCGCGGCTCATCCAGTCGCGCCAGCCAGCTTTCCCGCACAACGGCGAGGGGCAGGGGCACCGCCAGGGCGGCGTCCTCGATTTCCTCCAGCCAGTCCTCCAGGCTCCCGCGAATCATTCCCAGGAGGCTCTCCTCCGCGGGCTGGGTCGCTTGCAGCGTGGCATCCAGCATGGCGGCCAGAGTCTCCCCCCACTCGGCGGCCGTCCGCGGCGCCTGCAAGGCACCCCGGAACTCTTCCAGGGTCAGCACCAGGCGGTAGAGCGGGCCCACCAGGGCCGCATCCAGCCCCGCAACCTCATCGTAGGGCACCACGCCCTGCCAGTCGTCGCCATTGCTGTCGGGCTCGCCCACCGCATAGCCCATCAGCATACGTTCGAGGCCGAAGCGCCAGGTATGCAGCTCATCGTGCAGGGGCAGATCCAGGTCGCTGCGCTGTTCGGCGTCCAGCCCCCAGCGGATATTGGCACCGCGTATCCAGCGCTGCAGTATCGGCAGGTCGCCTTCCGCCAGGCCAAAACGCTCCCGCAGGGGCGGGATTTCCAGCAGGTCCAGCATCTCACTGGCCCGGAATCGCAGCTGCGGCAGGGACAACAGGGTATCCACGGCCACCAGCATCGGCTCACGGTGGCGCTGTCGCTGGTCGGCAACGTGGTAGGGCAGATAGCGCGGCTCTCCGGGCAGGAACTGCCCGAAAACCGCATCGATGTAGGGCGCGTAGTCGTTGATGTCCGGCACCATGACCATCACGTCCCGCGGCTGCAGGTCGGGGTCGGCGGCAAAGGCATCCAGCAACTGGTCGTGCAGGACCTCCAGTTCCCGCTGGGGGCTGTGACAGACATGGAAGCGGATCGACCGGTCCCCGCCCGGCACCAGCGCCGGCCAGTGCGCCTGTGTTTCTGCCAGGGGTCGCAGGGCAAGAATGTCCGCCTGCAACTGCCCCAGCAGCGTTTCGGTATCCGGCGGCGTAAAGACATCCACCGGTTGCTGCAGAGCCGCCAGGGCCTCGGTATCAGTGGCGTCGTACTGTCCCAGCAATTGCAGGTAGTCGCGCCCCTGCTTGCCCCAGGCCGCCAGCAGCGGGTGGGCATGCAGGTGCAGCAATTCTGGGTTGAGATGCAGTGCCGCCGGCATGCCCCGCCGACGCTGCTGGCGATGGTAGCGGCGCAGGGCCTCGCGGGTCTCGATGATCTCGCCCCAGTCGTGCTCACAGGGGTTGAGCAGACACAGGATCACCTCGCTGACCGCGGCCACCCCCGCCAGCACCTCGAGCATCTGTCGGGGCAGCGAGGAAATGCCGAACACCACCACCCGCGGTGGCAGCGCCGCGGGCCGGGAGGGCAACTGCCCAGCGGCCGCCAGGAAGCGCCGGTGTACCGCGCCGCGGTGACTGCCGCTATCCACCGGCGCCAGGGATTCGCCGATATGTCGCCAGAGCGCTGGCTGCCAGCGCTGGTCCGCGGGAACTGGCACCCGCTCCCCCGTCGGCAGCACCAGCTCGTCGCGACCCGCCTCCCAGGCGCTCAGCCAGTCGGCCCGGTAAACCTGGTACTGGTCGAAGAGGTCAGCCAGGCGCTCGGCCAGCTGGTAGTGCTTGCGCAGCGTGTCGTCCCCGATCAGGTAGCGCTCCAGGGGCGCGTACAAGGTGTCCTCCCGAAGTGTGGGAAGCAGCCCCAGCAGGCGCCAGCGCAGACGCGTCTTGTCCCAGGGGGAGGTAGCGGGTACGCGGCCGGGGCCCTCGACGGCCTCGATCACGCTGCGGTAGGCCTGCCACTGGAAGCGGGCCGGGAGCATGACGTCCGTCCCCAGGCAGATGCCGCGACCCGGCGCGCCCTGCAACTCCGCGATGGAGGTCTTCAGCCATTGGGCGATACCGTTGCTCTGGACCAGAAATGCCGTGTGATCCAGGGGGTGCAAGGGCTCCCGCGCCAGCCACATCAGGGCCAGGTCGCGCAGATCCTCCATGCGATTGCCCTGCAGCACGACCAGGCCCTGGGCGTGCGATGGGGGCGATTGTGTCATGCCGGTCCCTCCCTGGCGTCGACTGGTGCGCGGCGTCGGCGACAACTCTACGCCATGCCGCGGCGCGGCGCAGCGCTGTATGCACGAACAGGCCGATTTTTCAGGCAGATGCGCGCGACCCCTGCTGCCGTGTGTTCGATTCGCGGGTAAAACCACTTGGCCTGTCGCGGCGTATCGATCGGGGTGGACAGCGCAATTGCGCCTGTGCCCGATGCCGCGACCATTGGCCAAGGGGATTATGCGCCAGACTCACTATTTTGTGGACGGACAGGCTGTCGATCAGCTTCCCAACAGCCCCGGGGTCTACCGTTTCTACGGCGACGGCCCGGTCCCGCTGTATATCGGCAAGAGCCTGCACATCGCGCGGCGGCTGCGCGAGCACATGAGCGAGGCCGCCGCCTCGGCGCGTCACCGCCGCTTGATGGACAGCACCCAACGCGTCGACTGTACCCTGACCGCCGGCGATATCGGCGCCCAGTTACTGGAGAACCGCGAAATCAAGCGCGAGCTTCCCCTGTTCAATCGGCGCCAGCGCCGGGCCCGACACCCGGTCACCCTGCACCTGGTCGATGCACCGGGGGGCGAAGCGGGCTTCCTGCGCCCGGAAGTCAGGGCACTTTCAGCGGGCAGCCTGCCGGACACTGGCGCCCACTACGGCCTGTTTCGCCAGCGCCGGGGGGCGGAGGACTACCTCATTGATCTCTCGCGCCGCTGCGGGCTGTGCCAGCGAGTACTGGGTCTGGACCGCGGGCGCGGCCCCTGTTTCGCCCATCAGCTCGGGCAGTGTCGCGGCGCCTGCGTGGGGCGCGAGCCCGCCGCGCAGCACAACCAGCGACTGCTCGCCGCCCTGGCGCCAGCGCAGCTGGCGGCCTGGCCCTGGCCCCACGCGGTCCTGCTGCGCGAACAGGCCCCGGAGCAGGGGCGGACCGACTGGCATCTGGTGGACCAGTGGCAGCACCTCGGCAGCTTCCCCTCCCTGAGACATCTACCCCGGCGAGCACTGGCAGCAAGCCCCGCCGCGCTGGACCTGGACGCCTACCGGATCCTGCTGCGCGCCTTCCGACAACCGGACGCTCAGCTCTATGCCTACCGACCCGGGGGCAAGCCACGCGCCGTTCCTCTAACTTCCCCGACATACTCTGTCTGGAGAGCGCCAGCCACCGGGTCCGGTGGGGGCGCCGGGCGCACTCGCGCTGTTGAATAAGCCCCGCAGGCAGCTACACTGGAGCAGAGCACTCGACAACGGAGGGATCGCTATCATGTCCAGCGTCTGGGTCGTCTCTGCCAATAGTTCCCGCGCCACCCTGTATACCGCCAAAAGCCCCGTCGCCCCCCTGGAGCAGCAATTCCAGCTCAACCACCCGGATGCGCGCAAGAAACCGTCGGAACTGCTCACCGATCGCGCCGGCCGGGCCTTCGACAGCCACGGCCAGGGCCGACACGCGATGGACCAGCGAGTGGATGCCCGCGAGCACGAACGCGAGGTCTTCGCCCGGGAAGTCGCCCAGGAACTGGAAACCCTGCGCGAACAGCACGATATCGACCAGCTGGTTCTGGTTGCCGCGCCGGCCTTTCTGGGGTTGCTGCGCAGTGCCTTGAGCGGTCCGCTCAAGAGTCTGATTTCCCTGGAAATCGACAAGGACTACACCAGCCTGGACGCGAGCGCGCTGCGCGCGCGCCTGCCCTGAGCCCCTCCACCCACTGGCACAGGGGCGGGCACAGGCCGCACAGGCACTGCCGCGAACATCCCGGGCAATACGGCGCTCGCGGAATAATCAACACTTGACCTCGATCAAATCTCCCGCTAAAAACTCACTCCTGGCAACTTGCTTGTTTGCGCCTAGCAAGTATAATTAAATCGAATTCAAAAATAGGCTGCAAGAGACTACTATCAAACAGCCAGCTTTCCGGATCCCTGACCTGAGTAAATATAAAGAGGCACACCCGCTATGAGCAGCAAGCAGCAACCCGACTTCGACGTCATCGCCATCGGCGCCGGCTTTGCCGGTCTGGCGCTGATCCACCACATTCGCGAGGCGGGCCTGTCCATTCGCGTCTTCGACAAGGCCGACGACGTCGGCGGCACCTGGACCTGGAACCGCTACCCCGGCGCCATGACCGACAGCGAAAGCTACTACTACTGCCTGACCTTCTCCAAGGAGCTGCTGCAGGAGTGGTCCTGGACTCGCCGCTATCCGGACTGGAAGGAAACCCACGACTACTTCCGTTTCGTGGCCGATCGCTGCAACATGTGGCCGGATATCCAGCTGAACACCGAAATTGTCTCCGCCGAGTACCAGAAAGACAGCGCCCAGTGGAAAGTCACCACCAAGGGTGGCGAGTCCTTCACCTGCAAGTACTTCATCAGCGCCATGGGCATGATTTCCGAGCCGGAGATCCCCCGGATCAAGGGCATGGACACCTTCAAGGGCCCCCTCTTCCATTCCGCGCGCTGGCCGGAAGGGCTGGACTACAAAGGCAAGCGGGTGGGCATCATCGGCGCCGGCGCCACCACTGTGCAGATGCTGCCAGTCATGAGCCAGGACGCGGAAAGCGTCACGGTCTTCCATCGCACCCCCAACTTCATCATGCCGGCGATGCAAAAACCGATGACCCCCGAGTGGGAGGAAGAGATCAAGGCGAACTACGACGAAATCATCGCCAAGTGCCGCAACCACATCTTCGGCATGGCCTTTGACTCGGCCGAGGGTCGCAAGGCGGTCGAAACCTCACCGGAAGAGGTCCAGCGGATCTTCGAGGAAAAGTGGACCGGCAGCTTCCGCTGGGTCTTCGAGACTTTCGAGGACCTGCTCTCCAACCCCGAAGCCAACCGCATGGCCTCGCAGTTCATCATCGACAAGATGCGCGAGCGCATTGACGACCCGGAAGTTGCCGACATCCTGGTGCCCAGCCTGGAGGATTACCCGCTGTTCGCCAAGCGTCCGCCGCTGGATCACGGCTACCTGGAATCCTACAGCCGCGACAACGTGCACCTGGTGGACATCAAGGACAAGGAACCCATCGTCGAGATCACCGAAACTGGCGTGCGCACCACCGAGAACCTCTACGAGTTCGACATCATCGTGCTGGCCACCGGCTTCAAGGCCTATACCGGTGCACTGGAGGCCTTCCCGATTCGCGGCGCCGCCGGCCAGACCCTGAACGAGAAGTGGCAGGAGCAGTCCAAGTCGATCATGGGCGTCTGCGTTGCGGACTTCCCCAACATGTTCATTGTCACCGGTCCCCAGGCCCCCTTCGCCAACCTGCCCACCTCCATCGAGCAGAACGTGATGTGGATCACCAACTGCATCAAGAAGGTGGAAAGCGAGGGCTACGACGTGGTCAAGCCGCGGCATGACGCCGAGGACGAGTGGACCAAGCACACCGCCGAGATCCACGACCAGACACTGATGGCGGAAGGCGACAAGGTGCACTCCTGGATGATGGGTGCCAACCGCGAGGACAAGCCGCCGCGGGTACTGATTTACTTCGGTGGCGCCAACGTCTACTACGACCTGATGGACGAGTCGGCCAACCAGGGCTACCCGGAGCTGGAGTTCGAAAAGCTGGCCTCCTGAGCCCACCCTTCAGAGCCCTCCCCCGGAGGGCTCTCACACAATCCAGGACCTCTCCTTGCGCCCCGCCCCACGGGGCTTTTTTGCAGGACCGGAAACAACCGGCAGCCTTGCCTTATCCAACACAAAGACATATTCTGAAAATGTTGGCTTTTTTGTTGATTTTTCGATTCGGGCGTGCATGGCCGCGCAGGCGAGATTTCCGCCAACGTGTATCAACAATGCGGAAAACCTGAGGGGATACCATGGAGAAGCAAAACAGAATTGGCCTGGCGCTGGCTTGCGTGGCGTGGCTCGGGGCCGCCGGCGCCCAGGCTCAAACCGTAACGACTGCGCTCGGCACGGACTGGTTTTTTACCACCAATGGCGGGACAGACGCCGGCGCCTTCAGCGGCAGCTGTTCCGCCTCGGCCGGCGTGTTACTGAGCGACGCCAACACCGCGGATGGCGATGGTGACATGTACGACAATGCCTGGGGCATCTGGGTGGACGGCACACCGCTGTCGGGAGCGCTCTCAATCTCTGGCTCGATTGCCACTGTCGCCCCACAAACGCTTTCGGGCCTGAGCGTCTCGTCTGAATACCGGTTCTCGGATACCATCGAGGCCTTCCGGCTCCTGGCCAGTTTCACCAACCCCACGGGCAGCCCGATCTCCGTCACCGTGGAAGTACCTGCCAACTTCGGCTCTGACAGCAACACGACCCTGGTCTCCACCTCTTCCGGCGATGCCACCTTCGATCTCGGCGACAACTGGGCCCAGACCTGGGACGCCAGCAGCGAGATAAACACCTCAGTCTTCTATCTCCCCGGTGCGGGCCTGACGCCCTCTTCCTACACCCAGACGGTCTTCAACTGCGCGGGAACCCAGGGCCTCGGTGCCACCTTCGCGCTCACCGTGCCCGCCAATTCCACCCGGCGCCTGATGTTCTTCGCCGGCATTGGCGAGATTGATGGAAGCGGTAGCACGGATACGGCCAACGCCACCGCAAATGCCCAGCAGTTCAACAGTTTTGAAACCATCGACAGCAGCCTGACAGCCGGCATCTCGCCCGCCGAAGCGAGCGAGATCGTTAACGCCACGGCGACGGCAACCGAGCAGCCCGCCGCACCGATCCCGGTGCTGCCTCTGCCCCTGCTGGTTCTGCTGGCCGGTGGCCTGGGGAGCCTCGGACTTCGCAGGCTTTCTACACGCAGGTAGTGCCTCCGTAGCAGGCCGCCCCCGGGGGCTGGCGCCCTGCTACAACAGCACGTCGATCAACCTGGGTCCCGGGGCAGCCAAGGCCTGCTCCAGGGCCTGGTTGAACTCGTCGATCGTGGCGACGGCCGAAGCCGACACCCCCATGCCCCGAGCCATGTCCACAAAGTCCATATCCGGGCTGCCAATATTCAGCGAGCTTGCGGCCTTGGGGCCCGGTGTCCCACCGCGGGCACCCGTGCGCTGAAATTCCAGCTCGAGAATGCCGTAGCGGCGGTTGTTGAAAATCACCACGGTAATGTCCAGATGCTCCCGGGCCATGGTCCAGAGTGCCTGGAGGGTGTACATGGCGCTGCCATCGCCCTCCAGGCAGATGACCCGGCGATCCGGGCAGGCGAGCGCGGCGCCCACCGCAGCCGGAAGGCCCCAACCAATCGCGCCCCCGGTCTGGTTCAGCCAGTCGTGGGGCTGGGCACAGGCGGTCATCGGGAAGCAGGCCATGCCGCCGGTAATACCCTCGTCCACCACAATGGCGTTTTCCGGCAGGTAGTGCGCCAGCGACTGGGCCACGCTGTTGGCATCGAGCTCTCCGCTGGGCAGCTCGGGCAACTCCAGGGGATACACGTCGGGGGAGACATTGACCGCATCCAGCAGCTCCAGCAGACGCTCGAGGGCCTGCTCGATATCCTCCCCGGGTTGCGCCAGGACCAACTCGTCACAGCCCTCGGGTGCCAGGCGCCCCGGCAAATCCGGGTAGGCGAAGAAGGAGACCGGCGACGCCGCCCCGACGAGTATCAACTGCTCAAGCCCCTTGAGCGCATCCAGTGCGAATTCCGCCAGGTAGGGTAGGCGCTCGACTCGACCGGTGCCGGCACCGCGGCGCACTCGTGTGGGAAAGGTCTCCGTAAAGACCCGGGCACCCGTGGCCCGGGCAATGCGGCTGGCCAGCAAAGTCTGCTCGCCACTGACATCGCGCCCACCCAGCATGATGCCGGTACGCTTCCCTGCGGACAGCATGCCCAGCGCTTTTTGCAGGCGCTCCGCCGGCACCGGAGCCGATCCTGGCCATACCACCACAGGGCCCGCGCCGACCGGATTATCCCCCCAGGAAACGTCCGCGGGCAGTATCAAGGTGGCGACCTGACCTGCCGCCGCTCGCCGCACCGCCTCGGCCGCATCCTCGGCCAAATGCTCCGGCCGCTCGCAGGTATGTACCCAGTGTGACACCGGCCCGGCAATGCCGGCGATATCCGAGCTCAGCGGGGCATCGAACTGGCGGTGCGTAGTGGCGTGATCGCCGATGATATTCAGCATGGGCACGTGCCCCTTGCGGGCGTTGTGCACGTTGGCCAGGGCATTCCCCAGCCCCGGCCCCAGGTGCAACAGGGTCGCCGCCGGCTTGCCAGCCATACGCGCGTAGCCGTCCGCGGCACCGCTAACCACGCCCTCGAACAGCCCCTGCACGCAGCGCATGCCCGGGACCTCATCCAGCGCCGCGACGAAGTGCATTTCCGAGGTGCCGGGGTTGGTGAAACAGAGGTCGACGCCATTGGCGACCAGTGTGTTGATCAGGCTCTCTGCTCCGTTCATGTAAGACGTCCTTTTCTGTGAAGCCGGAAATCCAACACTGCACGAGCACAGTGACGGCACCTGGATCACAGTATAGTTGCTGTGGACGGCGCCCTTGCACACAACTCAAGTTTGACTGCCGGCACGGCAACAGGCTCAATGCGCGCCGGCATGCCGCGCACCAAGATGGGGCGCCATGCCGGTTTACTTTGGAGAGTTACTGAAAAGGATTTACTGATGAACGTATTCAAGAAGCTTGCCAGCGCGACCTTGCTCGCGGCATTTACTGGCGCTGCGGTCGCCCAGCCCTACGTGGGCCTCGACTACACCTACCTCGATGCTGACGAGGTGGACCTCGGCGCCCTGACCCTGAAAGGTGGCTATCAGCTCAACGACTGGGCCGCAGTTGAACTGCGCGGCGGCGTCGGTGTGGACGATGACAACTACTATGGCGTCAAGGCTGAGCTGGAACACTATGTCGGCGGTTACTTCCGCGCAGGCCTACCCAATGACAGCGCCATCTACCCCTATGTGATCGCCGGCTATACCCACGCCAAGGTCAAGGCCTCCGTTGCCGGTTTCTCGGACAGCGACAGCGAGGGTGACTTCTCCTGGGGGCTCGGCGCCAGCCTGCGCCTGAACGAGCTGTGGTCAGCCAACGTCGAGGTGATGCGGTACTTCGACAAGAGCAATATCGAGATCGATGGCGTCAGCCTGGGTGTAACCTACACCTTCTGATCCGCAGCGTCCCCTGGCCCCGTGCCTCGGCTCGGGGCACCGCTTGTGTCGCCCATCACCCCCAGGGCGACACAATCACCTTGCAGTCCTCTCCACCCGCCTGCAGTCCGGCAAACGCTTCCGGCAATTGGTCCAGCCCAATCCTTGAGGTAATCATCGCCAGCGGCCGCGTTTCCCCCGCAGCCAACACCCGCACCACGTGTTCAAAATCCCGCAGGCCGTAACACAACGAAAATGCCAGGCTGACATCCTTCCAGGTGGCGAGATCCGGGCGCAGGGTGTCCACCTGATTACCAAAGCCAAGGGATACCACCCGACCCAGGGGCCGGACGTGATTGACCGCCTGCTCCAGCGCGCCGGGAAGACCCACCGCCTCCAGCACGATATCCGGCGCACCCCCCAGCAGTGACTGAACCATCTCTATCTCGTCATCGACCTCGTTGCCGGCGACGAACAACGGCAATCCCATCTGCTCGGCGATCCGCCGGCGTCGATCAGAGCGCGCCAGCACAACGACTTCCGCCGCCCCCAGCGCCTGTGCCCAGAACGCGGCGGCCAGACCAATCGGTCCGGCGCCGGTCACCAGCACACGTTCCCCCGCCTGAAGCGCAGCCCGGCACACCCCCTGCAGGCCTACCGCGAGGGGCTCCACCAGGGTGGCCGCCTCATCGGAAATGCCCTCCGGCACGCGCACGCAGCCCCGGGCGGCAGCCCGGGTGTACTGGCAGTAACCGCGCACGGTCTGGTAATCGACCTGGGGACAGTGGCGCGACAGGTCGGTCAGGCACATCGCGCACTGCCCGCAACCGATAAAGGGCAGCGGCACGACGCGATCGCCCAGCGCAAAATCGCTGACGCCCTCACCCAGGCCCGCGACCCGTCCACAGATTTCGTGGCCCATCAGCGCCCCTTCCAGCCGCTCGGGGGCGTGGAAGCTGGCAGCGTGCAACTCACTGCCGCAGATGCCGACCTTGCGCACCTCCAGCAGCAGCTCACCGGGACCGGGGAGCGGGTCGGGCAGAGCTTCGATCTGCAGGCCACCCGCGGCACTGCGAAATACTGCAGCCTTCATATCGATCCCTCCCCTGGGCATTTCCCAGGAACATGAATGATGCGCCTGTGCGTGCGGAGCCGCTAGGCCTCGAGCGCCCCCTCCAGCAGCCGGATCTGCTCCTCCAGCCAGCCCTCCAGCCAGAAGTTGTCGGCTTGGGCCAGTAGCGCGCGGTGAATAGTCAGCGACAGCTCCACCGCACCGACGTGGCCGGGCTCTACCTTGCGCACCATATCCAGCAGATGCAGGGCTTCCTCGGGTTTGTCCTGCTCGAATTTTTCCTGTGCACGCGCCACCAGGGCGTCGGCTCCGGCCAGTGCCACCACATCGCCGAAAACGGCACTGGCGGGCACGCTGTAAAGCTCCGTGGTGGACTGGTGGTGGAACCAGCCGGCGTAGCTTTCCCAGATCGCGCGCACGCCCCAGGACACCTTGCCATAGCCCTCGCCCACTTCGCATTCCGGGGGCAGCGTGATGGTCTGCATCAGGGTGTGAACGTCAGTACCGGCGTTCATGCCGCGCACGGTTTCATCGTGCACGTGGTGCAGGGCATCCCGGTAGGCGATGAGCTCCTCACGAATCACCTCGCGCCCCTCCACCGGACCGTGGTGCCCGTAGAGAATCACCTCCGGCTCCAGGTCCAGCACGACCTGGGCAGCCCGGGCGCAGACCAGGGCCTCGCGGTAGCGGTCGCCGCGAATGGTGCTGAGGTTGGGGAAGTGGCCGAAGGGGCAGCCAAACAGATTGCCGGTCAGGCAAATGCGCTGCTCGGGCAGCCAGATCACCAGGGAGTCATTGGTTTCGGCGCCGGGGACGGCAATCAGTTCCAGGGTCAGACCACCCAGGGTCAGGGTGTAACGGTCCTCGAAGAGAATGTCCGGCGTGGGCGTGTCCTGGGGATTGATCTCGGTATAACCCTGCTCGGCGTAGTAGGCGAAGTCCTCGACAAAGCGCTCGCGGAAGCGGAAGGCGGAGCGGTTGCCGCGGAAGTCCGCCAGGCGCCTGTCATAGGCCTGGTGCTCGGTGTTGTTGGCCTGGGCGATGTACAGCAGCCCCGGGTTGCGGTCGCGGAAATACTGCACGCCGCCGACGTGGTCGACGTGGCCCTGGGTGGTAATCAGGTAGCGAATCTTGTCCGCCACCGTCGAGTGGGCGCGGTGGTTGGCATCGATCACCGGCGCCTCGAAGCCCATGCCGGCGTTGACCAGGATGCCGCCCTCGGTGGTCTCGATCAGGTAGCTGTTGGAGCAGGCCTCGCTGAGGACGATGAAGTCGTTGATGCGCTCGCCACCAAAGCGGGCGGCGCTCGGCGCCACCGGGCGCGTCTTGTAGATGGGGTTTCTCATTGGGTGTCCTCGGCCAGTCACTTTTAATAGATACTCATTAAAATGGGATCATAGGCGAGCCGGGGCTGGCTGGCAAGACAGAAAAGCAGGCGGGCTGGCACACCATTTATTTATGCTATATATTTTTTAGCCAAAAACGCGTGCAGGTGCGAACGCGCAGCCGCGCTGCATTGCCGCGCCGAGAGTTGTCACAGGAAAAGAGGAATCAGCATGCATAACATAGACCTTAGCGGCAAGGTCGCCCTGGTCACCGGCGGTAGTCGCGGACTGGGGCGCGCCATATGCCTGGGATTGGCAGAGGCCGGTGCCGATGTGATCGTGGTCAGTCGCAAGCTGGAAAATTGCGAAACCGTCGCGGAAGCGATTCGTGGCAAAGGCCGCCGCGCCCTGCCGCTCGCCGCCCACGTCGGGCGGACCGAAGATCTGGATGCAGTGATCGCCGCCAGCCATGAGGCCTTTGGTCATGTCGATATCCTGATCAACAACGCCGGCATGAACCCGGTCGCCGGGGGGCTCTCGGACCTGCAGCCGGAACTGTTCCAGAAGCTGTTCGACGTCAACACCAAAGGGCCCTGGTACCTGGCCTCGCGTCTGGCACCGCGGATGGCGGAACACGGCGGCGGCTCCATCATCAATGTGATTTCCGTGGGCGGTCTCAGGCCCTCGGCCTTCCAGGGCTTCTACGCCGC
This sequence comes from Haliea atlantica, assembly GCF_054779855.1. Taxonomy (NCBI): domain Bacteria; kingdom Pseudomonadati; phylum Pseudomonadota; class Gammaproteobacteria; order Cellvibrionales; family Halieaceae; genus Haliea; species Haliea atlantica. The sequence goes on along the minus strand of NZ_BAAGXL010000005.1, from coordinate 268,240 downwards.
CACCAAGGCGGCGCTGGACGCACTGAGCAAAGTGATGGCCGCGGAATGGGCTGACAAGGGGATTCGCGTGAACAGCCTGGCGCCCGGCAGCTACCACTCCGACCTGTTCGACACCGCCGCGCAGATGCCCGGTTTCCTCGAGGGCGCCATTGACGCCTCGCTGCAGAAGCGGGTGGCGGAAACCGAGGAAATCATTGGCCCGGTCCTCTACCTGGCCAGCGACCTGTCCAGCTTCACCACCGGCCATACCCTGGTCAGCGACGGCGGCTTTATGGCGAAATAACGGCGTCTTACAGAACCAACTCTGCCAGCTGGCGCAGGAAGGCCTTGTCGCCGTTCACCAGCAGGGTCGTGACCGGTGAACGCCGCCAATCTTCCAGCTTCTCGCGAATCCGCCCCACTGGCCCGCTGAGGGATATCTCGTCGGCAAACTGATCCGGCACCGCAGCGATCGCCTTGTCACGCTCGCCGGCAAAAAACAGTTCCTGGATCTGCTCCGCCTCGTCGGCGAAGCCCATCCGCGCCATCAGGTCCTTGTGGAAGTTGTTCTTTTTCGAGCCCATGCCGCCGATATAGAACCCGAGCATGGCCTTCACCGGATACAACGCCTGCTGCAGATCGTCGTGAATGTTGACCATCACCGTGGGGGCAATCTCGAAGCCCGGGCCAGCGGCGGTGAGCTGGCTGGCGTAGACTTCCTGGCGATAGGGGGAGTAGTAGAGCGGCAGCCAGCCATCGGCAATTTCCGCCGTCTGGGTGACATTCTTCGGGCCCTCTGCGCCAATCAGGATCGGCACATCGGCGCGCAGGGGATGGGTAATCGGTTTCAGCGGCTTGCCCTGTCCCCAGGCGTTCGGGCCGTGGTAGGGCAGCGGGTAGTGCTCGCCGTCATTGGTGACCGGTTCCTCCCGCGCCAGAATCTTGCGAATGATGCTGACGTATTCCCGGGTGCGTGCCAGGGGCTTGCCGTAGGGCTGGCCATACCAGCCCTCCACCACCTGGGGGCCGGAGACTCCGAGGCCCAGCATCATGCGCCCGCCGGACATGTGATCGAGGGCGAGGGTGGCCATGGCGCAACTGGCCGGGGTGCGCGCAGAAAGCTGGGCAATCGAGGTACCCAGGCGGATACGCGAGGTCTGGGCCCCGATCCAGGCCAGCGGGGTAAAACAGTCATTGCCCCAGGACTCCGCGGTCCACACCGAGTCAAAGCCCAGCTGCTCCGCCTCCTGGGCCAGCTCGACAAAATCCGGTGGCGGGCTGGCAAACCAGTAACCCAGTTGCAGTCCCAGTTTCAGTGTACTCATCGCTCAGCTTCCTTTTATGATTATCAGAATACGCTCAACGCAATCGGTGAACACCGCCCGCGCGCTTTTTTGCTTCAAGTGCTGCACCACCTCGGCCATCAGTGCCGCATCCTCTTCCGGCAGGCTGCGCAGGTCCGAGGCACTGACCCGGGAGCCGGAGCGCCGGGCGGCAATTTCCATGTAGACCGCCGAGATAATGGTACTGGAAACCCACTGCACCGCATCCGCCAGCGCCCGCCCCTTCAGTCCCGCACGCTGTAGAATACGCGCAAGCCCGGCCAGCTGGCTCAGCCAGGGACGGGCCACATGCTGCTGCCAGCCGAGAATGGTGAACAGCGCCGGGTTCTTGAGAAAATAGTCGCGCATGGCGAAGGCCCAGGCGCTTAGCTGGGTCTCCCAGTCGGCGTCTGGAATCTTCGGGTTCAGGTCACCCAACAAGCGTTCCGCGACGGCCTGCAGCAACTCGTCCCGGTCCGCCGCGTAGCGATAGATGGCCATCGGGGTGATCCCCGCCGCCCTGGCCAGCGCATTCAGCGAGAGGGGCCTGTCCGGCTCGGCGGCCATCAGTTCGATGGCCTTGTCCACCAGGTCCTCCAGGGAGGTCTTGGGCGGGCGCCCCCGGCGGGGCCGCGGCGCGCTCACAGCTTTTTCCACTGCGGTGCGCGCCCTTCCTGGAAGGCCTGCATGGCCTCTTCCATGCAGCCCGTGAAATAGCCCAGTACCTGGGTGCGGTTCTCCAGCTCCATGACGTGGCGCAGGCTGGCGGCATCCTGGTTGATGCGGAGCCCCTTGCGGGTCATCCACACGCCGTATTCGCTGTTGGCGCGGATTTCCCGGGCGACACCCAGGGCGGTCTCAAGCAGGACTCCGGCTTCCACCACCCGGGACACCAGCCCCAGTGCCCGCGCCTGCTCTGCCTCGATCACCCGGCCGGTCAGCATCAGCTCGCTGGCGGCGGACACGCCGACCACCCGCGGCAGCAGGTAACTGGTACCCACGTCGCAGGACGACAGCCCGGTCTTGATGAAGACAGCGCCAAATTTTGCCGCCGGCGAGGCCAGGCGGATATCGCAGGCCAGGCTGATCGCCAGTCCACCGCCCACCGCCGCACCCTGCACTGCCGCGATCACCGGCTTGTCGCACTCGTGGATCGCCAGCACCATGTCGGCCAGATATTCCTGGTACTTGTAGACATAGCCCAGCTGGCCCATGCCCTCGGTGCCGGGCACCGAACCCGGCGCGGCGTCCGAGGCCTTGAGATCGGCCCCGGCGCAGAAGCCCTTGCCCGCGCCGGTCAGGATGACCACCCGGGTGTCGCGGTCGCGGTTCAGGCCACGGAAGACCTCGGTGAGTTCGCCGATCAGGCGTTCGTTCAGGGCGTTGAAGCGCTCGGGCCGGTTCAGGCGCACTTCCAGTACGCCCTCTTCCAGCACCTCCAGCTCAACGGTCTCGTAGTTTGCGCGTGTCATGGTCTGTCTCCGGTCTTTTCCATCGCTTGCAGCGCGTGCTCTTAAAGCAATGCGGCCTCGGGGTCGCGGGCAATGCAGCGCCCCAGCTGCTCCAGTGCATGCCCCAGACCACCAGACTCCATCTCGTACTGCCGCGCCCACACTGCGTAGCGCCACAGGGGATAGTCCTTGTCATGGCCGAGGCCGCCGTGCACATGCTGGGCACTGGCCAATACCCGGTGACCGGCCTCCGCAGACCAGGCCTGTGCGCTGCGCACCGCCAGCTCCGCGTCTTCCTGCTGATCCAGAGCCACCACAGCGGCTTCCGCGGCCATGCGCAGATTCATCATGTCCGTCCAGGTGTCTGCCATGCGGTGAGCAACAGCCTGGAAGGAGCCAATTTTCACGCCGAACTGCTCCCGTTCACAGACGTGCTCCCGGGCCAGCTGCAGCGCGGCGTCCACCACGCCCACCTGGGCCATGCAGTGGGCCGCTGCCTGTCGCTGCTCCAGCCAGGCAAGCATGGCGGCGTCGCCCAGGATCTCCACCGGCGCACTATCGGCCTGCAGCAGGCCCCGGGGTTCCAGGCCAGTGCTGACCTGGGCCTGCCAGCTCAGGCCGACAGCATCACGCTTCACCAGGCAGAGAAACCAGTCATCGCCCTGCCGCGCCGGCAGCACGACCGCATCGCTGCCTTCGCCATGGGCGATGGCGCCGAGCTGACCCGACAACCGTCCATCGTCAAGACGCAGAGTGTTGCCCTCGTGCCGGGTGCTGCAAGCCAGCCAGCCCTCGCCCTCCAGCTGCGACGCGGCCAACTCGTCACCCGAGGCCCGCTGCAAGGCCATGGCCGCCAGGGTGTGGCCGATCAGGGGCACCGGCGCCACATGGGCGCCCAGCTGCTCGAACACCAGCCCGGCTTCCTGAAAGCCCAGTCCCGCACCGCCGGCTGTTTCCGGCAACGGTATGGCCGTCAAGCCCGCGGACTTGAGCTCCGCCCACAGCTGCCGATCCAGGCGCTTCCCGCTGGCCTCGAGGGCGGACAACTGCTCCGGCCCCGCGTGATCACGCAACAGCTGCGCCGCCAGCGCGCGGATTTCCAGCTGCAGTTCACTCCATGCAAAGTTCATCGTTGCATCCCTCTCAGCGTTTCGCGCGCGGCAGACCGAGGCCGAACTGGGCAATCAGGTCGCGCTGGATCTCGTTGGTGCCACCGGCAAAACCGTAAACCGGTACCGAGCGATAGATCAGCTCCAGCTGCCCCTGCAACAGGGCCCCGGGTGACCCGCGCTTGAGCACACCATCAGGGCCCAGCACTTCCAGCATCTGTCGGTAGCAGTCGAGGAAGGCCTCGTAACCGTAGACCTTGACCGCGGAGGCGTCGGCAACATCCAGGGACCCCTGGGCAATCGCCCAGGCCTGCTTGCGGCAGGCCAGCTGCAACACCCGGAGCTGGCTGTACACGCTGGCCAACAGGCGCTGCACCCGGGGCGTCTCGATCAGCAGCGCGCCACTGCTATCGCGGGTGTTGCGGGCGTGCTCCACTGTCTGCTGATAGAGCAGATTGGCGGTCCCGGGGTTCATCAGCGTCAGGCGTTCGCGGTTGAGCTGGCCGGTGACCACCTGCCAGCCGCGGTTCTCCTCGCCGATCAGGTTCTCCATCGGGACGCGCACGTTGTCGTAATACGTGGCATTGGTCTCGCCGTCCCCGACCGTGTAGATCGGGGTGAAGGAAAAACCTTCCGCGCTGGTGGGCACCAGCAGGATGGAGAGGCCCTTGTGCCGCGGCAGTGTCTCGGGGTCTCCGGTGCGCACGGCCAGGAACACGTAGTCGGCAATATGGGCCAGGGAGGTGTAGACCTTCTGCCCATTGATCACGTAGTGATCGCCATCGCGTTCCGCTCGGGTGCGCAGGGCCGCCATGTCGGTCCCGGCGTGGGCTTCGGAATAGCCGATCGCCACCACCAGCTCCCCGGCGAGGATTTTCGGCAGCAGCGCCTCGCGAATCGCCGGGCTGGCGAACTCCGCAATCGCCGGACCGATGGACTCGGTCGTGAGGTAGGGAAACGGCAAGCCGGCCCGGGTCACCTCCTCGATAAAGATGTACTGCTCAATGGGGCCGTAACCGCGGCCGCCCCATTCCCGCGGCCAGCCCAGCCCAATCCAGCCATCGCTGCCCATCTGGCGCATGGCCTGACGCCACAGGGGGCCGCCGCCCTCGTTGGCCAGGGGCTGGGCCAGCTCCTGCCGCAACTCGGGGGTCATGATGCCGCGCATGTAGGCGCGAAATTCGTCGCGCAGGGCGCGTTGCTCGGGGCTGAAGTCGACGTCCAATCCGGGGCTCCTCTGGATCATTTAATATATAATTTATATAAATAATAGGGCAGCACGGCGGTGCATGGCAACACGCTATTCATGCTGCGACGAGAAGCTGCGCAACAGCACCGGTGTTCGGCCTCGACTACAGTTGCCGCAAAGGCTTCAACCCAGGGAGGAAACCGGCATGCAACAGCCTCGCCACATCCAGTGCAAACGCGTTTACGAATCCCCCGCCAGCAGCGACGGTTTTCGCGCCCTGGTCGATCGCGTCTGGCCCCGGGGCATCAGCAAGGATGACCTCGCCGCCGACGGCTGGTATCGGGACCTGGCACCCTCGAATGCGCTGCGCAAATGGTTCGGCCACGACCCGCAGCGCTGGGCCGGCTTTTACCAGAAATACCACGCGGAGTTGCGCGAGCGGCAGGACGACCTGGACCAACTGCTGGAGGACTGCAACGGACGAATGCTCACGCTGCTCTACGCCGCGAAGGACACCGAACACAACAATGCGGTCGCGCTGAAGATGTTGCTGGAGGGGAAAAGCCAACCTTGACGCCTTGTTTGACATTGCATCGACGGCATACCTATCGGTGATCCGTGGGCATACCCACGCCGAAAGCCTTGCGTCGAGCCCGGTACGTCCCCGCAATCAAAGCGGATACTGGAAGCCCACGCTTTCCTCGCTGATCTGCCACAGACGCTTCGCGGCCTCGTCGTCCCGCGCCCAGGGTTTGGGTCTTTTCGGCTTGCAGTTGACGAAGTATTCGCCCGAGGTATCCGCGACGGCGTCGCTGGTGCAGAGGTACAGGGAAGTCTCCGCGCCCTGCTCGGGCGACTTGAAGAAGGGCTTGAGCAACAGCGGCATCAACCGGCTGGCAATACCCCCGTTCTGCGAACCGAGCGAGGTGGTCACGGCACCGGGGTGCAGGCAGTTCACGGTGACATCCCGCCCGGCAAGACGCCGGGCCAGCTCGCGGGTAAACAGGATATTGGCCAGCTTGGAGCGCCCGTACTCCCGGAACATCCGGTAGCCACGCTCGGCTTGCAAATCATCGAACTGCATACCGCGCACGAAGGCGTGGGCGGCCGAGGCCACGTTGACGATACGCGCCTGCGGCGCCCGCAAGATGGCCGGAAGCAGCAGGCCAGTGAGCAGAAAAGGGGCAAAGTGGTTCACCGCCAGGGTCTCCTCGAAACCGTCGACGGTCAGCTGGCGACGCGTGTAGATTGCACCGGCATTGTTCAGCAGGATGTCGATCGGGCGATCAAGGCTCAGGCAGTCGGCGGCCGCTTGCCGCACGCTGGCGAGGGACGCCATATCCAGGGGAACCACCCGCGGGGTGCAACCGCCCCTGGCGACAATCTCGTCAGCCAGCGCGGAGGCTTTTTCCGGGCTGCGGCAGAGCAGGGTGAGGTCAGCCCCATCGGCGGCCAGGCTCAGCGCACTCGCGCGCCCGATGCCCGCCGTAGGGCCGGTGATGACAATGTGTTTGCCTTGCAGGGTCATGTTCCGTCTCCAGACGCGTTATTATCCTGTCGGATTGTACGCGCCCGGAGACCGATCAGTCGCCTCAGTACTCGTACATCACATCGATACCGAAGCTGCGCGGCTCGCCGTAGGTGTTGATGGCGTGGCCGATGGCGCCGAAGTCGATGCCGTACTCGCGGTACTCCTTGTCGGTCAGGTTGCGACCCCACAGGCCGGCCCGCAGGCTGCCGGCGGCAACCGGGATGTCCGCCAGGTTCAGTCGTGCATTCAGCAGGTTGCGGCTATCCGCCGAGTCATGCTGGAACTGCCGCGGGTTGAAGCGGTATTCGTCCGTGTACACCGATTCCAGCGAGGCACTCAGGGCACCGAAGCGCGTCGGCTCGAAATCGTAGTTCACCATCAGACGTGCCGTGTGGCGCGGCGCATTGGAGGCGCGTGCCGTGTCCGAGACATCCACCGACACGCCGTCCAGAGTGACGAAATACTCGTTATAGTCGTAATCCAGATAGCCGTAGGTCAGGTCAACCGTGAGGCCGGGGAGCGGCAGCGCGGTCACCTCGAACTCGAAACCGGTCAGATCGGCCTGACCCGCGTTGGTGACCACCGTGGAACCCGACTGGAAGTCGGCGATCTGCAGGTCGGTATAGTCATAGAAGAAAGTCGCCGCGTTCACCCGCAGACGACGGTCCAGCCAGTCCGACTTGATGCCCAGCTCGTAGTTGACAATTTCCTCCGGGTCCGCGGTCAGGTTGAAAGCGGCCTGGCTGGAGGAGCGGATCGGATGGCTGCCCGCGGTGTAGCCGGTAGCCACCTTGGCGTAGACATTGGTGTCATCGTTCCACTGGTAGTCCACGGTCAGCGAGGGATTGAAGCTGTCCCACTCTTTCTCCACCGTCCAGGGCTCCGCCCCGGTATCCAGGATCGACGCGGCTTTCTCATCCCAGGTCTGGCGCAGGCCGAGGGTGATGCCGAGGCGGGAATCCAGCCACTCGGGGGTGTAGGTGGCCTGACCGAAGACGGCGTAGGAGGTGTTGTCGACGGAGTAGCTTTCGCCCAGGCCCGCGGGCGCGGGGATAAAGCGGGTGGACAGCAGTGTGCCGTTGAAAGGCACCAGCGCATCCCAGAGGCTGTTGAACTCTTCGCCTTCGTCCTCGTAGTAGTACAGCCCAACGATGTACTCCAGGCGATCGTCCATGGCACTGCCGAGGACCTGGAACTCCTGGGACCACTGCTCGTGGTCCTTCTGGTTGCCACCGTTGCGCTCGGTCGCGTTGTGGAAGACCGGTACGCTCCAGGCGCCGCCGTCATTGTCCGTGCCACCCGGGGAAACGCGAATTTCCATTTCCCGGTAGCCGGTGATCGACTTGATGTCGAAGTTGTCGGCACTCCAGGTCAGGGTCAGGCTGTGGCCGCGGATGTCGTAGCGCTCCTCGCCGACGTTGTCGAGGTTGAACCACTTCTTGCGGTCGTCAGTGATGCCGGACTCGATCATCTGGCGGAAGGGGTGATTTTCCGCCCCCGGCAGAATCACGCCGGTGGGAGAAACGACCGGCAGATTGACGTAATCGGGATTGGCGTAGCTCAGCTGGGACGGGCGCGAGGTACCCTCACCCCAGGTGCGGTCCAGGGAGTAATCGGCGGTCAGGCGGTCCGACAGCTCCCAGTTCAATGCCAGGCGGTAACCGCTGGTATCATCGCGGCCGAGTTCACGCGGGCCGCGGGGGTTGCTGTTGCGCGCCCAGCCCTCGTAGGAGCGGTCCAGGTAGGACAGTTTTGCAGCCAGGCCACCCATGCGCGGCAGGTCCAGTGTGGTCTGCGAGCGGGTGCGGCCAAAGCTGCCCAGGGTCAGCTTCTGCTTGAAGCCGAATTCCCCCAGGGGCCGCGCGGTAATGATGTTGATGGCGCCGCCGGTGGTGTTCTTGCCATACAGCGTGCCCTGGGGGCCGCGCAGGACTTCGATGCGCTCGAGATCGGCGATGTCGAAAATGGCACCGGAGTTCTTGCCAATGTAGACACCGTCCAGGTAGAGCCCGACCTTGGCGTCCTGGGCCAGGGACGGCTCGTTGGAAGAGACACCCCGCACCGAGGCCGACATGCTGATGTTGCTGCTCGGGGTGGTCAACAGAATGGTGTTGGGGACGCGGCCGGTAATGCCGGAGACATCCACGATGCCCAGGTTCTCCAGTGATTCACTGGTGAAAGCGGTGACCGCCACGGGTGTATCTTGCAAGCTCTCCTGGCGCTTCTGCGCCGTCACGATCACCTCTTCCAGGGCGACCGCGCGACCGGCACTGTCCTGTGCTGTCGCGGGCAGAGCCAGGGCAGCCGCCAGGGTGACCAGACTCGCGTGCTGCAAGCTACGTTGAATTATTGCATGACTCATGAGCAGCCTCTTCATACGGGGGTGAGAAAAACGCCCGGAGCCTAGCCGCTTTGAACACTTGATTCAATCACATGCCCCTCAGGAAGCGGCCCGTGGTTCAGCTGCTTGATCCGCACTGGCTTCCCGGGCCGCCGACACCGGTCTGACTATGCGTACTGCCCGGTCACTGCCGCTTTCCCGACAGGGACAGGCGTACTACCATGGCGCCCGGTCGTGGCCGACCCCGGTCCGCCCTTCGTCTCACCACCGATTTCGAGCGCCCCAGCCGGGGCGATAACTCGGACGCCAGAGAGAGCCTGTCATGAGCAACCCCGCCTTCAAGACCCTGCTGTCACCCACCCGCATCGGCAAGCTGGAGCTGAAAAATCGCATGGTGGTGACGGCCATGGGCGCAAACTTCGCAGAGCCCGACGGCAGCGCCAGCGACCGCATCATTGCCTACCACGAAGAACAGGCCCGCGGTGGCGCTGGCCTGATCATCACCGGTGCCACCGGGGTGGCCTTGCCGGTGGGACGCGTACAGGGCTGGCAGGTGGGGATCTCCGAGGACCGTATGATCCCCGGCCTGCTGCGGCTCACCGAGGCCGTGCATCGCCACGGGGCCAAGATCGCCGCGCAGCTGCACCACGGTGGCCTGGTGGCCGGCGACAGCGCCCGGGACGGCCTGCCCCTGTGGGCACCGGCTGTTCCCTCGCCGGTGAAGGACGCCGACTTCCTGAGTTTCTTCCTCGAGAGTGAGCTGGCCAAAATGGCCGAGGGCATGAGCGGACCGCCGAAGGTCAAGGTCCTCGAGAAGGATGACATCCAACTGGTGGTACGCCAGTTTGCCGACGGTGCTCGCCGCGCGCGCCAGGCGGGCTTCGATGGCGTGGAAATCCACGGTGCCCACGGTTATATCCTGTCCTCCTTTCTGTCACCCAAGGCCAATACCCGCACGGATGAGTACGGGGGCAGTCACGAAAACCGCGCCCGCCTGCTGCTGGAAGTCATCGCCGCCGTGCGGGCGGAAGTCGGGCCCGATTTCCCGGTGTGGGTAAAGCTGGATTCACGGGAAGTCGGCAAGAAGGGCGGCATCACACTGGAAGACGCCAAAATCACCGCACAACTGGTGGAAAAGGCGGGCGTGGATGCCATCACCGTCAGCGCCTACCACGAGACCGCCTACGGCAAGCTGCACTCGGAGTCCAACATCCCCCAGGTTCCGGCCGCCATGCTGCCGGCGGCCGCCGCAATCCGCCAGGTGGTCAAGCTGCCGCTGATCGCCTCGGGCCGCATTGAGCTGGATCTGGCCGAGGCCGAACTGCAGAAGGGCACCTTTGACCTCCTCGGCATGGGCCGCAAACTGCTGGCGGACCCCGCCCTGCCCAACAAGATTGCCTCGGACCGCGCCGAGGATATCCGCCCCTGTGTCTACTGCGTCACCTGCGCCAGCGCCATCTACACCCGCGACCCCATGCGCTGCGCGGTGAACCCGGACATCGGTTTCGAGCACCTGCGCCGCTCGCGGCCGCGCCCTGAAAACCAGCGCAAGGTGGCGATCATCGGCGGCGGCCCCGGGGGCATGGAAGCCGCCCGCCTGTTGGCCGCCGATGGCCATACGGTCACCCTGCTGGAGCGCGGCGCGCGCCTCGGCGGCACCCTGCAGTTCGCCTCCCTGGCCTACGAGCCCAACCAGCGCCTGCTGGAGTGGCTGCGCCGCCAGGTCGCGCAGGCGGGCATTGAGGTGCGCCTGAATACCGAGGCGAGCCCCGAGTTGCTGCGTGAGCTGGCCCCCGACTTGGTCATCGTCGCCGCCGGTGCCCGCCGCGACCTGCCAGAGATTCCCGGCAACGAGCTGCCCCATGTCTTCAGCGGCGACGACATGCGCAAGCTGGTCCTGGGCGAAAGCTCGGAGCGCCTGAAAACCAAGACCTCCTGGTTTACCCGCCTGGCCACCCGGGTGGGTGCCGCCAGCGGGATCAGCGGCAACCTGGACCTGGTGCGCAAGGCCACCCACACCTGGATGCCCCTGGGCAAGGAGATCGTCATCATCGGCGGCGAACTGGTGGGGGTGGAACTGGCGGAGTTCCTCCACGAACGCGGCCGCAAGGTGACCGTGGTCGACGAGGCGCCCCGCTTCGGCGCCGGCCTGCCGATCGTGCGCCGCATGCGGCTGCTGACCGAACTGCGGGAACACGGCGTGTCCCTGCAAGCCTCGGCCAGCGACATCCGGATCGAGAAAAGCGCCGTGCATTTCAACGATAGCGAGGGCACGCCAGTGGTCGCCCGTGCCGACCAGGTGATTGTCGCCAAGGGTGCCAGCGCCAACCCCGACGCCGCGGATAGCCTGCGCAGCGCGGGCTTCCATGTTATCGAGGCGGGGGACTGCACCGGCGTCGGCTACATTGAAGGCGCCATGCGCGACGCCCAGCGGGCGGTAGACAACGTCAACGCGTTCTAGCCGGCTGTCTCCGGCCACTGTTCCGGGACCAGGAAGAAGCGTTCCACCTCGCGCCAGTCGCCCCTCTCCGGGCTCTGGCGCAGACGAGCGAATAGGCGCGGCGGTCCCCCCGCGGCGATTCGCTCGGCAATCCCACCTGCCAACGCGGGCTCAGGGGCCTCGACCTGCCCCCAGGGCCCGATCCAGTGGGGCTTTTCCAGCGGCACCACATTGATCATCTGGTCGGGCGCCATGCTCGCCGCCCGTACCCAGGAGCCACGCAGGTGGTCCGCGGCCACGCCCGCCGGGGCTGCCAGCCGCTGCTCGCGGGGATAAAACAGGTAACCGGGCATCCACACCCGGGCGCGGGCGGGCTGTGGCAGGCCCAGCCGAGCCAGGGTCGAACGGGTTGCCGACAGCTCGCTGAGTCGCGCCTGGTGGGTCAGCAGACGTCCCGCCTTCAGATCCAGCCGGTCGCGGCTGTTGGGGCCGTACCAGCGAGTGGCCGCGTCCCCCGCTGCCCGGTATCCCAGGTAAAACTTGATGGCGATTTCGTGGTGTTCCACCCGGCCGTCAAGGGGATTGCGTACCAGAAAGTCCAGTTCCCCCAGGGTGCGCCCTCCCTCGCGTACCGGCAGGTTGCGGGCAATGACCTCCCAACCCAGTATCTCCTGCAACAGGCAGGCGTAGAGGGCCTCGAAATAATGGCCCAGGCGGCCAGTGGCCGCGGCTTCGAGAGTCGCCAGCCGATCGGCCCGCCCGGCAACAGCGGCCAGTCGCTCCGGCCAGTCCGTCGGAAGCCAGTGCGCAGGCGCCAGCTCATGCAGCAAAGCGGATTGCCCATCAGCCGGCCCCGGCAGCGCCAGCAAAGAGGGAGCAGTACAGAGCCACCTCAAATGCCGAAGAGCAGGCGAGCCCTGCACGCTGTTGCTAATGATAGTCGTTATCATTAAGATTGTGCTCTCAAATAACTTCAGGGGGTTTCCGCATGCTTTTCTCTCACGTCCCGTCCCGCCGCACCTGCCGCGGGGCCTGGCTGCCCGTTGCCTGTCTCACCCTCTCCGCCCTGGCCCAAGCCCAGAACAGCCCCCAGACTCAGGGTAACCGCGCGGAAACGCAAGGGCGCCTGGAGGAGGTGGTCGTCACGGGCCGCTACACCACCAACGAGCGCCTCGACTCGGCCACCGGCCTGGGCCTGACACTCTACGAAACCCCGCAGTCGGTCAGCGTGATGACGGCACAGCGCATCGCCGACCAGGGCCTGCGCTCCCTGAGTGACATTGTCATCAATGCCTCCGGGGTCTCCGCCCGGGCCCAGGACAGCACCCGCTACACCTTCTCCGCCCGTGGTTTTGACATCAACAACTACCAGATCGACGGTGTCCCCATCTACTGGCAGCCCGGCAACAACGCCGGCGAGACGGAATCGGACATGAGCCTCTACGAGCGCATTGAGATCGTCCGCGGCGCCACCGGCCTGCTCACCGGTGCCGGCAACCCCTCCGCCGCCATCAACCTGGTGCGCAAGCACGCCGACAGCCGCGAGCTGACCGGCAGTGTGGACATCACTGCAGGCCGCTGGGACCGCCTCGGCGTCACCGGCGACGTGGGCAGCGCCCTCAGTGCGGACGGGCGGCTGCGCGGCCGCCTGGTCGCCCATTATCACGAGGGTGACGCCTTCCGCGACCTGGCCGGCGAGCAGCGCCAGGTGTTCTACGCCACGGTGGACTACGACCTCACGGCGCAGACGCTGCTGCGGGTCGGCGCCAGCTACCAGGACAACCAGCCCACGGCATCCACCTGGGGTGGCCTGCCGGTCTGGTATGCCGACGGCAGCCGCACCGACTGGGATCGCTCGAAAACCACCGCGGCGCGCTGGACCGCCTGGGACTCGACAGTGGAGAATTACTACCTTGACCTGGTGCATGAATTCGACAACGGCTGGAGCGCCAAACTGAGCCTCAACAACAACATCAATGCCTCTGACCAGAGGCTGCTGTATCTCTCCGGCAGCCCCGACCGCGAAACCGGCCTGGGCATGAACGCCTCGCCGCGCAACGCCGCCACGGAGCGCGAACAGCTCAGTCTCAGCCTGCATGTGGACGGCGAATACGCCCTCTTCGGCCGGCAACACGAGCTGACCTTCGGGGTGGTGGACCACGAGGAAGACAACGTCGCCACCTCCCGCTCGCGTACCGGTGTCGCGCCCGTGGGCAATTTCCTGACCTGGGATGGCAGCTATCCCCAGCCGGTCTGGGGCGCCAGCAACCTGGATATCGACATGACCACCGAGCAATTCGGTGTCTACGGCGCCACGCGGTTGTCCCTGAGCGACCAGTTCAAGGTGATTCTCGGGGCGCGCGTCGCGGACTGGGAGCAGCGCGGCAGCAGCTATGGCGTGAGCCGCGACTTTGGCGACGATGACGTGGTGATTCCCTACGCCGGGCTGCTCTACGAGATCAACGGTCAGCACAACCTGTATGCCAGTTATACCGAGATTTTCCAGCCGCAAAATCTGCAGGATCGCAATGGCGACTTTCTCGACCCGATCATCGGCGAGAGCCAGGAGGTGGGCCTGAAAAGCCAGTTTTTCGACGGCGCCCTGCAGACCACTGTCGCCGCCTTTGACATCCTCCAGGATGGCCTCGGTCAGGCCGACGGTGATTTTATCGTACCTGGCACGGTGAACAGCCAGGCCTACTACGAAGCCGAGGGCAGCGAGAGCCGCGGCTACGAACTGGAAGTGGTCGGCCGCGTCACCCCGGCCTGGGATGTCAGTCTCAGTTATACCCACTTTTCCGCCGAGGATGCCGCGGGCCGCGACGTCAACACGGAACACCCGCGGGAGATGCTCAAGCTCTACACCACCTACCGGTTTGACGGGGAGCTGTCCGGGCTGACCGTCGCCGGTGGGGTGAACTGGCAGGGTCGCAACTACACCGACACCACCAATCCAGTCACCGGCGAGGCGGAACGCCTGCAGCAGGATGCCTACAGCCTGGTCAGCCTGATGGCACGCTACGACCTGACACCGCAGCTGTCACTGCAGGTGAACGCCGACAACCTGCTGGATGAAACCTACTACAGCCAGATCGGCTTCTACCGGCAGCTGGAATTCGGGCAGCCGCGCAATGTCACCGCCTCGGTGCGCTATGCCTTCTGAGGCCCGGTGCACGGCATCGCCCGGTCCCAATTATCACGGGGGACCCTGAGCATATGGGCGTACACGGCTGGCGGCTGGTTTCACTGTTCGCGGCGGCCCTGCTCGGGGGTTACTGCCTGGCAAATGCCCTGGGTATCTTCCTGGCCGGCGCGCTGCCCCTGCCCCGCGGCCAGGCGGTGGTGGCGGGTCAGCTGATCGGCCTCGCGGCCCACGCCGCCATCATCCTCTGGGTATTCCATCTGCGTCGCCCGGTGCTGGTGTGGGGCATTCTGCTGCCGGCCAGCGCGGCGCTGGCGGCGGCGGGCATGCTGATGGGAGGAAGCTTGGCGTGAGGCATGACAAGGCGGTCGAGCGACACCAGGACCCGCCCCAGGGCGGCTTCCGCCAGGCGATGGCCTGGCTGCATACCTGGGCCGGCCTGGCCCTGGGCTGGGTACTTTTCTTCGTCTTTGTGACCGGGACTCTCGGCTATTTCGACACCGAGATCGATCGCTGGATGCAGCCGGAGCTGCCGCCGTCACAGGCCGGCCTGCCAGCTCGCGAGGTGGCGCCCATGCTGTTGACGCGACTGGCTGCCCAGGCCCCGGGCGCCGAGCGCTGGCAACTGCGCCTGCCGGTGGACCGCAACCAGCCCTGGCCGGTCATTCGCTGGCAGGGCGCCGATCCGGACGCGGGGGCGACGGCCGCCAACGGCGAGGAAACCCTGAACGGGCGTAGCGGGCTGCCCCTCGTGGCGCGGGAAACCGGCGGCGGACAGCACCTCTACCAGATGCACTGGCGCCTGCACTACCTGGGCCGGGGGATCAGCGACTGGATTATCAGCCTGGCGACCCTGTTCATGCTGGTGGCGCTGATTACGGGGGTGGTCGTACACCGGCGCATCTTCCGCGACTTCTTCACCTTCCGGCCAGGCAAGGGCCAGCGTTCCTGGCTCGACGCCCACAACCTGCTGAGCGTCGTCAGCCTGCCTTTTCAGCTGATGATCACCTACTCCGGTCTGGTTTTCATGGGTTTTTCCTTCATGCCGCTGATCGTCGCCGCCCATTACGGCGTTGACCGCGAAGGCCGCCAGCAGTTCTTCGATGAGGTCTTCGAGGCGCCCGGTCTGGTCGCTCCCGCCGCTGAGCCGGCACCCCTGGTGCCCCTGGACGGGCTGCTGGCGGAGGCCGAGGCGCGCTGGGGCGAGGGACGCATCCGCTTCGTCGACATTCGTCATCCCGGCAACCGCAATGCCCGGGTCATCCTGCGGGAGTCGCGGGACGCGTCGGTCGCCAGCGGCGGGCGGCTGCTGGTCTTCGACGGCGTCTCGGGCGAGCGCCTCCACAGCGGCGACGGCAGCGGCAGCGCACGCACCGTCAGGGACACCTTGACCGGACTGCACGAAGGCCTGTTTGCCGCGACCGGTCTGCGCTGGCTGTACTTCTTCTCCGGCCTGCTGGGTTGCGGCATGGTCGCCACGGGCCTGGTGTTGTGGGGCGTCAAGCGGCGCCAGCAGGCGCAGCGCAGGACGGGCGCAGCGCCCCTCGGCCTGCGCCTGGTGGAACGCCTGAACGTGGGCACGGTGGCCGGCCTGCCGGTCGCCATTGCCGCCTACTTCTGGGCCAACCGGCTGCTGCCACCGGGCCTCGCCGAGCGCGCCGCCTGGGAAGCCCACGCCCTGTTCCTCACCTGGCTGGCGCTCATGCTGCACGCCCTGTTGCGCAAGCCCGGCCGCGCCTGGGTGGAGCAGCTCAGCCTGGCCGCAATTGCCTGGGGCACCCTGCCCCTCCTGAACGCCCTGACCACCGACCGCCACCTGCTGCACAGCCTGCCCCGGGGCGACTGGGCCCTGGCCGGCATCGACCTGGTAGCGCTGGTTTTCGGCCTGGGCTGCGCCACCCTCGCCGCCTGGCTGAGGGCCCGCCACCTGTCACGCCAAGCACTGTCCCCCGTCGCACCGCAAAGGCCGGCCTCCGAACGCCAGTGGGGGCAAGCCTGATGCCGACGCTGCCACTGCTACCCGGCCTGCTGCTGGGCACCACCGCTCTCGCCTGCCTGTGCCTGTCCCAGCCGCGTTACGCCCAGCGTTCAATACCTCCGCTGGCTTGGCCGGGGCAGCGCCTGTTACGTGTGGGTGGCTGGCTGCTACTGGGTCTGCTGTTGCTGGTATCCGGACCCGACGGTATTGGGCTGGTACAGGCCTTCGGCAGCCTGAGCCTCGCTGCCCTGGTGGTAGCGGGTGTCGCGACCTGGTGGCCCTCGCGGCTGCCAGCACTTTGCCTGTCAGGGCTTGCCGGCAGCCTGGCGCTGATCGCAATGACGATAGCAGCGCCCTGACCGCAAGGCTTCCCTCCGGCCCAAGCCTGTTTTATGTTTAATGGTGGGGCAAGTACTTGAGGGCAAGCCGGTGTCCAGCGCCATCTATGTCATCACCCTCGACCCGGACTCCAGCCGGGTCCAGGAACTCCTCGGGCAATTGCGGGAGCAGGGCCTGACGGGTGAGATCTTTCGCGGCGTGGACGGGCGCGGCGGCATGCCGGCTTTGCGACCGGAAGAGCGCTTCTGTCGCTGGAAGGCACTGGCGCGGCACAAGCGCTGGCTCACCAGCTCCGAGGTGGGCTGCTATCTGTCGCACCTGCGGGCCATTCGCCGGGCCTGGGAGGCGGGGCATGATCGCGTCTGCATCCTGGAAGATGATGTGGTGCTGGAGCCTGGCTTCGCACAGGTGCTGACTGAACTCGGCGGCGACCCTGAACTGGAGCTGGTGCGCTTCATGGCACTGCGCCTGCGTCCACGCACCGTGGTCCGGCCACTCGCGGACAGATACCGGCTGGTGCGCCCAAAGCGCGGCACCGTCGGCACCCAGGGATACCAGCTCAACCGGGCCGGCATGGCCAGGCTGCTTGCCCATGGCAGTTGTCTCTATGAGCCCATCGACAAGGTCATGGATCATTTCTGGTTGTACGGCCTGAAAACCTTCCTGGTGGAACCACACCTTATCTGGGAGCGGCCCTCCCCCTCTTTCGTGCAGCGCCCGGCAACCCCATCGCGCGACCCCAGTTGGCTGCAGCGGGTCATCCACCCTCTTTTCAAGCTGTACCACAGCCTGCGCCGGCACCTGTACCTGCTGGTTCACCGCCGCGAGTTTGCCGCCGCATCACTGCCTGACAGCAGCGTCGGCAAGACCCCTCGCCTGCACTGAGCGGACAGGCCACCCCGGCGCCACCTCGAACCTTCGCGGGGGCTCCGGCAGCAGGGCCACTGGCCGTGCTGACGCCACGAAAAAGGCCGACCCGTCACCGGGTCGGCCTTTCAAAGGGTAGGCTTGCCTTTCCGGACCGGCCAAAACCGGCCCGGAACGCCTCAATCAGCCACGCTTGAGCTCGAAGCGGTCGGCGGTCATCACCTTGACCCAGGCGTCGATGAAGTCTTCGAGGAATTCCTCTTCGCCATCTTCCGCGGCATAGGCCTCTGCTACCGCACGCAGTTCAGCGTTGGAGCCAAAGATCAGGTCCACGGGTGTGGCGGTCCACTTCAGCTCGCCCGAATCGCGATCGCGACCCTCGTAGATCCCCTCCTGGTCGGACGCCTTGGACCAGACCGTGGACATGTCGAGCAGGTTGACGAAGAAGTCATTGCTCAGCGTTCCCGGCTCGTCGGTCAGGACACCGTGATCGACACCGTCGGTGTTGGCATCCAGCGCCCGCATGCCGCCGATCAGTACGGCCATCTCCGGCACCGTCAGGTTGAGCAGGTCCGCGCGATCCACCATGGCATCGGCCGGCGACAGACGGTTGCCTTCACCATAGTAGTTGCGGAAGGCATCCGCCGTGGGCTCCAGCTTGCTGAAGGAGTCGACATCCGTCTGTTCCGGGGTCGCATCCACACGGCCGGGCGTAAAGGGTACCTCAACATCGTGGCCGGCTTCCTTCGCCGCACGCTCGATGGCAGCGGCACCGCCCAGGACAATCACATCAGCCAGGGAGACCTGGCGGTTGCGGCCCTGGAAGTCCTCGCGAACCTCTTCCAGCGTGCTCAGTACGCGCTGCAGCTCGTCGGGGTCGTTCACCGGCCAGTCCTTCTGGGGAGCCAGCCGCACCCGGGCGCCGTTGGCACCGCCGCGCATGTCGGAGTTGCGGTAACTGGACGCCGAGGCCCAGGCCGTGCGCACCAGCTCCGCGTTGCTCAGATCGGTATCCAGGATCGCCTTCTTCAGCTTGGCAATGTCGCGCTCGCCAATCGGCTTGTGATCAGCCTCGGGCAACGGGTCCTGCCAGAGCAGGGCCACATCCGGCACATCCGGGCCCAGGTAGCGGGCCTGGGGGCCCATGTCGCGGTGGGTCAGCTTGAACCAGGCGCGGGCGAAGGCGTCCTCGAACTCCTCCGGGTTTTCCAGGAAGCGCTTGGAGATCTTGCGGTATGCCGGATCCTCCTTCAGGGAAAGGTCGGTGGTGAACATGATCGGCGCGTGGAACTTGCCCTCCACATGCGCATCCGGCACCGTGCCGTCGGCCGCACCGTCCGCGGGCACCCACTGGATGGCGCCGGCCGGGCTGCGGGTCTGC
Organism: Haliea atlantica; assembly: GCF_054779855.1. Classification (NCBI taxonomy): domain Bacteria; kingdom Pseudomonadati; phylum Pseudomonadota; class Gammaproteobacteria; order Cellvibrionales; family Halieaceae; genus Haliea; species Haliea atlantica. Next base: position 249,171 of record NZ_BAAGXL010000005.1, on the reverse strand, counting down.
TCCCACTCGTGGGCGAACAGGTTCTGCAGATACATCATGGTCCACTGGGTGGGAGCCGCCGTCCAGGCACCTTCCAGGCCGCTGCCGGTGGTGTCCTCGGAATGTCCCTTGCCACACTTGTTCTTCCAGCCCAGCCCCATTTCGGTGACATCGGCGGCCGCCGGTTCGGGGCCGACACACTCGGAAGGCTTGTGGGCACCGTGGGTCTTGCCGAAGGTGTGGCCACCGGCGATCAGGGCCACGGTCTCTTCATCGTTCATGGCCATGCGGCCAAAGCTCAGGCGGATCTGCTCGGCTGCCGCCAGCGGATCGGGGTTGCCACCCGGGCCCTCCGGGTTCACGTAGATCAGGCCCATCTGGGTTGCCGCCAGGGGGTTCTCCAGTTCACCGTCATCGCTGTAACGCTCGCGCCCCATCATGTCGGCTTCCGGGCCCCAGTAGACGATGTCCGGCTCCCAGTCATCCGGGCGGCCACCGGCAAAGCCGAAGGTCTTGAAGCCCATGTCCTCCATGGCCACGGTGCCCGCCAGGACCATCAGGTCAGCCCAGGAGATATTGCGACCGTACTTCTGCTTGACCGGCCACAGCAGGCGGCGCGCCTTGTCCAGGTTGACGTTGTCCGGCCAGCTGTTGAGCGGGTCGAAGCGCTGTTGGCCACCGCCCGCACCACCGCGGCCATCGGCCTCGCGATAGGTACCGGCACTGTGCCAGGCCATGCGGATAAACAGCGGCCCGTAGTGGCCGTAGTCGGCCGGCCACCAGTCCTGGGAGTTGGTCATCAGCGTCTTGAGATCTGCCTTGACCGCGGCCAGATCCAGCTCGGCAAAGGCTTCGGCGTAGTCAAAGTCCTCGCCGTAGGGGTTGGAGGAAGGGCTCTGGTCCCGCAGCGGCTGCAGGTTCAGCTGGTCCGGCCACCAAAAGCTGTTGGGCTTCGCCTTTCCCTGCATCATGCCGGAGGAAGAGGCGGCCACCGGCGTCGCCACAATGGCGGCCAGGACGGCGGCGGAGAGGGTCTTCTTCAACATGGGAGTAAGCTCCTTCTTGACTGTTTATCGATTCACGGAGTGCCGAAGCACTCCCGGAAAAACGTATAACGAAGGCCTCAGCAACGCTGACGCGATCGATGGAAACACCCTGATCCTGACACGCATGCGCAAGGCAAACATTGATACTGATCAGGAACCTCTTTCATCCTAGACGCCGAATTCCCTGCCTGCCACAGGGATTTATCAATTATCATGTTCGGAAAATCCGATCGCCCGGGGAAGATATCCAGGCCATACCCGATCAGAAGCAGGATCAGGTAGTCCGTCTGCCGGGTCAGAGAACTGAACAGGGAACGCCGCAATGCCAGTCGACATGGCAATACTGACCCGTATTGCCGCCATCCTGTTTCCCATCGTGGCCATCGTGTTGGTGGGCTTTGTCTACGGTCGCCGCCACGACCCCGAAATGGGGGTGGCCAATCGCATCAACATGGACATTTTCGTGCCGGCACTGATCCTGGGCGCCATGGCCAGCAAATCCTTTGAGCCGGAACGCTACCTCGGCCTCGCGGGTGGCGCCGCCATCCTGCTGCTCTGCTGCGGCCTGCTGGCCTGGCCGGTAGCTCGCGCGCTGAACATCGACTGGCGCAGTTTCGTGCCTCCGATGATGTTCAACAACTCCGCCAACATCGGCATCCCGCTGGCGGTGTTGACCTGGGGCGAGAGCGCACTTCCGGCGGCCATCATCCTGTACACGGTGTCCAATGTGTTGCACTTCTCGATCGGCGTGCACATGCTCGACAGCAGCGCCAGCTGGCAGACCCTGTGGCGCAACCCGACCCTCCTCAGCGCCGCATTGGGTATCAGCATCGCCCTGCTGGGCATTCCAGTCTGGGAGCCCATCGTGACCGCCCTGCAACTGCTGGGCAACGTGGCCATCCCGCTGTTGCTGTTTGCCCTGGGTGTGCGCATGCGCCATGTGCGTTTCAACGATCTGGCGGCGCCCCTGCTGGGGGCCTTCCTGCGGCCGGTCTTCGGTATGGCGCTGGCCTGGATGCTGGCCGGCCTGCTGGGCCTGAATGCCCGCGACAGCGCCATGCTGCTGGTGTTTGGCGCGCTGCCGCCGGCGGTGATGAACTTCCTGTTTGCGGAGCGCTACCAGCAGGACCCGGCCCGGGTGGCGGCCATCGTGCTGATTGGCAACCTGGCGGCCATCCTGGTGCTGCCAGTGGCGCTGACCCTCGTCCTCACCTAAACCGGGGCAAATACTAGGCCGGACTTTCGAGAAGCCGGCGGTAGGGCGCCAGGGCGCGCAGGAACAGCACCGCGGCAATCGCGGCCACCGTCAGGCCAACGATGGCCAGGGACCAGCCCACCTGGGTGCGGTCCTGAACGATGAAGTCGGTACACAGGGCGATCAGGGTGGGGCCGAGCCCCATGCCGACACCGCTGGTCATGACCACATACATGCCGGCAATCAGGCCGCGCATGTTCCCCGGGGTGATCGTCTGCAGGGTCGAGGCCGCCAGGGCGAGCGGCAGGGTCACCAGTACACTCGCCACGATCACCGCCAGCAGGGCCAGCTCAACCGCGGGCGCCATGGCCACCACCAGCAGTGCCGGGCAGACGCCGAAGCAGGACCAAAGGCCCAGACGCAGCGGGTAATCGTGCACGCCGCGGGCATCCAGCCAGCGACCGACCACCGGGCCCGAAAGCACGCCCGCGGACCCGGAAAACAGGGCCACGAGACCGTAGATCAGGCCGGCATCCTGGACCGACATGGCGAAGCTGCGCACCAGCAGGGAAGGCACCCAGGCCTGCAGCCCGTAGAGCACGATCATCAACAGCGGTATTGCAATCAGCAGGGCCGCATACACCGGCGCCTTTTCCCGCAGCACAGCGACGACATCGCGGGTGTCCGGACGAGCCGCCGGCGTCGGGTCTACCGGTTCAGGGGTCGACGGGGCGGCCACCTTGCGCGCCGGCTCCATCACGCGCAGGAACAGTGCCGCGACCAGAACCCCGGGCAAGCCCACCAGCATGAAGGTTACCTGCCAGGGCCGAAACTCCCCCAGCAATGGCACGGCCACGGTCTCCATGTCGGCCATCATGCCCATCACGGCGCCACCCGCGATCATCGACAGGCCGGCCCCGAGATAGGGGCCCATCAGGAAAATGCTCACAGGGAAGCTGCGGCGCTCCGGTGGAAAATAATCCGCCATCATCGACCAGGCCGCGGGCGTCAGGGCGGCTTCCCCCATGCCCACCGCTGCCCGCGCCACAAAGAGTTGCTTGAAGCTGTTGGCCAGGCCGCAGGCGGCAGTCGCCAGACTCCAGAAGAAGACTCCCCCGGCGACAATGAACTTGCGGGAATGCGTGTCTGCCAGGCGGCCCAGGGGGATGCTGAACAGGATATAAGTGATGATAAAGGCAAAGCCCTGCAGCAGGCTGACCTGGGTGTCGCTGATCTGCAGGTCCGCCTGGATCGGGTCCACCAGCAGGTTGACGACCTGGCGATCCACGAAGGACAGCATGTAGGCAACCGTCAGCAGCAGGGTGACCCGCCAGGCCACACCACTGGCGGGGTAGTCGTCAGATACGGCGTGCGATTCACTCATGAGGCTTGTCCCGCTGATTGTGGATGACGTGCTCCACCTGTCGGGATGTATTCCTGTGACAGGGGATGCGCTTTCGCCCAGGTTTCCACCGTTTGCAATTCCAGGGAGTAGCGCGACAGGAATTCGCGCATGTCCACCGTAAAGGGTGATGGCACGGACTCGTTGTACCAGCGATATACGGCGGCCAGGTCCCGCTCGATACGCGCGGCTGTGGCCGGATCATCGGGTGCGAACAACTGCCCCATCTGGCGTGCGAACTGCGCGACCGGCAGACTCTCAAAGCGAATCGGCCGCCCCCAGGCCCGCCCCAGGGCCGCGGCGGTCTGCTCCCCACGCAGTGCCTCGGGGCCGCCGACCACCAAGCGCCGGTTAACCGCGGCGGGATCGGTGGCCACCGCCAGCATGATCCGCGCGACATCGGAAAGGCAGATCCAGCTGACCGGCAGATCCGGGTTGTGGGGGTAGCTGAGCACCTGGCGATCCCGCAGGGAAGGCAGTGCCCAGCCGCGCAGCAGGTTGTCCATGAAGATCACCGGGCAGACCGCCGTGGCATCGACGCTCGACGCGAAGAGCCTCTCAATGATCCGCAGCCGCGTGTCGTGGGCAACATGGCCCGTCTCACTCGGCCCGACATACAGGCTGGCGTTGAACACGATCCGGGAGATGGCGGCCTTCTCCGCCGCCTTCAGGAAGTTCTCGAAGCCCTGCAGGATCCACTCGGGGTCATTGAAGGAGGCCGAGGGCAGATTGAGAAACACGGTATCCACCCCGGCAAGTGCGGGCGCCAGGGTTTCCGGCGCGTGCAGATCCAGGGGGACACTGTCCACTCCCGGGGAAATCCTGGGATCACCCGGCTGCCGCACTGCCGCCACCACTGGCCACCCGGCCGCCCGCAGTACATCGACCTGGGCGGCGCCCTGGTCACCGGTGGCACCGATTACCAGCACCCCTTGCATAAGCCTCTCCCGCTGCCCTGTTTACGCCCTTGGAAACGCACACACCTCCCGGGAGCCCTGCGGCCCCGGGAGGTGATGGCGACCTCAGAAACGTGCCGTGACTTCGACACCATAGGTGCGCGGAACCCCACCCCAGACGGCGCGGTGGGTGCCGCCGTCGAAGCCGAAGTCGTGGAACTCTTCGTCGGTGAGGTTGCGACCGAACACGGCAATCGACCAGCCGTCGACATAGCGGTCATAGGTAATGCTGGCGTCCAGCAGGCCGTAGGCATCCACGGCAATGCTGGGGCTGTTCAAGGTATCCACAAAGTGGTCATCGCGCCACTGGTAGGCCACGCGCGAGTTCAGCTCAGCGGACTCGCCCATCGGATAGCGGTGCTGCAGGCCCAGGGTGTACTCGAACTCGGGCACCCGTTCGAACTCGAGATCTTCCGCGGCCGGGTCGTCGATGCCCGGCTCGTAGACCCCGTTGCGGTCCGCATCAATGCCGGGGAACTCGTCGTACTTGGCATCCAGGTAACCGAAGGTGAAGTCGGCGGTCAAATTATCGGTCAGCATCAGCGAGCTCTCGACCTCGATGCCACTGATGGTGGCCTCCGCGGCGTTGCGCAGAACCTGAGCGACCTGGGGGTTGCCGTCGACGATGATGGTATCCGAGATCGTCCGCTGGATGTCGTCATAGGCACTGTGGAACACGGCCACGTTGAGACGCATCCGCCCGTCCAGCAGCTCGGACTTCACACCCGCTTCCCAGGTCACCACTTCTTCCTCGTCGACCGGACCGAGCACCTCCGGACGCGGCGCACGAATGTTGAAAGAACCCGAGCGGAAGCCGGTGGACCAGCTGGCGTAACCGAAGATGTCCTCGGCGATGTGCCAGTTCACACCCACCTTGGGCGAGAAACTGGTCCAGCTTTCGTCGTCAGAAATCGGATTGGCGCAATCGCCCATGGACAGAGAGGAATACACAGTGGCATCGAAGGAGAAGGGGCAGAACAGCACTTCCTTGTCCTCCTGGGTGATACGACCGCCAAACAGCAGGCTGAAATCATCGGTCAGGTGCCAGGTGGCCTCACCGAAGGCCGCCACCGACTCGTCGTCGGTCTGGGCCAGGCCCACTTGCTGCACAATGGTCGGATCCGCCGGCGTCCCGCCGACAAAGATCTCCCGCCGCTCACCGATGTCGTACTCCTGGGTGAAGTAGAACAGGCCGGCGGTGAAGTCGATCACATCCGAAAACTTCGACGCGTAGCGCGCCTCGATGGAAAACTGCTCCTGGTCCTCGCGGTTATCGGGGAACTGGAAGACGGTGAACGGGGACCCATCGAAGTCGGTGGACGAGTCGTAACGCACCTCGCGGGCACCGGTTATTACGGTAAAGATGCCGTGATCCGCCTCGTAACTCGCATCCAGAATCAGCATCTTGGTTTCCGCGTCCACGTAGCCCTGGTTCTCGTGGCGAATGTCGTACTTGTCCGAGGGCGGCGTGTAGTCGAAGACCCGCTGCACGGTGGCCGGTCCGGCAACCCGCGGATCAATACGGCTGTCCAGGTTCTGGGCCGCGGAGGACCCACCGCGGCTGCGGTAGTACTCGCCGATGGCGGTGACGGAGATGCGGTCGGTGGGCGTCCACAGCAGCGAGGGGCGCAGGATGTCGTAATCGACCTCCGCCTTGGTCAGGCCGTTTTCCAGGTTGTCGTAAAAGCCATCCTGGGAGCGGCTGGTACCGGCCATGCGCAGGGCGAGATCATCCGTCACCGGCAGATCGACGGCACCGGTCACCTGGACGGTGTCGTAGTTGCCCAGCTGGAACTTGGCGTAGCCGCCGAAGTCCTGGCTCGGGCGCCGGCTGGTCACCGACACCGCGCCGCCGGTCACGTTCTTGCCGAACAGGGTGCCCTGGGGCCCGCGCAGCACTTCCACCGACTGGAAGTCAAAGGCCGCGGCGATCGAGCTGGGACCAAAGCCCACGTAGATGCCGTCAAAGAAGGCACCCACTGCCGGATCCTGGGAACGGGTCGTGTTGCTGAGACCGACGCCGCGGATGAAAAAGTTGGCGAAGCCAGGATAGGTGCCCGCCTGGTTGAGCTGCACATTGGGGGCCATCCGGCCCACATCGGTCAGATCCACGGCGAAGGCCTCTTCCAGCGCGGCACCGCTGTAGACGGAAATCGCGGTGGGGACCTCCTGGACATCCAGGCTGGTAGCCCGCTTCTGGGAGGTAACAACCACTTCCTCGAGCATCTGCGCCTGGGCGTGGGTGGCGGCGAAGCCAACCGTGGAAAGGGCGGCGATGGCGACAGCCAGCCGGGACTTGCGGGGGAACAAGCGTGCGGAATGGTTCATGATCTGACCTTTTTATCGACTATTACTGGATTTAAACTTTATTAAAGTTAAAGTTAGTTGCTTGACGCAAACATGTCAATACTCTGTCGCGGAAATTTTGTGATCCGCCAGGACCGCGTTGCCGGCGATATGACCGAAGGCGATCGCCGGCCCGATCGTTCCGCCCGCCCCGAAGTAGGCCTCCCGGGTGGGGGACGCCACGCAGTTGCCCGCCCCATACAGTCCGGGAATCGGCGCGCCCGCCGCATCCAGCACCCGGGCGCTGGCGTCGATCATGGGACCGGCACTGGTATCCAGGATTCCCGGCGCCAGGATGACGGCATACAGCGGGCCGGTGGTATCGATGGGGTACATGGTCGGGTTGGGCATCGTGGCCAGGGGGGCATCCGGCTGCCGGTGGCGACGGGAAAAGTGCGCCTGCCAGTCCACCTCTGACACATGCCCCCCGCGCTGGAAGTCCTCGTCGACACCGCGTCGGGCAAAGCCGTTGAAGCGCTCCAGGGTGGCCTCCAGCGCCGCGGCAAAGTCATCACCCAGGCTGAAAGCGATGCCGTATTGCGCACGCAGGCTGTCGAGGCGCGCCTGCAGCGCCCCGGCCAGTGCTTCCGGCGATGGTGCGCGCACCAGGTGCGGGGAGTCGCCGGGCTCAATCGGCAGGGGCGGATTGCCGGCGTAGGTTTCCACCGTGCGCTGGTCCATCACCAGAAAGAGGAACTGATTGGGGTACTCCACCGCCACCGGATCCCAAACCTGATGCACCCGGCTGCGATCGTTGTAGTTGCGCTTTTCGTTGGCGACCCGCACGCCGTGCTTGTTGACGATAATCATCGAGTCCCCCGGCGGAATGTGCACGGGCCCGCCCACGCGGCGCTGTTGCAGTGCCTCCTCGAGGACCACCTGGGTTCGCCAAGCGGTCTGCATGTCCCCCGGCATCGCACCCGCAGCCGTCGCGGCGACCAGGAAGTCCCCGGTGCCACCCGGGGGCGCACAGGTGCCGTAGGCCATGCGCTGGTAACGCTCGAGAAGCTCCGGCGCGTGGGCAAAGCCGCCAGTGGCGGCAATGACTCCCAGCCGCGCACGAATCCGCCGCTCGCCCGCGGGTGTCGACAGCCGGGCACCCTGTACTCGCCCCTCTTCCAGCAGCAGCTCACTCAGTGCATGTTCCATATGCACCTGGGCACCGCGCTCGCGCAACCAGGCCACCATGCCGTCAACCAGCCCCGCCCCGCGGCCACCGTGGGGGGCGTCGGGTCGCGGCCAGACCGAGCGTCCACGGGGCGTGCGGTTCTCCGGCAAATGCGCCGCGTAATCCGGCGATGGCCCCACGCCGCCGGGCAGCTCGAACTGCATCAAGCGGCTGGCACCCAGGGCTTCAAGCTGCTCGACCGCGCGATAGCCATTGCGATAAAAGGCTTCCAGCAGGGCATAACGCGCCGGGTCGAGACCAAAAGTGGGGTGATCGTCGCGGAAGCACTCGGGGTAGGCATAGCGCACCATGTAGCGCAGGCAGTCGCGCTCCGGGTCGCTCTTGCCGCTGGCCCGCAGCCAGGGGTTGTTGGGAATCCAGGCCACCCCACTGGCCATGCGCGTGGTGCCCCCGGGGGCAACCGCCTTGTCCACCAGCATCACTCGTGCGCCCCCTGCGGCAGCTGTCACGGCGGCGGTGCAGCCCGCCGCCCCGCTGCCGATCACCAGCACATCCACCTCGCTGTCGTAGGTGGTTCCCGGAGCGCCGCCGTCACTGGCCATCGCCGCCGGCACACCCAGTGCGCCAGCCCCGGCCAGTGTCGCCGTTGCGCGCAGGAAATCCCGGCGCCCCCCACGTGCTCTGTCGCTGTTTGTCATCCCGTGTCTCCTGTTTGTTATGCCGCGGCGCACCGCAGGTTGCACACCCGGTGTTATTGACAGGCCGGCGAGGCGCCGCCTACTATCTTTATTGAATTTAATATAATTCAAACAAAGAGGCAAAGCCCATGCACGAACATTCCCTCGAGTCGCGTATTGCCAGGCTGGAAGCCCGGGATGCCATTCGCGAACTGGTCGCGCGCTACGGCCTGGTCATCGACGACCACGACCTGGCGGGTATCCAGGCCCTGTTCACCGCCGACGCGCACTTTGCTTCCCGGGACGGGGTCATGGCGGCAAGCGGTCGCGACGCCATCGTCGAACAGTTCGTCGGCCGCTTCCAGGTACTGGGTATCAGCAATCACTTCACCCACGATCACATTATCCAATTCGATGATGCGGACCCCGCATCCGCCAGCGGCCTGGTCACCTCCCACGCCGAAGTCTGGCGCAATGGTCAGGCACTTATCGGTGCCATGCGCTACCACGACCAGTACCGGCTGGACGCTGGCACCTGGCGCTTCCAGTCGCGGGAGCTGGCCTTTCTCTATTACCTGCCGGTCACCGAATACGCGGACGGGCTGGGCAGCACGCTGCGCCAACGCGCCTATGGCGACCAGCGCCCCGCGGACTACCCGGAGTCCCTCCCCGGGTGGCAGGACTACCGCTCGACAAACACCCCCGAATAACACGCTACAGGACCCCCGCCCATGCACGCTTCCCCGGCAAAGCCCCACTTCCCGCACCTGTTCCAGCCCCTGAAGATTGGCACGCTGGAACTGCGCAACCGCACCACCAGCCCGCCCCACGCCTCCGCCATTGGCAACATTTATGGCAGCGAGGACGAAGCCCTGCAGAACATCGCCTATTTTGACGCGCGCGCCGGCGCGGGGCTGGCCTGGGTGGGCGCTCTCTCCACACTGCTGGGCAATCACCTGATTCCCGGCTTTGATCCCACGGGGGTCGGCGCCACCACTCACGGTTTCTTTCGTCTGCCGTGGTTCGTCGAACGCATCCAGCAGTTCTCCGACGCCATGCACCGCCACGGCACCCGCGTCACCGTGCAGATGGTGCACCAGGGTGGTATGCCCCACGCCCCCTCCCCCGTGATGAGCGCCCCGGTGATCAACCTGATGCCACATGTCATGGACCAGGCGGACATCGACGCCTTCATTCGCGAATACGCAGCCTCGGCCCGACTGGCCGCCGAGGGCCGCGCGGATGGCGTGGAGATACACCTGAACCACGACGACCTCCACGAATGGTTCCTTTCCCCGGTGACCAACCAGCGCAGTGATCGCTACGGCGGCTCCCTGGAAAACCGCTGCCGCTTTACCCGGGAGGTACTGCAGGCCATTCGCGAGGCGGTGGGTGACAACTTCACCGTGGGCGTGCGCATGAACCTGCGCGAAGAGCACCCCCGGGGCTACCAGGTCGAGGGCGCCATTCAAATCGCCCAGTACCTGGAATCCACGGGGCTGATCGACTATGTCCACGGCGTGGTGGGCAACCCCTGGGGCAACCCCAGCTACATCCAGCCGGACTACTTCCAGCCCGCCCAGTGGTCGCAGCTGGCCGGCCAGCTGCGCAGCGCCATCGGCCTGCCGGTGGTCTATACCGGCAAGGTCAACAGCCCCGAAGTCGCCGAGTCCGTACTCGCCAGTGGCCACGCCGACGTGGTGGGTCTGGCCAGGGCGATCATCGCCGACGGGGAGCTGATCGCCAAGGCCGAACGCGGCGAGTCGGACCAGGTTCGCCCCTGCATCGGCTGCAACGAATGCATCAGCCGTCGTTATGTGGAGGGCATTCCCTTCAGTTGCACCGTCAACCCGACTGCGGGCCAGGAGCGCTGGCGCCCGGCACGTACCGATCGTGCACAGCGCCGGCTGTTGGTTGTCGGCGGCGGGCCCGCTGGCCTGGAACTGGCAGCCAGCATGGCCGAAGCCGGTGTTCAGGTAACGCTGTGGGAGGCGGAGGACCAGCTCGGGGGGCAGTTGCGCTACGCAATGCAGGCACCCGGCAATCACCGCTACACGGAGTACCTCGACTGGCAGACCCGCCGGCTCGATCGCCTCGGCGTCGAACTGCGAACCGGTTTCCGCGCAGACGCTGCAGAGGTCCTCGAGCGGGAGGCCGACTGGGTGGCCTTCGCCACGGGGGCCACGGCGCGCCGCCCGAACATCCCTGGCGTCGACCAGGACTGGGTGCTGGAGGCCCGCGATGTGCCGGCGGGGCGCGCGCAGCCCGGTCAGCGGGTTGCCATTGTGGCCCAGGATGATCATCTGCCACCCCTGCTGCTGGCCGATTTTCTATCGGAACGTGGACACGAGGTCACCCTCATCTACGGCACCAACGGACCCGCCCAGTTGATCGGTCGCTACACCCTCGGCGCCATCATGGGGCGCCTGGACGCCCGGGACGTGACCATTCACACCATGCAGGAAGTCACTGCCATCGGCGACCACAGCCTCAGCCTTCGGCATGTCTATTCGACCCGCGAGCGGGATCTGGGCCCCTGGGACTCGATTGTCCTGGCCTGTGGCGGCGTATCGGTCACCGAGCCCTACAACAGCGTCAAGACGCAGCGCGACGGGGTGCATGTTCTGGGCGACGCCTATGCCCCGCGGCGAGCGGTTTTCGCCACCCGGCAGGCGCACGCCCTGGCCCGCTCCCTGCTGAGCTGAGCGCCGGGGCAGGCTCCAGCCGGCAAGCGGGTGCAGCGGGCGCCCCCCATTTGGCTGTGTCGCGGCGTCGCCGCGGGTAGTATGCTGGCGCCCCCAGGCCAGAACCCGAGGCACGCATGTCCCGCAAGACCATTGAACTTCCGCTCAGCTTCGCCTTCAGCACCAGCTACGACGTGCTCTACACCGACGTCAACGCCTCCAACCACGTCGGCGCCGACCGCATGCTGTCAATCGCCATGGAGGCCCAGCTGCGCTTTATTCGCCAGCTCGGCCACAGCCAGGCCGTGGCCTTCGAGGAGGCCGGCCTGATCATGGCGCACGCCGAAACGGCCTACCTGGCAGAAGCCGAATACGGCGAGCAGCTGATTATCGAGCTGGGCGCCCGGGAGTTCCAGCGCAGCAGCTTCCAGTTCGTCTACCGGATCAGCAAGGCGGCAAGTGGAGAAGAAGTGGCGCGGGTAGCCACCACCCTGCTGTTCTTTGACTACCAGGCACGCCAGGTCATCCCCCTGCCCCCGGGCTTCCGGGACCAGATCGAGGCGCTGGGCTAGCGCGGGCGGCCCGACCCCAGCAAAACATCCTTCAGTTTTCTGAATGGCGACGGTCGACCCAATGCGATGTCACTGCAGGTCTCAAATGACTATAGTTTGAGACGAGAAACTGGCAACGGGAACTGCTGGTCCTTTACTGCAGGGGCCCGTTAGAATGATTTCGGCATCACGAAGGAGTGTGAACACCATGGGCAAGAGCAAGATCGATATCGGTATCAACGAGAAAGACCGGGGCGCCGTGGCCGACGGGCTGAAACGGCTACTGGCGGACTCCTACACCCTGTACCTGCAGACCCACAACTTCCACTGGAACGTGACCGGGCCACAATTCCGCGAACTGCACCTGATGTTCGAGGAACACTACACTGAACTGGCCACCGCGGTGGATGAAATTGCCGAGCGTATCCGCACTCTCGGGGTCTACGCACCGGGCACCTACAAGGCCTTCGCCAAGCTCAGCGCGATCAAGGAAGTCGAGGAGATTCCCGAGGCCGGCGAGATGGTCAAGCTGCTCACCCAGGGCCACGAGCAGGTGGTCAAGACCTGCCGCAAGGCGCTCAAGCTGGCCCAGGATGCCGAGGACGAATCCTCCGCCGCGCTGATTTCCGACCGCATGCGGGTTCACGAGAAAACCGCCTGGATGCTGCGCGCCCTGCAGTAAGTGAGCTGGGAGAGTCTCGGCCTGTCCCTGGGCGGCCTCGGGCTGCTTCTGCTGGGGATGGGCATGATGACCGACGGCCTCAAGGCCGCCGCCGGCGACACCCTCGCGACGGTCCTTGAGCGCTCCACCCGGACGCGCCTGCGGGCCGCGCTTACCGGTTTCAGCATTACCGCACTCGTGCAGTCCTCCAGTGCGGTGATTGTCGCCACCCTGGGCTTTACCAACGCCGGCATGCTGCGGCTGAAGCAGGCGGCCTGGGTGGTTTTTGGCAGCAACGTGGGCACCACGATGACCGCCTGGATCGTGGCCCTGGTCGGACTGCGCATCAAGGTGGACCTGGTGGCACTGCCACTGATCGGTGCCGGCATGCTGGTCAGGCTGGTCGTCGGCCAGTCCCGCGGCACCCACATTGCCACCGCCCTGGTCGGTTTCGGGCTGTTGTTCTTCGGCCTCGGCATGCTGCGCGATGCCTTCATCGACGTCGCCGATCTGATCCCCATCGAACGCCTCGGCGCTTCGGGCGTGCCCGGCATTCTGCTGGGCGTCCTCTTCGGCGCCCTGCTCACCGCGCTGATCCAGTCCTCCTCGGCCTCCCTCGCCATCATTCTGACTGCCTCGGTGACCGGTGTGCTGACACCCCTTCTCGGGGCCTCCCTGGTTATCGGGGCCAACATCGGCACGACCGTCACCAGCCTGCTTGCCAGTATCGGCGCCACCGCCAATGCCCGGCGCCTGGCCCTGGTCCACGTGACCGAGAAAATCTTCACCGGCCTGATCGCGCTGATCCTGCTGGTCCCCCTGTGGTGGGTTTCCGAGCAGCTGTCGGGCGGCGACACCCGCACCAACATCAGTACCGGCCTGGCCCTCTTCCACACCCTGTTCAACCTGCTGGGTCTGGCGCTGATGTGGCTGCTTTCGGATGCCCTCTTGCGCCGGGTCGAGCGCTGGATCCGCCAGCCCGAGCTGGCCTCGGAAAAGCCGCGTTACCTGGACGACACCGTGCTGGCCCTGCCGGCCATGGGCGTCGCCGCCCTGCACTCGGAGCTCAAGCGGGTGTTCAAGCAGCTGCTGGGACGCGGACGCCTGATTATCGCCCCGGACAGCGGCCCGCTGGAGGAGGATCTGCGTACGGGCCTGCTGCTGGCGCATATTGCCGAGTACAGTAACCGCATCGGCGCCCAACGGTTGAGCGCCGAGCAATCGGAGCAGTTTCTCGGCCTGACCTGGGCGCGGGAGGAATGCAGCCAGTTGCGGGAATCCCTGCTGGAGCTCGCCCAGTTGCCAGCCGTGGATGTCGACGCGGCCCTCAATCACGAGCTCCGGGAACAGCTACTGCAGCTGCTGCGCTCCGGCGAGCTGAAAGCCCGCAATCAGGCGGATCGTCAGCGGGCGCTGGACCAGCTCAAGCACTTGCGCCGACAGCGGCGCGCCGCCCTGCTGGAGGACATCCGTGCCGGCCGCATCCCGGCACCCGAGGCCACCCGGCGCCTGCATGTGGTGGCCCTGTTGGAGGAAAGTGCCAAGCGCATCCTGCATATTGCCGAAATCATCTACCCCGACGCGCCGGCAGACGACCGGGCACAGGAAGCGTGACCGGGTTCAACTATCGACACTGTCTCCGGCACTGCAATCGACCCGCGCGTGGCAGTCGCTTTGGCGTTCCTGCTAAAGTGGGGAGTTTCCTTGTCCCGATGCAGAGAATAATCATGCGCAAGATCCTCCTGCTGTGCCTGCTGGCCGCCCTGGGGCCCGCCAGCCTGGCCGCACCGGTTACCCCGGAACGAATGCTGCAAGCCGAGACCAACGGCGACCACTGGCTGAGCCACGGCCGCACCTGGAGCGAACAGCGCTTCTCCCCGCTGGACCAGATCAAGGACAGCAACGCCGCGGAACTGGGCCTGGCCTGGTATTTCGAAACCAACACCAAGCTGGGGCTGGAAACCACCCCACTGGTGATCGACGGGGTCCTCTACTTTACCGGTGCCTGGAGCACGGCCTGGGCCCTGGATGCAAAAACGGGAGAATTGCTCTGGAAACACGACCCCGAGGTGCCCCGGGAGGCCAGCATCAAGGCCTGCTGCGGCGTGGTCAATCGCGGCATGGCGGCCTGGGGCAATCGCCTCTTCCTGGGCACTATCGACGGGCGCCTGATCGCCCTCGACCGCGATACCGGGGAGCAACTCTGGTCGCAACAGACCACCGACCCCAATGAGCCCTACTCGATCACCGGGGCCCCGCGCGCCGCCAAGGGGCTGGTCTTCATCGGCAACGGCGGCTCCGAATTCGGCACCCGCGGCTATGTCAGTGCCTACGATGCCGAAACCGGGCTGCTGGTCTGGCGCTTTCACACCATTCCCGGCAACCCGGCCGACGGCTTTGAAAACGAGGCCATGGCGATGGCCGCGGAAACCTGGAACGGCGAGTGGTGGAAGTACGGTGGCGGCGGCACCGTCTGGGACAGCATTGTCTACGATGCCGAGCTCGACCAGCTCTACATCGGGGTCGGCAACGGTGCGCCCCACAACCGCCGCATCCGCAGCCCGGGGGGTGGCGACAATCTCTTCCTGACCTCCATCGTCGCCCTCGACCCCGACAGCGGCGAATACCTCTGGCACTACCAGCAGGTGCCGGGCGAAGCCTGGGACTACACCGCGACCCAGCAGATGATTCTGGCGGAGATTCCCTGGGAGGGGCAGCCGCGCAAGGTCATCCTGCAGGCACCCAAGGCCGGGTTTGTCTATGTGGTGGATCGCGAAAACGGCGAGCTATTGTCCGCCGAGCCCTTCACCACAGTGACCTGGGCCAGCCACTACGACATGGAAACCGGCAGGCCGGTGGAGGTCGAAGGGCAGGACTACGACGGCGAGCCGGCCTGGGTTTATCCTTCGCCAATTGGCGGCCACAACTGGCACCCCATGGCCTGGAGCCCGGACACCGGGCTGCTGTACATCCCCGAACTGGACATGGGCATGCTGTTCGATGAAATCCTGCCCGTGGACTACAAGCATCTGAAGCGGCACTTCAATACCGGCTACGACATCAGCAGCGACGCCCAGTCTTCCCAGCGCTTTACCCAGGCCATGCTCAAGCACCTGCCCAAGGCCCATCTGCTGGCCTGGGACCCGGTCAAGCAGGCCCCCGCCTGGAAATTGCCGCACCCCAACATCCACAACGGCGGCGTGCTCGCCACCGCCGGCAACCTGGTTTTCCAGGGCACCTCGGATGGTCGCTTTATCGCCGTGCGCGCGGACGATGGCGAAGTCCTGTGGACTTTCCCCACCCAGACCAGCACCATGGCGGGACCGGTGACTTACCGGGTCGACGGTGAGCAATACGTGGCCGTCGCGGTGGGTCGCGGTGGCGCCCTGAATATGGCGATGGGCAAGAACTTCCCCGTCGGCAACCCCAACAATCGCATCATGGCCTTCAAGCTCGGGGGCGTGGCCACCCTGCCGCCGATGCCGGTGGTCGACATCCCGCCACCGCCGCCGCGCATGGAAGCCACCGAGGAAGAACTGCAGCAGGGCCGCGAGCTGTTCAATCGCTACTGCGCCCGCTGCCACGGTGCCGACGCCGTCGGGGATGGCTCGATCCCGGACATGCGCCGCCTGGACCCGGTCTGGCACGAGAATTTCGAGGCCATCCTGCTGGAGGGCCTGATGGAGAAGGCTGGCATGCCCCGCTTCGACGACGTACTCGACAAAAAAGACGTCCGCAACATCCACGCCTGGATCATCGAGCGGGCCCACGAGGACCAGGCCCTGCGCGAGGAAGGCGGCTGGTTGGCGAGCATCCGCCAGAAGGCCACGGACACCATTGCCCGGGCTACCGCCTGGCTGATCCGGGTAACCACTGAGTGAGAGCGAGGACCATCAGGCAAGCGGGGCAGCGCTGCATCGCGCGGCTGACGCTTGCACTGATGGTCGGCGCCGGCAGCCTCTGGCCTCTGGCGGGCGAAGCCCTGGACCCGGAACGCGCGCCCAGCCAATACCTCTACGACCGCTTCGGGCGCGACCAGGGCATGCCCTCCGACACGGTCTGGGTCGCGCGCCAGGATCCCGACGGCTATCTCTGGCTGGGCACCAAGAATGGTCTAGTGCGCTTTGACGGCAAGCGCTTCACCCTGTTCAACAAGCAGAACCAGCCCGCCATGCGCTCCAACGATATCCGCGATATCGAAGTGGCGGAGGATGGCAGCCTCTGGCTGGCCACCTACGGCGGCGGCGTCCTGCACCGGGACGGGCGCGACCTGAGCGTGCTGGACAAAACACACGGCCTGGCGGATGACATCGTTCACGACATTCACCTGAGCGCCAATGGCGACATCTGGTTCGCGACCTCGGGGGGCGTTTCGCGTTTGCGCGATGGCGAGTTCGCCAGCTGGCATCACGCCGACGGGCTCACCGACAACCGGGTCTTTCGCATTGCCGAGGATGCCGGGGGCGGCCTGTGGTTCGCCACGCTCACCAATGGTGTCAGCTACTTCGATGGCAAGCGCTTCCGCAATTACACCGAGGGCCAGGGGCTCGACTCCACCCAGGTTCACCTGATTTTCGACGATCCCGAGCTGGGGCTGACCTTGAGTACCATCACCGGCAGCCTCTACAGCTTGCGCGATGGCGAGGTCTCCCCTTTGCAACACCCCCTGCAGGGGCGCTTCCCGGTTCACTCCACCCTGCGCGACAGCGACGGTAACTTGTGGCTGGGAACCTATGCCAAGGGCCTGTGGCGACAGTCCCCCGATGGCGAGGTGGTGGAAGTCCCCCTGGAGAGCACCCAGCCCGGCTATGTCTTCGACCTTTTCGAGGACCGCGAGGGCAACCTCTGGGCCGCCACATTGAACGGCGTCTATCGCCTGCGCGACAGCGCTTTCCTGCCCTGGGGGGCGCCGGAAGGCCTGGCGGATGCAATGTTCGTGGTGACCCAGAGCCCGACGGATGACGCCATCTGGGCCGGCTCCGAGGGCAGCGGCCTGTTCCGGCTGACCCCCGCTGGCGAGGTGACCCGTTTCGATACCCGCGACGGCCTGTCCAACCACAATATCTCGGCGCTGTGGGTGGACGCCGACAATACCGTCTGGGCAGGCACCTTCGGCGGCGGCCTCAACCGCCTCTCCCCGGATGGCAGCGTCACCCACTTCACCCAGGACGACGGCCTCCCGGACAATCACATCATGGGCCTTCACCGTGCCGACGATGGGCGCTTGTGGATCAGCGCCGACGGCGGCATCGGCTGGCTGGATACCCAAGGCAGCTTTCACCGGCTCGAGCAGCTGCCCGACACGCTCTACCGTCAGGTCAACGAAGACAGTCGGGGGCGACTCTGGATCGCCAGCAACAATGGCCTGCTGCGCATGCAGGGCGATCATATGCAGTGGTGGAGCCAGGAAGCGGGGCTCGAGAGCAGCCTGATCTCCACCACCTACGAAGACGACGACGGCATGCTCTGGATCGGCAGCCGGGAATCCGGGCTCGCGCGCCTCGATGGCGACCAGCTGTTTCAGTTCACCGAGAAGCATGGGCTGCCCCAGCTCTCGGTGCTGGCGATTCTGGAAGACCGCCTGGGCAACCTCTGGATGAGCGGTGCCGACGGCCTGGTCAAGATTCCGCGGGCACAGCTCAATGCCGTCGCCGAGGGCCGCTCCGAGCGGGTCAATGCCCGCCTCTACAATGAGCGCGACGGCCTGCGCTCGGCACAGTTCCTCGGCGGCTACCAGCCCGCGGGCTGGCGCGCCGAAGACGGGCGCCTGTGGTTTGCCAACAATCGCGGCTTGGTGGCCTTCGACCCCCGCGACCTGAGACAGGACGCCGGCTATTTCACCCCACTGATTGAAGCGGTGCGCGTGAATGGACAGAGCGTGCCGCTGAACACCACAACACCATTACAGCTTCCCCCCGAAGCCTCCAGCCTGGAGGTGGACTACACGGTTCCCCGGCTGGGCAACCCCACCGACCTGCAGTTCCGCTACCGCCTGGAGGGCATGAGCGATGACTGGCAGTATGCGGGCAATCGCCGCACTGCCTTCTTTACCGGCCTGCCAGCAGGCGACATGCGCCTGTCGATTGAAGCGGTCACGGCCTCGGGCAGCTTCGCGGCCAACAGCCCGGCACAGGCAAGCCTGGCGCTGTACCACCAGCCACACTGGTACCAGACCTGGTGGTTCCGCCTGATTGCCGGCGTAAGCGCTCTTGCCATCATCCTCGGGCTCTATCGGCTGGCCCTCTACCGGGTGACCCTGCGCCAGCGGCAACTGGAGACCCTAGTCAACCGGCGTACCCGGGAGCTGCAGATCGCCCTCTCGCGGGTCGAGGCGATCTCGCGCATGGATGGCCTGACCGGCATCGCCAACCGCCGCTACTTCGACGAGAACCTGGCCTCGGCCTGGAGCCAGTGCGCCGCGCAATCAGCGCCCCTCAGCATCATCATGCTGGATATCGATTTCTTCAAGCAATACAACGACGGGCTCGGCCACCAGGCCGGGGACGATTGTCTGCGCCAGGTGGCCGAAGCCCTGGAGCAGGGTGTGCTGCGGGAGGAAGATCTGATCGCCCGCTACGGCGGCGAGGAGTTCATCGCCCTGCTGCCGGGGGCCGACAGCGAGGCTGCCACCGCGATTGCCCGTCGCATCCAGTCGAAAATCCGCCAGCTGGGGCTGCCGCACCCGGACAGCCCCCTGGGCGACGCGGTTACCATCAGCCTCGGCTGTGCCACCGCCTGGCCGTCAGCGGAAGCGGGGCCGGACACCTTGCTGCAGCGGGCCGATCACGCGCTGTATCGCGCCAAGCACCGCGGGCGCAACCGTCTCGAGGTGGCGACCGCGGACTGAGGCCGCTCAGGCGCGGGCGGCTGCCGCCATTGCCTCGAGCATGCCGTCATAGGTGTCGCGCATGACCTGAGTCATGTCCTCCGGGCTGACGCCGTCGACGGCGACACCGGAAAACGCAGCCTGCCAGATGGCACGGGTCTTGTCAGGCCCCGCCTCCTGCAGGCTGGCAACGACCCGGTAGTCACGCAACACGTTTACCGGGCCCTCGAGTACCGCGTACTCCAGGGTGTGACTCTCCGGGTCCAGCGCCAGCAGTTTTTCCTCCACCGGGGCGTCCATGCCCGGCATGTAGATGCGGCGCACCTGGCCCACACCGGGCCCACCCACTGCCTCGGAACGCTCCGCGCCCGGAAACCAGTCCAGGTTGGCAAAGTCCGCCACTACCCGCCACATGCCGGCGACAGGCGCATCCACGATCTTTTCCACGGTAAATTCATGCATTGGCTTTTCAGCTCCTCTCAATGGCATAGCCCGGTGGGGCAACGAAGGCCCGGTGATGTCCCTCCAGCAGCCGGGCGACTGCCAGGGAAGTACGGTCCCCCAAATAGCGCGAGACCACCTGCACCCCCACCGGCAGTCCGTCCAGGGTCAGACCCGCCGGCACTGCCGTGACCGGCAGCAGGGCATTCAGGGTCAGGCCGGCCCAGCGCAGCAGGTTGGTGTAGGGTTGCGGCCCGCCGTTGACCTGCAGGCGACGCTGCTGCAGGTCGGGGGTGTGATCGTGGGGGAATGCCGCTACCGGGGCGCAGGGGCAGATCAGGACATCCCAATCCTCGAAAAAGCGCGCCCAGGCCGCCCGGGTGCGCTCGCGGATCTCCCGCTGGCGCAGCCATTCGCCGTGCCCCAGGGCAAGCCCGCGCATCTGCAGCAGCGGTTCACGCATGTCCTCCGGGTCCGCGGCGGCCACCGCCTCGGCGGCGGCCTCGCGCACTTTGGCCGGCATGCCCGGCGCCATCACGGCCATCATCAACTGGGTGTAGTTGTGGTGGTTGGCCTCCGGGTCGATAGCGGGTCGCGCGTCCATATCAACCGTCGCGCCCAGTTGCTGCAGGGAACCGGCGACCAGCTCCACACAGCGCAGCACCTCCCGGTCCACCGGGCAAAAGCCGTCGTCCGCCCATACCGCCACCCGCAGTTGCGACACGTCGCGGAATGATGGCGGCGGCAGTTGCAGGCGCCAGGCACTCGCCGCGTCCCCCTCCGGCCCCGCCAACAGGTCCAGTGCGCGCTCGAGGTCTTCGACGCAAGTTCCCAGGGGACCGACCACCGACAGGTCGGGTTCCGAGAGGACCCCTTCCCCGGGTGGGATGTGGCCACCATGGGGAACAATACCGTAACTGGTCTTGTGGCCGAAGACGCCGTTGAAATGGCAGGGCGTGCGGATCGACCCGCCGATATCGCTGCCCAGCTCCAGTGGCGTGAGGCCGGCCGCCAGGGCCGCCGCCGCACCGCCCGAGGAGCCCCCCGAGGTGCGCCCGGTGTTCCAGGGATTGTTGGTGGCGCCATAGATCTCGTTGTAGGCCTGCAGGTCCGCACTCATGAAGGGCACGTTGGTCTTGCCGAGAACAATGGCACCGGCATCGATATAGCGCTGCACCGCCGGTGCAGTGACCTCGGGCATCGCGTCGCGGCGCCGGGGGTCACCGCCGGTGCTCACCAGCCCCCGGGTGCAAAAGGCGTCCTTGATGGTCACCGGCACCCCGTGCAGGGGACCCCAGAACTCGCCCCGGGCCACCGCCTGGTCAGCGGCCTCCGCGCGCGCCCGGGCCCCCTCCGTATCGAGTGCCACCACCGCATTCAAGGCCGGATTGAGGCGCTCGATACGCTCGAGGAAAAACGCCACCACCTCCCGGGAGCTCAGCCGTCCTTCGCGGATATCTGCGGCGAGGGCAAAGGCACTGCGATAGAGAATCTTCATGGCGGGGCCTCCTCGGCACCTGTCGGCGGCAGCACAGTCTGTCGGGCACGAGCGCCGCCGCTCGATTTAGGTTATCAGGCTGCGGCAATACGATAGCAGGGCCGGTACTCGCCTTCACCCTCCCCGAGCTTCATGCGCTTCTCGCGTACCAGCATACGCAATAAACGGTCGGTCGCCGCCAGCAAATCCCTTTCCCCGTGCAGAGTGTAGGGGCCGTGACGACGTACCTGCTCAATGCCGTAGCTTTTTACATTGCCCGCCACCATGCCGGAAAACGCCCGTCGCAGCTGGCTGGCCAACTGATGACAGGGCAGCCCGCGATGCAGCTCCAGGGCCGCCATGTTGGCGTGGGTCGGCAGAAAAGGCTCCTGCAGGTCCGGCGCGATCTCCAGCTCCCAGTTGTAGTAGTAGGCCTGCTGGCTGCGCCGGCGCCGGGCATGGACATCCTGAACGGCCGTACGCACCGCCTGCCCCACCCGGTGCGACTCGCCGAGTACCACCTGGTAGTGCTGCCGAACCTCCTCCCCAAGACAGGTGACCAGGAAGCGCTCCAGCTCCTGAAAATATTCCGCGCAATGGGCGGGCCCGGCAAAGACCAGCGGCAGGCTGTGGCGGTTGTCGGGGTGCATGAGGATCGACAGCAGGTAGAGCACCTCTTCCACGGTCCCCACACCGCCGGGAAAGACGACAATGGCGTGGGCCAGGCGCACGAAGGCCTCCAGGCGCTTTTCTATGTCCGGCATGATCACCAGCTGATTGACGATCGCGTTGGGCGACTCCGAGGCAATGATCCCCGGCTCGCTGATGCCAATATAACGCCCGTCCTTGATCTGCTGTTTGGCGTGGCCCACTGCCGCGCCCTTCATCGGCCCCTTCATGGCACCGATCCCGCAGCCGGTGACGATATCCAGGCCACGCAGGCCGAAGGCGTAGCCGACATCCTTGGCGTAGTCGTACTCCTCGCGGGGAATGGCGTGGCCGCCCCAGCACACCACCAGCCGCGGCGGCACGTCGGGCCGCACAATGTCGGCATTGCGCAGTATGCGGAAGACCTGGTTGGTGGCGTCCAGGTGCCCGTTGTGGGCGTCCACGGACATCTTCATGTCGGTGTAGACGATGTCCCGCAGGGCGGCGAACAGGTGCTCCTGGATGCCGCGGATCATGCGCCCGTCGACGAAGGCCTGGGCCGGGGCATTGAACAGCTCGATGCGCAGGCCCCGCGGCTGGGGCACCAGCCGCAGATCGAAATCAGCGAAATTCGCGTAGATCTCCGCCGCGTCGTCCTGGTTGCTGTCGGTGTTGAGGATCGCCAGTGCGCAACGCCGATAGAGGTCAAACAGGTCCTTGCGGGTGGTGGTGAAGGCCTCGATCTCCGCCCGGGACAGGAGGTTCAGGGACTTGATCGGGTTGATGGTGGCGCGGGCGATCTTTTCCATGCTTGCGGCGTTCTCCGGGCTCTTTCGGGGAACACGACTGTAGCAGATTCAGGCCCGGTCACGCCGGAAAAGGCACAGCCGACAGCTTCGGGCTTGCCAAATTAGTAAGCATGCTTATAATAAGCGTACTTTCAATTAAGGGAGTCCGGAATGCCCACGGTTCGGGAAACCGCCTCGCAAATGACCATGGAGCTGCACCAGGCAGCCCGCCTGCTGCGGCGGACCTTCGATCGCTATGCCAAGGAACACGGCCTGAGCACCTCGCGCTGGCAGGTGCTCTACCAACTGACCCGGGAGCAGGGCCTGAAGCAGTCCGAACTGGCGGAGCGGATGGATGTGGCGCCCATCAGTCTGGCCCGTCAGCTGGACAACCTCGAGCAGGAGGGGCTGGTGGAGCGCCGCCGGGATCAGGGCGACCGTCGCTGCTTCCGCATTTACCTGCACGAGGCGGCGGAACCGGTTCTGGATACCCTGCGCAACGTGGCCAACCTGACCCGGAGCGACGCCCTGGCGGGCCTGAGCAAGACGGAAGTGGAGCAGCTGAGCGGGCTTCTGGCACGCGTACGCGCAAATCTGGCAAAGGAGGAATCAAGCGAGTGACACGGACAGGTCGACATCTTTCCATGGGCGCGGGCATTGCGGTCGCCGGCCTGGTCACCCTGTGGCTGGTTTTTGGCGGCCGCGGCAGTGTCAGCACGGAAAACGCCTACCTCAAGGCCGACAAACTGGCCCTCTCCAGCGAGGTCTCCGGCAAGATCGTCGAGGTTCCCGTGCGCGCCCACCAGGCGGTCGAAGCCGGCCAGTTGCTGGTGCAGATAGAGGATACCCCCTATCGCATCGCGGTCGCCGAGGCGGAGGCCAACCTGGCCCTGGTGCGCAACCAGGTCGAGGCGCGCCGCGCCGATTACCAGGAGGTCGCGGCAAACCTGGAGCAGGCGCGCAGCGATACCGCCTTTTATGAGCGCCAGCTGGCGCGCAGCGAGAAAATGGGCCCCAGCGCCATCAGCGAATCCGAGCTGGACCAGGCGCGCCAGGAACTGGCCCGTGCCCGCTCGCAGATTGCGATTACCACCCAGCAGCTGTCGGCCCTGCGCGCCGAACTCGGAGGCAGCCCGGAGGCGCCCCTGGAGGCCCAGGCAGACGTGCGCGTGGCCCAGGCCCAGCTGGATCGGGCCCGCTATCAGCTGGAGCGCACCCGCATCACGGCACCGGTCGCCGGCACCATCGCCAACGAAGTACCCCAGGTGGGTGAAATGGCCCATGGTGGCCTCACCCTCCTGACCGTGATGGACACGCATACGGTATGGGTAGAGGCGAACCTGAAAGAGACACAGCTCGAACACATCCGCGCTGGCCAGCCCGCCAGTGTGGAAGTGGATGCCTACCCCGGGCTGACACTGGAAGCCGAAGTGGAGAGCCTGAGCCCGGCCAGTGGCTCGGAATTCGCCCTGATCCCCGCCCAGAATGCCAGCGGCAACTGGGTCAAGGTGGTACAGCGGGTGCCGGTCAGGCTGCGCCTGGCCATGCCCGCACGGGACTACACCCTGCGCCCCGGGATGAGTGCCGAGGTGCACATTGATGTCCGCGAGGCTGTCGCTGCCGCCATCAACCAACCCGGCGATACGCTCACCGCCCTGCTCCCGTGAGCCCGCGACTGCACTTGCCATGGCTGGCCACCACCAGTGTGATGCTGGCCACCATCATCCAGGTACTGGACACCACCATCGCCAATGTAGCCCTGCCCCACATGCAGGGCCACCTGGGCGCCGGGAGCGACCAGATCACCTGGGTGCTGACCTCCTACATTGTAGCCACCGCCATCATGACCCTGCCCGTGGGCTACCTGGCCAAGCGCTACGGGCGCCGCGAGGTCATGCTTACCGCCGTGGTCGGCTTTACCCTCACTTCCATGCTCTGTGGCCAGGCCGGCTCGCTGGAGGAAATGGTCTTCTGGCGCATTCTCCAGGGCGTCTTCGGTGCCCCGCTGGCACCGCTGTCCCAGTCCATCATGCTGGACAGCTACCCGCGGGAGAAACACGCCTCCGCCATGAGCCTGTGGGGCATGGGCGTCATGCTCGGCCCGATTCTCGGGCCGACCCTGGGCGGCTGGCTCACTGACGCCTATTCCTGGCGCTGGGTGTTCTACATCAACGTGCCCCTGGGCATCATCTCCTTTGTCGGCATCTGGCTGACCATCGCGCCCTCGCCCCGGGAGCGCCAGCGCATGGATTTCGGCGGCTTCCTGCTGCTGGCCCTGGCGGTGGCCTGCCTGCAGCTGCTGCTGGACCGCGGCGAGCATGTGGACTGGTTCGAGGCGCTGGAAATACAGATTTACTGCCTGCTGGCGCTGCTCGCGATGTACCTGTTTACCGTACACAGCGTCGGCAACCGCAACAGCTTCCTGTCCCCGGCCCTGTTCCGCGACCGCAATTTCGTCACCGGCACCCTGTTCACCTTCCTATTGGGCATCGTGCTCTTGGCCACCATGGCGCTGATGCCACCCTTCCTGCAGCAGTGGCAGGGCTATCCGGTAATGACCGCCGGCATGGTCCTGATGCCCCGGGGGATCGGCACCATGGCGGGCATGCTCGCCGCGCCACGGCTGCTGCGCTACGTCGACGCCCGGGCGGTCATTCTGGCGGGCATGAGCCTGCTCTGCGTGTCGCTCTGGCAGATGAGCGGCTTCACCCTGGAGGTGGGGACCCGCGACCTGATCATCACCGGGCTCCTGCAGGGCCTGGGCCTCGGCCTGGTGGTGGTACCCACGACCACGCTGGCCTACGCCACCCTCGACCCGCAGCTGCGCAACGAGGGGGCGGGGCTCTACAGCCTGGCGCGGAACCTCGGCAACAGCATCGGTGTGGCAATTGTCATGTCGGTACTGACCCGCAAATTGTGGATCAACCAGCAGGAATTGTCCGAGCGCCTGCAGCCGGACCCGGCGCTGCTCGCCCTGCTGCCGGACACCTCCACCCTGACCGCGGTACCCGGCATGCTGATCGGTGAGGTCCAGCGCCAGGCCGCGGAAATCGCCTTTGCCAACGACTTCCTGCTGTTGCTGTGGATCAACCTGCTGGCCATGCCCTTGGTCCTGCTACTGCGCGAGGCGCGGCACTAAAGCTGTTCCGCCGGGGGCTCTCTGCTAGGATGAGCCAGACCACTACGCCAAGGGAGACCTGCCATGCGACGCCTGCTTCTGCTGATCATTGGCCTGCCACTGCTGCTGATCGCCCTGGGCGGCCTGCTGGCCTGGCTCCTGGTGGACCAGCAGCGCCTGGTGAGCCTCGCCGCCACGCAGCTGGAACAGCGCACCGGCGCAGTGCTGGAAGTGCACGGAGACAGCAGTCTGCGCCTGTTTCCGGAGCTGGCCCTGGCACTCGGCGACGCGGAACTGACACTGCCCGGCGAGTCCCCCACCCGGGTACGCGCCGAAACCCTCAGCCTGGCGGCGAAACTGCTGCCCCTGCTACAGGGGCGAGCGGAAATCGACAGCCTGAGCATTCGCCAGGCCCGGGTTTTTCTGCCCCCCCAGCCCGGCAAAACCGCGGGCGAGCCACTGCTGATCAATAGCTTCCAAGCCCGGGATATCAATCTCGCCGGCGAGCCAACGCCCATCAGCCTGGACCTGACCGTCCCCGGCGACGAGCCGCTTACGCTGACACTGGAAGGGCGTCTGCTGACGGCGGCGGGCTTGGAGAATCTGCAACTACAGGACCTGCAGGCGATCGTGCGCGAGGCATCGGGCGAGCCCAGGGTGACCCTGGAAAATGGCAGCGGCGAGTTCCAGCTTGCGGACATGCGCGCCACGCTCCGGGCAGAGCGCCTGCAGATTCAACAACACCCCCTGACGACGGTGATCCTGCAACTTCGCCTGCGCGCTGGCGGTGACCTGCGCATCGACTCCCTGACCGGGGATCTGCACCAGGGACAGCTGGCTACCCAGGGCAGCATCTGGATCGGCGAAACGGCCAATCGCTATGCCCTGGAGGGCAAACTCAGCGGACTGTCCCTGGAAGCACTGCTGCAGGCGATGGAGTTGGAAGCCGGCCTGCAGGGCAAAGGCGACCTGCAGTGGCAACTGCGCGCCGAGGGTGCCGAGACCGACGAGCTGCTGCAGAGCCTGAGTGGCACCGTGGAGCTGGACAGTGACGCGCTTACCCTGCGCGATATCGGTGTCGAAGGCATGCTTTGCCAGGTGGTGGCGCAAGTCAACCAGGAAGCCCTCAGCACGGCGTTTCCAGCCGATACCGAGCTGCGCCCTCTGCACGCCACCCTGCATTTTGCCGACGGCCAGATGCGACTGGACCCGCTGCGGGGCAGTCTGGAGCACATCGAGCTGCGTGGCGACGGGCGCCTGGCGCTGCTCTCCGGCGACCTGCGCGCCGAGTTGCGCGCGCGGCTGTCCGAGGGGCTTGGCGAGACAGACCGGGCCTGCCGGATCAACCCGCGCCTGGCCGCCATCGACTGGCCCGTGAAGTGTCGTGGCCAGCTGGGCACGTCACCGCAGGACTGGTGCCGGGTCGATGCCGAGAGCATTCTCGCCGACCTGGCGCGCAACGAGCTGGAAGGCAAGGCCCGCAAGGAAGCCGGGCGGTTGCTGCAGCGCCTGCTCGGGGGCGACCGCGAGGAGGCACCCGCGACACCGGAATAGGCCGTCGCGAGGCCGGCAGTCCTGGAGCCCTGGTCCCGGCGCCTCAAGCCGCCCGCAGCGCCCGGCCCAGGGGTCGGCTGCCCAGGGCGTCGGTGTAAGCGTTGTTCTCCCACACCGGCTCGCCGGCAATGAACACCCGGCTGACCACGCCGTCGGAGCGATTGACCATCTGCCGGTGGTCGAACAGCTCGCGGTAGACGAACTCGCGGTGGCTATTGGTATCCCACGCGCGCAGTTGCTCCGGGTCGATCAGCACAATATCCGCCTGGGCACCGATCTCCAGGCTGCCGACATCCAGCCCGAAGAATTGCGCCGGCTCCCGGGTCAGGCGCCGCACCAGCGTGCTGACCGTGTCCAGGCCCTGCGCCTGGGCCAGCTTCAGGCCCATCAGGTTGCTGTCGAAGAAGGCCATGTTGGTAATGTGAGCGCCGGAATCGTTGAAGCCAGGCAGGGTGTTGCGGTGCAGCAGCAGGTCGAGGGTGGCAACATTGTCCTTGTTGGCCACGTCCACCCAGAAGCGGAAGCGCTTGTCGTAACGGCGCAACAGCGCCAGCATGAAATCGGCGTCATCCGCCACGGGCTCGCCAAAGCCCTCGAAGGCTTCGCGCTCAACCTCGGAACGGGCCTCGCCCTGGTCTCCCGACTGGAAACGCTGCAGGCGCTCCATCACTGCCTGCAGGGTCTCCCCCTCCCACTCGGGTACCGGAGCCCCGTCGAAGACCATGCGCTGCAGGTCGCGTACTACCAGTTTGTCGGGGAAGCCCAGGTGGGTTTTCAGGGTCGCCAGGTTGCGCCCGACGCGACCGTGCTGCCACTCGCGCCGGAATTCCTCGACGAAGGCGGGATCATCCAGCAGGGCGCGCCGCCCCGCGACATCGTCGTATTCCTTGGCAATCAACTTGCAGGTGGAATCCAGCTCCTCGAACAGCGGGCTGACAATACCGTCCGACCAGACCCGGAAGTTGGTCGCCAGGGCCTGGAAATGGATGCGCCCCTTGAGCAGGCGGCTGTTGATCAGGGAGGCCAGGCCGAGGAAGGCATTGGAAGCCTTCGGTGCCAGCACGAACTCCATCGCCGACAGCGCCGAGGTTTTCAGGGTACGCCCGTAGAGGCGGCCACTGCTGAGCAGGAAATAGAACAGCGCCTTGGCCCGATTCTCCAGCAAGGGCGTGGTCTGCCAGACGCGATCGTAGCGGCGCACCACCCCGAGCAGGCGCTTCAGCTCCTTGTAACTGGCAAACTGGGTGGGGATGCGCTGATCGGTATTGGGCGCATTGGCCAGGTAGTGGAAGGGCAGGCCATCGGTGCTCATGCCCAGGTAGCCCTGGGCCATGGCCTCCTCGAGCAGGTTTTCCATCTCCCTCAGCTCGGCGTCGGTGGGGTCGCGGCTAATGCTGTCCTGCAGCCCCATGACCTCCACCCGCAACATCGAGTGGGGCACAAAGCTGGCCACATTGGGCCCCAGGGGCAGGCTGTCCAGGTGCTCCAGATAACCCTCGGTACTGTCCCAGGTAATCGCCTCCACGCACTTCGACAGCACCTTCTTGGGGATGTTCTCCACTCGGGTGAAGCAGTCGACGATGGGGTTTTGCTCGCCCTCGAGCTGCTTGCCGAAGCAGGTACCCAAACTGCAGTTACCCATCAGCACCGTGGTGGTGCCGTGGCGAACCACCTCCGGCAGGCGCGGGTCCAGGTCCACTTCCAGGTCGAGGTGGGTGTGAATGTCCAACAGGCCCGGCATCAGCCACTGCCCGCTGCCATCCACCACCCGCGCCGCCTCGCCGCGGGGCAGCCCCTGACCGCGGGCGGCCACGCGCCCGTCCTTGATGGCGATATCCAGGGTTTGCGGGGGGGTGCCGGTGCCGTCAAACACCAGCGCGTCGTGGATCAGGGTGTCCCAGCTACCACTCATGCTATTTTCTCCTGTCTGCCGGGTGGGCCCGACTCTAGTTATCGGCGTGTAATCTGCCAGTCCCGGGTGCTACAGTAAAGACCACGATGACTGCATTTCATTTCGACAACAGCTATAGCCGCCTGCCGGAGGCCTGCTTCCGGCGGATGGACCCGGTACCCGTTGCCGCCCCGACCCCGATTCGCGTCAACCGGGAGCTGGCGACCGGCCTGGGCCTGGACGCCGACTGGCTGGCCTCCCCGGCGGGCACCGCTGCGCTGGCGGGCAACGCTCCTTTCCCCGGTGCGGAACCGCTGGCGGCGGCCTATGCCGGCCACCAGTTCGGCAGTTTCAACCCTCAGCTGGGGGATGGCCGCGCGCTGCTGCTGGGGGAATTTCTCACCCCGGAGGGCCGGCGCTTCGACCTGCAGCTCAAGGGCAGTGGTCCCACCCCCTGGTCCCGGGGCGGGGATGGCCGCTCGCCCCTGGGCCCGGTACTGCGCGAGTACCTCCTCAGCGAGGCCATGGCGGCCCTGGGTGTACCCACGACCCGCGCCCTGGCGGCGGTCAGCACCGGTGAGCCGGTATACCGCGAGCAGGCGCTCCCCGGTGCCATTCTCGCCCGCGTGGCCAGCAGTCATATCCGCATCGGCACGCTGGAGTACTTCTACGCCCGCAAGGACACGGATTCCCTGCGCGCCCTGGTGGAACACACCCTCGCCCGCCACTACCCGGAGCGGCGGGACAGCGACAATCCCGCACTGTCCCTGCTGGAAGGCGTCATCCAGCGGCAGGCGGCGCTGGTGGCCCACTGGCAGCTGCTGGGTTTCATTCACGGGGTGATGAACACCGACAACATGCTGCTCTGCGGCGAGACCATCGACTACGGCCCCTGCGCCTTCATGGAGGCTTTCGACCCCGCGACGGTGTTCAGTTCCATCGACCGTCAGGGGCGCTACGCCTGGGGCAACCAGCCGGGTATTGCCCACTGGAACCTGGCCTGCCTGGCCCAGGCGCTGCTGCCGCTGATCCACAGCGACAGCGAGCGCGCGGTGGCCCTGGCACA
Organism: Haliea atlantica; assembly: GCF_054779855.1. Classification (NCBI taxonomy): domain Bacteria; kingdom Pseudomonadati; phylum Pseudomonadota; class Gammaproteobacteria; order Cellvibrionales; family Halieaceae; genus Haliea; species Haliea atlantica. The sequence continues at coordinate 218,736 of NZ_BAAGXL010000005.1, read as the reverse complement.
GGCCGCGGCGGATACCTTCGGAGAGCATTTCGAGGCGGCGCACCGGGTGGGCCTGCAGGCCAAGCTGGGCTTCACCACCCGGGAAAGCGGTGACGACGCCCTGGTCGGCGAACTGCACGAGCTGATGCAGGCGGCGGGCAGCGATTTCACCCTGACCTTCCGCCGTCTGGCGGATCTGGCCGGGCCCGACCCGGACGGTCCCGGCAGCGTGGCAGCGCTGTTCACCCTGCCGGAGCGCTTTGACGACTGGCTGGCGCGCTGGCGCGAGCGGCTGGCGCGCGAGGGTGCAGACCCGGCGGAGCGCCGGGCCGCCATGGTCCGGGCCAATCCCGTGTTCATCCCCCGCAATCACCAGGTTGAGGCGGTCATCCAGGCAGCCACCCGGGACGACGACTTCGCCCCCTTCCACCGCCTGCTGGAACGGGTCACCCGCCCCTTCGACTACGACCCGGCCGACCGCGACTACGCCCTGCCCGCCACCGAGGAACAGCGGGTACGCCGCACCTTCTGCGGCACCTGAAACGCAGCGGCAATTTTCGACTCCCCGCGGGCCAGGCGCTATACTGTGCGCCCCCACCCACCCCCTTGAAAATTGCCGAGCACCGCCTTGAAAACCGAGTTCCTGGGAAAGACCCTGTCCGGCCCCTTCACGATCCCTTCGGGCATCGTGACCACCGCCACATCCATCATCCAGTATGTCTTTGACCACATGCCCGAGGTCGGTGTGGTGACGACCAAAAGCATCGGCCTGTCCCCCCGCGCGGGCTATCGGGAGCCGGTGCTGAGCCAGTACGCCCCCGGCTGCTTCGTCAACGCGGTGGGACTGACCAACCCGGGGGCGGAGCAATCCCTTGAGTTGCTCCGCAAGCTGCGGGTGCCGGAAGACCGCTTTCTGCTCACCTCGATCTTCGGTGGCTCGGTGGAGGAATTTGTCGAGGTGGCGAAGCTGCTGGCGCCGGTCTCCGATGGTCTGGAGCTGAACCTCTCCTGCCCGCATGCCAAGGGCTATGGCATGGCCATGGGCCAGGACCCGGAGCTGGTGCGGGAGATCACCGCGGCGGTCAAGGCGGTGGTGGATATCCCCGTGATTCCCAAGCTGACCCCGAACACCAGCGATATCGCGGCGATCGCCCGGGCTGCCGCCGAGGGCGGTGCCGATGGTCTGTGCGCCATCAATACGCTCGGTCCCGGCTACACCGCGGCACATGGCCACCCCGTGCTGAGCAACGGCATGGGCGGCATGTCCGGCAAGGCGGTGTTGCCGATCGCCCTGAAGTGCCTGCGGGAAGTCGCCGCCACGGTGGACCTGCCGCTGATCGGCTGCGGCGGTGCCAGCAGTGCCGGTGACGTGCGCGCCTTTCTCGATGCGGGCGCCTCGGTGGTGGGTATCGGCTCCGCGCTGGTAGGCCTGACCACCGACGAGATCGGCGACTATTTCCAGGCCCTGCAGCGCGACCTGGAGCACGGCAGCGAACGCGCCGAATCGCACATCCGCTACGACATCGACATGGGCTTCCGCCCGGTCACCCTGGTGGAAAACCGCCGGGTCTGCGAGGACATCACCCTGCTCACCTTCGACCGCAAGGTGAACATCCAGGCGGGTGAATTTGTCTTCCTGTGGGTGCCGGGGGTGGGCGAAAAGCCCTTCTCCGCTCTCACCGACGATCCCTTCTCCCTGGTGGTCATCGATGTCGGCCAGTTCACCCACAGCCTGATGGACCTGCCGGTTGGCACCGAGGCCTATGTCCGCGGCCCCCACGGCATCCCGGTGGAACCGCCGGAAGATGCCCGCATCATGGCGGTGGCGGGCGGCACCGGCCTGGCGGCGGTCTACCAGGCGGCGCGGGACTTCGGCAACGCCGAGGTGTTTGCCGGTGCCCGTACCGCGGAGCGCCTCTACTTCCTGGACGAGTGCCGGGAAATCGCCGAGGTCCACGTGGCCACCGACGACGGCAGCGCCGGCTACCACGGCCGGGTCACCGAGCTGCTGCGGGAGCGCCTGGCGGGCATGAGCGACGACGAGCGCGCCAACCTGGTGTTCTACAACTGCGGCCCCGAGCCGATGGTGCACGCGGCAATTGCCGTGCAGCGGGAGTTCTGTGATGACAGCCGCATCTTCAGTGCCATCGACTACCTGACCAAGTGCGGGGTCGGCATCTGCGGCGCCTGCGCCACCCCCAGCGGTCGCCGCCTCTGTGTCGACGGCCCCTTTATCGCCGCCGACCGGCTCTGAGACCGGCTCGGCGCCTCTCCCAGGCAGCCCTCCGGGTATGCCGGGGGCCACTTCCGCCTGATCGCAGCAGGTGATTCAGGCCAGCACCGACTTGCTGCTCAGGGCAATCGGCGCGCGATCGACCCGGAAGAAGGCCGGGTCGGCTGTGGTATCGAAGGCATCCTGCTCGCCACTGATCATCCGCGCCAGCAGGGCCCCGGCCGCCGGAGCCAGCTTGAAGCCGTGACCCGAGAAGCCATTGGCCAGGTAAAAACCCGCCAGCTGCGTGGGACCGATCACCGGGTGCACATCCTGCTCGTTCACCGTGTACAGCCCGCAATAGGAGGTCACCCGCCCGGTGTAGGGCAGTGAGGGAATACGGTGGTGCAGGGCGTGCAGCTTGGCCTGCATGAAGCTGTCGTCGGCCAGGCGGTTGAAGTTCTCCGGGTCCGCCACCCGCTCCTGCTCGTCACTTTCCAGGGTCGAGCCCAGCACCAGCTGCTGGCCGCGATTCTGGCGCCGGAAATAGATCCCGGCGTCCATATCCACGGTGACCGGCAGCGCTGTCTGCAGCGCCGGCGGCAGGTCCAGGTAAACGATCTGGATGCGCGTGGGACTCAGTCGCCAGGGCAGGGACAGGCCGGCGCTGTGCAGCAGGACATTGCACCAGGGGCCGGCGGCATTGACCACGCAGCCGGCCGCGTACTGCGAACCGTCGGCCAGGCTCACGCCGGTCACGGCGCCACCGGCCTGCCGTATCTCCGCCACCGCCGCATTGAAGTGCACCGTGACACCGGCGCCACGGCAGGCAGCTAGCAGGTCCGAGGCCGCCGCGGTCGGGTCCATGTAGCCCCCCTCCACCTCGAAGAAGTGTTCACCGCCACCGACGCAGTCATGCTCCTCGCCGGTCTCGAGATCCGGTGCCAGGGTGCAGGTGGAGAGCGCCGGGAAGCGCTCCGCCAGGTCGCTGTCCTTGAGCACTTCGGTGGCAATACCCAGCCCCTGCATGCGGGCATGCTCCCGGGCCGCCCAGCCCGCGCGCTGCCCGGTCAGCCAGAGTACACCGTCCTGCTCGAAGCGGGCCGCGGGCTCGGCCAGCCCGGTAAATTCCTCCCAGTGACGGTAGGCGTGTATGCCGTCACGGGCCAGCTGCACCACGGTATCCAGGGAATAGCGGTAGCGGCAGACCGCCGAGGAGGCACCGGTGGAACCCTCGCCGACGCCGGCCCCCTTTTCCAGCACCAGCACGCGCAAGCGACTGCGCCGGGCCAGTTGCCAGGCGGTGGAGAGGCCGATGATGCCGGCACCGATGATGATGACGTCAAAATTACCCTGCATCATGCACACACTCCTCCCGCATCCCGCTCCCCGACTCTGGCGCAAGATTGGCGCGGCGGGCCCTGAAATACAAGGCCGCCGCAGCACCCGGCACTTTAATCAATCACAGTTGACCATATGTCAATACAGATTTACTATAACCGCACGCAAACCGTCGTGGCAGCTTTGCCCAGTGGAGGACGCGGGTCATGGAGTTCACCTACAACTGGCAGGCCAGCCTGGTAACACTGGTGCTGCTGATCGTTTCGATGAAAGTGCTGCAATGGCTGGCCTTTCAGGTGCCCGCCTTCGCCGAGGCGCGCAGCCAGAACCGGGAAGCCAATCAGAAAAAGTGGCGCGAGCAGGGCAAGAAGTACCATCACCGGGTCAAGAACAGCCAGAAAGTCGGCGGGGCCGTCAATCTGGTGTTCTATGTCGCCATCCTGCCTTTCTTCGTCACCCTGGAGGCACAGCCCCTGTGGCGAATCGCTCTGGATGTGGTGTTGATCCTGATGGTCTACGACTTTTTCTATTACCTGGTGCACCGTTTCCTGTTCCACGGCCAGGGCTACCTGCGCCGGGTGCATGCGGTCCACCACCAGGCCCGAAGCCGCATCACCTCCATCGACTCCCACCTGCTGCACCCCTGGGAGATCTTTATTGGCATCGCGCTGTACTTCGTCACTATCGTGGTACTGGGGCTGGCCGGACTGGCACCTTTCCAGGTCGCAACCATCCTGCTCTCCACCCTGGTATTCACCCAACTGAACCAGGTGAACCACTGCCGCATCGATCTCAACCGCTTCCCCTTCCGAACGGTGAACTGGATCGCCATGAAACACGATGCCCACCACCTGGACATGCACCGGGGCAACTACGCCACCATCACCCTGCTCTACGACTGGCTGTTTGGCACCGTGGAAACCCACCCCATGGAAAAATCCCCGCGGGATGAGCGGAATCAGCCGGTCGAAGCCTGAGCTTGCGGAAAGCCTGAGGCTGGAGAAAGCCTGAAATCGGTGGAAGCCTGATGCCGGACTGTGCCGGCGCAGCGCACCCTTACTGCAACTCGGGCAGGTCCCGGTACAAGTCCAGGGCCTCGGGGTTGGCCAGGGCGTCGGTGTTCTTTACCGGCTCGCCGTGCACTACGTTGCGTACCGCCAGCTCCACGATCTTGCCGCTCAAGGTGCGTGGAATATCCGCCACCTGGAGGATCTTCGCCGGCACATGTCGCGGCGTGGTATTGCGGCGAATCTGCTCGCGGATGCGCTGGCGCAGGGCATCGTCCAGTACCACGCCCTCGCGCAGCACCACGAACAGCACCACGCGGACATCGTCCTGCCACTGCTGGCCGATGACGATGCTCTCCAGCACCTCCTCGACCTGCTCTACCTGGCGGTAAATCTCCGCCGTGCCGATGCGCACCCCGCCCGGGTTGAGCACCGCATCGGAGCGCCCGTGAATGATGAAGCCGCCATGGGCAGTGATTTCGCCATAGTCCCCGTGGGCCCATACGCCCGGGAAACGGTCGAAGTAGGCCTCGTGGAAACGCTGCCCCTCGGGGTCGTTCCAGAAGCCCAGGGGACAGCTGGGAAAAGGCGCGGTGCAGACCAGTTCGCCCTTCTCCTCCACTACCGACTGCCCCGCCTCGTTCCAGATGGAGACCGCCATGCCCAGACCCGGGGCCTGGATCTCCCCCTGCCACACCGGCAGGGTCACCGAGCCACCGACGAAGCAGGAGAGAATATCCGTACCACCGGAGATGCTGGACAGGCAGACATCCGCCTTCACCGCTTCGTAGACCCAGGCAAAGCTCTCGTGGGAGAGGGGCGAACCGGTGGAGAGAATGGTCTTCAGACTGTCCAGACGGTGGCTCTGCCGGGGCACAATACCGGTCTTTTCCAGGGCGGCAAGAAATTTGGCACTGGTGCCAAAGACCGTGATCCCCTCGCGATCGATGGCATCCAGCAGCAATCGCCCCTTGCGGGCGAAGGGCGAGCCATCGTAAAGCACCAGGGTGGCACCGCTGGCCAGGCCGCTGGCCAACCAGTTCCACATCATCCAGCCGCAGGTGGTGAAATAGAAAAACACATCCTCCGGGCCGATGTCGCACATCAGCTGATGTTCTTTGAGATGCTGCAGCAGCGTGCCGCCGGCGCCGTGGACGATGCACTTGGGTACCCCCGTGGTGCCGGAAGAATACATCACGTAGAGGGGGTGATCGAAGGGCAGCCGGGCAAAGTCGATCCCGGTGGCCGCCGTGTCGGTGTAGTCGTCGAATAGCAGCGCTCCGGGCAGCCCCGACAGATCGGGGGCCTGGGACAGCACCGGCACCACCACCAGCTGTTCCACGCTGTCAATTTCCGCCAGAATCCCCCGCGCCCGGGCCAGGGAGTCGATGGCCTTGCCGTTGTAGTAGTAGCCATCGGCGCAGAACAGCACCCGGGGCTGTATCTGCCCGAATCGATCCAGCACGCCGTTGATACCAAAATCGGGGGAGCAGGAGGACCACACCGCACCCAGGCTGGCGGCAGCGAGCATGGCAATGACCGTCTCCGGCACGTTGGGCAGGAAACCGGCCACCCGGTCCCCCGGCTGGATGCCCACCTGGCGCAGTCGCGCCGCCAGGCCGGCGACACGCTGGTAGAGTTCTGCATGGGTGACTTCCCGGCGCTGACCGTTTTCCAGCAGGCCGATCAGGGCCACGCCCTCATCGCGCCGTCGCAACAGGTTCTCGGCGAAGTTCAGCCGCGCGTCGGGGAACCAGCGGGCGCCGGGAAAGTGCTGGCCATCCTCCAGTACGCGCTCGCCCTTGCACTCAGCGAGGACAGCACAGAAATCCCAGACGCTCGACCAGAAGGCTTCGGGGTGCTCCAGGGCCCAGGCGTGAATCGAGAAATAATCCGTGTCGGCCGCTACACCGCGACGGCTTTGTAAATGCGCCGAAAAACCCGCCAAACGGGCTTGTCGCCGGCGCGATTCCGGCGGGGACCACAGGAGCCTGGACATCGGCAGGGCGCTCCACGCAAAGACAAGACAGCACCAGAGTGCCCGCAGAAGGGGCGTTTTTCAATTGACCAGAGCCCGGCGCCGGGCACCTCCAAGCCACACTGATGGGCTTTTCTGTGCCGGGGCTCTTGTAAACCGGCCGTTTTCGGGTATTATGGCGCGCCTCGGAGGACCATAGCTCAGTTGGTTAGAGCGCTACCTTGACATGGTAGAGGTCGGCGGTTCGAATCCGCCTGGTCCTACCACCCTACCTCGCCACAAAGTAAAACTCCCCGACTTCATCCCCCGCGCGCTTGATCGCCTTGAACTCCGGATCCAGCCCCGGCAGGCTTTCATCGAGCAAATCCAGCATGCCCAGGAACAGCGCCGGCGCGGTAAGCACCGACTCGTTGTCCCGCAGAGCGCTGATAAAGGCGTCCGCAAAGACCGACACCTGGGGATTGCTTTCACTCGGCAGCGGCTGATCCTGGCCCGAGCTCAGCAACAGGCGCGACTTGTTGGGAAAGCGCAGGTCGATGTAGGCATCCGACAGCAGATTCTCCCGGCCACTGACCAGCAGGAAGGCGGGGTTGTCCGCCAGCAGGCCGGCGAAGGTGGAGTCGGTCACCACCAGGATGCGTCGGGCGGGCAGGCGGGCCAGATGGCTGCTGACCTGCTCCGTGGGCACCCAGAAGGTATCGTCCGGCGGTGGCTCGGCATTCACCGGCAGCCAATAGCCCGATTCGTAGGCCCCAGTGGCCCGGCGATTACCGTGACCGGCGTAGTAGATCAGCAGGTTGTCGTCTTCCTCCAGCACGCCGTTGAGCTGGTTGAGGGCGCGCATGACGCCGGCATCGCTGGCGTCATGCAGTACCTGGACACCGAAACCATACTTGCTCGCCAACATCCCGGCCACGCGGTCCACATCGGTCAGTGGCGTGGACAGTTGGTCCAGGTGGCGGTAGTTACTGTTGCCGATGACCAGGGCAAAATAACGCCCGAAATTGCGCCCGTCCCGGGCAACCGCCTTGCCCGGAGCCGGCACCGGCCCGCCGATGGCAATCTGCTCCGAGGCCTGCAGCGGCATCGCCGCCGCTTCGTCGTCCGCCTCATTTCCCGCGGTTCCCGCGGGCTCCCCGGCGACACTCGCCGCATCGGCGGCCCGCGCAGCCAGCTCAGCCTCGCGGCTGCGGGCCGCTTCCCGCTCCCGCGCCCGGGCTTCGCGTTCTTTCGCCCGGGCCTCGCGCTCGGCGGCCAATTGCTCCGCCAGGGTGGCCTTCTCTGCCTCCAGGGCCTGGTTCTCCTGTGCCTGGGCCACCAGTGCCGCCTTGGCATCGGACTCATAGACCAGGCTGTCGTCAGACAGCCCCCAGGCCTTGCGATACCAGTTCAGGGCCATGGCCTTGTCCTGGGGAACCCCGTTGCCGGTTTCATACAGCGTACCGAGGTTGAACTGTGCCCCCTTGTGCCCCTGCTCCGCCGCCTTGCGGTACCACAGCGCCGCTACCTGGTAGTTGGGGTCGGTGCCGAGGCCGCGCTCGAAGATCTCGCCGACGGAATTCTGCGCCTCGGCATCGCCGGCCTCCGCGGCGGGCATCCAGACCTTGAGCGCCGTCTTGTAGTCGGCGCGGTCGAAGGCGACATATTCGCCCCCCCGCACCCGGCAATCCTGGGCGGTGGTGCGCGTCGGCCGCCGGGGTGTCAGATAGGTGGAATTGCCCAGCTGACGCACCTGGCCGGGCAGCAGGCAGTCTACAATGTAGAGGTCCTGTACCCGGGCCTCCTCGGGAATGGGAATGGAACCCTCGGGGCTGGCGCAGGCCTGCAGCAGGAGCGCGGCCAAGACCGCAGACGGCGCGGCCAGCCAGTGCCGCGCGCGGCCCGGCAGGGGAAATCTGAAAACTGTGCTGATCATGGGGACGCCCGATTTTCACCTGTTATCGACATCTGAACATAGTGCATAAGCTTTGCAGGGACAACGGCCGGTGGGCGTTTTTGCTGATTGCGTCACTTCTCGCCGGCTGTGCCGCCCCGCCCGACGCTGCGAGCCTGGCCCGACACCACGCCATTCCCCTCAGCCAGGTACAGGCCGGCGGCTTCAGGCTGCCGGTTCTGGGCACACTGACGACGGCCTCCGGTGAATTGCGCGTCTACCTGCCCGGTGACGGCATCCCCTGGCGGGGACATCGGCCCGGCAAGAACCCGACCGGTCGTCGACACATGGCGCTGGAGCTACTGCTGCGGGACCCGGCGCCGGCGGTGCTGCTGGGTCGGCCCTGCTACCTGCAACGGCAGATGGACCCCGCCTGCGACCCCGACCTGTGGACAGGTGGCCGCTATTCGGAAACTGTGGTCTCCGCGCTGGATGCCGGCTTGCAGCAGCTGGTCGAGCGAAGCGGAGCGCAGTCGCTGCTACTGGTCGGCTATAGCGGCGGCGGCACCCTGGCGACCCTGCTGGCGGCGCGACAGCGGTTGCCCACCACCGTGGTCACCATCGCCGCCAATCTGGATACCGCGGCCTGGACCCGATACCACCGGCACCTGCCGCTAAGTGCCTCGCTGAACCCGGCCAGGGAAACTGACTCCGAGGCGCCCTTGCACCGGGTTCACCTCCATGGCGACCGGGACAAGGTCGTGCCGCTGGACACTCTGGACGCCTACCGCAAGCACCACCCCGACGCGGGCTGGCTAATACAGGCCGGGTTCGACCACCGCTGCTGCTGGGTGGAGGCCTGGCCCGAACTTCTCGAAACTGCCCGGGAAGTCAGGGCGGACCGGCCGGATCCTCGAGCGCCGCCCGGAGCGACTCACGCGCGGCCTTGAGCCGGGGGTGGCTCTCCAGGTATTCGTTTTCCGCCGCATAGTCGTCCATCAGCTGGAGCAGGTAGTCCTGCTGCCGCCCGGCCTGCATCGTGGGTGCCACTTGCGCCAGGTAATCCACCAGCTGATCCAGGCCCGCCTTCGCCTCGGGGTTGCGCGGGTGCAACTCCCAAGCCTGGGTATAGTAGCGGGCGGCGCCATCCCAGTCCTGGATCTGCGCCGACTGCTGGCCGCGGGAAATCAGCTCGCTGAACTGCGTCTGCACCACCGGCGGCAGTTCCTCGAAGGGGACCGCCGGCCCCTCGGGCTGGGCCGCCTGCCAGGCAAAATAGCCGGCCACCAGCGCCAGCACCACGACTGCGGCGGAGAGTATGCGGTTGCGCCGCGAGGTCCCGGAAAACTCCTTGATGAACTGGGCTGCGGAAGCGGTCCGCTGCTCCCGCTCGAGTTCAATGGCGCGGGCAATCGCCTTCCACTCGTGCCGCTTCAGCCCCTTGACCGGCGTCGCTTTCAAGCCCTTGGCCAGGGCGTCCTCGGCCGTGCGCCCACCGTAGGGATGGTGGCCGGTATACAACTGGTAGGCCATCAGGCCCAGGGCGTAGACATCGTCGGAGGGATGCGGCTGGTTGTCACGGCGCAGCATCTCCAGGGAGGCATAGCGCAGAGTCATGGCACCCAGTTCACCGGCGTCGAAGTGATCCTTTTCCAGCGCCGTATCCATGATTCGGGCGATACCAAAGTCGAGGATCTTGACCCGACCCTGGGTGGTCACGAAGACATTGTCGGGCTTGAAGTCGGAGTGCACCATGCCCTGCTCGTGGGCGTAGGCAAGGCCACTGGCCATCTGCAGGATCAGGTCGCGCACCTCGGGCTTCCTGCCCTCGGCGTAGTCGACCTTTTCCCAACTGCCCAGTGGCGCCCCCTGCAAGAGCTCCATGGTCATGTAGACCCGGTCGCCGTCGCGGTCGAAATCGTAGACCGTGACCACATTGGGGTGCGCCATCTGCTGGGACTTCTTGGCTTCCCGCTGCAGGCTGATCAGTGCCTTGGGGTGACGGGCAAACTCTTCCCCCAGGAACTTGATCGCCACCCAGGGATTGTCGTCGCGGGCCTCTTCCTTGCGCAGGTCGCGCGCCTTGTAGACCTGCCCCATGCCGCCCTTCCCGAGGCGCGCCTCGAGCACGAAGCGATCCTTGATGACATTGCTCGAATGGGGTGCGTAGGCGCGGCCGGTCAGCGGCGAGACCCCGGCATGGGTGGCCGCCTCGGTGGCACGGTCGGTGACCGCACGGGTGGGCATGTCGGCGGCAGTGTGCAGGCCGGGGGCCGGTGTCCCGGTATCTTCCGCGCCGCCCGCGGCGTCGAGCACCTGGGTGGGCGCTTCCCGGGCCGCCCTCTCGGCTGCGCTGATATCGCTAGCGCCCGTGCCGTCATCGGGGCTCGCGACATCGGGGGCCCGGGCGTCAGGCGCGCTCGGCGCGACCACGGTGGGCGCATCCGCACCACCGCCCGCAGCAGGCTCTGGAGCGTCGCCGGTCAGTAGAGTCTGATCCTCCGCCGGGCTCTCGTCCTCTTCGACCAGGACCGTGGGGGCTTCACTGTCGTCCACCAGGACGGTGCGATCGTCATCGACCGATGCGCGCTCCTCCTGTTTCTTTTCGACCTCGTCTTCTTTACCGGTCATGCGTCCCCCGGACCCTGGCATGTTCACAGAGCTCTATCCTAACCTGCCCGAAGGGAATTACGACAACTATCAGGCGATGACAGCATCACCTGTGAGGCGTCGCACAAAACTGGCGGCCCGCAAACCCACTGCTATACTTTTCCCCGAGGGATTGACCGGGAGTATTAAAATAATGAAGCGGCACTTCTTTATCTGTAACGATCTGGACGAGCTCGAGACCGTGGAGCGGGACCTGGAGGCAGCCGGTGTCACCACCCCCCAGATTCACGTGCTCAGCGAAGACGACGCCGGGGTCAAGGCACATCAGCTGAACGAGGTGGAAGCCGTACTGCGCAAGGACGTCGTCCACGGAACGGAGCGGGGCGCAGTCATCGGTGTTGTGGGCGCCGCACTGGTGCTGCTGCTCGCCTGGTCGACGGGCATTTCCGACACCATTACCTGGATACCGCCCATCTTCCTGGCGATTGTGGTGCTCGGCTTCTGCACCTGGGAGGGCGGCCTGATCGGGATCCAGGAACCCCACTCGGACTTCCAGCGTTTCCAGGATGACCTCCGCGAAGGCAAACACGTGCTGTTTGTCGATGTGTGGCGCGAACAGGAAAACATCCTGCGCGAGGTGGTGAAGTCTCACCCCAAACTGGAGGCCGCCGGAGAAGGTCCCGCGGCACCCGGCTGGTTCCTGGGTGTACGCAACCGCTTCGACCGGTTCATGAAGACTGCGCCCTGATCGACCCGACCCGATAACAATAATGACGACAGTCGTGGCGACCACTCCGCAAGCCGGGGGTCGCCACCCCGGGAGGCAACATGAAGCTGGTGATTGCCCTGGTACTGCTGGTACTCGGTTCACTCCTGTTCCACTGGTGGAGCCCCTGGTGGTTCACCCCGCTGGCATCCAACTGGGGCACGGTGGATACCACCGTCGATATCACGCTCTATATCACCGGCTTCGTCTTCGTCGCCGTCAACCTGTTCCTCGCCTGGAGTATCTACCGCTACCGACACAAGCCCGGCCAGAAGGCCGACTACGAACCCGAGAACCGCTCGCTGGAAACCTGGCTGACCGCCATCACCGCGGTCGGCGTGATCGCCATGCTGGCGCCGGGCCTGGTGGTCTGGGCCGACTTCATCAAGGTTCCCGAGGACGCGGAGGAGATCGAAGTCCTCGGGGAGCAGTGGCGCTGGAGTTATCGACTGCCGGGTGAGGACGGCACCCTGGGCAAGGTCGATGCACGCTTCATTTCCCAGGCGAACCCTTTTGGACTCGACCCGAATGACCCGGCTGCGGCCGACGACCTCCTGATTCGCGACGATGACCTGCACCTGCCGGCGGGACGCCCGGTCAAGGTGCTGTTGCGCTCCCGCGACGTACTGCACAACTTCGCCGTACCCCAGTTCCGGGTCAAGATGGACATGATCCCCGGCACCGTGAGCTACGTGTGGTTCACGCCGACCCGGGAGGGACGCTTCGACATCATGTGCATGGAGCTGTGTGGTATCGCCCACTACGCCATGCGCGGGGCCGTGGTGGTGGAAGATGCCGACACCCACCGCGACTGGCTGGCCCAGCAATCCAGCTGGAGCGACGTCCAGGGGATCCCCGCGGGCGACCTCGCGGCCGGTGAAACGGCCTACGCGCCCTGCAGTGCCTGCCACGGGGATCGCGGGCAGGGCAACCCGGCAATGAACGGCCCGGCCCTGGCCGGCCTGCCGGGCTGGTATATCCAGCGGCAACTGGAGCACTACCGACAGGGTGTGCGCGGCGCCCACCAGGAAGACACCCTGGGACAGCAGATGGCACCGATGGCCGGCGTGCTCGCCGGTCCCCAGGCGGTGCGCGATGTCTCCGCCTGGCTGGCCAGCCTGCCCGTTCCGGAGCCCGAAACCACGGTAGAGGGCAACCCTCAGCGCGGCGCGGCCCACTACAACAGCTGCGGCGCCTGTCACGGCGCGCGCGCCCAGGGCAACGCCGCCCTGCAGGCACCGCGCCTCGCCGACCAGCACGACTGGTATCTGCGCCGGCAGCTGGCGAACTTTCGCAATGGCATACGCGGCTATCACGAGGATGACCGCCACGGCAAGCAGATGATCCTGATGGCGCGCGCCCTGCAGCGCGAGCAGTCCATCGACGACCTGCTGGCCTACCTGAATACCCTGTGATTCTCGTCCCGGAGGGATAACCGGCATGCAACATACCGCCATCGCAGACCAGCCCGCCGAGCTGCACGATCCACACAGCTTTGTCACCAGATACATCTGGAGCCAGGACCACAAGGTCATCGCCATCCAGTACGGCATCACGGCAATCTTCGTCGGCCTGGTGGCCCTGGTGCTTTCCGGGCTGATGCGGCTGCAGCTGGGCTTTCCCGACACCTTCGACTTCATCGACCCCAGTGCCTACCTGCAGTTCGTCACCATGCACGGCATGATCATGGTTATCTACCTGCTCACGGCCCTGCTGCTCGGGGGCTTTGGCAACTACCTGATCCCGCTGATGATCGGCGCCAGGGACATGGTCTTCCCCTACCTCAATATGCTCAGCTTCTGGACCTACCTGCTCTCGGTCATTGTGCTGTTGGCCAGTTTCTTCGTGCCCGGGGGGCCGACCGGCGCCGGCTGGACCCTGTACCCGCCCCAGGCCATCCTGCAGGGCACCCCGGGCTACGACTTGGGCATCATCCTGATGCTGATTTCCCTGGCTATTTTCATCGTCGCCTTCACCATGGGCGGCCTCAACTACGTCACCACCATCCTGCAGGCGCGCACCCGGGGCATGACCCTGATGCGCATGCCCCTGACCATCTGGGGCATCTTCACCGCCACCGTACTGGGCCTGCTGGCCTTTCCCGCCCTGCTGGTCAGCGCCATCATGATGCTGCTGGACAAGGTGATCGGCACCAGTTTCTTCATGCCCGCGCTGGTGTCCCTGGGTGAATCCATGGACTACACCGGCGGCAGCCCGATCCTGTTCCAGCACCTGTTCTGGTTCTTCGGTCACCCCGAGGTCTACATCGTCGCCCTGCCCGCCTTTGGCATGGTCTCCGACGTGATCGCCACCCACGCACGCAAGAACATCTTTGGCTATCGCATGATGGTCTGGGCCATCGTCGCCATCGGTGGTCTCAGTTTCTTCGTCTGGGCGCACCACATGTACGTCAGCGGCATGCACCCCGCCTTCGGTTTCTTCTTCGCCACCACCACCCTGATCATCGCCGTGCCCACGGCCATCAAGGTCTACAACTGGGTCTTGACCCTGTGGCGGGGCAACATCCACCTCACTGTGCCCATGCTGTTTGCCATCGGCTTCATTTTTACCTTTACCCACGGCGGCCTGACTGGCCTGTTCCTGGGCAATGTCACCATCGACCTGCCCCTGTCGGACACCTATTTCGTGGTCGCCCACTTCCACATGGTCATGGGCGTGTCACCGATCATGGTGCTGTTTGCCGCCATCTACCACTGGTTCCCGCTGATTTCCGGTCGCAAGCTCCACGAGGGCCTGGGCAAGGCGCACTTCTGGTTCACCTTCCTCGGCACCTACGCGGTCTACCTGCCCATGCACTACCTGGGCTTTCTGGGCGTGCCCCGGCGCTACTTCGCCATGGGCGGCAGCGACTTCATCCCCGCATCCGCCGAGACGCTGAATGCCAATATCACCATCGCCGCACTGATCGTCGGGCTGAGTCAGCTGATCTTCCTCTACAACGTGGTGCGCACGCTGCGCCGCGGCGAACCGGCCGGACACAACCCCTGGGGCGCCACCAGCCTGGAGTGGCAGACACCCGATGTGCCGCCGAAACACGGCAACTGGGGGCCGGAACTGCCCAGTGTCCACCGCTGGGCCTATGACTTCAGCGTCCCCGGCGCCGAGAAAGACTTCATTCCACAGAACCAGCCTGAGAAGGCGGGAGGGACAGGCACATGAGTGTATTCAGGACCCTCGGGGAAAAACCCTGGCTGACACCCTCGGGCCACGATGCCGTGCTGACGCCGGTGGACCCGGCCGCCGCCTCGCGCACCGCTCTGCGCTTCATCATGGCGATCGTGGGGGTGCTCTTCTTCCTGTTCATCATCACCTTCCTGTCGCGCTCGCAGTACCCCGACTTCCAGGCGCTCGCGGGCCAGCCCTGGCAGCCCTTCACCGATGCCAGCCGCCTGTGGGTCAACACCGGGCTGCTGGCACTGGCCAGTGTGGCCTTGCAACTGGGCCTGCTAGGTGCCCGCCGCGATCGGCTGAACCTCGCAGTGGCAGGTATCAGTGCCGGTGTGTTCTTCTCCATCGCCTTCCTGGTCGCACAGATGGAGCTCTGGCGCTACCTGCAGTCCCTCGGCTATTACATGACCGGCAACCCCGCTAACAGCTACTTCTACCTGCTGACGGCGGTACACGGGCTGCATGTCATGGGCGGCCTGATCGTGCTGGCGAATGTGGTCTTCCGGGTCTGGTACGACGACAGTGTTGCCACCCTGAGCCAGCCGCTGGGGCTGTGCACGCAGTACTGGCACTTCCTCTTTGCCGTCTGGCTGGTGCTGTTCGCACTGCTGACCAGCCGCGCGGAGACCATCAATACACTCGCCGCACTGTGCGGTTTCTGAGGGCAGCATCATGGACGCCGGAAAGATCAGTAGCAGCGACTACGAACAGCCCGGGGTGAAGGGCATGGTGGCCGACTGGGCGGCCGACAGGCAGACCTTCGACATGCCCTGGGGCAAGGCGATGATGTGGATCTTCCTGCTCTCGGACACCTTCATATTCAGTATTTTCCTGACCGGCTACATGAAAGTGCGCATGGCGGCAACCGAGGCCTGGCCGCCGGTGAGTGAAGTGTTCGCCCTGACCATCGGCGGCGTCTACATGCCGTTGCTGCTGATTGCGATCATGACCTTCGTGCTGATCACCAGCTCCGGCACCATGGCCATGGCGGTTAACTACGCCTATCGGGGCGACCGTCGGCGCACCGTGATGCTGATCGCCGCCACGGCAGTGCTCGGCGCCAGCTTCGTGGGCATGCAGGCCTTCGAGTGGAGCAAACTGATTTCCGAGGGCGTGCGCCCCTGGGCCAACCCCTGGGGCGCCGAGCAGTTCGGCGCCGCCTTCTTCATGATTACCGGTTTCCACGGCCTGCACGTGAGCGCCGGCGTAATCTACCTGGCGATCGTCGCGCGCAAGGTCGCCCGCGGCGACTACGAGAAAAAGGGTTATGCCATCGTCGAGATCGCCGGCCTGTACTGGCACTTCGTCGACCTGGTCTGGGTCTTCATCTTCGCATTCTTCTATCTCTGGTAGCGGAGGTCACCGCCATGACAAGCGATACCGGACAACAACACCCCATCGGCATCTACCTGAAGATCTGGCTGCTGCTGTTTGTGCTCAGTTTCTTCTCCTACCTGGTGGACTATTTCCACCTCGAGGGCATGCTGCGCTGGTCGCTGATCCTGACCTTCATGTTCCTCAAGGCAGGCCTGATCATCGCCATTTTCATGCACCTGATGTGGGAGCGCCTGTCGCTGCAGTACGTCCTGCTGCTGCCACTGCTTGCGATAGTGGCCCTGATCGCCCTGATGGCCATTGAAGCCGACCACACCTTCCTGATGCGGATGCAGTTTCTCGCCACCTGAGGAGGTCGACCATGTCGGTGACGCCACGGCGGCGCATGCTGCTCGGCTTCGCGCTCGCCAATGCCTGCATTATCCTGGTCGCCGCACTGCTGTGGTGGTGGCGGCCGCTGCCACCGCCGCAGATCCAGGGCGTGCTGCTGCCCGAGTCGCGCCCCCTGCAGGCCTTCACGCTCCTGGACACCGCCGGGAACGAGGTCGGCCGCGACAGCCTGCGGGGCCAGTGGACACTGGTGACCTACGGCTTTACCACCTGTCCCGATGTCTGCCCCGCCACCCTCGCGGAACTGATGCGCTTCCGCAGCCGAATCCCGCTCACTTATGACGAGGACCTGGACATTCTCTTCTACAGTGTCGACTACCGCCGGGACACGCCGGAAGCCCTGCGCCGCTATCTGGATTTCTTCGATGAGCGCCTGCGCGGACTGACTGCCTCCTCCCGGCACCTGGCGGGCCAGCGGGCCTTTGAACGCAGTCTGGGCATCCTGGCGGAACTCGAGCCTGCGTCACCGGGGGGTCTGGACAGCGGTGATTACCAGGTGCTCCACGGCGTGACCCTGTTGCTGCTGAACCCCGCTGGGGAGCTGCAGGCGGTGTTCGAGCCCGACCCGGCAGGGGCGGGGCTGCCCTCCTTCGATGTGGACACCCTGGCAGCGGACTATGTCGCCCTGCGCGATTACCTGTCCGCCCGATCCGGCACACCCCTGTCCGGTTGAGCGTGCAGCCCGCCACATCCGCCCTACCCCGAAACCGCTCAATCACGCTACACTCGCGCCAGCCATACAAAACCGGCCAGCAACTGCCCAAGGAGACACGCCATGTTCGAGAATGAGCACCCCGCCCGCCGCGCCGCCCTGCTGTCCCGCGAATACGTGCACAGCAAGAACCGCGAAGGCTGGCTGGGCCTGTACGCAGAGGACGCCATCATCGAAGACCCCATCGGCGTTTCGCACATCGACCCGGTCGGCAAGGGCCACCGCGGCCCCGCGGCCCGCGAGGCCTTCTGGGAGAATTTCATTGCCCCGGCGGATATTCGTATCGAGATCCTGGAATCCTTCGCCGCCGGCAATGAAGTCGCCAACCTGGTGAACCTCACCGTGACCGCTGACGCCGGTCCCGGCAAGCAGGTGGTACAGAAGATTCACGGGGTATTCACCTACCACGTCAATGACGAAGGCAAGCTGCTCTCCCTGCGCGGCTACTGGGAAACCGACGCGCCCTACAACACCCTGGAAGAAATCGACGTCGCGTGAGCATGAAACCACTCACAGTCGGCCTGCTGGGTGGCGGCTCCTGGGGAACCACAGTTGCGGCGCTGCTTTCCCGCAACGCACAGGTGACCCTGTGGGCGCGCAACCCGGACACCGTGCGGGAAATCAACCAGCAACATACCAACGAGACCTACCTCCCCGGCGCGCGGCTGCCGGAGCGCCTGCTGGCGAGCAGCGACATCGCCGCCACCGCGGCCAGTGCCGACGTGCTGGTGGTGGGCGTACCCTCACAGAACTTTCGCGCAGTCCTCGAGGATGCCCGCGAACACATCCGCCCCTGGGTGCCGGTCATCAGCCTCACCAAGGGGCTGGAGCTGGACACGCGTCTGCGCATGACCGAGATCATCAACGAGGTCCTGCCCGGGCATCCGGTCGGCGTCCTCACCGGCCCGAACCTGGCCCGGGAGATCATGGCCGGGCAGGCGGCGGCGACCGTGCTGGCGATGCAGGACGCGATTATCCTGGGCGAATTGCAGGGCCTGTTTTCCAGTGGTCTGTTCCGCGTCTATACCAACACCGACGTCATCGGCTGCGAGCTGGGCGGGGTACTGAAAAACATCATCGCCATCGCCGTGGGCATGGGCGATGGCATGGGCGCCGGCGACAACACCCGCGCCGCACTGATCACCCGCGGGCTGGCGGAGATTACCCGCCTGGGCGTCGCCATGGGCGGCCAGGCGGAGACCTTCGCCGGCCTGGCCGGCATGGGGGACATGATCGCCACCTGCACCAGCCCCCAGAGTCGCAACCGCCACGTCGGCATGGAACTCGGGCGCGGCCGTACGCTAGAGGAGATCAGCGCCGAGATGTACATGGTCGCCGAAGGTGCAAAGAGCGCCCCCGCCGTGCTCGCCCTGGCGGAAGCGCACGGCGTGGAAATGCCGATGACCAGCGACGTCTACCGCGTCCTGACCGGCGAAACCACGGCGCAGCGGATCTTTCGCGGCCTGCTGCGGGTCTCCGCGGGCGCCGAATCGGAGCCCGGCTGAGGACTGGCCTCCCCCCGCTTCCCTGGGGCACAATGGCAGCAGCCTGTCATACGGATTGTTGCCCATGCCCGCGCGCCTGCTGCTTTGCCTGACCCTGCTGCTGACCAGCTCCCTTTCCCTGGCGGCAGACAGCCGCTTCCAGGGCCTGCGCGGCGACCCGGGCCTGCGCTCCGCGTCCGCGCTGGTACTGGACCGCGAGGGACGCGTGATTTACAGCAAGGATACCGACAGCGTCCGGCCCATCGCGTCGATTACCAAGCTGATGACTGCCATGGTGATCCTGGATGCCGGGCTCGACCTGGAAGAGAAGATCACAGTCACCCGGGAAGACCGCGACCTGATCCGTCTCACCGGTTCGCGACTGGACTACGGCGCTACGCTGACCCGGCGCGAAATGCTTCTGCTGGCCCTGATGTCCTCCGAGAACCGCGCCGCCCACGCCCTCGGCCGCACCTACCCCGGGGGCCTGAAGGCCTTTGTACAGGCGATGAATCTCAAGGCGGAAGCCCTGGGCATGCGCAACAGCCAGTTCGCCGACCCCGCGGGTCTCCACGGTGACAACCTGTCCACCGCCAGGGACCTGGCCCTCATGGTCCGCGCTGCCGAAGCTTACCCGCTGATCACCGAGGCCAGCACCACCCAGGGGGTCGCCGTACGTCCCTGGTCCAATCGCGGCCCACTGAACTACGCCAACACCAATCGCCTGCTGAAGAACGCGCAGTGGCACATCGCGTTGAGCAAGACCGGCTATCTGGACGAGGCCGGGCGCTGCCTGGTCATGCGCGCGACCATCCAGGGAGAGCCGGTATCCATCATTCTGCTCAACTCCTTTGGCAAGCTGACACCCTTCGGTGACTCCAACCGCCTGCGCAAGTGGTTGTTGAGCAGCAGCGGAAACCTGGCCCAGCGCTGAGACGGGGCGAGCCCGCCAATCCGGCTGGCGAAAGCGCGCGTAGGCCCCAGAGAGAGGAGAACACGCCATGCTTAAACGACGCCAGTTTGTTCAACTCAGCGCGGCATTGTCCGCACTGCCTGCCGTGACCTTTGGCGGCACCGATCCCGAACAGGGAGTGATCACCCGGCCCATCCCGAGCAGTGGAGAAGCGATTCCCGTGATCGGCATGGGCACCTCGCAAACCTTCGATGTGCCGCGCTCGAGCGAAGCCCTGCAACAGCTGGCCGCGGTTCTCGAAGCCTTCTTCGCGGGCGGCGGTGAGGTCATCGACTCGTCGCCCATGTACGGCGAGGCGGAATCCCGGGTCGGGGACATCCTGCGCGAACTGCAGCCGCGACCGCCGGTGTTTGCCGCCACCAAGGTCTGGACCGAAGGGCGCGAGGCAGGCATCGACCAGATGCAGGCCTCGGCCCGGCGCATGGCCGTCGAGCGCTTCGACCTGATTGCCGTGCACAACCTCACCGACTGGCGCACCCAGCTGGCGACTCTCAAGGCCTGGAAGGCCGAGGGCAAGGTCCGCTACATTGGCATCACCACGTCCCACGGGCGTTTTCACGATGACCTGTTGGAGATCATGCGCCGGGAGCCGCTGGATTTCGTGCAGTTCACCTACAACATCGCCAACCGCACCGCCGAGAAGGCCCTGCTGCCACTGGCAGCGGATCGCGGTATCGCGACCATGATCAACCGTCCCTACCAGCGCGGCGAGCTCTTTGCCCGGGCCGGTGACAAGCCCCTGCCCGGCATCGCCCGTGAGCTGGGTTGCGACAGCTGGGGGCAGTTCTTCCTCAAGTTCATCGTCGGCCACCCCGCGGTGACCAATGTCATTCCGGCCACCTCGAAAGTCCACCACATGCGGGACAATATGGGCGCCAATCGCGGGGCAGTGCCAGACGCGCGCCAGCGACAGGCCATGCTCGAGGCCTGGGACGCGCTGTAACCCCATGGCGGAGCCGAGCCCGGGCCTGATTCAGCGCGCCCTGAATGCCGCCTGCGAGGTGCGGCCACGGGAACTGCGCGCAACCCTGGCCTCCTTCAGCCTGGTACTGGTGTTGATGGGCGCCTACTACATCCTGCGCCCCGTACGCGACGCCATGGCCAGCGACTGGAGCGATGCCCGGGTCAGCCTGCTGTGGAGCCTGACCTTTCTGCTCAGCCTGGCCGCGGTGAGTCTCTACGGCGCGGCCATCTCCCGCATCCACCTGCGCCACCTGGTGCCAGCGGTCTACGCTTTCTTTGCCGGCAGCTTCGCCCTGTTCTGGCTGACCAGCCAGCACCTCGGCGGCAGCGACCTGGTTAACCAGGCCTTCTACGTCTGGATCAGCGTCTTCAGTCTCTTCCACATTTCCGTGTTCTGGACCTTCATGGCCGATATCTGGCGCAAGCCGCAGGCGACGCGGCTGTTCGGCTTTATCGGCGCGGGCGCGAGTGTCGGCGCCATGCTCGGGCCAGGGCTGACCACCCTCCTCGCCGTCAGGCTGGGACCCGAGGCGCTGTTGCTCCTGGGTGCCACACTGCTGCTGGCTACGCTGCCCCTGGTCTACTGGCTGCAATACCTCAAAGACCGCGAGCTCACGGCGGACACAGCGCCACAAACACCCCCGGCGGACATCCTGGCGGGCAACCCTTTGGCGGGCTTCAGTCTGTTCCTGCGCAGTCGCTACCTGCTGGGCATTGCCCTGTTCATCTTTCTCTACACCGCGATCAGCTCCTTCGTCTATTTCGAGCTGAAAAACCTGCTGGAAGCCCACGACATGGCGGCGCGCACCCGTATCTGGGCGATCATGGACTTGGCGGTCAACAGCCTGACCCTGCTGGTCGCCACCTTCGCCACCGGGCGCATCGCCACACGGCTCGGGCTGCCCTTCACCCTCGCCTGCGTTCCCGTCTTCCTCGCCGCCGGCCTGCTGGTGCTGGCCGCGCTGCCCCTGCTGAGTCTCGTGGTGCTGATCCAGATCGTCCGCCGCGCCGGCAACTACGCCATTTCCCGCCCGGGGCGCGAGATGCTGTTTACCGCCGTGGACACCGAAACCCGCTACCGCGCGAAACCCGTGATCGATATTGTGGTCTATCGGGGTGGAGACATGCTCAACGCCTGGCTGTTTACTGGCCTGACCCAGATCGCGGGTCTCGGTATGGGTGCAATGGCAGGTATCGGCGCGGGAATTGCCGGCCTGTGGGCACTCACGGGTATCTGGCTGGGACGGCGCTTCCATCAGGACAATCTGGAAAGCCGCCCCGAGGGGTACAATACCGAGCTAAATAGTTGAGCCAGCGCGCACTGGCTTGCTGCCCAGCGGGCCGTGGCGGACACTGCGGGGCCCCGGGCAGCTATACTGCGCGCATTCTTTGACCAAGGGAGGCCTGAGATATGGCAACAGCAGCAGATTACAACCTGGGGCCGAACACCTTCCCCCGGGGCTGGTTTATCGTCGCCGAGAGCACCGAGCTGGACAAGGGGCCGATGGCGGTTCGCTTCTTCGGCCGCGACCTGGCCCTGTATCGCGGCGAGAGCGGCAAACCGGTCCTTCTGGATGCCTACTGCGCGCACATGGGCACGCACCTGACCGCCAGCACCAGCGCCATGATCGTCAAGAACGGCGAACAGATCGAAGGCGATTCCATTCGCTGCCCCTATCACGGCTGGCGCTACAGCTGCGAAGGCGATGTGGACGACATCCCCTACTCCGACGGCCCCTACCCGAAATCCGCGTCGATCCGCAGCTACCCGGTTGTCGACAGCATGGGTTGTGTCATGGCCTGGTTCGACCCCGACGGCCGCGAGCCGGAATATGAGGCCCCCTTCCTCAAGCAGTGGGACGACCCCCAGTGGGTACGCTGGGAGCTGGACCACCTGGGTGAGCTGGCTATCCACCCCCAGGAAATCCTCGACAACATGTCCGACGTGCGCCACCTGGGCCCCACCCACGGGCAGCCCTGCGAGTATTTCTCCAACGAATTCCGCGACCACATCATCATCCAGCGCCAGGGCGGGGAAATGCAGCTCTACAATGCCAAGCTGCAGACCACCACCTGGTACACCGGCCCGGGTGTCCTGCTGTCCAAGCAGATCTTCGGCGAAGCCGAGATGTTCGAGCTGATTGCCAACACCCCGGTGGATGACGGCGTGGTCAAGTGCTGGCACGCGGTGCTCTACAAAGGTCAGCAAAACCCCGCCAACCACGGCGACAAGGCCGCACAGATCCAGGCCCAGGCAGGTGCACTGGAGGCCTTCGCGGCCGACTTCAACGTATGGAAACACAAGCGCCCCGCGATCAAGGTCATGCAGTTGAAAACCGATGGTCCTTTCCGCGCCGGCCGCAAGTGGTACTCCCAGTTCTACGCCACCCCCGAAGAGGCGGCGAAGATCCGCGAGGAAGTCAACGGCGTGCTGCTCACCGAGGGCATGACCAAGCCGGAAGACGCCGGTCACAATATCGACAACGACCTGCCTTTCTGAGTCGTTTCCGGCGGGTGACCGGCAAAGCCGCCACCCGCCACCTCCCGACTTGCTGCAGCTGCAGCCGAATGCTCTAGAATAGGGTACTGATCGGATCCGGGAGCCCGCCGTGCAAAAACTCTGCCTGCTGTTGATCACCGCGACCCTGGTTGTCGCCTGCGCCACCAGCCCGACCGGGCGCCGCCAGCTGATGCTGGTCTCTCCTGAAGCCGCCATCGTCCAGTCGCGCACAGCCTACCTGAACACCGTGTCCGAGCTGGGTGAGGCCGACAAACTGGCGGACGACCCCCGCCTGGCCAGCCGCGTGGCCACCATCACCGGGCGCGTGGTGAGCGCCGCCATCGAGCGCTATCCCCACACCGCCGATTGGAACTGGAGTGTCGCCCTGGTCGACGACGACGAGACCGTCAATGCCTGGTGCATGGCCGGGGGCCGCATGGCCGTCTACACCGGCCTGTTCGAAAAGCTGAAGCTGACCGACGCTGAATTCGCCCAGATCATGGGCCACGAGATCGCCCACGCCCTGGCCAATCACACCGCGGAGCGCATGTCCCGGGCTATGGCGACGACCCTCGGCGTGGTCGCCGTCGGCAGTGCCTCCGACAACCCCAACCTGGCCATGGGTGGCGCCGCCCTGGCGGCCAAACTGGCCCTGGAGCTGCCCAACAGCCGTACTGCCGAATCCGAGGCGGACGAGATCGGTCTGCAGCTGGCAACCCTGGCGGGCTTTGATCCCGATGCCGCAGTCAGCCTGTGGGAGAAAATGGGAAGTGTGGGTGGCGACCAGCGCCCCCCCGAGTTCCTGAGTACACACCCGGCCCCTGAGAATCGCCAGGAGCGCCTGCTCAACATGATTCCTCAGGCCCGCCAGCTCAACCCCCGTGGCCAGCCGACCCACGTTCACCCGGTGGATATCGTCAGCGCCAGCAACCCGGCGCGCTAGAGAGAAGCCCGACCGGCGCGGCAAGTCCCCCTCAGGGCCCCACCACCGGCCGGATCAGCAGCTCCACCCGCCGGTTGCTGCGGCGACCCGCCTCGGTGCTGTTTTCCGCCAGGGGGCGGGACGCCCCATAGCCCACTGCCACCAGCCGCGCAGGGGGCACGGCGCGCCCGGCCAGGAAGCGGGCCACTGATAACGCCCTTTGCTCGGAGAGCGTCTGGTTATAGCCGGGGTCGCCCTGGGTATCACTGTGACCCTCGATCACGACCTGGGTCTTGCGATACTCGGCGAGCACCTCCGCCACCCGCTCCAGCAGGGCTTTGGCGCCGGGCGACAGGCTGGCACTGCCACTGGCAAAGGTCATGTGCCCCGGCAACAGCAAGCGCAAATCGTTCTGCTCGCGACTCGGCGCCGATGCCTCACCGGGCAGGCGCAGGCGCAGGCTGGCCAGCAGGACGTCCATGTAGTACCCGACTTCGTCAACGGCAAGCGCCTCGTCGGGGCGCGCCAGCAACGCTGCCATCCCGGCGCCTATGGCAGTCTCGCCGCGGGCGATGCTGAGCGGCGCCGTGGCCTGCCGGCGCGACGCATCCTCGGCACTGCCCACCGAACGGGGAGCCGGCGACTCACGCTTGAAATCAGGGAGGCTGCACGCCGACAGCAGGGTGGCTGCCACCAGCCAGGTGGACGCAAGCCCGACCCGGCGACGAAAAGCGGAAAAATGACGCGGCACACACAGCTCCTGAAAGCGATCAGTGGCCCATTCTAGCGCCCGCCGGAAGCGCCGAGAAGCGTTACTGCTCAGGGGCGATGACGCAGGAAGTCCTCCAGCTCACGGATACCCAGTGGCTTGCTGAAATAGAAGCCCTGGGCGAAGTGCACGCCACGGCCACGCAGCCACTCCATCTGCTGGCGGGATTCCACCCCCTCGGCAACCATGTCCAGTCCCAGGGAGCGGGCCATGTCCACGACATGCTCGATCACAGCGCTGGTCACCGCGGGTGTGTCAATGGTATCGACGAAGGCCTTGTCGATCTTGAGGATATCCAGCTCGAAGCTCTGCAGATAGGAGAGGCTGGAGTAGCCGGTGCCAAAATCGTCAATGGCCAGGGGGTGTCCCTGTTGCCTGAGCTGCACCAGGCGACGCCGGGTGATATCGGTATCCAGCAAGGCCCGCTCGGTCAGCTCCAGCTTGATCGCTCGCGCGGGCAAGTGATGAGCCTGCAGCCCCGCCTGCAGGGCATTGAACAGGCGGTCGGTCTCGAGGTCCTGGGGCGACAGGTTCAGGTTGATACTGAATCCGTCCTGCCCGGCAATCAGCTCCCGGGTTTCCTCCAGGACACGCTCCAGTACCGCCAGGGTGAGGTCGGTAATAAAGCCCCCTTCCTCGGCCATGGGCACGAAGATGTCCGGGCTGACCAGTTCACCGTCCTCTCGGCACCAGCGCACCAGCGCCTCGGCGCCGACACAGTTGCCGCTATGCAGGTCGATGATGGGCTGGTACTGCACCAGGATCTCGCGGCGATCAATGGCATTGCGCAGCTCCCCCGCCAGGCTGAGGTGTCGGCGGGAGACGTGCAGTATCAGCAGCACCCAGAGCGCAACCAGCAGCAGCGCCAGCAGACCGGCGGCAATCAGCGTGGGCAGATAGCGCTCGTAGAACTGGCTCAGTGGCTGCACCGCCACCACGTCTATCGGGAAGAGTGTGCCGAGGGAGAAACGCGCTGTCAGTTGCCCCCGAGCGCGATCCACCCGCAAACCCGGCGGCAGGTCGCTGAGCGGTGGAAGCTCGGCGTTTTCCGGCGTGCTGGCCATCAGCAGGCCCTCGACCCAGAGCCCTGCACGCTGCTCCTCCAGAAGCCCGGCATTCAGCAGCAGTTGCGGGTCCATGGCGATGTCGTGGTTGCCGAAGCGCATGAGAAACAACGGCCGCCCCCCGACCTGGGTACTCTCCGAAGGCCACCAGGCAATCACGCCGTTGTCATAGATCCGGCTCGCCTGCGGCGGACGCAGGGCGGCACCCTCGGCGAAGCCAGTGCCACAAAGACGCTCGGCCGCCTGCCAGTAGCCCACGGCCCGAACCCAGGGCCGGGAAAAGGTGACCGCCTGCATTGCCTGCAGGTGGTCCGACTGGCAGCGGGGCGCGCTGCTCTCGTTGAGTCGCTGCAGGAAGGAGCGGGCGTCAATGATCGCCCCCTCGGTGTGTTCACCCAGGCGCTGCGCGAGGGCGCGCAGACGCTCCTCCTCGGCCACCACGGACTCGCGCCAGAGGAACCAGCCGAGCAGTCCCACCAGCGCGACAATACCGAGCAGGCTGCCTGCCAGCAGAGTCACCATCAAGGTATCGCGGCGTGTCAGTGCCACAGTGATTGCCCCTGGAGTATCAAGGCTTGCGCTCCTGTCACCGCTTGCGGCTTTTGTGATTTCGCCGCGGCAGCGGTTATGATGCCTGTGTTGCGATGATAGCACGGTAAGTGGCCCGCCCATGGCAGAGGATCCCCAGTACCACGCCCATCTGGCCTCGCTGATCGACAGTGTGGGCAAAGCGCCGTTTCCCGGGCGGCTGGTCTGCACCCTGAAAACCCTGGTGCCCTTCGATGACGCCACGGTACTGGTCTACCCGGATACCGACCTGCCAACCGTGGCCTACTTCGAGGTCCCCGCCCATCAGCAGCGTTCGACCCTGGATGTTTTTGTCGCCGGGGCCTTCCTCCTCGACCCCTTTTACCTGGCCGCCACCCGGGACCGTCGTTTTGGCGTCTTTCGCCTGCGCGACCTGGCACCGCGGGGCTTTCAGGACAGCGAGTACTATCGCGCCTGGTACCGCAACTGCGGCTACCAGGACGAGTGTGGCTTCCTGCTGCCAAACGGCGACAACGGCTTCATCAACATTGCCCTGGGGCGCACTGGCGCCGGCAGCCGCTTTCATCACGCCCAGGTGAAACGCCTGGCCGCGATATACCCGGTCATCGAGACACTCTGTCAGCAGCATTGGCAGCGCAGCGGCGAACCCGCCCCCGCGGGCAGCGTCAACCTGCGCGCCCAGCTGCACAGCGCCCTGCGCGATTTCGGCAGCAGCCTGTTGACCGAACGCGAGGCCCAGGTGGTCAACCTGATCCTGCACGGACACAGCACCCGAACCATTGCGGACAAGCTGGGCATTTCCGTGGAGACCGTCAAGCTGCACCGCAAGCATGCCTACGCCAAACTCGAGGTCAGCTCACAGGCGGAGCTGTTCTACCTTTTTCTCGATTCCCTGATGAGCGCCGGCAACTACCGCGGCGGCGACACGCTGGTGGCCTACCTGCAACCACCGGCGCCAAAGCGCGGCACCGCATGAGCCGCGTGGAGACCCTGCAGAGGCTGCTCGATCGCGGCTTCGCCGCCCTGTCACGGGGAGACCTGGACACCGCCGGCCGCTGCTGCCGCGAGGCCATCGGGCAGCAGCAGGACCTGGTGCCGGCGCATTTCCTGGTGGGGCTGGTGGCGCTGGAAGCGCGGGATCGTCCCACGGCCTTCAGCGCGTTCCAGTCGGTGGTGCGGCTGGACCGCGACCACGCCGCGGCCTGGGCGCAGCTGGCGCGCCTGTACCTGGGTGAAGGCCAGGTGCGACTGGCGGATGCCGCCCTGCGGGAAACCCGGCGACTGCAGCCCGACGACCCCGTGGTGCTGGACCTGGTGGGTATCGTGCTGTCGCAGATGGGCGAGCACGGCGCCGCTCAGGCCTTCTTCGCCCGGGCCAACACCCGTCGCCCGGGGCACCCCCCGTTCATGCTCAACCTGGCCAACAACCTGGTCTACCACGGCGATACCGCACGCGCCGACCAGATCTTCCGGGACATTATCCACCTGCAGCCGGACAGCCCCCAGGCGCACTGGGCCCTGGCGAGCTCGGTCAAGGCCCGCGACAGCCGTCACATCGAGACCATGCAGCAGCTGCTGTCGCGCCGCGGCGGCAACCCCCGGGCACGGGCGTTCTACCACTACGCCATCGGCAAGGAATTCGAGGACCTGCAGCAGTGGCCGGAGGCTTTCGCCGCTTTCAGTGCCGGCGCCGCCGCGCGCCGGGGCACCGTGGAGTACGACGAGAGCGCGGAAGTCGCGTTGTTTGAAGCGCTGGAGAATCTCTTTACCCCCGAATGGCTGGCAGCCCAGCCCCCGGGGGACCCCGACCCAGGCCCGATCTTCGTACTGGGGCAACCGCGTACGGGCACGACCCTGGTGGAGCGCATCATCACCAGCCACTCCCAGGTGCACTCCGCCGGCGAGCTGCAACAGTTCGGCCTCGCCCTGCGCCGACTCAGCGACTACCGCGACCCCCGGCGCTTCTCCGCCGAGCTGTTCCGGCGCGCCGCGGAGCTCGACCCACGCGCCGTCGGCCGGCTCTACCTGCAGACCAGCGCGCGCATGCGCGGCAACACCCCCCGCTTCGTCGACAAGCTGCCGCAGAACTATCTGCTGCTGCCGCTGATCCTGGCGGCCCTGCCCAATGCCCGTATCGTGCACCTGGTGCGCGACCCCATGGACGCCTGCTTCGCCAGTTTCAAGCAGCTGTTCGCGGATGCCTACCTGCACTCCTACGACCAGGGGGAGATGGCCCGTCACCATGCCCGCTACTTCCGGCTAATGCAGTGCTGGCGGGAGCGTTTCCCCGGGCGCTTCCTGGACCTGCGCTACGAAGACGTGGCCCGGGACCTCGCCCCCCACGCCCGCCAGCTGATCGAGTTTCTCGGTCTGCCCTGGGAAGACGCCTGTCTCGACTTCCACCGCCAGGACAGCGCCGTCACCACCGCCAGTGCCGTCCAGGTTCGCGAGCCCGCGCACACCCGCTCCATCGGCCGCTGGCAGCGTTACGCCGATGCGCTGCAGCCGATGCGCCAGACATTGGCCGCAGCCGGCGTGCCCGAAAGCCTGGATGCAGCCACCCCCATGGGGGTATACCCATGACCACTTCAGCGTTTTACGGTTTCACAAACCTGTCGCCGCAGCTTGCATGGAAGCCCCTGGCGCACTAAAAAGAACAGACGGCAAGGCAGTTACAAGAACAGATTCGTCGGCGCGCCCGCAGGCCACCACGACAACAACACTGCACACAGGGATAGTCATGACCGCAAACAATGCTCACCGGATGGCTTTTCGGCCCCGCCGTCGCCACCTGTCCACCGCCATTGCCAGCGTGCTGCTGGGCTCTGCCACCTCGCTGCCCCTGCAGGCACAAACCCTGGAGGAGGTGGTGGTCACCGCCACCAAACGCAGCGAATCCGTCCAGGATGTGCCCCTCGCCATCACCGCCCTGTCGGGCAACTTCGTCAACCAGGTCAACCTAAATGACGTCAAGGACCTGGTGTCCTACACCCCAGGGGTCACCGGCAACAGCCAGGACAGCTACATCGACGCCATCAGCGTGCGGGGGGTGCGTACCCAGGACTTCGGCGTGGGCGGCGACCCCTCTGCGGCCTTCTTCAAGAACGAGCTTTACGAGGGTCGCAACGGCTCGGCGGTGACCAGCCTGTACGACATGGATCGCGCCGAAATCCTCCGCGGCCCCCAGGGTTTCCTGTTCGGGCGCAACTCCATCGGGGGTGCTTTCAGCGTGCACACGCGGCGCGCCGAGCTGGGTGACAAGGTCACCGGCTACGCCGAGCTGGATATTGCCGAGCGGGGCCGGCGCACCTTCGAGGGCGCCATCAACCTGCCGGCCGGAGACCACTTTGCCCATCGCCTCTCCGGGTATTACTCGGAAGAGGACGGCTTTGTCGAGAATGTATTTCCCGGCTCGGAAGACCTGATCGAACACGAGAAGTGGGCCCTGCGCTGGTCCACGCAGTACCAGCGCGACCGGCTCTCCGTGCGCAGCATGGTGGAGTACGAGGATCGCCAGCAATCGGGTTCGGTGTATCGCGCGGTAGACCAGGGGGACATCTGGGAGGCTTTTGACACCGCCCTCGGTGGCGTGCCCCTGGGCGGCAGCGACGAGGACGTGGATATCGACCGCACCAGTGGCGACAACGACGACGCGGATATTCTCACCCTGGGGCTGCACGTCGACTACGACTTCGATTTTGCCACCCTGACCTCGAACACCGGCTACAAGGACCACGACTTCTACTACAACGAGGACTACGACGGCACCCCGCTGAACATCAACGATTATCGCCAGGATCAGAGCGGCGATTACTTCCAGCAGGAGTTCCGTCTGACCTCCCGCGAGCAGGGCCCCCTGAGCTGGTACGCTGGCGTGTCCTACTACGAGGAGTCGATCGACGCGCGCTTCCGTTTCTCCGGCCGCGAAGACTACTTCTGCCAGTACTACGGCTACTACTACAACTACGGCATGACCTTCTCCGGCTGCCAGGAGCTCTACGCCTACTACGGCTCGGCGTTCACTCCTTCCGCCGACGGCCTGCTGACCGAAACCGGGCGCATCAAGGGCGACTACTCGGGCTGGGCCGGTTACGTGAATCTGGCCTATGACATCACCGACACCCTGCAGGTGGAAGCGGGTGTGCGCTATACCCAGGACGACAAGGACTTCGCCATTGCCGTGCCCACCCCGGAAAGTGAGCTTGGGCCCTACTGGGCCTACGGATTCTCCACGGCAGAGTTCATCGAAGGCAGCGAAAGCTGGGACGACGTGACCACGCGTTTCATCGTCAAGTGGCGGCCCACCGCGGAACGGATGTTCTTCGCCAGCTATACCGAAGGCTTCAAGTCGGGGGGCTTTGGCAGCTT
This sequence comes from Haliea atlantica, assembly GCF_054779855.1. Lineage (NCBI taxonomy): Bacteria > Pseudomonadati > Pseudomonadota > Gammaproteobacteria > Cellvibrionales > Halieaceae > Haliea > Haliea atlantica. The sequence continues at coordinate 187,752 of NZ_BAAGXL010000005.1, read as the reverse complement.
CAACCTCGACAACAACCCCGCGGGGGAGCCCGCCATCGGCAATGTCGACATCGTCCAGGCGGACGGCTTTACCCCCAACGTGTTTGACCCGGAAACCGTCGATTCCTGGGAGCTCGGCTACAAGGACACCCTGTGGGACGGACGCGCCAACCTCGACCTGACCGCCTTCTACTATGAATACGAGGACCTGCAGGTGGTCACCTTCGACGGCGGCGCCTCCCTGGTGGAGAACGTCGGCCAGGTGGAGGCCTGGGGCCTCGAAGGTGCGATCACCACGCGCCTGAGTGATCACTTCGATCTCTACCTGACCGCCGGTTACCTGGATTCGGAGGCGAAGGAACTGCAGGCGATCTGTGGCCTGGAAGACGTCAATGGCTGCGAGGGCAGCTCGCTGTTCTGGGCACCGGAATGGTCGGCAGCGGCGGTACTGAGCGCAAACTTCCCGGTGGCGGGCGGCGCCATCACCGGGAGCCTGGAAGTCTTTTACGAAGATGAGCGTGGCGGTGGCTGGGAAGATCTCGCGGTCACCAAAATCGACAGCTATGCCGAGTCGGCCCTGCGTATCGGTTTCGAGTCAGAGCAGAACTGGTTTGTCGAGGCCTACGTGGAGAACCTCACCGACGAGTTCACCTGGGATGGCCAGAACAACAACGGCGGACTGATTCCCGCGCACTTCTTCGGGCCCAAGCGACCGCGCACGGTGGGGATGCGCCTGGGCATGACCTGGGACTGACGGCCAGGACCACCCGGTCCAGGCCGGGTGGTATGTCAACGGCCAGGGCTGCGCCGCCTACAGGGTCGCGTCGTACTCCAGTGCCGTGACCTGGCGGTCGAAATCGTCCATTTCCTGCTCTTTCATCTGCGTGAACACCCGCTGGAACTCCGGGCCGAAATGCTCGCGGATGAAATCGGCGTGTTCAAAACGCTGCAGGGCCTCGGGCCAGTGCCGCGGGAGGCGCTCCGCGGACTCGTCGTAGGCATTGCCCTGCAGCGGTTCGGGCGCGTCGAGATCACCCTCGATGCCTTCCAGCATGCCCGCGAGCATCGCCGCGATCGCCAGGTGGGGATGAGCGTCGGCACCCGCGACACGGTGCTCGATGCGGGTGGCCTCGGGGGTGTCCGCGGGCACCCGGATCGCCGCGGTGCGGTTTTCATAGCCCCAGCAGGCTGCCAGCGGGGCGTGGGTGCCGCGACGGAAGCGCCGGTAGGAATTCAGGTGCGGCGCGAACAGCAGCATGCTGTCGGGCATTGCCCGCAGGCAGCCGGCCACCGCCCGGGCCAGCAGCGGCGTTCCCTGCCGGTTGCCGCTATCAAATACGTTCCTGCCCTCGGTGTCGAGCAGGCTGCAGTGCAGGTGCATGCCATTGCCGGACAACTCCCCGAAGGGCTTGGCCATGAAGGTCGCCAGCAGACCGTGCTGGCGCACCACGCTGCGAATTACCCGGCGCAGCATCACCGCCTGGTCGGCCGCCAGTAGCGCGTCGTCACAGTGATACAGGTTGATCTCGTACTGGGAGGGCGCGCCCTCCTTGATCAGCGTATCCACCGGCAGCTGCTGGACCTGACAGGCATCGCGGATGTCGTGCATCAGTTCGGCCACGTCCGCCATCGCCTCGATGCCGTAGGTCTGCCCCGCGGCCAGGCGTCCGCCCACGCAGTCAGTCTGGGTGTGACCCGGCCGGCCCAGGGCATCCGGCTCCTGGCGCAACAGGTAGAACTCCATCTCCGTCGCCACCACCGGAGTCAGGCCACGCTCGGCGAAGCGCTCGAGAACCCGGCGCAACAGATAGCGCGGGTCCAGCAGGCAGGGCGTGCCATCGGCCTCGTTCATGGACATCAGTACCTGCCCGGTGGCGCGGGCCGCCCAGGGCACCCGCACCAGGGTGCGGATGTCCGGCTGACAGTGGCCGTCGCCATCACCGCCACCAAACACCCAGCTTTCGATATCCCGGCCCCAGACATCGAAGGCCACGGAGCTGGCGGGCAGCTTGATCTCGCCGGCAAACAGCTTGTGGATCTTGTCCCGGGTAATCCACTTGCCGCGCAGCCCACCACCAATATCGGGCAGCATGACCTCGAACAGCTCGATGTCCGGATGCTGATTGAGGAATGCCTGGAGCTGTTCACTGCTCGCTGTATCGCTCATGCTGTCTCCACTGTTGACTCTTGAACCGAGGCCGGGCACCACTTTAGGGTAGTTGCCTGCCTTCCAGCCTGTGCCAGAATGCCTGACATCCGTATTAAACACCGCGGCCCGCCGGCTTCGCCATACTCGCCGGACGGGGCCCGACCACGCAACCCGAGGTGCCCATGAATCACGTCGCCGACGCCACCACCCTGCGCCAGCACGACCGCTCACACCACTTGCACCCGTTTACCGACCTGCGGGACTACGCCGCTCACGGTGGGCGCATTGTCACCCACGCCGAGCATATCTACATCCACGATGCCGAGGGCAACCGGATGCTCGACGGCATGTCCGGGCTGTGGTGCTGCAACCTGGGCTACAGTCAGCACCAGATCGTCGAGGCAATCTACCGGCAGCTGCAGGAGCTTCCCTACTACAACAACTTCTTCCGCTGCGCCAACCAGCCCGCCGTGGAGCTCGCCACCCTGCTGGCCGAGGTCACGCCGGCGGATTTCAATCACGTCTTCTTCACCAACTCGGGCTCGGAGGCCAACGACACCAATATCCGCCTGGTGCACCGCTACTACGACCTGCTCGGCAAACCGGAGAAGAAACTCTTCATCAGTCGCAAGAATGCCTACCACGGCTCCACCATCGCCGCCGGCAGCCTCGGTGGTATGAAGGCCATGCACGACCAGGTGCGCGGCCTGGACTACGTGCACCACATCAACCAGCCCCACTGGTTTGCCGAGGGGGGCGACCTGTCTCCCGAGGACTTCGGTCTCAAGGTGGCCCGGGAGCTGGAACAGAAGATTGACGAGCTGGGCGAGGACAGGGTCGCCGCCTTCATCGCGGAGCCGGTGCAGGGCGCGGGCGGGGTCATCATACCCCCGGACAGCTACTGGCCGGAAATCCAGCGTATCTGCGACGAGCGCGATATTCTGTTCATCGCCGACGAAGTGATCTGCGGCTTCGGCCGCACCGGCGAGTGGTTCGGCAGCCAGACCTACGGCCTGAAGCCCCACCTGATGACCTTCGCCAAGGCCATCACCAATGGCTACATTCCCCTGGGTGGCGTCATGGTGGGCGACCAGGTGGCGGAAGTCCTGCTCAGCCAGGGCGGCGAGTTCGCCCACGGCCTGACCTACTCGGGCCACCCCGCCGCCTGTGCCGCGGGCATTGCCACCCTGCAGACCCTGCGCGAGACCGACATCATCGCGCAGGCCGCCGCACAGATCGCGCCGCACCTGCAGTCGCGACTGCGCGAACTGGCGGACCACCCCGTCGTCGGCGAAGTGCGCGGCCGCGGCATGTTCGCCGCCGTGGAGCTGGTGCGGGACAAGGGCTCCCGGGAACGCCTGGCCCCCGAGTCCCAGGGCGCGGTCTACTGCCGGGACCGCGCCAACAGCAACGGCCTGATGGTACGCCAGACCGGGGATGCCATGATCATGGCCCCCCCACTGGTGAGCCGACGGGAGGAAATCGACGAGCTGGTCGACAAGCTGCACCAGGCACTCGACGAAACCGCTCGCCACTACGGCGTGAATTGACCCCTGACACCCGGCCACGCGCCGGGTGTTTTGTTTCTGGCCTCAGCCCGGGAAGCCCCGCGATGACAGCAACCGTTCCACACGTCAAAACCCTGCGCCAGCGCGACCTGGTCCTGTTCACCGTCTCGGCCATCCTGCTGCTGGATACGCTGACCGCCGCGGCCTCGGTGGGCACTCCGGCCCTGTTCTGGTGGCTGTTCCTCGGCCTGGTATTCTTTCTGCCCTTCGCCTTCATCAGCGCCGAGATGGGCTGCAGCTACCCCGAGCAGGGCGGGATCTACGCCTGGATCCGCGATGCCTTCGGCGGCCGCTGGGCGTCCCGAGCCACCTGGTGCTACTGGGTCAATACCGCGGTCTGGCTACCGGCCATTTTCATCCTCTTCGCGGGTATCTTTGCCCAGCTGTTTGCCCCGGGGCTGGCCCTGCACTGGCAGATCCTGATCGGACTGGGGCTGACCTGGCTGGCGGTGGCGGTCAACATCGTCACCCTCGAGGTCGGCAAATGGATTCCCAACCTCGGCGCCATTCTCAAGGTGCTGATTTTCCTGACCATTATCATCGGCGCCCTGGTGCATGTCAGGGCGCATGGCATGGCCAACCCACTGACCCTCGCCAGCATCACCCCGGACTGGAGCAGCAGCCTGCAGTACATTCCGGCGATCATCTACGGCATGCTCGGCTTCGAGCTGGTCAGTGCCGGCAGCGCGGAGATGCGCAATCCGGCCAGGGATGTCCCCCGCGCCATCCTCATCTCCGGCAGCCTGATCCTGTTGCTGTACACCGGGGGCACCCTGGCGGTACTCGCGGCGATTCCCACCGCCGACATCAACCTGGTCGAGGGGCTGGTGGATACCCTGCGGCTGTTCTTCGCCGGCAGCCCGGCCGGAAGCCTGCTGGTCACCGTACTCGGCGTCTGCGCCCTGTATACCTTTTTCTCCAATGGCGTGACCTGGGCGCTGGGCTGTAACCGCGCCGCCGCGGAGGCGGCCCTGGAGGGCGAACTGCCGCGCGTCTTCGCAGTGGAGCACCCCACCCTGGGCACGCCGGTTGGCGCCGCCGTCCTCATGGGGGCTGTCAGTAGCACGGTGCTGATCCTCTACGGCTGGCTCTCGGTCAGCAACGAGGATCTGTTCTGGGCCCTGTTCGCTTTCAGCGCGGTGATCTTCCTGCTGCCCTACCTGGGCATGCTGCTGGCCTTCCTCCGCCTGCGCGAGACCGACCCGGGCCACGCGCGGCCCTGGCGGGTTCCCGGCGGAGCCGCCGGGGCCGCCATCTGTACCTGGCTGTGCCTGCTGGTCTTGGTGCTGGCCATCGCCCTGTTCCTGTACACCCCGGAGGTCGGGGTCGAGTGGGCCGTACTGGCCGGCGTGGTGGTCACGCTGCTGCTGGGGGAAGCGGTGATTCGCCGGGCGGAAAAGCACCGGCGCCTGGCCTGACTATTCAGTCTGACAGCGGATGACCGTCGCTCGCGCCGACCGTACACTGGCCGGATAACGCATCGATACAGGAGCAAGGGCATGAGCGAGCAGCGACAGAAACTGAACCGGCAGACCATGGGCATCACCGAGGGCCTGCCCCTGGAGGCCACCGGCACCGATATCGAGGGCCTGCGCCGGGATATCCAGCGGCTTATGGATATCGAGGCCATCAAGCAGCTGAAACACCGCTACTTCCGCTGCATCGATACCGCCAACCTGGAGGAGCTGGCCGAGCTGTTCCACGATGATGTGAAAGTGCATTTCATCGGCGGCACCTACGAATGGAAGGTCGATGGCAAGGCCGATTACATGGGCAACATCGGCAAGTCCTTCCACAACCGATCCGTCGGCCACCACAACGGCCACCAGCCGGAAATCCAGATCCTCAGCGAGAACGAGGCCACGGGCATCTGGTACCTGGCCGACCACATGTGGCAGCTGGACTACAACAGCCTGACCACCGGGACCGCCATCTACTGGGACCGCTACGTCAAGGAGAACGGCCGCTGGCTGATCATCGATACCCGCTACGAGCGGCTCTACGAGATCAACGAAACCCTGCCCGCCGAGCCGCGACTGAGCTCCCACTATCTCGGGGCTCACGGTACACCCGCAGAGCAGTGAGCGCACCCGCCGCGCAGCCTCTGGCGCTGCGCGGCCCCGCAATCCAGTTACCGGCGTCGGGCGTACTTACCTGCAGATTTGCTGCGAGGTAGCCGATGTGCCCGCCGACTCCATGATTCTGTCTCCCCCACGCGCGCAAGCCCTGGCGGAGCGCCCCTGGTTCAACGCCCTGTGGTTCCAGACCACCTGGTTCTGTACCGTGCTCGGGCGCGACGCACTGCTGCCGGCAAGCCTGGCACTGATCGCCCTGCATCTCTGGCTGGTACCGCGGCGCGGCAGGGAGCTGGCACAGCTGGCCCTGCTCGGGGGCCTGGGCATGCTGCTGGACACCGCGCTCAGCCTGACCGGGGTCTTTGTCTTCCCCGGGGATGTGATCCTGCCCGCCTGGCTGGCCTGCCTGTGGCTGGCCTTTGTTACCACGCCGGGGCGCAGCCTGGCTTTTCTGGCACCCCGCCCCTGGTTGATCGCTGTGCTCGGGGCCCTGGTGGTCCCCTTCAACTACTACGCCGGCTCACAATTCGGTGCGGTCAGCTTTGGTGTGCCGGTCTGGCAGGCCCTGCTGATCATGGCGCTTGCCTGGAGTCTGCTGCTGCCGGCACTATACTGGCTATACGGACGCCTGTTCGCACCCGGGGAGGAACGGCTGCCATGAGGGTCTTGCGATGCGGAATTCTCTGCCTGCTGATGCTGCCAGCACTCGGCCTGGCCAACGTTCCCTCCGGACTGCAAATGGTCGGGGAAGCGCGGCTCTCCGTGCTGTTCTGGCAGGTCTACGATTCCCGGCTGTTTACCGAAACCGGGCGCTATCGGGAGGGCGAGCGCCCCCTGCGCCTGGAAATCGAGTACCTGATGGATATTCGCAGTGATGCCCTGGTTGAGCAGACCGCGGAGGAATGGGACCACCTCGCGGTTGACCACCCGAACCGGGACGACTGGCTGCAACGGCTGGGCGAGCTGTGGCCCGATGTATCAAAGGGCGACACCATCACCCTGGCACTGGACACCGAGAACCGGGCTCGCTTCTATCTCAATGGTGAGCTGCTCGGGGACATGAACGATCCCGACTTCGGCGAACACTTCGTCGCGATCTGGCTCTCGCCCGACACCAGCCGTCCCAAATTGCGAGAGGCACTGCTGGGAAGTCTCTGAGCAGTGCCTTCTCGCCGGCGGAAATCTCAGCCTTGCCCCACAAGGCGACGGGCGATATCGGCCACATGACGCCCCTGGAAACGCGCCATGGCCAGTTCCTTGTCCGAGGGGCTGCGCGATCCGTCTGAACCGGCGAGGGTTGCGGCGCCCAGCGGCGAGCCGCCGCGAGCCTCACTGATATCCGTGGCTTCCGGGATGGCGTAGGGCATACCCACCACCACCATCCCGTGGTGGAACAGGGTGGTATGGAAGGACTGAATGGTGGTTTCGTTGCCACCGCCGGTGCCCGTACTGGTGAACACGCTACCGACCTTGCCGATGAGAGCGCCTTTTGCCCACAGGCCACCGGTCTGATCGAGGAAATTGCGCATCTGGGCGGCCATGTTGCCGAAGCGGGTCGGCGTACCGAAGATGATGGCGTCGTAGCCTACCAGCTCCTGGGGATCGGCAAGCGGTGCATCCTGGTCGAGTTTGAAGCCGTTGCGTTTTGCCGACTCCTCGGAAACCAGCTCGGGGACTCGTTTGAGTACCACCTCGACGCCCTCGACGGCCCCCGCGCCCTCGGCGACCGCACGGGCCATGGTTTCCACGTGGCCGTAGGTCGAGTAATACAACACCAGGACTCTGCTCATGACACTTCTCCTTTGTTCACAATGACGGGTCAGCACGACCACGAGATAATGAACTCAGAGTAAAACACCAGAATTCCGATAAAAAACACAAAAAAAGGCGCAAAGCTTTCGATTAAGGCGAACCCTGGTTCAGCAATCCCGAAACACCCGCGACCACGCGGTCCAGCGCACCGCGATTGGCTTCCACGACCGCCAGTGCCCTGGCGCCCTGCTCCCTGGCCTCCTGCGGATTGCCCAGCAATCGCAGCAGCACCTGCGCCAGCGACTCGGCATCGGTCACCACGGAGAGGGCCCCGCCCGCCGAGAGTGCCGCATAAACCGCCTCGAAATTGAACACGTGCGGACCAGAGATCACCGGCAAACCCCAGGCCGCGGGCTCCAGTGGGTTGTGACCGCCGCGGTCGATCAGGGAGCCACCGATAAACGCCGCGTCGCTGGCGCCGTAAAGCTGCATCAGCTCCCCCATGGAATCTCCCAGGTAGACCTCCGCCGTCTGCGCATCCTCGCCGCGCGAGCGGCGCGCCAGGCGCAGGCCGGCCCCCTCCACCAGTGCCGCGACCTGGTCGAAGCGCTCCGGATGCCGCGGCACCAGAATCAACAGCGCATCGGGATGACTGGCCAGCAAGCGCTGCTGCGCCGCCAGCAGGAGTTCGGACTCCCCGGGGTGCGTGGAGCCCGCCACCCAGACCGGACGCTGCTCGCCCAGTTGCGCGCGCAATGCTGCCGCGGCCTCGCGCAGGGCCGGCTGCACCGCGATGTCGTATTTCACCGTGCCGGTCACCGCGACCCGGTCTTCCGGGGCCCCCAGGGCCAGGAAGCGGTGGGCATCCTCCGGCGCCTGGGCGGCGATCCAGGCCAGGTCCTGTAACAGGGGTCGCACCAGGGCCGCCACCTTGCGGTAACCGCGGGCCGACCGCTCCGAAAGCCGGGCGTTGACCAGGGCAACCGGTACGCCCCGGGCCCGGCTCTGGGCAATCATGTTGGGCCACAGCTCGGTTTCCATGATCACCAGCGCCCGGGGCCTGACCCGGTCGAGAAAGCGCCGAACCGAGCCCGGTGAATCCCAGGGCGAATAGGCATAGCGCACCCGCTGGCCAAACAGTGCGCGGGCCCGCTCGCGGCCGGTGGCGGTCATCGCCGTCAGCAATATCGGCTGCTCGGGGTGGCGCGCCAGCAAAGCCTCCACCAGGGGAGCGGCGGCAATGGTCTCCCCCACCGAGACCGCGTGCACCCAGATCACCGGCTGCGGGCTCCGCGGCACCAGACCGAGACGGTGCTGCCAGTCGCGAAGCAACTCCCGCTTGCCCAGACCCTGCCACCACAGGCGCAGCAGGATACAGGGGAGCAGCAGTCTGACCAGCAGTGAATAGAGCGCGCGGGGCATGGCACTTCCAATGGAACGTGTCAGCGCATTCTACCCAAGGGAGTGCCGTCTCGCCTGCGAGGAATGTCACAATCCCGCAGTGCCCTGTTACACTCTGCATCCCCCACAATACCGAGAGACCCCGCCCGACGTGAGCAAGCGCCGGCCCCGCAATACGGACTATCGCGCCTACCTGGCTCCGCGCTGGTGGCCTACCTGGCTGCTGGTGGGGCTGATGTGGTCCCTGGCGCGTCTTCCCCTGCGCGTGCAGTGGCGCCTGGGGCGCGGCATCGGCACGCTGCTCTGGCATTTGCTGAAGCGGCGGCGCCATATTACCGCGGTGAATATCCGGATGTGCTTCCCCGAGCTGTCCCCCGGGGAGCAGTCCGACCTGGTAAAACGCGCCTTCCAGTCCAACGGTATCGGCCTGCTGGAGCTGGGGCTGGCCTGGTTCCGCGACCCGCGGGACTTCCTGGCGGTGACCCGGGTCCACGGTCTGGAACACGTGGAAGCTGCCCTGGCCCGCGGCAATGGCATCCTGGTGCTCGGGGCGCACTACAGCAGCCTGGATCTCTGTGGCACCATCATCACGCAATACATCGAGGCGGACGTGATGCAGCGCGACCATAACAATCCCCTGCTGAACGCGGTCATGACCCGCGCCCGGGAGCGCCACTACGGCGCGGCCCTCAGTGCCCGGGACCTGCGCGGCCTGCTGCGGCGCCTGAAAATGAATCGAACCGTGTGGTATGCCACCGACCAGGACTACGGCCGCAAGGGCATTGTCTTCGCGCCCTTCTTCGGTGTGCCCACGGCCACCATTACCGCCACCTCGCGCATCGCCGAACGCAGCGGCTGCCAGGTGCTTCCCTTCAGCCACTTCCGCCGCGAGGATGGTCCGGGCTACGACATCTACTTCCACCCGCCACTCGAACACTTTCCCTCGGGGGACGACCTCGCCGATGCCACGCAGGCCAACGCCGCCCTGGAGCGCGAGATCCGCCGCCACCCGGCGCAGTACCTGTGGATGCACCGGCGCTTCAAAACCCGCCCCTCCCGGGAGGATCCCGATCCCTACCGGCGGGGGGCCTGAATACATGGCGATCAATCGCGGCACCCTGCTGATCGGGCTGATCCGCACCCTGGGCAAGCTCTCACTGCCCGCGGCCCAGCGCCTGGGCCGGGCCGCGGGCTGGCTGATGAGTCACCTGCCCACCCGCGCCCGCAAGGTGACCATCACCAATCTGCTGATTGCCTTCCCGGAACTGGATGATGCGGCGCGGCGTCGCCTGCTGCACGACAGCCTGAGCCACACCGGCCAGACCGCCCTGGAAATCCCGCTGATCTGGGAGTGGCCGGTAGAGCGCTGCCTGGAGCTGGTGCGGGAAATCGACGGCGAGGAGCACCTGGAAGCTGCCCGGGCCGGTGGCCGCGGCCTCATCCTGCTGTCTCCCCACCTGGGCAACTGGGAGCTCTGCGGGCTGTACTTTTCCTCCCGCTATCGCATGGCGGCCCTGTACAGCCCACCCCACATCGAGGAATTCGAGGACTACATGAGCAGCGTGCGCGGCCGCCTCGGCTCGCGGCTGGTCCGCGGCGACCGCCGCGGCCTGGCACACCTGATCGGGCTGCTGCGCGAAGGCGAGGTCACCGGCATCCTGCCCGACCAGAGCCCGCGGGGCGCCGGGATGGCCTACGCCCCCTTCTTCGGCATGACGGTGCGCACCATGACCCTGGTGGGCAAGCTGATCCAGAAGTCCGGCGCGGTGCCATTGATGACCTGGTGCCAGCGCCGCCCGGATGGCCAGGGCTTTACCCTGATGGTGCGGCCCTGCGAGCCGGGTATGGATGACCCGGACCCGGTGCTGGCCACCACCGCCCTGAACCGCTCGGTGGAAAACTGCGTGTGCCTGGCGCCGGCCCAGTACCAGTGGGAATACAAGCGTTTCCGCCACCGCGAGCCGGGCCAACCCAATCCCTACAACCCGAAGCAGCTGTGCCGATGACACCAGCGAGTGCCACGGGGCCGCGCCAGATTGGCGTGGTCATCACCACCTACAACAGCCCGCGCTGGCTGGAGAAGGTCCTGTGGGGCTACGAGCACCAGGAGGACAGCGAGTTCACCGCGATCGTGGCCGACGACGGCTCCGGAGCCGAGACCGCAGCGCTGATCGAGCGCTTTCGCGCGCGCGGCCGCCTGCGCCTTGTGCACGAATGGCAGGCCGACGAGGGCTTTCGCAAGTGCCGCATCCTCAACCAGGCCATCGCCAATACCGACTGCGACTACCTGATCTTCACCGACGGCGACTGCATTCCGGAACCGGGCCTGATCCGCACCCATCGCCAGCTCGCGGCGCCCGGCCGGTTCCTCTCGGGGGGCTATATCAAGCTGACCCTGCCGGTCTCCGAATCCCTCGGGGAAGAGGATATCGCCAGCGGCGCCTGCTTTGACCGCGACTGGCTGGTGGCGCGGGGTCAGCCGCGCAGCCACAAACTGTGGAAGCTGCTGCAGGCTCCCTGGAAAAAGCGCTGGCTCAACCGCCTGACGCCGGCCGCCGCCAGCTGGAACGGCATGAACAGCTCCACCTGGACCGCCGACCTGCGCGCGGTCAACGGTTTCAACGAAGACATGCAATACGGCGGGCTGGACCGCGAACTGGGGGAGCGGCTGTGGCACTACGGCCACCACTCGCGGCAGATCCGATACAGCACCGTGTGTCTGCACCTGGACCACCCCCGGGGTTACGCGAAGCCGGAAATCTGGGCCCGCAACCGCACCATTCGCGACGCGGTGAAGCGCGAGAAACGCTGGTGGAACCCCAATGGCATCCTCAAGCAGGCGACCCCGGATGGCTGAACGCCAGCGCACCCTGGTCATCGTCCACAGCCTCAAGCTGGGAGGCATGGAGCGGGTGGCGGTGAACCTGGCCGAAGCTTTCGCCGAGGCCGGCCACGACAGCCACCTGATGAGCTGCCGGCGCGCCCACCGCGAACTGACGGTCGACCCGCGGGTGACCCTGCATGTGCACGACCAGTTGCGAGCGCTGCTGTTCTCTGTCGTGGGTATCCCGGTCTTCCTGGTTTCCCGGCTGCTCCTGGGCGTGCTGCTGCCCCGCTCCCACTTCATCTGGACCGGCTGGCTCGGCGGCTGGCTGCTGACGCGCAAGATCCGCCGCCTGGAGCGCCGGCACGGACGCTTCGACCGCATCATCTTCCGCGGCCTGGGCACCTTCAAGTATTTTTGGGGCTTTCGCGACCCCCGCTGCCGCTACGTGCTGGAAAACGTCATCCACCACGACCGTCCCGCCTGGCAGAAGCGCTGGGAATGGCGACTGGTCTTCCAGGAACGCAAGCTGGTGTGCGTCTCCAGCGGCGTGCGCGACTCCGCTCGGGCCGCCTTTGAGCAGGGCGGTATCCGGCCCGCCAGCCTGCAGGTGATCACCAACCCCTGTCCGATAGAGACCATTCGCAGCCTGGCCGGTGAGGCTGAGCCGGACCTGCCTGCCGAACCCTATATCGTCAATGTAGCGCGTCTGGTACCCCAGAAGGGCCACGCCCTGTTGTTGGAGGCTTTTGCCCGGGTGCGCACGGCGCACTCGCTGGTGATTGTGGGTGACGGCGAACTGCGGGAGTCACTGGAGGCAAAAGCCCGCAGCCTGGGTATTGCCGACCGGGTGCTGTTCGCCGGCAAGCGCAGCAATCCCTACCCCTGGATGGCCGGGGCCGACCTCTTCGTGCTGGCCTCGGAATACGAGGGTCTGGGCATCGTGCTGACCGAAGCCCTGGCCTGCGGTACACCGATCCTCTCCGTGGATTGTCCCGGGGGCGTGCGCGATGTGTTCCGCGGCGAACTGGAAGCCTTCCTCTCCCCGCGCACCCCGGAAGCGCTCGCCGCGCATCTGCAGTCGAGCCTTGCCCGCCTGCCAATCCCGGTGAAAGACGACTGGCTGGCGGCGTTTCAGCCGGAGCATATCGCCCGCCAGTTCCTGGCCTGAGCCTGCCGGAAAACGCCGGCTCCTGATCATTAACGGGGGCCACCGCGCCGTGCACCTCGTACCGCCAACCCCCAAGACCTCAGGTCGAGCAGGACGGACGCGCGACCTCAATCAAAGCGCCGGCGAACCACCTGGCCGCGCCGGGCCCGCTTGTCCTCGGCGCGACGTTGCCAGGCCTCTGCCCTGCGGTAAAAGTCCGCCGCCTGCCAGGCCCTGCGCAAGGCCTCGGGGGCGCCCTCCAGGTAGGCCGCCTCCAGCCGCTCGCGCATGGCTGGCTCCGGCAGCCGCGAGGCGATATTTGCCAGATTGTCGACGGCCTGCGCGGGGGCAAGCGTCCCCCCCGTGACCCGAATGTCGTCCTCGTCCACCAGGACCAGATCGCCCGCCGGTCCCGCCAGGAAGTTGGTGAGATTGCCGTCCGGCTGCAGGATACCCAGCGCATGGACACGCGCCATCAGCTGCCCCAGGGTATCGATTAGGGCCGACTGGTGATCCGGTTGCTCCTCACTCGCACGCAATACCTCCCGCAGCGGGCGGTGATCCGGCAAATAACGGGTCCCGAAGCCGAAGCAGCCCGCCGCAGACACCCAGCCGGAGTAAACAATCGGCGGCACCGGTGCACCCAGACGGCGCAGACGTCGACCACCGCGATGGGCTCGCCACCAGTGCCAGAGCCCCCACAGGGGGCGGTGATAGCACTTGAGTGCCATGCTTTCATCGCCCAGGGTAGCCCGGCGGGTGATACGGCTGCGGCGCGTGTTCGCATGCAACTCCTCTTCGAGGCGGATCCCGGCCGGCCGCATGTCAGTCCTGACCTGTCGGTTCGGCGCGGTAACCCGCCAGCAGACACTGCCAGAGCCGCTGACGACTGCGCTCGGACAGCTGTTCGCAACGCTTGTTCACCGAGCGATAGAGGCGGCGCAGATTGCGCCGCTGCCAGAGTGTGTCGCGGCGGTTGGGTGCGCGCAGGCAGCAGCGGTCGAAGTCGATCAGGGAAACCGTTTGCCCGGCCACCAGGATGTTGTCGCAGTTGAGGTCGCGGTGGTCCAGGCCGGCGTCGTGAAACTGCCGCAGTACACGCCCGACCTCCTCCCAGAGCTGCGGCTCGTCCAGCCGCTCCTGCTCCGGCAAGGGGCTGGCGCCCGGCAGCCGGCGCAGCAGAATACTCGCGCGATAGGTCAGGCCGCTGCGGCAGGCCAGGGCGGCAATCGGTTGCGGTACCGGTAATCCCAGGTCATGCAGGCGCTGCAGCAGGCGGAACTCGGCGTGGGCCCGCGTGTGCCGGTAGCCCAAAAACAGGTAGCCACTGCTGCTGAAGCGGGCCGCGATACCGCCGCGCCGGTAGCGGCGCAGCACCAGCTCTCCCAGCGGCGTCTTGACGAACCAGGCACCGCCGCGCCCCCCGGTCACTACCGGCCTGGCACGCCCCTCCCAGTGGTCGGGCCGCAGCCAGCGCCGCGACACCTCCTCCAGGGACCGATCACGCAGCAGCAGACAGCGTCCCGAACGCACCAGCTGCTCTGTCTCTGTCGCCATGCAGCGCCCCGATCAATACTCCGCGCGGCGAGAGCCAAGACCGCCACCGGGGAGTTGGTTAGAATGGGCGAGAGTTTAGCAACCTTCAACGGCAGCGCTCCAGCCTGCCAGAACAACCGGGACCCCTACGTGCTGCAATCCGTCTGCATACTCCGTCTTTCCGCCATCGGCGACGTGACCCATGTGATCCCGGTGGTACTGAGCTTGCAGTCGCAGTCGCCAGAGACGCGCATTACCTGGATCATCGGCAAGCTCGAAGCCCGACTGGTAGGCGATCTGCCGGGCGTGGAGTTCATCGTCTTCGACAAGCGGGCCGGCTGGCGCGGCTACCGCAAACTCTGGCGACAGCTGCGCGGCCGGCGTTTCGACGCCCTGCTGCACATGCAGGTCGCCGCCCGGGCCAACCTGGCGGCGGCACTGGTCCGTGCCCGGATTCGGGTGGGCTACGACCGCGACCGCAGCAAGGATGGCCACGGCCTGTTCATCAACCGGCGCATCGCTTCCACACCTGCGCAGCATGTGCGCGACTGCCTGGCGAGCTTCCTCGAACCCCTGGGCCTGGCGGCGGCACCACCGCGCTGGGAGCTTCCCCTCGGCGACGCCGACCGCGCCTTTGCCGAGCAACACCTGGCACCGGACCGCCCCACCCTGGTGATCAGCCCCTGCTCCAGCCACGCCCTGCGCAACTGGCCAATCGAGCGCTACGCTGCCCTCGCCGATCACGCCGCGTTACGCCACGGGATGCAGGTGATTCTGGTAGGAAGTCCGGCGGATGAAGAGAAGGCCACCTGTGCCGCCATCGCCGGCGCCATGCAGGCGCCGGCACTGAACCTCTGCGGGCAGGACACCCTCAAACAACTCGCCGCACTGCTGCAGGGTGCCGACCTGCTGGTTGCACCGGACACCGGACCGGCCCACATTGCCAGCGCCCTGGGTACCGACGTGCTGGGACTGTACGCCGCCAGCAACCCGCTGCGCTCGGGGCCCTACCGCTCACTGCCGTGGTGTGTTGACCGCTACCCGGAGGCCCTGCGTCAATTTAAGGGCCTGACAGTGGACTCCGCCCGCTGGGGCACCAAGGTCGAGGAGCCCGGGGCGATGGACTTGATCAGCGTATCGGACGCGACCGACACGCTGGATCGCTGGGTGACCCAGCGACTGGGCCACAGACCGGGCGAGTNGCTGGCTGGCTGGCTGGCTGGCTGGCTGGCTGGCTGGCTGGCTGGCTGGCGAGAGCCTAGCTGGCCAGCTGGCCGCCGTCGATGGTGAACACCGAACCGGTGACAAAGCGCGCTTCCTCGGAGCCAAGGTAGGCCACCGCAGCGGCAATCTCCTCGGGCTCGCACATGTCACCGGTCTTGGGTGAAAGCGGCGTGATCAGGCCGAAGTCGACGTCCTCGGGGATCGGGTTGGCAGCCTGGCCGGCCTTGACGCCGCCGGGGGCAATGGCATTGCAGCGCACGCCCCGCGAGGCGTATTCCACCGCAACCGAACGGGTCAGACCGATGACCCCCGCCTTGGAGGCACAGTAGGCCGCGTTGTAGGCGATGCCCGTCAGGCCGGCCACCGAGGCGACGTTGATGATGTTGCCCCGGGTCTGCTCCAGCAAGGGCATCGCCTCGCGGGAGATGAAAAACACGCTATTCAGGTTGATGGCCACCAGGCGGTTCCAGGTATCGTCGGAGATCTGGGCGAAGTGATCCCACTTCTGGATGCCGGCAATGTTGCACACCAGGTCGAGCCGACCCAGTGCCTCGCCGGCGGCCGCCACCAGCTGTTTGCAGGACTCGGCGTCCGCGGCGTCGAAACTGCCGGCAAAAGCCTTGACCCCATGCTCTTTGGCGAGCTCTACGGCGAGCGCTTCGACGCCCTCACGGTTAATGTCGGCGAGATAGAGGTCGGCGCCCTCGGCGGCGAGACGGGTCGCAGTGGCCTTGCCAATACCGGCGGCGGCGCCGGTGACCAGGGCGGCCTTGCTTGCAAATCGCTTCATGTCAGTGAGTCCTTCAGACAGAGCCGGGGTGATCCCGACTGGACAGGGTCAGTGCGGCGCGCAGCACGACAGCGAGGCACACGCAGTTAAAAAAGCGCCATTAAACTATTGGGTATTCACGCTGAGGTCAAGCCAATGGGGCCGTATAGTCCTGGTAGGACTTTTCCTCGACGTAACGCGAGCCGAGTGCGAGATTAATGTCCTTCTTCAGAGCCGCACGCTTGTCGTTGGTGAAGTACACCGCCCGCGCCAGCTCGATGAATTTTTCACCGAAGTCACCCGCGCGCTCGCAATCGCGGATATCGTCCTCGATCTCCCACAGGGCCTCGTTGACCGTCTTGAGCTGGCGGCGCAGCTCGGCAATCGCAGACTCGTCGGGCACGGCTTCCCGCCAGGTGGTGTTCAGTGCCTGAAGCTCTCGGCGCACGTTCTCCAGCTTTGCGGAATCGCTTATTCGCTCCGACTTGATTTCGAGGATGGTCATTTTGTCGAGAACCTCGCCGAAGGAAACGGGGACGGTGATGACGTCGGTCATGGAATAATCTGCCTGCCGGGTACGAAGTAAGGCCGACCATTCTAGCAGCGATTGTCCGCCCCCTTCACGCCACGCGACTAATGGCTCACCGGGTACCGAATAGGGTCGACACGCGGAGCGTGCTCCGCTTCGGGACGGGAAAGGGGCGCAAAAGTCGCATCGGGCCTCAGAAGATCAGCTTCATCAAAGAAGCGACAAATTCCCGCCGCCGCTCGGCACTCAAGGGGTACACCCCCACCGCCTCCTGTCCAGCAGCGAGGGCGTGGGAGCGCTCCAACAGCGGCCCCAGGGTCACAAAAGCCACCAACGCACTGGACAGGATATCCCGGAGCACCGTGGTTCTGACCCGCTCCTGCAGAGCGGCGTCTCCCAGGGCAAGCTTAAGGGCCCGACGCGGGGCGAAGTGGCGCGCCAGCCACTCCATGCGCGGCCCCTCCGATACCCCTTCCAGCAGGTAAATGCGCCCGTATTCGGGCACCTCGCACAGGGCGTCGACATAGCACGCCAGGGCATGCCGCACTGTGTCGCGATCGCCATCGCAGCGGCCGGGTTCGAAATTCGCGTCGAAGGCCACGGTGAAACGTCGCTCCACCTCTTCGGCCGCACACTGCCACAGGGCATCCTTGCTGGAAAAGTGGTAGAGGATCAGCGAACGCTGGGCACCGGAGAGCCGGGTAATTTCGCGAAAATGCGTACCCTCGAAGCCCCAGCGGGAGAAAGCCGCCACGGCGGCATCCACGATCGCCCGGCGGGTCGCCGCGCGGCGGCTCGCGCGCCGGGTTCCACTGGCCTTCCCAGCTGTTTCATCGACGTCAAGGTCTCCAGACATCCAGGCCACCTCGTTTTGACACCGCACATTACCACGGTTTGGAAATGTTTTTTGTTTGACAGAGGCGCACGCCCTGCCTATAGTCCCTGACATATGTGTCAGCCAAAATAACAGGCGGAGATCGCCATGAGCAAGCAACGCTTCCCCTTCCCCATTCCCCACGGCTGGTTCCACGTCGCCTTCGACGATGAAGTCGGCCCCGGCGAGATCAAGCCACTGCGCTACTTCGGCCGCGACCTGGTGATGTGGCGCAGCGAGAACGGTAGATTGCATTTGCAGGACGCCTACTGCCCACACCTCGGTGCCAATTTCGGTGTCGGCGGCAAGGTGCTTGGCGAGCGCATCCAGTGCCCCTTCCACCACTGGGAGTTCGACAGCAACGGCAGGGCGGCACATATCCCCTACGCAAAAACCCTTAACCAGAAAGCCTGTGTGCGCACCTACCCCCTGGACATCAAGTACGGGCTGGTAATGGCCTGGTACCACCCGGAGGACAAGGCCCCGGCCTTCAGCCTGCCGGAGATTCCCGAGCTGGCCGACGAAGACTTCGTCAAGCCCAAGGTTACCCGCCACGAGATCCGCTCCTGCCTGCAGGAAATGGCCGAGAACACCGCAGACGGGGCGCACTTTGTCAGCATCCATCAGCATCCCGGTGCGGCCGAGTACGACCGCTTCGACTTCGAAGGCCCCCACATGATCATGGAGAGCCGCCAGCTCTTTCCCAGCTCCGGTGGGCCGGTGGAAGGCACCCTGAATACTACTACCACCGGTTTTGGCTGGGCAGTGGTGCGCTACAACACCCTGATCGAGGTGTGCATGCTCACCACCAACGCCCCCATCGACGAGGACACCGTGGTGCAGTACTTCCACGTCTCCTGGCGCAACCCGCAGCGGGACCCGAAGATCGACCGCATCGGCGCGGCCTTCGACAAGGAGGTCAACCGACAGATTGGCGAAGACATCCCCATCTGGGAAAACAAGATCTACCAGCCGCGGCCGCAACTGTGTGACGGCGATGGCCCGATCGCCAAATTCCGCCGCTGGGCGACCCAGTTCTACGATGCACCGGAGGCAGCCGCCTGACGCCATGAATCGACTCGACTTCAGCCAGCCGGGAAACCGTGTACTGGGCAATATCCTGCGCCAGCACGCCAGCCAGATTCCCGAACAGCGATTCCTTGTCACCGAAGATGAGGCGATCACCTACCGCGAGGCCTACGAGAGGGCCTGTCGCCTCGCTGCGGGCCTGCAGGGGCTGGGCCTTGCACGGGATGACCGCGTATGCATTTTCATGGAAAGCTGCCCGGACTTCGTCGTCCTCAGCCTGGCCTGCAACCTGATCGGCGCCCAGTGGATACCGGTCAACACCGACTACCGCGGCGCCTGGCTGCAACAGACGCTGGCGGACAGCGCAGCGAAAGTCCTGGTGACCGACCGCGACCACCTGGCGCATATCGAGGCCCTGGAGACGCGTCCCCCTGCACGCCTGATCCTGCGGGAGGATGACGACGAACACACCAGCCTGGCCGAGCTTGCGGAGCGGGATGCCGGCGCCTTCGAGCCCGCGGCGATCGACCGGGGCGAGGTCGCCTCAGTGATGTGGACCTCGGGCACCACCGGCCGCTCCAAGGGCGTCATGCAGAGCCACAACGCCTGGGTGCGCAGCGCCATCAGTGCTGCGGAGATGGGCGAAGTGCAGGCCGGCGACGTGTTCTACAACTGCATGCCCCTGTACAACTCTGCGGCCTGGGTATCCAGCGTCTACCCCGCCCTGGTCAGCGGCGTCACCGTGGCCATGGACCCGGCCTTTTCTGCCAGCCATTTCTGGGAACGAACCCGCCGTTTTGGCGCCACCCATGTCTTCACTCTGGGCGCCATGCACATGTTCCTGTGGAGTGCTCCCGAAACCCCGGAGGATGCCGACAACCCGGTACGCAGCGCCAACATGGTACCCATGCCCAACGAGATTCATCGCCCCTTCTGCAAACGCTTTGGCATCAAGGGCATCCACCAGGGCTTCGGCCAGAGCGAGATCATGCTACTCACCCGCCGCTACGACGACGGCGAGTGCGAGTTCGTGCCCAACGCCCTGGGAGAACCCGCCCCTGACCTGGAGGTCGCCCTGCTGGATGACAGCAACCAGCCAGTGCCGGTGGGCGAGGTGGGCGAGTTCTGCGTGAAACCGAAGGGCGAGTTCATTTTGTTCAACGGCTACTTCAACAACCCGGAAGCTACCGAGGAAGCCTTTACTGGCGGCTGGTACCACACCGGCGACCTGGGCAAGCAGGATGCCGACGGCAACTATTTCTTCGTGGACCGCAAGAAGGACGTCATTCGCTACAAGGGCCGCAGCGTCTCCTCGGTGGCAATCGAATCCGTGGCACGCAATCACCCCGCGGTGAAGGATGTTGCGGCCTACGGCGTCACCTCGGACGAGCTGGCCTCCGAGCACGAGATCATGCTGGCCGTGGTTCGCAAGCCCGAGTCCCACTGCAGTGAAGAAGAACTGGCCCGCTTTATCAACCGGAATGCGCCCTACTTCTTCGTGCCCCGCTATATCGAGTTTGTCGACGCCCTGCCCATGACACCCACCCAGAAGGTGCGTAAAGTGGCGCTGCGGCAACGCGGCGTCACCCCGGCTACCTGGGATGCCCGGGCCGCCGGATTCCAGGTGGAGCGCTGAGATGCAGAGTATTCAACAGATCGCCCGACGGGCGGGCCCGTCGGACTGGGGCAGTGCCGCGCCGCTGGAAGATATTCGCGGCCAGGTGGCCATCGCCGGGGTTGGCGAGACCCGCTACAGCGGCCCCTCGGACCGCAATGCCAAAGACCTCTGCCTGGAGGCCATCGCCCATGCCATCGAAGATGCCGGGCTGAAGCCAGCGGACATCGATGGATTGATGATCTCCGCCGGCGTCGCCGACCAGGTCACCCCCGAGGATTTTCATGCGCACTTCGGCACGCATCAACCCCTCTGGTTCAGCCAGGAGGGCGGCGGCATGATCTGGGCCGCCACCTCGGCGCACACCGCCGCCCGCGCACTGAAGGCTGGCGAGGCAAGGCATATCGTCAACGTCTTCGCGGTGGACTGGGCCACCCGGCGCGCCGCGGGCACCGGCACCCCCGGCGACTGGCACGCCAGCGAGCCGATGAAGGCACACTTCGAGCTGCCCTTCGGCTGGTTCCCCCAGCCGGTCTACTTCGCCACCTTCGCCCATCGCTACATGCACGAGTACGGGCTGACGCCGGCACAGCTGGCGGCCCTGCCGGTCACCTTTCGCGCGCACGCCAATCGCCATCCCGGGGCGGTGATGCGCGAAAAAACCCTGACCGTCGAGGACTACCTGGGACGCCCCCTGTTGACTGACCCGCTGCGGGTCGAGGACTGCTGCCTGATCTCCGACGGCGGCGCGGCCTATGTCTATACCACGCCCGAGCGAGCCCGGGACTTGCAACAGACACCGGTGATCGTCGAAGGTGTGGGCCGCGGCATTGTCGGCGGCGCCCCCTACATCAGCCAGCAGCGGGACATCACCGCCACGCCGCAAACGTTCTCCGCGCCCTGGGCCTTCGCCATGGCGGACCTGGCACCCGCCGACCTGGACGTGATTGCGGTCTACGACTGTTTCTCGATTACCGCGCTGATGCAGATCGAGGACATGGGCCTTTGCCCGAAGGGGGAAGGCGGCAACTTCATCCAGGACGGACGGCTGCGCTTTGATCGCCCGCGCAGCCAGGGGGGCATCCCCTGCAACACCCACGGCGGACTGCTCTCCCACGCCTATGTACTGGGCATCGCTCACGTGGTGGAGCTGGTGAAACAGCTGCGCGGCAGTGCCGTGAACCAGGTGGAGAACGCCGAACTCGCCGCCTACGCCGGCTTTACCGCCGACGAAGGCTCCACCCTGATTCTGCGCCGAGGCTGACATGCTGCAACCCGATTACGACGACGCACTCACCGGCCCCTTCTGGCGCGCTGCCCGCGAACAGCAATTAGTGATCAGCTGGTGCGACGCCTGTGACCAGGCCGTGTGGTACCCGCAACACGATTGCCCGGCGTGCCGGAGGGGGCTGAGCTGGAAGCCACTGAGCGGGCGCGCCACCCTGCTCTCCTGGAGCGTGGTGCGCATGCCCCTCAACCCGACTTTCAAGACACCCTACATCCCCGCTCTGGTGGTGCCGGAGGAGGCCCCCGGCGCACGGCTGGTCACCCAGCTGGTGGACTGCGAGCCGGAGGCGCTGCGCTGCGACATGGCCCTGCAGGTGTGCTTCCGGAGCCTGGAGCCCAAAGGGGCTGAGCCCTTCGTGGCGCCGGTGTTCTTGCCGACCTGAGGGGATTGGCAGGATTCATCCCTCCGCGGCGAACTCGGGCTGCCCTCAGCTCGTCAGTAGCTGCCGATCCAGCTCCCGCACCAGCGCCGGCTCCAGCGCCATCTCGGCGGCGAGCTGGTCCAGCCAGGCGCGCTCCATCGGGTTCTGCTCGTCGATGATCGCGGCGCTGACCAGGTAGATCTCCCGCCGCGCCTGGGGTGAATCGGCACTGCGGGCGACTGCCGCGGCATCCAGCGGCGCATCAAACTGCTGCTGGATCCAGGCCTGCAGTTCATCGTCGGGGCCCAGCCGCTCGATTTCACGACCGAGCAGTGCGCGCTCCTCACTGTCGATATGCCCGTCCGCCCGCGCCGCCATGATCATGGCCTGCAGGATTTCCAGGCCACGCCGCTCCTGGGCCTGACCCTGCAACTGCTCCAGGGGCTGCCCCTGCCCGGCATCCGGGGCTGTGGGTGCCGTCGCCTGGCCGGCGCCCGACTGGGAGTTCTGCCAGGCCTTCCAGGCCAGCATGCCAACGCCGGCGATAGCCCCATACTTGAGGGCCTTGCCACCCATCTTGCGGCCACGGCGTGAGCCCAGCATCAGCCCCAGGGCACCGCCCCCGAGCAGGCTCTTCATGTCGATGCCGCTGCCGCCAGAGCTCTGTCCACCACCCAGTTGCGAGCCCAGCTGACCCAGCAGGTCCTTGCTACTGCCACCGCCGCCTCCAGAGCCGGACTGGCCACCGGAGGCCTGATTCATAAGCTGGTTCAGGACGGACATCACGTTCATGGGGAATCCTCTGTGTGAGACTGCTGCTTTTGGATCGCGTGGGCGGCCCGGAGGTTCCGCATGCTACGCACGATTCTCGCGATGATGCCAGACGCGGAGCACCACGATAGTCTCCGTATGGCGGGAATAGCGCACGATATAGTCATCAAGTATCAAATCCCTGACAGTATCCGGATCGGGAGCGCGGCTGACCGGTATCCCGAGGCGGGGGAAGTCCACCAGTGCGGCCATGCGCTCCACCAGTTTCGCCGCCACCCTGGCCGCCGCACCGGGGTCGTGCTCGGCAATAAAGTTGCGCAGTCGCCGCAGGTCCTCGACAGCCGGCTCGGAGTAAACCAGCCTCACCCATCGACCTCGGGAGCGGCCTGTTCCTGTTCGGTCCCCCAGCTTCGCAGCCAGTCGTGCACATCCTCGGCATCGACAACACGCCCTTTCGCGACGGCCTCCATGGCCTCCAGGGTTTCCCGCCAGCGTACCTGCTCCTGCTTCTGGCGTTCCAGGTATTCACTAAGCGCCTGATTGATCAACCATCCCTTGCTGCGATCCAGCTTGCCAGCCAGCGCCTCCAGCTCCCGCTCGGTTTCCGGTGAAAGCCGGACTGTGGTTACACTCATGAGCCCACCCAAACTACCATCGAATACAATGTATTAGACCACCGCAGCTAGCGGAGATTCAACCGGGCAGATTGGCCAAATACTCCGCCACCTGCGCCTCGGCCTCCTCGCCAAACAGGATCTCCGCCACCCGCCGCAGCCCCGGGGCCTCGGCGATTTCTTCAGGGCGCAGCACCAGCTCGATCTTCGAGCGCCTGCGCATGAAGTCCGCGAGTTTCACGATCATCTCGCGCTGCGCGGTCAACTCCATCTCGCAGCGGGTGTATTCGGCGCGCCGGAACAGCAGCCGGGCGCAACTGCGATCCTCGCGGATGCGCTCCAGCAGGTGGAAGGCCGCCTGCCCGTAGCGACGCCAGAAGCGCTGGGACAGGGGCTCGGAGGACGCCGGGTCGGTCAGGGCATCGAGCTCCATCAGCCGCGCCTGGCGCAGGAACTCCGCATGCAAGGCCGCCGGCGGCTCGCCATACCAGCTGGCGTCGGGGTCGGGAATGTCGATGCCGAGCTTCGCCAGCGCCACGACCACTTCATCGCCCACGTTCAGGCAGTCCGTCAGCTTGCCACCGAGGATGCTCAGATGCCGCCGCGGCGCGTCCACCTCGATCACGTGCTTGCGCGACAGCTGCACCCAGTCGGTGGTGCCATTCTCACCCCGCACCGCCAGGGGGCGCACGCCGCAGCGCTCGGCGATGATGCTCTCCCGGGTCAGGGGCGGGTCCATGTCCAGCAGGCTGTTGATATTGTGCAGGACAAAGTCGCGATCCTCGTCGGTGACCCCCACCTCGGGAGTGTCGACCCGGGTATCGGTGGTGCCGACACAGGTGCGCGGCCCCATGGGAATCAGGAAGAACAGGCGGCCATCGCTGGCAAAGAAGGTCAGCACGCGGCGGTGTTCGGTGACCCGATCGACAATCAGGTGAATGCCCTTGGACAATACATGGTGATGGTCCGTGGGCACCTGGGCATCGCGATTGAGCGCATCCAGCCAGGGACCGGCGGCATTGACCAGGGCCTTCGCCGCCACGGTAAAACGTTCTCCGGAGATGCTGTCCCGGGCCTCCACCAGCCAGCGGCCATCCTCGTGACGCAGGCTCTCGGCTGCGACGTAATTGGCCGCCACACACCCGTAATCCAGCGCCTTGCGCACAAAACCAAAGACGAAGCGGGCGTCGTTGTCGTATAAATAGCAGTCAGAGTATTCCAGCCCGCCGGCGGCATCGCGGGTATCAATGATCGGCTCACGGGCCTCCAACTGGTGAGCGCTGAGATAGCGCGGTGGACGGGTCTTGAAGCGCCCCATCACCCAGTACAGCAGGCTGCCCAGGAAAATGACCCAGGCGGGCCAGCGGAAGCCCTTCTGGATGGTGGTCAGGAAGCGGATCTCCTTGACCGTGGAGGGGTAGGCGCGCATCAGCTCGTTGCGCGACCGGCACAGCTTGTTGACCAGCAGGAACTCCCAGCTCTCCAGGTACTTGATGCCGCCCCAGGCGAGATTGGAGGACTGGGAGCTGACCCCGCTGGCAAAGTCCGCGCGCTCGATCAGGGCCACCTTGACCCCGCGCCCGGCCAGGGCCGCGGCGGAGACCGCGCCGTTGATACCGCCGCCGATCACCAGCACGTCGAAGGGCTGGCCGGCGAGCCGGGTCAGGTTGGTCTGGCGCAGGGTACTGGTCATGCAAACTCCCCCTTTCGGTCAGGTAAAAGCCGCGTTTACCTGAAACAGCCTATTGCAGATCCAGCCCCACCACCACCGGGTCGTGATCGGAACTGCGGAAGGCATCCTCGGCATACAGCGCTGCCTGGGCACGACGCTTGTAGCGCAGTCGGTAATCGACCAGGTCCGGCTCATCGGCGTTGATGTGCCATACGGCGACACCCCGGACCTGTGGTGCGAGCGACTCGCTGGCCAGGGCGTAGTCCAGGGTGCCCGCCTGACCGTCGTGCACGTAGGTGTAGGCAAGATCACCGAGGTGCGTGGCGAGCAGGTTGTGGTAACCCCCCTCGGCGAGGATCTGCAGCGGATCTTCCCGGGCGTAGGCATTCAGATCTCCCAGGACCAGCACGTCCGGATCGCCGCTGCCGGTGGGGTCGCTGGCCAGCCAGCGCAGAAGCACGCCCGCGGCGGCACTTCGCGTGCCGTTGCAGTTGGCCTGGCCGTCCCCGCGGTCGGGGTCGCCGATGGCGTCGCAGTCGGAGCCCTTGGATTTGAGGTGCAGCACGGCGGCGGTGAAGCGCGCCCCGGCGGGGGTCTCGAAGCTCTGTGCCAGCACCGGGCGGTTGTAGCGATCGCGGAAATCCGGGTCAAAACCATTGTCGAGGATCGCGTGCCCGCCTAGGGGACTGAGCCTGTCCCGACGGTAGATCAGTCCCACACGAATGGCGTCACTGCCCATCACACCGGTGGCTACTGCCGTCCAGACCTCGCGCCCTTCCCGGGCGTTCAGCCCGGCCACCAGGTCCGCCAGGGCTGCCCGATTGTTTTCCAGCTCCACCAGTCCGAGGATATCCGCGTCGACACCGTGCAGCGCCGTCAACAGCTTGGCACGCTGGCGCTCCCACTCCGGGTGGTCGGCCGCACCCCGGCAGTCGCGGCCACCCCGGGACCCGCACACCCGACCCGCCTCGCGCAGGGTGGTGAAATAGTTCAGGACGTTGAAGGTGGCCACCCGCAGCTCACCGGCTACCCGAGGCGGTGACGGGCGCGGATTTCGAGGTGTGTATTCGATCGTCGCGGTCGGGTGGATACGGTAGTGACCAAAAGCCTCGACCAGTACCCCGGTCACGCCGGTGAGCGTGTCCCCGACGCGAAAGCGGTGCTCCAGGGTAAACTCGCCCCCCTCCGGGTGGCGCGGCGGGTCGGGGTTCTGCCGGTGACTGCCGTCGTCCAGCAGAATGCGCGAGAGCTTCAAGCGGTCTCGGCGAGACGCTTGCTCCTCGCTGCCTGGCGCCGCCAGCTGGGTGGGCACATGGGGACGCGTCTCCCCCTGTCCCGGCAGCGCCAGCCAGATTTCCCCGTAGCGGTCGTAATTGGCGTGGCCAGCGATCACCAGTGGCTGGGGCAGGTGTACCCGCATGCCCTCCAGGGCCTCCAGGTCCGCCGTCGACTGCAGGGGGAATTGCAGTCTTCGCGGAGCCGGCAGCACCTGGTCCCGCGCCAGCATCGACACCCGCGCCGCGCTCACCTGGGTCATGCCGGAATACTCCGCGACCGTGCCCAGCACCCGCACCCGGTCACCCACCCGCACATCGACCGTCCCCCGGTTATCAAAGATAAACAGGCCCTCGCTGAGGCCCGCCTGCGGTAGCCGCTCGGCTGCAGCGGTTTCGATGAAAAAGCCCCTGAGGTCACCGCGATCCGGCTGGCCATTGGACTGGAAATCGCCGGTAACCACCCCCTCGACCACCACCTGTTGCCCCTGCAGTGTGGACTCCGCGGCGCTGCCCTGAACGCTGGCAATACGGGTCGCCGGGGCGGCCCAGGCGCCCGCCACTGGAAGGCACGCCAGCACTGGCAGCAAGCATGCAGCCAGCCGCTTGCGCCAGCTCTGCAAACCCGTGTGCGCGGCGAGAGGTTTTCCTGATCGCCAAGCAAAGCCCCGGCGGGTATCCATAGTTATACTTCCCCGATTCACTGTCACGCCGCAGCCGTTATGCTGGGCGACCCAATACCAAGATCGCCCGAGGACACTGCGCATGCGCTACAACATTGACCCTGAGCTCCGCCCCATCCTGGACATGCTGCCCCCCCTTGACCTCAAGGACTACCAGACGGCTCGGGCAGCGATGGATGGCATGGCTGCCCAGATCAACCCGACGATTGACACCAGCGGCGTGATCATCTCGGACCGCAACATCCCCGGCGCCAGCACCGACATACAGGTCCCGGTGCGCATCTACCAGCCGGAAAATGCCAGCGGCAGCGTTCCCGGCCTGATGCACTTCCACGGCGGCGGCTTCGTTTTCGGCAACCTGGAAAGCGAATACGCCATGTGCGTGAACCTGTGTCGCACCCTGGGCATCGTGGTGGTGTCGGTAGACTACCGCATGCCTCCCGAGCACGCCTACCCGGCGGCGGTGGATGACTGCTACGCGGCCCTCTGCTGGACCCACGCCCAGCGGGAAACCCTGGGTATCGACGGCAACCGCCTCGGAGTCATGGGCCAGAGTGCCGGTGGCTGCCTCTCCGCCGTCTGCGCGATCAAGGCCCGCGACCTGGGCGGCCCGCGCATCTGCTATCAATTCCTGGGCATTCCGGTCACCGACGATCGCCTGCAGACCAAGAGCATGCAGGATTTTGTCGACGCGCCCATCTGGTACACCGAGAACGCGCAGCGCAGCTGGGACTTCTACCTCGGCGAGCAATACCAGCGCGGCGCGGATAACGTGCCCGAACTGGCGGCCCCGGCGCGCGCGAAGAACCTGGAGGGCTTGCCCCCGGCCTGCGTGACCGTCATGGAGTTCGACCCCCTGCGGGACGAGGGCCTGGCCTACGCCCAGCGCCTGCTGGACGCCGGCGTGTCCACCGAGATCCACTGCTATCCCGGCACCTTCCACGGTTCCAGCATGGTGACCACTGCGGCGGTGAGCCAGCGCGAGGCGGCGGACATGCTGGACGCCCTGCGCCGCGGCCTCTGCGTCAGCCCGGCCTGAGCAAGCGCCGCCACTGGCGCAGGGCGCCCGTGGCGATGGCGGTGCCGGTCAGGGTTGCCGCCATCCCCAGCCACATCTGCACGGTGACCGTCTCCCCGAGCAGGAGATAGCCCCACAGCAGGGCACTCACCGGCACCAGGAAGGTCACGGTGGAAGCGGCGGTGGCACCGGCGCTGGAGAGCAGCCCGAAATACACCAGCAGTGCGGCGGCGGTACACAGCAAAGCCAGGCCGAGGGCACTGCCCCAGGCAAGAAGGCTCAAACTGCCGGCGGGCCAGAACCAGAGTCCGGGCAGCACCAGCAGGAACGCGGCCCCGGCACTGGTGCCCGCGGCCTGCACGCGCACCGGCAGGTGGGACAGGTGCAGGCGGCTGTAGTTGCCGGCGAAGCCGTAGCTCAGGGTCGCTCCGAGCGCGGCGAGAATAAACCAGCCGTCACCGCCCGCGGAAAAGTCCAGACGGTCGCCGGAGAGAATGGCCACGCCGGCGAAGGCCAGTGCCATGCCCAGGTACTGCTGGCGCAGGATCGGTGTCGCGAACAACAGAGCGCCAAGCAACGCGGTAAACAGCGGCGTGCTGGCATTGATCAGGGAGGTGAAGCCCGCCTCCAGGCGCGTCGTCGCCAGGGCGAGCAGTGAGAAAGGCAGGGCATTGGCCGCCAGCCCCACGACCAGCAGGGGCCAGCGGTGCTGCCAGATCAGGCGCAGGTAGTCACCCCGCAGCAGCAAGGGCAACAACAGCAGGGTACCCAGGCCCATGCGCACGAAGATCAGCGGGACCGGGCCGAACTCCGGCGCGGCGACCCGCATGAAAATGAAGGACAACCCCCACAGGGAGGCGAGAAACAACAGTCGCAGCGTATCGGCGCCAGACATCGGATATCCTTGCGGCAAGCGGGTCTGAGTGGCGTTGCCGCCGGGATGGCCTCCCCCGCAAATACCTTGATTAAAAGAGCGAGAATAACAGCTATGACGGACCAGAGCCTCTATCACCCTCCCCTGATGCCCCATCTGTTGATCGAGGGTCTCAATCGCTACCACGACGAGCCCTGTTTATTCCTGGGCGACAAGGTCGCCAGCTATCGCGATGTGCGCGAGCGCACCAGCCAGATGGTGCAGGCATTGCAGTCCCTGGGCCTCGGCAGGGGCAGCCGGGTGGCCGTGATTTCCGGCAACCGCCCCGAGGTACTCGCCAACATCGCCGCGATGCAGCTGGCCGGCTGCTGCGGCACCCCGCTACATCCCCTGGGCTCGATCGACGATCACGCCTACGTACTGGAAGCCGCGGAAATCGACGCCCTGGTCTTCGACCCCGGCCCCTTCGCTGAGGTAGCTGCGGCCCTGCAGGCCAGAGTACCGGGTCTCAAGCACCTGCTGGCCTTCGGCCCCTGCGAGCAGGGCACGGACTACCTGGCCCTGGCGGACAGTTTCCAGCCGGTTCCACTGGTCGCGCCGGAGGTCCATCCGGAGGACATCTCCTCGATCAATTTCACCGGCGGCACTACCGGCAAGCCCAAGGGCGTGATGAGCAGCTACCGGGTCACCGCGGCGATGACCGCGATCCAGATGGCCGAGTGGGAATTTCCCGACGAGCTGCGCATGCTGATTGCCACGCCCCTGTCCCATGCGGCGGCGGCCTTTTTCATTCCGGTACTGCAGAAAGGCGGCGCTTTCTATGTGATGCAGGGCTTCAGCCCGGATGACTTTTTTGACATGGTGGAGGAGCATCGCATTACCGCCACCATGCTGGTCCCGGTCATGCTTTACTACCTGCTTGACCATCCGCGCAGCCAGAGCGCCGACCTGTCCAGCCTGGAAACCGTTTTCTACGGCGCCTCGCCGATGAGCCCATCCCGCCTGCAGGAAGGCATCGAACGCTGGGGGCAGGTGTTCTACCAGTTCTACGGCCAGTCCGAGGCGCCCATGGTGATTGCCAACCTGCGCCGTGGCGATCACGACCTGGCAAAACCCGAGCGGCTGTCCTCCTGCGGCCGCCCGACCCCCTGGATCCATTTTGCCCTGCTGGACGCGGACGGCAAGCCAGTGCCCCGCGGGGAGGCCGGCGAGATCTGCGTGCGCGGCCCCCTGGTCATGAGCGGCTACAAGGACCTGCCCGAGGTGACTGCCGAAACCTTCGCCGGCGGCTGGCTGCACACCGGCGATGTTGGCCGCCTGGACGAAGACGGCTTTCTGTACATTGTCGACCGCACCAAGGACATGATTGTCAGCGGCGGCTTCAACGTCTACCCGCGGGAAGTCGAGGATGTTCTCTCCCGTCACCCGGCCGTGCAACAGGTGGTCGTGGTCGGCGTGCCCGACGAGCGCTGGGGTGAGGCGGTCAAGGCGGTGGTTGTGGCGAAACCCGGTATTGAGACAAGCGACAACCTGGCGGCGGAACTGCAGCAGGCCGTGAAGGAAGCCAAAGGTTCAGTGCAGACGCCAAAAAGCGTGGATTTTGTCGACGCCATTCCCCTCACCCCGGTGGGCAAGCCGGACAAGAAGGCGGTGAAAGCCCGCTATTGGGGGGACCAGGCGAGGGGGGTCAACTGAAACAGCTGGAGCAGCCACAACCCACCTCCCGCTGGACATTCACCCGGCCAGCGCCGATCATTGGGGGTTTCCGAGCTGTTCTGGACCCCGCATGCTGACACCCAATCCCGAAACCTGGCGCGGCCTCGTCTACCCCTGGTCGCGCAAGGCCAACCCCGAGCACGGCGTTCCCGAGAAGATCGCCGAAGGCGTCTACTGGGTGCGCTTCCCCATGCCCATGTCCCTGGACCACATCAACATCTGGCTGCTCGAGGATGGCGAGGGCTGGACTGTGGTGGATACCTGCCTGGACCTGCCCAAATCCCGCGAGGTGTGGGAAAACCTGTTCGAGGGCTTCCTGCAGGGCAAACCGGTCACCCGGGTGATCTGCACCCACATGCACCCCGATCACATCGGTCTCGCGGGCTGGCTGTGCGAGCGCTTCGGCGCCACACTCTGGATGACCCGCGAGGAATTCCTCATGTGCCGTTCCCTGGTCGGGGACACCGGGCGACCGGCACCCGAGGTGGCCCTGCGCCACTACCGTGCGGCGGGGTTTACCGAGGAGCAGCTGGATGCCTACCGGGAAATGTTCGGTGGCTTTGGCCGCGCGGTGTATCGGCTGCCTGACAGTTTCCGGCGCATCAAGGACCGCGAGACCCTGACCATCGGCGGCCGCTACTGGCAGGTGATTGTAGGCAGTGGACACTCTCCGGAGCACGCCTGCCTCTACTGTCCGGCGCTGAAGCTGCTGATCTCGGGGGACCAGGTGTTGCCGCGGATCACGCCCAATGTCAGCGTGTTTCCCACCGAGCCCGAGAGCGACCCCCTGCAGGAGTGGATCCAGTCCTGCGGCCGCATTCGCGAGATTCTCCCCGACGATCTGCTGGTACTGCCCGCCCATGAGGCCCCTTTCCGTGGTCTGCACGTGCGCCTGACCCAGCTGATCGAGACCCACAAGCGTGAGCTGAACCAGCTCTACGACTATCTCACCGAGCCCAGGCGCGTGGTGGATTGCTTCCCGGCCCTGTTCAAGCGGGAAATCACCGAGGGTCACCTGATGCTGGCGACCGGCGAGACCCTGGCGCACCTGAACTGTCTGCGCAAGCGACAACAGGTGACCCGGGAGACCGATGCCCAGGGTGTAGACTGGTACCGGCAACAGGCGGACTCGATCGCCTACGACTAGCAGGAGGCACAATATGGCGGAGCAGGTAGACCTGGTGATCTTTGGCGGCACGGGTGACCTCTCCACCCGAAAACTGCTCCCGGCCCTGTACCAGCTACATCGCCACGGCCTCGCGGATGACCTGCGGCGCATCGTGGCAACCGGCCGCGCGGAAAAGGATCGCGAGACCTTTCTCAGCGAAGCGCATGCCAATACCCGGCGTTTTGTCCCCACCGAAGATTGGGACAGCGCCGTCTGGGAAAGCTTCTGCCAGCACCTTCACTACCATACCCTGGACGCCGCCGAAGCCCCACACTACCAGTCCCTGCGTGAGCTGCTGGATACCGCCGCAGCCCCGCTACGCCTGTTTTACCTGGCCACCCTGCCCGCCCTCTACGGCGATATCTGTGCACATCTGCAAGAGGCCCGCTGCGTCAGCCCGCAGAGTCGCGTGGTGCTGGAAAAACCCCTGGGGCACGACCTGACCTCCTGTCGCGACATCCACCGTCGTGTTGGCGAGGTGTTCCCGGAGGAAGCCACCTTCCGCATCGACCACTACCTCGGCAAGGAAACCGTGCAGAACCTGCTGGCGGTGCGCTTCGGCAACCCCCTGTTGCAGCCGCTGTGGAACAACAGCTTCGTCGACAACGTGCAGATTACCGTCGCGGAATCCATCGGCGTGGAGGGACGCGGTGACTACTACGCACACACCGGCGCCCTGCGCGACATGGTGCAAAACCACCTGCTGCAGGTACTGTCGATGGTCGCCATGGAGCCGCCGAGCAGCCTGGACCCCTGGGCAATTCGCGACGAGAAGGTCAAGGTGCTGCGCTGCCTGCAGCCAATTACCGCTGCAACCATCAAGGCCTGCAGCGTGCGTGGCCGCTATGACGCCGGGGCGGTGGATGGTCAGGCCGTCAGGGGCTTCCTCGAGGAGGCCGACTTTGAACAGGCCTCGAATACCGAGACCTTCGTCGCCCTGCGCGCCCATATCGACAACTGGCGCTGGGCCGGTGTTCCGTTCTACCTGCGCACCGGCAAGCGCATGAGCCGGCGCTACTCGGAAATCGTCATCGAATTCCGCCGCCCTCCCTTCTCGCTGTTTGCCAACGACCCCAACGAGCTGAGCAACAAACTGGTCATTCGCCTGCAACCGGAGGAAACCATCAGTCTGCACACGCTGAACAAGAAGCCGGGGCTGACCCGCAAGTTGCGCCTGCAGCCGGTGGAGCTGCACTTGACGGAGGACGCCTGGCAGAAGGACCACAGCTACGATGCCTATGAGCGCCTGCTGCTGGATGCCATCAACGGCGACCAGACCCTGTTCATGCGCGGCGACGAAGTGGAAACCGCCTGGCGCTGGGTGGACTCCATCATCGCCGCCTGGGAGGAAACCGGGCAGCCCGTGAAGCCCTATAACGCCGGCACCATGGGCCCCTCCGCTGCCACCGCGCTGGTGGCGGTGGATGGACGCAACTGGTACGAATAGGGGGGCCAATGCGCAAGCACGACTTCAGCCACAGGCTAGAACTCGACCAGTCCCTCGCACGCACTCTCGCCGCAGCCCTGCGCGTGGATCTGGCACAGCAGCCCCGTGTCTCGCTGGCGCTGTCGGGCGGCAGCACGCCGCGCGGCATGCTGCAGCAACTGTCACGGCACGACCTGGACTGGCAGCGCGTGGATATCACGCTGGTGGATGAACGCTGGGTGGCCCCGGACAGCCCGGAGGCCAATGAGCACCTGTTGCGCGAATGCCTCTTGCAGGGCCCAGCTGCGGCCGCACAGCTGTATCCGTTGCTGCGGCCGCAGCACAGCCCGGAATCCGCCCTGCCGGCCCTGGAGGCCATGCTGGCCGGCCTGCCGCGCCCCTTCACCGCGGTGGTGCTGGGCATGGGCGCAGACGGCCACACCGCGTCCTGGTTCCCCGGGGCAGAGAACCTGGCCAGCCTGCTGGACGCGGAAAGCCAGCAGCGCGTGGCCGCCACCCGCCCGGCCTCGGTTCCCCAGGCGCGTGTTACCCTGACCCTCGCCGCGGTACTGGACAGCCGCAACATCCATCTGCACCTGACCGGCATCGACAAGCGCACAGTGCTGGACGACGCCACCGAACTCAAGCTGCCGGTGGCACAGGTCCTGCAGCAGACACATACCCCCCTGCACATCTGGTGGTCTCCCTGACATGACTGATACCCGACTCGACGCCATTACCGACCGGATTCGCGAACGCAGCACCGACTCACGGCGCGCCTACCTGGAGCGTATTGACCGCATGCGACGTCAGGGCCCCCAGCGCGGCAGCCTGTCCTGCAGCAACCTGGCCCACGGCTTTGCCGGCTGTGGCAGCGACGACAAACAGGTTCTGCGTCTGACGGAAGCCGCCAACCTGGGCATCGTCACCGCCTACAATGATATGCTCTCGGCCCATCAACCCCTCGCAAGCTATCCCGACGTGGTCAGAGAGGCCGCGCAGTCCATCGGCTGTACCGCCCAGGTAGCCGGCGGTGTGCCGGCCATGTGCGACGGCGTCACCCAGGGAACGGCCGGCATGGAACTCTCCCTGTTCAGCCGCGACATCATCGCCGCGGCCACCGCGATCGCCCTGTCCCACAACATGTTTGACGCCGCGCTGTGCCTGGGGATCTGTGACAAGATCGTACCGGGCCTGCTGATAGGCGCTCTGAGTTTCGGCCACCTGCCGGTGATCTTTGTGCCCGCGGGCCCCATGCCCTCGGGGCTCGGCAACAAGGAAAAAGCCGCGATCCGCCAGCAGTACGCCGAGGGCAAAGTCGGTCGCGATGCCCTGCTGGAGGCGGAATCGGCCGCCTATCACAGTCCCGGCACCTGCACTTTCTACGGCACCGCCAACAGCAACCAGATGCTGATGGAGGCCATGGGCATCCACATTCCCGGGGCCGCCTTCGAGAATCCGGGCACGCCCCTGCGCGATGCCCTGACAGCCGCCGCGGCCCAGCGGGCCTGCCAGATTACGGCCCTTGGCAGCGAATACACACCGCTGGCCGAGGTGGTGGACGAGAAGGCGATCGTCAATGCGCTGGTGACCCTGCTGGCCACCGGCGGCTCCACCAATCACTGTCTGCACTGGGTGGCCATTGCCCGGGCGGCGGGCATCGTGATCGACTGGCAGGACTACGCTGACCTGTCTGCCATCACGCCACTGGTTACCCGCATCTATCCCAACGGCAGCGCCGATGTAAACCATTTCCACGCGGCCGGCGGCAGCGCCTATGTGATCCGCACCCTGCTGGAAGCCGGGCTGCTGCACGAGGACGTGAAAACCGCCTGGGGCGAGGGCCTGACGCACTACACCCGGGAGCCGAAACTGCAGGACGGTAAACTGGTCTACGTCGAAGGCGCCGCGGTGAGCGCGGATACCAGCGTTCTCCGCCCGGCCCTGGAGCCCTTCTCGCCCGAGGGCGGGTTGCGCCTCCTGGAAGGCAATCTCGGACGGAGTGTCATCAAGGTTTCCGCCGTCGCCGAGGCGCATCACGTCGTGGAGGCTCCGGCCCGGGTCTTCGAGAGCCAGGAAGCGCTGAAGGCTGCTTTCGAGGCCGGCGAGCTGGAGGGCGACCTGGTTGCGGTCGTACGCTTCCAAGGGCCCCGGGCCAACGGCATGCCGGAGCTGCACAAACTGACGCCCTACCTGGGCATTCTGCAGGACCGCGGTTTTCAGGTAGCCCTGGTAACCGACGGTCGCATGTCGGGCGCCTCGGGCAAGGTGCCGGCAGCGATCCATGTGACCCCGGAGGCTCTCGCCGATGGGCCGCTGGCCCGGGTTCGCAATGGCGACATCATCCGGCTCGACGCGCACAAGGGGGAGCTGCAGGCACTGGTGCCCCAGGACGAGTGGCGGACCCGCAAGGCCGCGCGACGCAGTTCACGGGACAGCGAGTTCGGCACCGGACGCGAACTATTCGCCTTCATGCGCGGCGCGGCCGGGGCCGCAGAGTCTGGTGCATCGGTATTCTGGGGCCCGGATTGAACGATGGGCAAGCGCTGGCCAACCACCGGTGGTTGGCCCGGTCACCCCTTGGTTGCGGAGGAACGTGACCTCCCTCAGGGGGTGATGGCCCGCAGTATCGCCAGGGTCGGCTCCCGTTCCAGCAGTTTTGGCACGGGGTAGCCCTCGCACTCCTTGAGCGCCAGATCGGTGAGATAGTCATAGTCTTCGGCCCGCAGCGACTCCGCCTTGTCGGGAATACCGACATCAGACCGCAGCTGTATGACTGCCTCGATAAACTTGCCCGCCAGGCTGTCTTCAGACTCTCCCGGCTGGCCAATACCTGCAAGCTCCGCCAGTTCGGCCAGCGCGGTGCGCGCCGTGTCGCGGCAATACTCCAGCACATGCGGCAGCACCAGGGCATTGGCCAGACCGTGGGGGATCCCGTACTTGCCTCCCAGCTGATGGGCGATTGCGTGGACATTGCCGACGTTTACCTGGTTGATGGCAATGCCGGCATAGTAGGCCGCCAGGGCCATGGACTGACGCGCCTCGCGGTTACTGCCGTCGGCGACGGCATCGCGCAGATTCTGGAAGATCATGCGGGTCGCCATCGCGGCGTGCTCCTTGCGCGTACCGCGGTCCCAGACACAGATATAGGCCTCTATCGCATGGGTGAGCGCATCCATGCCGGTCGCCGCGGTAATCGCCGGGGGCATGCCCAGCAGGAGGTCGGAGTCCAGCGCCACTGCTGAAGGCAGCAGACCGGCACCGGAAATAATCCCTTTTTCATGGGTAACATTGTCTGAGATGACCGAGCCCATGGTGGCCTCGGAGCCCGTGCCAGAGGTGGTGGGGATGGCATAGATCCTCGGCACCTCGTGCCGAACCTTGCCAAAGCCCACCCAGCCGGTGGGATCCTCGGTGCTGCTGGCGGATGCCGCGATGATCTTGGCCGCATCAATCGAGGAGCCACCGCCCACGGCCAGAACCGCCTCGCAGCCCTGGTCCAGCATCACTGCCCGGCCCTCGGCAACCTGGGCATAGGTGGGGTTGGGCTCCACCCCGTCGTAGAATGCCAGCTCCACCGCACTGTCGGCGAAACCGGCCGTCGCGGCGTCCACGACGCCAAGCTCGCGCAGAGGTCGGTCGGTCACCACGAGGAGCTTGCGCACGCCACTGCGGGCAATGTGGCGGCACAGCTCGGCGGCGCTGCCGCTGCCGGTATAGGCCATGTAGGCCGGGCTGGGCCCCAGCCCGGCCAGGGTTTTCATCAGGAAAAGGTTGGTGGCGTGCTTGAGCTTGCGGAATGACATTGATGGCTCCCGTCGCGGGTTTTATGGTTATGATTGCGGCCTGTTTCGGGCAGGTCACAGCAGAGTATGAACATTTCAGGCCCGCGACACCATCCTCGGCGGCGCCGGACCGGGCGCGATTACCAGCGTATCGCGGCCCGCACCCTTGGCCCGGTAGAGCGCTTCGTCAGCCCGCATTAGCAGGGTCTCTACCGACTCCTCGCCCGAGCGTTGGGCAACACCAAAGCTGGCTGTCAGCAGAATCCTGCTACCACCCTCCTCGAGAGGATGTGCACGCATGGCCTCGCGAAGCCGGTCGATCAGGGTGCAGGCATCGGCCTCCTCCCCCGCCAGCAAGACGGCGAACTCCTCGCCGCCGATACGGGCGGAGACTTCCTCGCTGCGCAGGCAACGGGCCAGGGTCCGGGCAAAATGTACCAAAGTGCGATCCCCGACACTGTGACCGTAGCGGTCATTTATCCGCTTGAAAAAGTCCAGATCCGCCAGTACCAGAGTCAGGGGCTGATCCTGGCGGCGCGCCAGCCCGAACAGGCGCCCCGCAAGCTGCATAAACCCTCGCCGATTGCTCATGCCGGTAAGGCTGTCGGTCACTGCCTGCTGGCGCAGGCGCGTGGCAAGATCGGTGGCGAGCAGGAAAATCACCGTCACCCCCATTGCCACGAAGAAAGTCGGCATCAGGGCGAAATTGACCAGGTTGTACAGATCGCGTTGTTCCTGTGTCGCCTCGGTACCAAACTGCAACGCGATCAGTGCGGCGAGCCCCTGGGCGAGCGCGAACAGGAGGTTGACCACGGCCGCGACCTGCTGGGCGAGACGCGGTTCCGGGCCATGACGGAGCAGAATCCAGGCCACGTGGCAGAAAGCCAGGCAGGCAAAGCCCGGCGCCAGTGCCACACGCACATCCATGCGCGGCACGAGCAGGGTAAACAGCACCTGGGCAAGCAACAGCGTCCCCGCTATTGTCACCAGAGCCAAGGGAGAGGAGGACAGCCCCAGGCGGTTGCGATGCCCCACGGCCGCCGTCAGCACCAGCAGGCAGGACAGCGTGTTGACACTGACCCACCACCACTCGTAGCTCGGGGAGAACTCCCGCAGCAGATTGAAGGTGTACTGCAGCGCTGCAAGGACAAAGGCGAGAGACCAGATCAGCGCATGCCGCGGGTGGTCAAACAGGCGCCATCCCAGATAGCACGCTCCGGCAAACACCAGACTCACCACCACCAGTGTCAGCTGCAGCGCTTCTACTGCACTCAGGGGCATGCTCGGAACCTTTGCGGAACTCCGGAAAGACATCGATCATGGCGCAGCCGCACTACAGTTACAAGGCAGTACGTGCGCCGCCGGGCTCGCTGCGCCCGGCGGCGGGATTGTCAGCGGCGCGGACCGCCCCGGGTCCCGGGCCAGCGCGAGCCGGAAATGGTGTCCGCGAAGGGCTTGAAGGCCTCGGGGTCCAGCTTGCCCGCCAGCTTGATCTCCCGGTCGAGGAAGACCGGCCACCACAGGTGTGCGGAGACCTGCTCGCGCATCGGCAGGCGGCTGGCCAGGGGGTCCCAGGGACTGTCGCGCAGCACCAGTTCGCCGTCGACGCGCTCGCGCCAGGCAGTGCCGTAGCGGCTGCGCACATGCACCACGTGAGGCGGAAAATCATAGCCCTGGTCGGGGTCGGGCATCACCCCGACGGCCAGGGAGAACTTGACCCACCACTCGTGCATGTCGAACTCATCAAGGGGCGCGTTCTCGCCGCTGGCGGTACCGCGGAACTCGGCAAAGGTGTAGCCCTGGTGATGGCTGCGCGCGGTCACACTCGGCCCAAGCCGGTAGTAATCGGTGGTACACGGATACTTGGGCTGGCCATTGTGGTCCCGGCTGATAAAGATCGCCGACTCCTGGTCAATGCCGTAGCCCAGGGCGTATTCACCGGCAAGACCGTTGTAGTCCGCATTGACGGTCTGCAGAATCCCGTATTCCGGTTCGTCGGGTACGGGTACCAGATAGAAGGTGAGGTTGACGTGCGGGTCCGCGCCCGGCTCGATACCCGGCGGCAGTATCGCGGCAATCGCTTCCGGGTCGGTGCGGTATACCACCTTCAGCATCGGCCAGTTGAGAATTTCCCCGGGGCTGCCCTGGGGTGCACTGCTGTTCTCGCTCATCTCGCTAAGTCCTTATCGTTAGAAGAAGAAGGGGCGTGCCCTTCGGGTACAGACGTGGGGCGGTGCCCCGGTGCCGGAATCAACCACCCACCATCGGCGGCTCCGGC
Organism: Haliea atlantica; assembly: GCF_054779855.1. Lineage (NCBI taxonomy): Bacteria > Pseudomonadati > Pseudomonadota > Gammaproteobacteria > Cellvibrionales > Halieaceae > Haliea > Haliea atlantica. Next base: position 148,350 of record NZ_BAAGXL010000005.1, on the reverse strand, counting down.
GTTTTGCGCAACAGGATCATCTCCGCACGATCACGGATTTTCTGCTCGGTTTCAGGGGTGGTGGCCAGCAACCAGAACGCGTCCTGCTCCAGACCCTTGACCGCCATTTCCGCCACTTCGTCCGGGTGCGTGGTTTTCAGCTCAATGCCGTACTCCGCCGCCATGCGCTTCATGTCATCCACCGAGGTAATCCCCGACTCGTTGCCCTCGATCTCCTTTTTCAGAGCTTCGGGGCGCACGCGCCCGGAATTGAACAGGCCGGTTTCCACCACATGGGGGCCGGGGAACAGAGCACTGACCTTCACCGGGCTCTGTGCCGCCTGCACCTGGAAGTGCAGATTCTCGGTGATGGCATGTACCGCCGCCTTGGTAGCGGTGTAAATAGGCGCGTCGGGGTAGATCACCATGGCCCCGTTACCGGAGCCGGTAATCACGAAGTGGGCCGGCTGATTGCGTGCCACCAGCCGTGGCATGAACGCGCGGATACTGTTGATCACACCCCACACGTTCACGTTCATGCACCACTGCCAGTCTTTCTCCGAGTAATCCCACATCGCGCCGCTCTCGCCGGCGCCGATACCCGCGTTGGCGAACACCAGGTCGATCGCACCGAAAGCCTCCTCCGCGGTGTCAGCCAGGGCCTGCAGACTGGCGAGGGCGGTCACGTCGCAGTGCGCCACCCGCGCCTCGATACCTTCCGCCTCCAGATCACGACTGACGGCCTCCATGGCCTCGCGGTCGACATCGCCGATCACGATGCGCGCCCCCCTGCGCCCCAGAGCAAAGGCGAGGGAGCGCCCCACGCCGCTGGCACCGCCGGTGATGACCGCGACCTTGTCCTTGAAATCCTTCATTCAGGCGAGCTCCCTTACATCCACATAGAACTGACGCACCCATTTGCGGTAGAGCACCAGGGTCTTGTCTTCGCGACAGAAAATCGGCTTGTGTTTGTGCACCTTGTTGGCCCAGATCGGGTAGTCGTCCTGGATGCCGGCGATAATTCCGTTCATCACCTCGTCCCCGGCCAGATCCTCGATCTCGCGGCGCACGGTCAAGGTCCAGCGCAACAGGGTGCGGTTGCGATCAATCGGCTGGGCGCTGTTGTACACCACCATCTCGGCACCCGGACCATAGGAGGTGCGCACCGTGGCGAGGCCGGGGCTTTCCACCAGGGAATGCAGCTTGTTGGGGACCGCGGCGTTCTTGGCGTCCAGGTGCAGGTGCAGGTGACGACCGTCCTCGTCTACCGTGACTTCCGAGGGGGGCACGTCCTGCTGACCGTGCACATACTGGAAGTGCACCGGATCGCAGGAGTTTTCCGCGATGTCCTGAATGTGGGCCGGCACCTCGAACTCGGCATAGCGCGGTGGCGTCCACTGGGGGTCGCCCAGTTCCCTGAGCTCGGGCAGCGGCCATTTCGGTGCCAGCCCCTGGGGGTGGAACCAGATATAGACTTCGCCATTGGCTTCCTCGCAGTGCCAGATCCGCACCCGCGCCCGCTCGGGGATCTCGTCGCAATAGGGTATTTCCACGCAGGCCCCCTCGGCGTCGAAACGCCAACCGTGGAAGGGGCAGCGCAGGGTTTCCCCCACCACTCGCCCGTTAACGCCCATGTGCGCACCGAGGTGAGGGCAGAAGGCATCCTGAATCTGGGGCTTGCCCGAGCGGGTGCGGTACAGCGCCAGCTCGCGGTCGAAAGCCTGCACCCGCTTCGCCTCACCCACCTGCAGCTCGTGGCTGCGGGCAACGGAAAACCAGCCCATGGGAAACTCGGGCGTCGTATTGGTCCTGGATTCACAGGGCTCGATGATGGCACTCATGCGGCAACTCCCTTGTCATCAAAGATCGCCGTGGTCGGACCGATGCGGTCGGCCACAGTCTGTAGATAGGCGCGGTCCAGGCCGTACCAGCCGACCGCGTTCTCGCCGAGAATCTTGCGGCCGTCCTCCTCGGGAACCCCGGCGAAAACCTCGCGGTAGTACTCCCGAGTATGCGGCCAGGTGCCCTCCGGATGCGGATAGTCACTGCCCCACATCAACTTGTCGGTGCCCAGGGCCTCGCGGGCATCGATATCGCGACGCGGCACGCAGGAAGCGCCGATGGCGATATTGCGCTGGAAGTATTCGGTGGGCGACATGGACAGGTGGCTGCGGAAATCCCCCAGCTTGGCGGAGAACTGGATGTCGAAGTAATTGTGGTCGAGCAGGCGCAGCCACGGCGGCAGCATGAAGGTAGTGCCACCCTCGGTCATCACCACTTTCAGCCGCGGGTAGCGCTCGAAGACTCCGCCCCAGATCATGAAGGTCAGGGGCCGGTAGAGCCACCACATGACCTCGGAGACGTAGATGCCCATGGCACCCGGCAGTTCATCGGAGCGATCCTCCCGCGGCCATTCCTTGCCGAAATATTCCGGCTGGGGCGCGGGACCCGAGTGGAAATGCACGATCACGCCCAAATCCTGGCAGACCTCCCAAAAGGGATCGTACTTGCGATCGTGGTAGGGGGCCTGGTCGCCCCACATGGTGGGGATCATCACCGCGCGCAGCCCGTTGTCCACGCACCAGCGCACGGCATCTATCGCCTGCTGTACATCCCACAACAGGGGAATCGAGGCCACCCCGATATGCCGAGCCGGGTCGTTGGCGCAGAACTCGGCCAACCAGCGATTGTGCGCCATGGCCCCGGCCCACTGCAGCTCGGGCACAGCGTCCCGGGGGGACAGCCCCAGGCCAGCCCCAAAGGGGGGCGTGTTCATTTCGGTAATACCGTCGGGGAAAATGATTTCCGCCGCGATGCCGTCTTCGGCCAGGACCTTGAGCCTTTCCTGGTAGTCCCAGGCACCGGTCAACTGCTTCTGGATGGGCTCGCGCCAGGCGTCGTTGATTTCCTTGATCAGGAAGCTTTCCTCCGCCTTGGCCGTGAGCTCGACCTGAACCGGGACCGCCATGTCCATGACCTCGTGATACTTGGACTCGACATAGGGTTTGTAATCGGCGATGTGCAGGCCAGCGTGGCAATCGGAGGACACCACGATGAGATGATCAGACATAACGCGCTCTCTGCGATAACTGTGTGACTGGACTGATGTTTAAAGTTATGTAACAAATGTGCAAGTTTGCACATTTGCGAACAAAATAGTTTAATGCGCGCGCAAACGCAACTGCTTCAGGGGAAGAGTTCATGGGTGTAGCCGAGACAGAACCGGGGCGTCGGGAAAAACGACGTCAGGCCACGCGCCATCGCATCGAAGAAGCCGCCTACCATCTGTTTCGCCGCCAGGGCGTGGAAAGCACCAGTATTGAGCAGATCTGCGAAAAAGCCGACGTCGCCCGGCGGACCTTTTATGGCTATTTTCCCAACAAGCATGCGCTGCTCGGCGGGCTCGGCATCTCGCGACTGTACAGCCAGGCCAGCCCCCTGCTCGCCCAGCTGGTGTCCAGCTTTCCGGATACCCACAGCCGCCTGATGGCCATGATCGACTATATCGAGGAGCGCTTCGCCACCTTTGACGAGGTCGACCGCCAACTGATCTTGCTGGCTCCCAGCGTTCTGGCCAGCGACACGGAACAGCAACGGGATATCGCCGACCACGCGCTGACCGCCTTCGCCGAGCTGTTTGCCATCGGCCAGGAAAGCGGCGACATTCCCGCGAACTTCAGCCCGGAAATCCTCGCGGCGATGGTCGTTGGCACACTCAATACACTCACCACCCGCTGGGCCATCGACAGCCGCTACCCGGTCATCGACAAACTGGAGGAAGCGCGGGGACTGTTTTCCGCCGCCGCGGGCTGCCAAACCACCTGATGCACCCATCTGCGCCCGGGGCGCAGATCTTCGAGGACCTCTCACTCCCCTTTGACTCAGGTCAAGGGGACAGCTTGCCTCCGTGACTATACTGGGCTCCTGCAAGCGACCCTCGGGAGCTCCACATGGCATTGCCCCAGTTCAGCCAGCCAGCCCTCTCCAGCCGTGAGCTCTGGAACCTCGACCTGATCCGGCGCCACGACCTGTCCGGCCCGCGCTATACCTCCTACCCCACCGCGGCACAATTCCGCGACGACGTGGAGGAATCGGCCTGGCGTAGCGCGATGGCGCAGAGCAATGCCGGCGGCAAGCCATTGTCACTGTACGTGCATATCCCCTTTTGCAGTACCATCTGCTACTACTGCGCCTGCAACAAGATCGTCACCGCCAACCGCGCGCGAGCAAGCGCCTATCTCGACTACCTGTATCGCGAGATCGAACTGCAGGCGGCCCTCGTCGACACCGATAGACCGGTGCATCAGCTCCATTGGGGCGGAGGCACTCCCACCTTTATCAGTGACGCGGAAATGCGTCAGCTCATGGCCGCCCTGCGCCGACACTTCACCCTGGTGGACGACGAGTGTGGGGAGTATTCGATTGAACTGCACCCGGGCGAGCTTCCGCCCGATCGGCTCTGGCTGCTGCGCGAGCTCGGTTTCAATCGCCTGAGCATGGGGATCCAGGACTTCGATCCCCGGGTACAGCAGGCCGTCAACCGCTTCAACAGCCTGGAGCAGGTGCAGGAGCTGGTCGATGTCGCGAGGCGCGCACAGTTCCGCTCATTGAGCATGGACCTGATCTACGGCCTGCCCCACCAGAGCGCCCGGAGCTTTCAGCAGACACTGGATGCCGTCATTGCCCTGCGGCCGGAGCGCCTGTCAGTTTTCAACTACGCTCACATGCCCAATCTCTTCAAGACGCAGCGCCAGATTGATGCCGAGACCTTGCCGGCACCCGAGGAGAAACTGGCCATCCTGGAGCAGAGTATCGAACAGTTGCTGCATGCGGGTTACGTGTATATCGGCATGGATCACTTCGCCCTGCCCGAGGACGCTCTGGCCCGCGCTGCCGCCGCCGGTGAACTGCACCGCAACTTCCAGGGCTACGCGACTCACGGCAACTGCGATCTGCTGGGCTTTGGTATCTCAGCCATCAATGCTATCGGCGACTCCCACTTCCAGAACCACAAGTCCCTGGCCCCCTACGTCGCCGACCTCGAACGCAAGGCCCTGCCTCTGGCGAAGTGGGTCTCCCTGAGCCGCGAGGACCACCTGCGTCGCGCGGTGATCAACGCCCTGATCTGTCACTTCGCAGTGGACTTCGCAACCCTTGAATCGGAGTACAGTGTGGACTTCCAGCGGCATTTCAGCGCAGAACTGCAGGCGCTTGCGCCACTGGAAAAGGACGGGCTGCTCAGTGTCGACGATCGCGGCATCCAGGTGCTTCCCGCAGGGCGCCTGCTGATCCGTCGTATCTGCATGGTATTCGACGCCTACCAGCAGCAGGGCCGCGAGGAGGCTGCTGCGCCGCGCTTTTCACGCATTATCTGAACAGTTGGCGCGGCCTGCGCTGGCTGAGCCGGGCATACAGATACCCGCCCACTGCGCCCGCAAAACCCTGCAGAAGCAGCCCGCTCCAGTCCCTGGCGGCGGCCAGCGGCCAGACACCCAGCAGCTGCCGCATGATCACGTTGAGCAAAACCAGCGCCGCCAGGCCCGCCAGTGAAAACCAGAGGCTCCGGGAGCCGGGAATCAGGTGTAGCCTGACCAGCGCAGCAGCGGCCGGCATGGCCAGTAGAAAAGCCAGCAGCACCAGTAAAAGGTAGGTACTCGCTAGGCCAAGGAGATCGTGCAGACTGGCGCGAAGGCGCGTTTCCAGATCGACTTCCACCCCCATGACCACCAGGTCGTGCAGAATCACCTGTGTCGCCAGTAGCGATGCCAGCACATAGGCGGCAAAAACAGCGGGGAAAAAAGCCTTCAGCACACGTAGCACGACTCAGCGACCTCGTTCGCAGACCCTGACTATAATGACGGCTCACCCGGCAAAGGAAAAGCCCATGCACATTGTCGAGAAAACGCTGTCACTACTTCTGCTGGCGCTGGTGCTGACCGCACGTCCCGCCTCTGGGCAGCACTACGAATTGGTGACACTGGCGGATGGCCTGCAACACCCATGGTCAGTCGTCCAGTTACCCGACGGCGACTTTCTCGTCAGCGAACGCCCCGGGCGACTTTTGCGTATCGCAGCGGCGGACGGTTCGATTCAGGCAATCCAGGGTGGCCCGGAAACCCTGACCGGCGGGCAGGGTGGTTACTTCGACATTGCCCTGCACCCGCAATTTGAGCACAACGCGCTGGTCTATCTCGCCTATGCCCGAGGCAAGCCCGGCGACAATGCCACCACACTGCACCGTGCGCGCCTCCGGGGCGACGAACTGTTCGAGGGCGAGGATCTGCTGGCGGTTAGTCCACCGAAGACCACCCGGCAACACTACGGCGGTCGTCTGCTGTTTCTCGAAGACGCCACACTGCTGCTGAGCACTGGCGACGGTTTTGATCTGCGCGAACAGGCCCAGTCACTGGACAGTGAACTGGGCAAGGTTCTGCGTGTCACGGATGGCGGCAAACCCTCACCCGGCAACCCCTTTACCCACAGCGGTGCGGAGCGGATATGGACGCTGGGGCATCGCAATCCACAGGGCCTGGCGCGGGATCCCGCCACCGGTACGGTATACCTGCACGAACACGGGCCGCGGGGAGGTGACGAGCTGAATGTATTGACGGCGGGCAACAATTACGGCTGGCCCGCCGTCACCTTTGGCCTGGACTACAGTGGCGCCTTCGTTTCCCCCTTCCAGACTCTGCCCGGCATGACCGAGCCCCTGCATACCTGGACGCCGAGCATCGCACCCTCGGGGATGACCGTGTATCGCGGCGACGCCTTCCCCGACTGGCAAGGTGACCTGCTGGTGGGGGCACTGGTGCCAAAGGAAGTCCGGTTACTGGAGCTGCAGCAGGGCAGGATTACCGCGGAGAAATCGCTGTTCAGAGAGGTCGGCGAGCGTATACGCGACGTTCGCACCGGCAGGGATGGCCTGTTGTATCTACTCACAGACAGCGAGCAGGGCCGCTTGATTCAAATACGCCCCGCCCCGGCGACACGCGCCGGTGCGGGAGAAGACACCCGGTGAGGCCGGAGCATCACGACCGCGAGCCCTGAAGACCGCGGCCGCCCGGACCACGCCCTCAGCTGTTGCTGTCGCCGGACTGGGCTGCGGCTTTGGGCGTTGCCTTGCGCGGAGCACTCTTGCGCACCGGACGCTTGGCCGTTGTGGTCGCGCGCTTGGCAGCTGGCGCCTTGCGTGCGGCTGTCTTCCGCGCGGGCGCCTTGCCAGCAGCGGCCTTGCGTTTGGCAGGCGCTTTCTTCGCCGGTGCCTTTTTAGCGGCAACTTTCTTCGCCGGTGCCTTTTTCACTGGTGCCTTGCGTGTTGCCGACTTTTTCGCGGGAGCTTTACCGGCTGGTGCTTTGCGTGCGGGAGACTTCTTCCCGGCAGCCTTTTTCGCTGCGGCTTTTTTCGCAGGCGCCTTCTTTGCTGCCGTCTTGCGACGCGCCGGGGCTTTGCCGCCCGCTGCTGCCTTCACCTGGCGACTCTTGTTGACTGCCTGTTCGGCAATTGCCGCAGCTTTCTCTGCCGCCTGGGCGCGGCTGGCTTCAAGCGCCAGATCCGCCTGAATAGGCAACAGTTTCTCGGCCGAGGAATAGGCAGACTTGGCCACCTTCGCGACCGCATCCGCGAGTTCCTGCACGTGCTTGACCAGCTCCTCCACCCGCTTGTGGTTGGCGTTGCTGCCTTTCTTCTGCAGATCTGCGCGTGCCTTCTTCAGACGTGCGTTAGCATCACTGTGCTTTTTCCGTGCCTTGGTAAGGTCGGTTTTGACGCGGTTCTGAATTTTCTCGGTTTCCGCAATCAGCTTCTTTTGCAGCTGAGCAACCTTCTTGTTGGCTTGCTCTGCCATTTTGGCGGCTTGCGCCAGTTCCTTTTCCAACATGGGCGTCGACTCCCTGAAATGGGTGGGTACCACTGCAATAGTGTAGGCAGATTCACTGGCCACGCAAATAGCCGCGGGGTTTTTAATCCCCTGCGGCGGTATAAATACCGTCTTTGTTGCGCCCCTCGCCTCATTGAAGTGCATAAACAGGGAAAAACGCACCAACAGAAAACAGCTATCGCGACAGTCCTGTGAGAAATGTTTGCGGCACGCGAAAAAAATTGCGGCTGCGAAACCCTAACGTTTCGCTGTGACGCAACATGCTATTCCGACTGTGCGCGAATCCAGCTGACAATATCGGCGAGGGCGTCGTCATCGGGAAGCGCCGCGGCCATGGAACGCATCTGCCGGCCCGCGCGGTCCTCGCGCAGACGCCCGCGCTGACCTTCACGAAAGGCGTGCAACTGCGCCAGCAGGTACCAGTCGTCACCACCTGCCAGACGCGGCGCATTCAAGGCCAGGTTACCCTGGGCCCGCGGACCGTGACAGGCCGCACAGAATTGGCGGTAAAGCTTGCCTCCCCGTTCGCGATCCCCGGTCACAGTAACAGGCGACACATCGCTGTCCTGATCGGCAATCCAGGCAACCAATTCCGGCCAGGCAGCTTCGGGTGGCAACAACGCAACGCTGCCAGCCATTTGTTGCGCCGCGGCGCTGGCGCCCTCACCTCCACGCCAGCCACGCTGAAACTTTTCCAGCTGCAGCAGCAGTGATACCGGATCGAGGTGATTCAGGCGCGGTGCAGCGAGGGCTCGCTGACCCTGCGCCTGTTCACCGTGACAGGTCGCACAGGGAGCGTAGAGCTCGCTATTTGCCGAAGCACCGCCAACCCACGCAAAACTCAACAAGGCAAGGCGAAAGAAAATCGTCAATCTCATGGCTCTGGGAACATCGTTGGAGGGAAATGTGAATCTAGCAGTTTTTGCTGTGAGGGCCTACAGTGCTGAGTGTCCTGGAGCCCCAAGACAATGATAACGGACTGGGCTAGACTCGCCCTGAGCGGTGTCTCAGTGCGAAGAACACAACTCGAAAACCCTTAAATGGCAATGCACAGGGAATAACAATGGAATACGACCCCCAGCAACACAGCCTGAAATGCCCCAAGTGTGGCCACGGCATGCAGGAAGCCAGCTACGGTGATATCACCATCGACCGTTGCACCGAGTGCGGTGGCCTGTGGTTCGATACCGGCGAGGCCGAGCAACTGAAGGATCGCTACATGGGCGACGTGCTGGACTCCGGTAACCCGCGGGACGGCCGGCGCTGGGACACTGTGGAAGACATCGCTTGCCCGCGCTGCGGCAAGGACATGCAGAAAACCTCTGACCCCAAGCAAAAGCACATCTGGTATGAGTCCTGTGAAGAGCATGGCCTGTTCATGGACGCCGGCGAATTCACCGATTACAAGCACGAAACCCTGCTGGACCTGTTCCGCAGCCTGATCCGCGGCGGCCGCTAAGGCGCCTGCAAAGGGAATGCCCCGCCCTACCCTGTCGCGAGGGGACCGGCTGCTCTATGGCCTTGGCGGCGCGGCACCCGCCGCCAAGGAAGCAGCCTACACCATGTTTGTGCTGCTCTTTTACACCCAGGTACTTGGGCTGGGAGGAACCATTACGGGCGTCATCATCGCCCTGAGCCTGATCTGGGACGGCGTATCCGATCCCCTGGTCGGCTCACTCTCCGATCGACTGCACAGCCGCTGGGGCCGACGCCACCCATTCATGGCCATGAGTGTGCTTCCCCTCGGTCTCGGCTTTGTCGGCCTGTTCAGCCCGCCCGCAGTGATCACCGCCAACACCACCTGGCTGGCAGGCTGGCTGCTGTTCTGGTCGCTCTGGGTGCGCACATTTGTCACCACCTTTGCCATTCCGCACCTGGCGCTCTCGGCCGAAATCACCACCGATTACCACGAGCGCAGCCAGGTGCTCGGGGCCCGGCTGGCGACCATGTTCTTGTTCGCGGTCTTGCTGCCCGCCGCGGGGATGTACTGGATATTTCCGGAAAGCGCCGGTCAGGATGGTCGCTTCGAGGCGGAGAATTACCCGCTCTACGGCGCCCTCAGTTGTCTGGTCGTATGGTTGACCACCAGCCTCAGTACGGTCGGCACCCGGCAGCATGCCCGCAATGCACCGCGAGCGCTGGAGGAGCGTACAACGCTGCTGCAGCTGGGGCGCGACCTCTGGCGCACCCTCGATAACCGCAATTTTCGCTACCTGATTGCCTACGACATGGCCGCCACCGGCGCCTACGGTGTCATCACCAGCTTGAACATGCTGGTCTGGACCTTCTTCTGGAGTTTCAGTGCCTTCCAGGTGTCCATCATTCTCTCGCTACCCAGCCTGCTTGCGGTCGCGCTGGCCACACTCAGCCTCGGGCCGCTGGGTCGCCTTGCCCCCAAGCACCGCCTGGTACAGCTGGCGCTGGCGGGACTGATCCTGAATTGCCTCTGGCTCTATCCCGCGGCCCTGCTCGGCTGGCTACCGGACAGTCCATCACTGCGTTTCTGGCTGAATTTCCTGTTCATGTTTCTTTTCATGTACCTGTTTCTCCTGCGTCTGATCAACAGCACCTCGATCGTTGCCGACCTCACCGATGAGCACGAGCTCGCCCACGGCGTGCGCCAGGAAGGCAGTTATTTTGCCGTCATCAATTTCGTCAGCAAGCTGGCGACGGTTGTCGGCCCGCTCTACGGTGGCCTGGCGCTGGACTGGGTGGGACTGTCAGCCGGCATGCGCCCCGGCGATGTACCGGAGTCTACGCGAGAGGGGCTGGTCTACGCCCTCGGTCTTGGCGTTATTCCTGCACTGTTGCTCGCCCTGCTGGCAATTGCCCGGGTCCACACCAGCGAAGCCAACCTGCGCGCAGTGCAGGCCGCCATAGCCGAGCGGCGTGACACCGAGAGCCGCACCCGCGATGGCAGCCACACCAAGGCTTGAGGCCGGCGGCCACCGGGGCGACAATGCCGGTCTTTATTCCGAGGAGACCCGCCATGAGCGCGCGCACTGACGACGTTCGCATTCACCGTGCCCAGCCCCTGATCACACCCTGGGTGCTGGCGGAGGAATTGCCCCTGCCCGAAGAGGCGGCGGACTTCATTGCCGCCTCGCGCCGGGCCATCGAGGCGGTGCTGTCCGGCGAGGATCGTCGCCTGCTGGTCATCGCCGGCCCCTGCTCGGTACACGATCCCGAGGCTCTGCTCGCATTCGCGCGCGCCTTCAGGGAGGGCTGCCAGGATCTCGGTGATGCGCTGCTGCCGGTACTGCGTGTGTATTTCGAAAAGCCGCGCACCGTTGTCGGCTGGAAAGGTCTGATCAACGACCCGGACCTCGATGGCAGCTTCCACATCAACAAGGGTCTGCGCAGGGCGCGCAAGGTGCTGCTGGATGTTGCCGGGCTGGAGCTTCCCGCAGCCAGTGAATTCCTGGATACCACCTTCGGCCAGTACTACGCGGAACTGGTCAGCTTCGGCGCCATTGGCGCGCGCACGGTAGAAAGCCAGATTCACCGGGAGCTGGCCTCGGGGCTCTCGATGCCCGTGGGCTTCAAGAACGGTACCAACGGCAACATCCAGGTCGCCATCGACGCCATTCGCAGCGCCAGCCACGGTCACTGGTTCCCCTCCCTGACCAAGGAGGGCACGCCGGCCATCCTGCAATCCGCGGGCAACCCCCACGGCTACCTGATCCTGCGGGGCGGGGGCGACAGCGGCCCCAACTATCACGCCGCAGCAGTTCAGCAGGCCGCGGAGGCACTGGCGGCCCACGACCTGCCTGCCTCGCTGATCGTGGACTGCAGCCACGGCAACAGCGAGAAGGATCCGGCGCGGCAGGCCGTGGTAGTCTCGGACCTGTGCGACCAGATTGAGCAAGGCCAGGCAGCCATCCGCGGCGTGATGCTGGAAAGCCACCTGGTGGGGGGAAACCAGCCCCTCGCAGCGCCCGACTCGCTGACCTTTGGTCAGAGCGTCACCGACGCCTGCCTCTCCCTGGCGGATACCTTGCCGCTACTGGAGCAGCTAGCCGCCGCGGTGCGTCGTCGGGCGCGCTGAGCGCGCCAGGGCCATCCAGCTACCAGCTGTAGCCAACCCGGAAACGGTAGGTCTGATCCAGCTCCTCGACCCCATCGGGCGCGCCGCTGTCATACTCGAGCAGGACCTCTGCGGCACCCTCGATACTCATGAACATGGGGAACGACAGGCCCATGATGACATCCAGGATCACCTCATCCGCCTGGTCCAGGTTCCAGATACCGGTGTGGTCCAGGTAGAGTTGAGAGTCACCGCCCAGGATATTGCTGTCAGCGTGGAGCGACCAATTCGCGCCCTGGTAACTTTCGTCCTCGGCGAGGATAAAATTCTCGTCCACGTAGACCAGGCCCGCCTCCGCGGACAGTGTCAGCGCAGGCTCCTCGTAAAACTGCCGGCCCAGGTAGGGACCCACGTAGTAGCGCAGGTCGAGGTCGGCGAACTTGTCCTGTTCGGCCGAGGCGTTGATACCCCAGTAATAGGGGCTGCCGTTGAGGAACTGATCGTACTTGCCCAGCGCGGACCAGTTCTCGGCGTTTTTTACCCCGTTCGCCTCGTCGACCTCGCCATTGATACGCAGGGTATAGCGGTCATCCAGGCTGCGCCAGGTGTTGTCGAGGCGGTAGTCCAGCTCGTCGGTATCCGTGTTGCCACGCTGCATGCCCAGGGCAAAGCTGGCCTGGCCGGTCCAGCGGTAACCCTGCCCCAGCTCCCAGGCCTGCGGGTTGACCAGGGACAAGTCCTCCAACTGATAAGTCCGGCTGCTCGCCACCTCAGTCGGCAACACCAGCTCCCGGTTCTCGACCTGCAGAGCAGGTGTCTCCAGCACCGAGTCGTCAGCCAGCTTGAGCACCGCCGGCCCCTCCGCGGACAGGCTCTCGATCTGGGCCTGCTGCACGCTCAGTGTGCCGGCAAAGCCGGTTTCGATGGTAACAATGCCGCCGCGAACGGCGGTTACCGTGCCCAATATGCGCGAGCCGTCGCGCAGCACAATCTCGTCCTGCGCCTGGGCCAGAGGTATCGACAGACACAGCAGGGACAGTGCGCGGGCGAGGTGGCGGGGGGCGAATCCGGTCATGTCAGGGCCTCATGCTCAAAAACCCGCTATGATAGCGGAATTTCACGGCTTTCGCGGTTCGGAGGGGGCCTCCGCGCCGCAGCCCGCGGTAAAAAAGGAGACAGCAGTGAGTGACAGGGACTACGACCTCTTCGTAATCGGCGCCGGCTCGGGCGGCGTGCGCGCCGCGCGTATGGCAGCGGGTTTTGGCGCCCGCGTCGCCGTGGCCGAAGACCGCTACATGGGCGGAACCTGCGTGAACGTCGGCTGCGTGCCCAAGAAGCTTTACGTCTATGCCTCGGAGTACAGCAAGGCCTTTGAAGACGCCCGCGGTTTTGGCTGGGACAGCGAGATCCCCCCCTTCGACTGGGAAACCCTGCGTGAAAACAAGCGCGTGGAGATTTCCCGCCTGAACGCGATCTATCAGCGTCTGCTGGACAATTCCGGCGCCGATGTCTTCGACGGGCGCGCGCGCATCGTCGACGCCCACACCGTGGCCGTCGGCGAAGCCCGCTACAGCACCGACAGGATTCTGATTGCGACCGGCGGCTGGCCCCATGTACCCGACATTCCCGGGCGGGAGCTGGCCATCACCTCCAACGAAGTTTTCGACCTCGATTATTTCCCGGAGCGCCTGGCCATCGTCGGTGGCGGCTATATCGCCGTGGAGTTCGCCGGTATCTTCAACGGGCTGGGTGCCCAGGTGACCCAACTGTACCGGGGGCCGCTCTTCCTGCGCGGTTTCGACGCCGACATTCGCGCCCACGCGGCACAGGAAATCGTCAAGACCGGTGTCGACCTGCGCTTCGAGACCAATGTCGAGGCAATCCGCCACGGCAGCGGTGGCCTGCTGCTGGAACTCAGTGACGGTTCGACCCTGGAAGTGGACGCAGTGCTCTACGCGACGGGGCGCAAGCCCAACCTGGAAGGTCTCGGCCTGGAGCACGTCAACGTTGCCCTCAGCGAGTTCGGCACCATCGAGGTCGACCAGCACTATCGCACCAGTGAGCCCTCGGTTTTCGCCCTCGGGGACGTCACCGGTGGCATGGAACTGACTCCGGTCGCGCTGGCAGAAGGCATGGCCTTCGCCCGTCGCGAGTTCGGCGGTCAGGAGGCGGAGGTCGACTACGACTTCATCCCCACCGCCGTCTTCAGCCAGCCCAATATCGGCACCGTGGGCTTCACCGAGGAACAGGCCCGGGCGCACTTCGGCCATATTCGCCTGTTCAAATCCACTTTCCGGCCGATGAAGCACACGATCAGCGGGCGCAGCGAACAGAGCCTGATGAAGCTGATTGTCGACAAGGCCAGTGACCGGGTGGTGGGGCTGCACATGGTCGGGCCGGACGCGGGGGAAATCCTCCAGGGCTTTGCCGTCGCCATGCGGGCCGGTGCCACCAAGGCGATGTTCGACAGCACCATCGGCATTCACCCGACGGCCGCGGAAGAGCTGGTCACCATGCGCGAGCCCTGGACCGAGGACTGAGCGAGGGGCTGGATGCGACTGTTCTTTGGCCTGGAGATTCCCGCGAACACGGCGCTGGCGATTGCCGATTGGCGCGAGCGCCAGTTCCCGCCGATGGGACGCCCGGTGCCTGTGGCGAATTTCCACATCACCCTGGCCTTTGTCGGCGAGTGTTCAGAGCCCGCTCTCGACCGACTGTGTCGCGACGTCGACGAGCGCCTGGAGCGGCAGATGCAGCACGGGGCCAGCATGACCCTGTCGCGGGTCGGCTACTGGCCGAAACCGGGAATCTGCTGGCTCGGGCCGTCAGATCCCCCGGTAGCTCTCGAGCAACTGGCGCGGTGCCTGCAACAAAGCGCCCTCGCGGTCGGAGCGCGGCGGGAACGGCGCTCCTACCAGCCACACCTGACCCTGTTCCGCCGCTGCGAGATACCGCCCCCCGCACCCACCGAAGCTGCCGATTTCCGGCTGGGCTGGCACCGTTTCACGCTCTACGAGTCGGTAGCGGGTCGGCAAGGCGTGCACTACCAGCCGCTGGCGGAGTGGCCCCTCGCGCAGGGCGACTGATCCGCCGCGCCGCGCGATCCGACCCGGGCCAACTCGGGGCACAAGGCCGGACCTTGGATTCAGGAGGCCTTGAGGCGCTCCAGGATGGAGGAGAAGTCGCGCTGGCCATTGCCACCGCCCTGGTGCCCCTCGTAGAGCCTGCGCGCCAGCTGGCCCATGGCGTTGTCCACGCCACTGCCTTCAGCCACTTCCATCGCCAACCCGAGGTCCTTGACCATCAGGTCGACCATGAAGCCGGGCTGGTAGCCCTTGCTGGCGGGGGCATTTTCCATCACGCCGGGCCAGGGGTTGTAGACCTCCAGGGACCAGTTGCGCCCGGAACTGGCGAGCATGATATCCGAGAGCACCTTCGGGTCCAGGCCATTGCGGGCGCCCATTTCCAGCGCCTCACAGGTACCGATCATGTGGATCGCCAGCAGCATGTTGTTGCAGGCCTTGGCCACCTGGCCGGCGCCGGCGGGGCCGGCGTGGAAAATGTTCTTGCCCATGTCGGCCAGAATCACCCGGGCTTTCTCGAAACTGGCCGCGTCGCCGCCACACATGAAAGCCAGCGTTCCGGCCGCCGCCGCGGCCACCCCACCGGACACCGGGCAATCCATGAAGCCGATGCCCCGGTCCGCGGCGGCCTCGCCCACCTTGCGGCTGGTTTCCGCATCGATGGTACTGCAGTCGATCACGGTGGTGCTGGCGTCCAGTTTCGCCAGCAGGCCGTCGTCACCCAGGTAGGTGCCGGCAACGTGCTTGCCCGCAGGCAGCATCGAAATCACGTAGTCGGCACCTTCACTGGCCGCGGCGGCGCTTTCCGCCACCGTCGCACCGGCCTCTGACAACTGCTTACATGCCGCTTCAGAGAGATCGAAGACGGCAACCTGGTGACCGGCCTTGATCAGATTGATTGCCATCGGGCCGCCCATATTGCCGAGCCCGATAAATCCTGCTTTTGCCATGTTATTACCTCGTTGTTTACAGGTCCGCCAGGGGATTTTCCGGCCAGGGCGGCGTGAAGAAGGCGTCCAGCAAATCCTGCGGCACATCGCGGGAGCGCTGGAACTGCCAGGCGGGCTTGCGGTCCTTGTCGATCAGCAGGGCTCGCACGCCCTCGGCAAACTCGGGGTGCCGCACCACGTTGGTCGCCAGCAGGATTTCCGCCTGGAAGACCTCGCGCAGGGAACTGTGCCGGGTTTCCCGCAACTGGCGATGAATCCACAGGGCAGCCAGCTTGGAACCGTGGGCCAGGCTGTCCCTCGCCTTGGCCAGCCAGGGGTCATCCGTGTGCTGGGCGAGAATGTTGTCGATGATCTCGTGGACACTGTCGCCGTCGCAGAGTGAACCGATGCGCCCCATGTGCGGCTCCACCTGCCCGCCCGGAAGCGAAGACAGGCTCTGCTCGGCGAAGGGACGCAGGACATGGCGCACCAGGCCGTGATTGGCGAGTGCGTCATCCGCCAGCCACTGCTGGGCCTGCAGCCCCTTCAGCACCGCATCCCGGTGCTCGCTGGCGATAAAGCGGTCGGCAAGGCCGGTGTAAAGGGCGTCCGCGGCATTGATCGAAGCCCCGGTCAGTGCGAGGAACTCCCCCGAGCGGCCCGGCATGTGGTTGAGGAACCAGCTGCCGCCGACGTCCGGGAACAGGGCAATGGTGATTTCCGGCATGGCAATGCGCGTGGATTCCGTCACCACCCGGTGACTACAGCCGGCCATGACCCCCAGGCCACCCCCCATCACAATACCGTTGCCCCAGCACACGATCGGCTTGGGGTAGGTATGCAGGGTGTAGTTCATGCGGTATTCCCGGGTAAAAAAGGCCTCCGCGTATTCGCAGGGCCCGCCCGGGGTGGCGATGGCCGAGCGGTATAGCGCCTGCACGTCGCCACCGGCGCAGAAGGCCTTTTCGCCGCTGCCCTCGATAAAGACAGCGGCCACCGCATCGTCCTCTGCCCAGCGATCCAGCTGGTTCTGCAGCAGGTCGACCATATCCAGGGTCAGGGAATTCAGGGTGCCAGGCACGTTCAGGGTAACCCGGCCAACCTTGCCGGTTTTGGCCGGCAATTCTGCGAAAACTATCGCGTCGTCTGACATCAAACTCTCCTCTACTGGCGTTGCGTGCTCAGCGATTCTTCCACTCGGGTTTGCGCTTTTCCAGGAAGGCATTCACGCCTTCGCGCTGGTCCTCGGTGGAGAACAGCTCCACGAACAGCTCACGCTCTCCCTGCAGACCATCGGCAATGGCCTTGTCCCGGGCGGAATGAATCAGGCGCTTGCAGCGGCCAATGGAGGACGGGCTCTGCTCGCCCACCTGCTCGGCCAGGGCCAGGGCCTTGTCCAGGGCCTCGCCCTTGCCGACCACTTCCTCGACCAGGCCAATGCGCTCGGCGGTGGCGGCATTGATGCGCTCGCCACAGAGGATCATGCGCTTGGCCCAGCCCTCGCCCACCAGCCAGGACAGGCGCTGGGTGCCACCCGCGCAGGGCAGCAGACCGACTTTGGCTTCCGGCAGGGCCATCTGCGCCTGCTCCTCGGCAATGCGGATATCACAGGCCAGGGCGACTTCCAGACCGCCGCCCATGGCAAAACCATTCACCGCGGCGATGGAGACACCGCGAAAATCCGCGAGGGTTTCAAAGGCCTCACCAAAATAGCGCGCCATCTCGTCAGCGGTTTTCGGGTCGCCGTCGGCAAACAGCTTGAGGTCGGCGCCCGCGGAGAAGAATTTCTCGCCGGCACCGGTCAACACCAGGGCATAGACCTCGGGGTTTTCATTCAGCTTGCCCACCAGGTCGCGCAGGGCCGGCAGGCTCTCCACGTCCCAGGTATTGGCGGCGGGGTTGTCGATAGTCACCAGCGCGGTGTGTCCGCGCAGTTCAACCTTGATCTTGTCACTCGTGCTCAGGCTCATTTTATAACCTCCAGGGCGCCTTCCATCAGCAGTCGTCGCGCCACGATGACGCGCATGATTTCATTGGTTCCTTCCAGGATCTGGTGTACGCGGGTGTCGCGCATGTGCCGTTCCATGGGGTATTCGCGAATGTAGCCGTAGCCGCCGAGCAGTTGCAGCGCATCGTTGCATACCTGAAAGCCCACATCGGTGGCGAAACGCTTGGCCATGGCGCAGTAGGTCGTCGCCTGCGGGTCGGCGCTATCGAGCTTGAAAGCCGCCAGGCGCACCATCTGCCGCGCAGCCACCAGCTCGGTGAGCATGTCGGCCAGCTTGAACTGGGTCGCCTGGAAGTCGGCGATGGCGCTGTTGAACTGGCGCCGCTCCTGGACGTAGTCCGCGGCTTCCTGCAGGGCCTGCTGCGCGGTACCGATACTGCAGGTGGCGATATTGATGCGACCGCCGTCGAGGCCCTCCATGGCAATGGCAAAGCCCTGCCCTTCCTCGCCCAGGCGATTGGCCACCGGCACGCGCACATTGTCGAAGCTGACCATGCGCGTGGGCTGGGCATTCCAGCCCATCTTTTCTTCCTTCTTGCCGTAGCTGACACCCTCGGCATCGGCGGGGATGGCCATTGCCGTTACCCCCTTGGGGCCCTCGGCACCGGTGCGCAACATGACCACCAGCACATCGGTCTCGCCGGCGCCGGAGATGAACACCTTGCTGCCGTTGACCAGATAGTCTTCACCATCGCGCTTGGCGCTGGTACGCAGCGACGCGGCATCGGAGCCGGCGCCCGGTTCGGTTAGGCAATAGGAGGCCAACTTGCTGCCCATCACCAGGTCCGGGCACCACTGCTCGATCAGCGCTTCACTGCCGTACTTGCCGATCATGCTGGTGGCCATGTTGTGAATGGTCATGAAGGCCGCGGTGGTGGTACACCCCCGGGCCAGCTCCTCCACAATCAGGCTGGCGTCGAGGCGACTCATGCCCAGGCCGCCGGCCGTTTCCGGGGTGTACATGCCCATGAAGCCCAGCTCGCCGGCGGCGGCGAAGGCCTCCTTGGGAAAGATCGCCTCGGCATCCCAGCGCGCCGCGTTCGGCGCCAGCTGCTTTTCCGAGAAGGCCCGCGCGCTGTCGACGAAGGCCTGCTGTTCTTCGGAAACCGAAAAATCCATGCTCCGACCTCCTAGAAGCGGTTCATGACTTTGCCGAAGAGAACCTCGTCACTGGGGATCTCCTTGGTCTTGGCCAGCGGCTTGGACACCCAGGTCTCGTTGATCAGGTCGCGCCAGGTGATGTTGTGGTTGATGCTGTTGCCGCCCCAGGAGCCACAGCCCAGGGAAAAGGTCTGTCGCATGCCGTTCCACAGGTTGCCGCTGTTGGAGGCCGCCTGGGGCTGGTTCACCATCACCCGCGAGGTCTTGGTGCCCAGGGCCAGCTTGAGAATGTTGTCGTCGTTCTTCGAGTAGATCCCGCAGCTGTGCCCCTGCCCCTGGTAGGCCTGGATACGGTTGGTCAGCGCGATCGCCTCGTCGATGTCCTTGATCTTGTAGAGGGCCATGGTCACGGTCAGTTTCTCGCCGGAAAAGGGGTAATCCGGCCCGGCACCCACCTCGGGCACGATGAAGAACTGCTTGCCCTCGGGCAGATCGATTCCCGCGCGGCCGGCAATCGTGGTCGCGCGCTGGGCGACGATCTGGGCATTCAGGTGCCCGTCCACCCAGATCACGTCCTGCAGCTTCTGCTTGTCATCACCCTCGATGATGTAGCCGCCCTCGTGCTTGAGCTTCTCGACAAACTCGTCGTAGATGGACTCGAATACCAGCACCGAGTTGTCGGAGGAGCAGGAGGCCGCCAGGTCCAGGGTCTTGGAAATGCGGATCTTCTCCGCCGCCTCATCCAGGTCGGCGGTGTCGTCGACGGTGATCACGGCATTGCCCACACCCACGCCGAGAGCCGGGGTGCCGGAGGAATAGGCCGCACTCACCATGGCCTCGCCACCGGTGGCGAGAATGCGGTCGCACTGACGCATCAACTCGTTGGTCTTGTCCAGGGAGGGAACGTCGATGCTCTGCACCAGGTCCGCCGGGGCGCCCATGGCGACAATCGCTTCGCGCATGTAGTCGCAGATCATCTTGTTGGTCAGCTTGGCACGCGGGTGCGGCGCGATGATGATGGCATTGCGTCCCTTGACCGCGGAGATGGCCTTGATCACCGGCGTCGCCTCCGGATTAGTCGAGGGCGACAGTGCGCCAATCACGCCCACCGGCTTGGCGATCTTGATGATGTTGCGCACCGGGTCTTCCTCGATCACACCCACCGACTTGTCATCGATGATGTCCAGCAGGGTCGCCCGCGTCTTGCGGTGGATCTTGAGGAATTTGCCGTCGTAGTTGCCGAGCTGGGTTTCCTCCACCGCGAACTGGGCAATTTTCTCCGAGACGTCTTCCCGGGCCACGGACCAGACCATGGCGGTGATGAGCTCGTCGACCTGTTCCTGGGTATAGTGCTCTATCGCAGCCTGCGCCGCCCGGGCGCGCGCCATCATCTCGGCGATTTCCTGCTGGACTTCGTTGTTTTCCTGAGTTTCCTGCACCTTGGCCATGATTCACACTCCTGTCGTGCTACTTGCGGGTCGGGATCCCGCCCACAACAGACTATAGACGGGATTTTTATAATGGCAGGGCAGACTACCCGGGCACAGGAGCGGGTCAAAGGGACGAAATTGCGATCAATATGGACTATATTGCTGCCATGAAAACCATAAACACCCCGCAACAGGACTCCAGGCCATGAGTAGTCCCTCACAATGGTCACTTCCCGAGCAGGGGGTGCGCTTCCTGACGCCGGTGTTCATGCTCGAGCAACTGCACCGGCACCCCCTCACCCGGGACTGCTACCCCACCGCCATGGGCTACTATCCGGCGGCACGGGGGCACCGCATGCGGCGCAGGCGCCACGACGACAACCTGCTGATCTACTGTGTCGAGGGTCACGGCCGCCTGCGCGCCGCCGATCAGCGACTGTCGGTCGGCCCAGGGGACCTGCTGCTGTTGCCCCAGGGCCTGCCCCACAGCTATGCGGCGGACAGCGCGCAACCCTGGACGCTCTACTGGGTGCACTTCCAGGGCGTCAGTTCGCGGGTTTTCATGGAGTACCTGGGCTATCGGGACAACCGCCTGGTTATCCCCGTGGGCCTCGCTCCCGGCCTGAGCGCAGCCTTTCACAGTCTACTGGCGGTGAGTCGCACGGGTTACAGCAGCAAGGCCTTCATCAACGCGGCCAACCACTGCCGGCACCTGTTCACCCAGTTTGCCCTGGAAGCCAACCGGCAGCGGGCTACTCACGCCAGCGGCCTGGACCTGGAAGCGATTCAGGCGACCATGCGGGACAACATCCATGCCAGCCTGGAGCTGGAGCAACTGGCGGCCGTGGCGCATTTGTCCAAGTACCACTTTGCCAGCCGCTACAAGGCGCTCACGGGTTACTCGCCCATCCAGCATTTCCTGCACATGAAGATGGAATACGCCTGTCAGTTGCTGGACAGCTCGGACCTGCCGGTCAAGGCGATTGCGGCCGCCGCGGGTTACAGCGACCCGCTGTACTTTTCGCGCCTGTTCCGGCGCACCGTGGGGATGTCGCCGCGCGCCTACCGCAGCTCGGTACGCAAATAGCAGTAGCCCGCCCCTCAGCCCCTGTCGCGATAGACCTCGGGGTTGAAGCAATGGGGCATGGCTTCGCCGTTCAAGGCGGCGATGGCATTGTTTGCCGCCATGTCCGCCATCCGTGCGCGGGTGGCCGCGGTCGCACTGCCTATATGTGGCGCCAGCACCACGTTAGGGAGTGCGAGCAGGGGGTTATCCGCAGGCACCGGCTCTTCCTCGAAGACGTCGATGCCGGCGGCATACAGCTGACCCTGGCCCAGGGCTTCGGCCAGGGCATGCTCATCGACAATGCCACCCCGCGCCGTATTGACCAGCACGGCACCGGGCTTCATGGCCGCGATACGCCCGGCGCCGAGCAGACCGCGTGTCTCGTCAGTCAGGGCCAGATGCACACTGAGGAAATCCGACTCGGCCAGCAGTTCCTCCAGGCTGACGGCGGTCACCCCGGGCACCTCCCGCGGGCTGCGGTTCCAGGCCAGCACGCGCATGCCGAAGGCAGCCGCCCGGCGCGCCACCGCCTGCCCAATCGCCCCCAGGCCGAGGACACCCAGGGTGGCGCCGCTGACATCCTTGCCGGTGAAGAAGTCGGGTGACCAGCGATTCTCCCGCCGCCACGCGCCCTGGCGCACAAAGCAGTCTGCCTCGCTGATGCGGCGCGCCGCCGCCAGCAGCAGGGCAAAGGCCGTATCCGCGGTAGTCTCCACCAGCACCCCCGGGGTATGTCCCAACGGGATCCCGCGGGCATTGAGGGCACTCACATCGACATGATCCACCCCCACCGACATGCTGGACACGAAGGTCAGGTCGGGGCTGGCTTCGATCAACTCGCGGGAAACCTGGTCGGTAAGGAGGCACACCAGTCCGTGGCAGCCCGCCAGCTCCTCGCGCAGTGAATCGGCGGGCATCAGGCCAGGGCCAAGCCAGACATTTACGTCGGCCAGCTCGGAGAGGGCGTGGATACGCTCGCCGGGCAGCGTATGGGTAACCAGAATCTTCTTGCGCATCACCAGAGCATACCCCAGGCCTGCATCCTGACAACAGAGGCAGCTTGGGATTACCATGGCTGCCCACTGACTTTCCAGCCGACAGGCATTCGCCATGAGTGACAGCAACACGCCCCTGAACGGGGATCTGAGCCAGCGCATCGTCATGCGCCCGGAGCACCTGAGCTGGACACCCAGCCCGGGCAGGCACGTCCTGCGCAAGCGCTTCCACCGGGTGGGGGCCCAGGAGTCCGGCCAGGTCACCTCCCTGGTGCGCTACGAACCGGGTGCAAACTTCCCCGCGCACGACCACCCCCAGGGCGAGGAAATCCTGGTCCTCGAGGGGGTCTTTTCCGACGAGCACGGCGACTGGCCCGCCGGCAGTTACCTGCTCAACCCCGAGGGCTTCACGCACCAGCCTTTTTCTCGAGACGGCTGCCTGCTGTTCGTCAAGCTGCGCCAGTTTCCCGGTGCCGACCGCGAACATGTGGCCGTCGACACCCGGGCGCGCCCCTGGCAACCCTCGGTGAAGAAAAGCGTAAGCTGGAAAAAACTCTACGCCCAGGAGCCCTACACCGACTTCATGCGCCTGGAGGCCTGGGATACCCCCGCCGAGCTGGGCCGCATCAATTTCCCCCAGGGCGCCGAGCTGCTGGTCCTCAAGGGGAGCTTCAGCGATGCCCGGGGAAGCTACGGCCTGCACACCTGGCTGCGGATTCCCGCCGGCGGATCCCTGGAGCCGACCAGCAATGACTATTGCGAGCTCTATATCAAGGAGGGAGGCTTCAGTTACCTGCGCGCGGGCTGATTCCCTGGCCCAAGATGCAGCCGCATACGATATTGATCATATAAGTAAAATCATATATGGTGCCTTCGGAATATGGAGGCCCCATGAAAAAACGCGTGCTGTTTCTCTGCCGCGGCAACTCTGCCCGCTCGCAGATGGCCGAGGCCATGCTTCGCCATATTGCCGGCGACCGCTTTGACGTCTGCAGCGCCGGCACCGACCCCGAGGAGATAGATCCTCGCACCCTGCAGGCACTGCAGGATTTCGGCGTGGACACACAGGGTCTGCATTCAAAATCGCTCGAGGGCCTGGCCAAACAGCACTTCGACTACGTCATCAGCCTCTGCGACAAGGCGCATCGCGATTGCCGCCACTGGCCAGAGAGTGGCGTGGTCATGGCCTGGGACTTCCCCGACCCCCGGGTCAGCCTCGACCTCAGAGCGTTCAAGCATACCCTGCAGGAAATCAGCGAACGGCTGCGCCTTTTTGTGCTGGTCAACAGCAAGCAGGTCGGCACCACCCTCAAGGCTCTGCAGCCGCTGACCTTCTACAAGGCACTGGCCGACCAGACACGCCTCCTTAGCCTGCTGCTGATCGACGGGGAAGGCGAGCTGTGCGTCTGCGAGCTGATGGCCGCCCTGGAGCTGCCGCAACCGCATGTTTCCCGTCACCTGGCGCAGTTGCGCAAAAGCGGTGTGCTGGCGGATCGACGCCAGGGGCAGTGGGTCTATTACCGCCTGCACCCCCACCTGCCCGACTGGATGCGCGAGGTGCTGGGCCTGACCCGGGAGAACAGCACATCACTGTTACAGGCGCCCCTGGCGCGACTGCAGGGCATGACCGATCGTCCTCGGGACGGCGGCCGGCTATGCGATGAAACAGCCGAGACATAGGCCATGACCCCGGAATTACCCAACCTCGATCGCAAACAGTTCAGGCATCCCTGCAGCCAATCGCTGCTTCAACCTGGCCCCGAGCATCCGCCGCGCATCCTTCTGCTCTACGGATCCCTGCGCAAGCGTTCCTTCAGCCGCCTGGTGACGGAGGAGGCGGCGCGGCTGCTGCAGGCCATGGGTGCGGAAACCCGCACCTTCAACCCCGCGGGCCTGCCCCTGCCGGACGAAGTGGAGGCGGATCACCCGAAGGTGCAGGAGCTGCGGGAGCTGGTGCAGTGGTGCGAAGGCATGGTGTGGTGTTCCCCCGAGCGCCACGGCGCCATGACCGGGGTCATGAAGGCGCAAATTGACTGGATTCCCCTCAGCCTGGGCGCGGTGCGTCCCACCCAGGGCAAGACCCTGGCGGTGATGCAGGTCAGCGGTGGATCCCAGAGCTTCAATGCGGTGAACCAGCTCCGGGTCCTCGGTCGCTGGATGCGCATGATCACCATCCCCAACCAGTCCTCGGTGGCCAAGGCTTTCCTGGAGTTTGACGACAACGACCGCATGAGACCCTCGCCCTACTACAATCGCATCGTCGACGTGATGGAGGAGCTGACGAAGTTTACCCTGCTGACCCGCGGCTGCAGCGAATACCTGACGGACCGCTATTCCGAGCGGGTGGAAAGTGCCGAACAGCTTTCGGCCCGGGTCAATCAGCGCGCCATCTGAGGGGCCGCAAGGTATGGGAATTTTCGAACGTTACATGAGCCTTTGGGTCGCGCTGTGCATTCTCGGCGGCGTAGGCCTGGGCAACCTGGTGCCCGGGCTGTTTGCGGCAGTCGCCGGCCTGGAGTTCGCGCACGTCAACCTGGTGGTGGCGGTCTTCATCTGGGTCATGATCTACCCGATGATGGTGCAGATCGATTTTGCCGCCATCAAGGATGTCGGCAAACGCCCCAGGGGGCTGCTGCTGACCCTGGTGGTCAACTGGCTGATCAAGCCCTTTACCATGGCGGCCCTCGGCTGGCTGTTTTTCCGGGTGCTGTTCGCGGACTGGGTGGACCCGCAAAGCGCGGGAGAGTACATCGCCGGGATGATTCTGCTCGGTGTCGCGCCCTGCACGGCGATGGTGTTCGTGTGGAGCCATCTGACCAAAGGCGACCCCAACTACACCCTGGTGCAGGTGTCGGTAAACGACGTGATCATGGTGTTTGCCTTTGCACCGATTGCCGCCTTTCTGCTCGGGGTCAGCGATATCCACGTACCCTGGGAAACCCTGCTGCTGTCGGTGTTGCTGTACGTGGTGCTGCCCCTGGTCGCTGGCGCCTGGACCCGGCATCGGCTGGAGCGCCAGGGTGACGGCGAGCGCTTGCAGAGCTTCCTCCACACCCTCAAGCCCTGGTCGATTCTCGGCCTGCTGGCGACTGTCGCCCTGCTGTTCGGCTTTCAGGCGCAGACCATCATTGCCCAGCCCCAGACCATCGGGCTGATTGCAATACCACTGCTGGTGCAGAGCTACGGCATTTTCATCATCGCCTATGCGGCGGCGTACTGCTTGCGCCTGCCCCACAACGTGGCGGCGCCGGCCTGCCTGATTGGTACCTCGAATTTCTTCGAGCTGGCGGTGGCGGTGGCCATTTCCCTGTTCGGCCTGCACTCCGGCGCGGCCCTGGCCACCGTGGTCGGGGTGCTGGTGGAGGTGCCGGTGATGCTGTCCCTGGTGGCGATAGCCAACCGCACGCGGCACTGGTTTCCGGCATCGCAGGCAGGGCAGAGCTGATCCCGGCGGTAGAGGACGTTCTTCTGCTGCCTCGATTGCGTGCGCGATCCTTCTGTTAGCGTGCTGCGTGAATGCTTTTCTGTTGCAAAGGAGTATCGGCAATGGCTCTGAAAATCGGCATCAATGGCTTTGGCCGCATGGGGCGCCTGACCCTGCGGGTGCTGTTTGAACACCGTGATGTAGAGGTCCTGCAAGTCAACGATCCCGCCGGTGACGCCGCCACTCTGGCGCATCTGCTCAACTTTGACTCGGTGCACGGTCGCTGGCAGCACGAGGCGGTCGCCGAGGGCAACAGCATGCGCATCAATGGCGCGCGCATCGCGGTGAGCCACAACCGGGCGATCGCGGACACCGACTGGAGCGCCTGCGACCTTGTCGTTGAGGCCTCGGGCAAGATGAAGACCAAAGCTCTGCTGCAGGCCTACCTGGACCAGGGCGTGCAGCGGGTGGTGGTCACCGCGCCGGTCAAGGAGGAGGGGGTGCTCAACGTGGTGATGGGGGTCAACGACCACCACTACGACCCGGCTCGGCATCGCATCGTGACCGCGGCCTCCTGCACCACCAACTGCCTGGCGCCGGTGGTCAAGGTGGTCCACGAGGCACTCGGCATCCGCCACGGCTCGATCACCACCATCCACGACCTGACCAACACCCAGACCATTCTCGATGCGCCCCACAAGGACCTGCGCCGGGCGCGAGCCTGCGGCATGAGCCTGATTCCCACCACTACCGGCTCCGCCACCGCCATCACCCAGATCTTCCCGGAGCTGCGGGGAAAGCTGAACGGTCACGCCATTCGGGTACCGCTGGCCAATGCCTCGATTACCGATTGCGTGTTCGAGGTGGCACGGGAAACCACTGCCGAGGAAGTCAACGCCCTGCTGAAGGCCGCTGCCGACGGTGAGTTGCAGGGCATTCTCGGTTACGAGGAGCTGCCGCTGGTGTCGATCGACTACCGCAGTGACCCGCGCTCCAGCGTCATCGATGCCCTGTCCACCCTGGTGGTCAACGGCACCCAGGTGAAGATCTACGCCTGGTACGACAACGAGTGGGGCTACGCCAACCGCAGCGCGGAGCTGGCCCTCAAGGTGGGGCGCGGCTGAGATGCTGGCCCGCCTCGCCCCGGAGCTGCGCCAGTACCTGGTGGTCACCGGCAACTACTGGGCCTTTACCCTCACCGACGGCGCCCTGCGCATGCTGGTGGTGCTGCACTTCCACGGTCTGGGCTACTCACCGCTGGAAATTGCCCTGCTGTTCCTGTTCTACGAGATCTTCGGGGTGGTCACCAACCTGCTGGGGGGCTGGCTGGGAGCGCACGTCGGCCTCAACCGCACCATGCAGGTGGGCCTGATCCTGCAGGTGCTGGCGCTGGCGATGCTACTGGTGCCGGCCGCCTGGCTTACCGTGCCCTGGGTAATGGCCGCCCAGGCGCTGTCGGGTATCGCCAAGGACCTCAACAAGATGAGCGCCAAGAGCGCCATCAAATTACATGTGCCAAAGGACGCCCAGGGCACGCTGTACAAGTGGGTGGCCCTGCTCACCGGCTCCAAGAATGCCCTCAAGGGGGCGGGCTTTTTCCTCGGCGGCGTGCTGCTGATGACCCTCGGCTTTGCCGGCGCTGTGGCCGCCATGGCGGTGGCCCTGAGCCTGGTCTGGCTGCTCAGTCTGCTACTGCTGAAACAGGAACTGGGGCGCGCGAAACAGAAACCCAGGTTCCGCGACCTGCTGTCCAAGAGCCCTGCCATCAACGTGCTCTCGGCGGCGCGGCTGTGCCTGTTCGGCGCCCGGGACGTCTGGTTCGTGGTGGCCCTGCCGGTCTTCCTGTCCCAGTCCCTGGGCTGGAACCACAGTCAAACCGGGGGTTTTCTGGCCCTGTGGGTGATCGGCTACGGGCTGGTGCAGGCCCTGGCGCCGCGCATCACCGGCAGTGCCGGCAGAGGCGTGCCCGACGGGCGCGCCGCGACGCGCTGGGCGGCGCTGCTCACCCTGCTGCCCGGGGCCATTGCCCTGGGATTGTGGTGGGGCATGGACCCGGCGACCGCGCTGGTCGGCGGTCTGCTGCTGTTCGGCGCTGTGTTCGCGGTCAACGCCTCCCTGCACAGCTACCTGATCGTCAGCTACGCCGACCGCGACGGGGTATCACTGGATGTCGGCTTCTACTACATGTCCAACGCCCTGGGACGACTGCTGGGCACCCTGCTCTCGGGCTGGCTGTTCCAGTGGGCGGGCCAGGGCAGCGCAGGGCTGCAGGCCTGCCTGTGGGTCTCCGCTGCCCTGCTGTGCCTGGCGACCCTGATATCCCGCGGCCTGCCGACGCGTCCCTGCGGCAGCGCTAGATCGTGAAGCCGCCGTCCACGACAATGCATTCACCCGTGGTATAGCTGGCGGCATCGGAGACCAGGTAGAGGACGGCCCCGGCCATTTCCTCCGGCTCCGCGTGGCGCTTCATGGGAATCTTGTCCATGGCCATGGCGTAGATGTCGTCGTTCTCGAACAGTGCACCGGCAAACTTGGTGCGGGTCAGGCCGGGGATCAGGGCGTTGCAGCGGATCCCCAGGGGCGCGCACTCCCGGGCGAAGGCCTTGGTCATGTTGACCACCGCCGCCTTGGTAATGCTGTAGATGCCCTGCATCGGGCCCGGCTGCAGGGCATTGATGGAGGCGGTATTGACGATCACCCCGCTGCCCTGCTCGCGCATCAGCTTGCCCGCCTCCACCGACATGAAGAAGTAACCGCGGATATTCACGTCGACGGTTTTCTGGAAAGCTCCAAGGTCAGTGTCGAGGATGTGGCCGAAATAGGGGTTGGCGGCGCCGTTGTTGACCAGGATATCCAGTCGGCCGTGACGTTCGCGCACCGCGGCAAAAAGTGCCGCGATATCCTCCAGGCGACCGACATTGCAGGCCATGGCCTCGGCCTCGCCACCTCCCTCGCGAATACTGGCGGCCACCGCCTCGCAGTCCTCCAGCTTGCGGCTGGAGACAATCACCCGGGCACCCTGCTCCGCCAGCAGGCGGGCGATGGACTCGCCGATACCCCGGCTGGCACCGCTTACCAGGGCCAGGCGGCCGCTCAGATCAAACACTTGCGTGGACATGACAGATCTCCTTGTATTGTCACTTATCGTTATGGGTAAAGCCCGGTTCGTCTCAGCGCGCCGGCGATGTTGCCGGCGTCGGCGGCGCCCCCAGCGCCCAGGACAAGTAGATCGCGACAATCAGCACGATCCCCAGCCAGGCGGCCTGGTAACCGAAGAGGCTCAGGTTGGCACCGGTCATCAGCGGCCCCACCACCCGCCCCCAGGAAGCCGCCGATGCCGTCGTCCCCAGCATCCGCCCACGCAGTGCCTGGGGCGTGCGCTGGCTGGTGATGCTGTTAAGCAAGGGCATGCACAGCGTGGAGCCGGACAGGGCCAGGTAGATCGCCGCCAGCATTGACAGCTTGCCGCCGGCGAACAAGGCCAGCAGCAACCCGCAAAGCAGCAGGCTGATGCAGGCTCGCAGCAACCGCCACTCCCCCACCACACGCACCAGCAGGCCCAGCAGCCCCCCCTGCAGCAGCACCATGATCGCTCCCTGGACACCAAACACGATGCCCACTTCCCGGGCGCCCCAGCCCAGCATGTCACCCAGCCACAAGGGCACCAGGTAGGTCAGTGAGCTGACGGCGGCGGCGTGCAGCAGAAACTGGAAGACCAGCAAACGGTTGCCGGTCTCCCGCAGCATTTTCAGCAACGAGTGACGGACACCGCGACGGTGGGCCGCCCGGCTGGCCGCGCGATGCTCGGCGCCCACGGATTCCTCGAGAAACAGGCCGGCGGCCAGGATGGCCAGCAGTGACATGCCCCCCGCAAACAGGCAGGGCAGCGTGAAACTGTCGTCACCGCCGGCCAGCAGGCCACCCAGCAGAGGTCCCAGCACCAGTCCCAGCCCAAAGGCTGCGCCAATCTGTCCCATGCCCCGGGCGCGGCGCTCGCCGGGGGTCAGATCCGCCATCATGGCCGATGCCACCCCCAGGTTGCCGGCCATCAGCCCGGCAAAGGCACGCGCGGCATAGACCATCCACAGCTCGCTGGCGAGGGCGAGTGCAACGTAGGCCAGTGCCCCGCCCGCCAGGCAGATCATGATCACCGGCTTGCGCCCGAGGCGGTCCGACAGGCGCCCCCAGTAGGGCCCCGACACGCCGGAGAAGACCGCGTAGGTGATGATGATCAGGGCGATATCCAGCTTGCCGGCGCCCAGTTGCGGCGACAGGAAGGGCAGGATGGGAATCACGATGCCGAAACCGATCAGGTCGATAAGCACGACGCCAAACAGCACCGCTGCCCGGGCGCGGTAACCGCGGGAACTCGTTGCCGCCTGAGTCACTGATCCTGCCAGCGCTCGACGCGACCGCTATCGATATCGAAAAGATCCAGGGCGCGCCCCACGGTCTGGGTCACCATGTCATCGAGGCTGGCGGGACGGGCATAGAAGGCGGGCACCGGGGGCGCAATGACCGCGCCCATTTCGGAGAGCTGCGTCATGGTGCGGAGGTGCCCGACATGCAGGGGGGTTTCACGAACCATCAGCACCAGGCGCCGGCGCTCCTTGAGCACCACGTCCGCCGCGCGGGTCAGTAGCGTGGAGGTCACACCCGTGGCGATCTCCCCCATGCTGCGCACCGAACAGGGGGCAATCAGCATACCGGCGGTCAGAAAAGAGCCGCTGGCAATGCTGGCCCCGACGTGTTTCACCGGGTGCACCACCGAGGCCAGGGCGTGGATGTCCGCTGTGGTCAGATCGAGCTCGTAGTGCAGGGTGAGTTCCGCGGAGCGGGTCATCACCAGGTGGGTCTCCACCCCGCTGTCGCGCAGCAACTCGAGTGCCCGCACGCCATAGACGATGCCGGAGGCACCACTGATGCCGACGATGATGCGCTGGGCCATGGACTTGCCTGTGGCAGAAAAAGACCCGCACACTTTACCAGCCGGACAGCCAAGTTTCACCGGGCTGCCCGGCTTGCGCCCCGATCCCTCAGAAGTGCAGGCGCAGGCCCGCCTCCACGGAACGGCCCGCCTCCGGCGCCACATCGCGCAGGAAGGAGGTGCTCAGGCGGATCTCCTCGTCGCCCAGGTTGTGACCGGCGACGAAAAGCACCAGCTCGCGACCGCCCAGTGGCAGCCGATAGTCCAGACCGAGATCCCAGCGGGTGTAGCCGGCGGTATCCGACTCATTCAGCCCACTGCGTTTCTGCGCCGCCGCATCGAGCACGCGGGTCCACAGCTCCAGGCGCTCACCGCTCCAGCTCAACTGGCCACCGATGCGACGCGGAGGCAGGCGGGGAATGTCCTCGCCACTATCCAGCTCGCCGCGGATGATATCGCCACTCAGGCCCGCGCGAACCACGCCGCCCGCCAGGCTCCCGAGTTCCAGGCTGCCACTGACTTCCACGCCGTGGAACCGCGCCCCCTCCTGGTGATAGGCCAGCACCGGTATCTCGCCCACCTCGGCACCGGTATTCACCAGCGTGATGTAGTCGGCAAAGTCATTGTGGAACACCGTCACTTCGACCTCGCTGGTGTCGCCGTGCCAGTGCAGGGCAAGGTCCACGTTCCGGGATACCTCGGTGCCCAGATCGGGATCACCCAGTTCGATGGCCGCGGTCGCGGCGTGCTCGACCCAGGTATCCGGCCCGGCGTTGTCCACATTGGAGAACAGCTCCTCAATCGAGGGCGCCCGCTCGGAGCGTGCCAGGGAGAGCCGCCATTGCAGGGATTCGGTCTGGTTCCAGAGTGCGGAGACAGAGGCGCTTACAGAGGTGAAGCTCTCCTCGCCGGCCCTTGCGGCATCCGGGTCCCGGCGGTCGCGATCGAGTCGCAAGCCACCCTCCAGGGTCCAGTTGTCCCAGTGGTAGTCCTCGACCAGGAAGATACCGATGTCGCGGCTGCGGGTGCGGGGAATGAAGGCCTCCTCGCCCAGGGCACTGAAGGTACCGTGACGGGCCTGCAGACCCAGCGCGCCGTGCAGCTCCCCCAACGGGTTGTGCACCATTTCCAGGCGCCCTTCCCAGGTCTCGTTACTGTAGAGGGTGCCAATTTCCCCGCTGCCCTCGATCTCGGCATGTTCGTAGTCGGTGTAGGTCAACCTGGAGCGTGCGAGGGCAAAACCCGGCAAGGGGTTTTCCAGCTCCATGGCGAGGTCATAGCGGGTCTGCTCGACATCCAGCAGGATGTCGCCGTGATCATCGGTCTCAACCGTGTGCTCATCATGCGCCGCTTCGCCATGCTCATGGTGAGCGACTTCATCTTCACCATGCGCCTCCTCCTCGTGATCACCGTGGTCGTGACCGGCGTGGGCTCCAGAGGGAATGCCATAGGTGTTTTCCAGCCGGCTCACCGCCAGGCCGACGAAGCCACCGGTGAAATGGTAGCTGCCGCCGGTGGTGAGCTGGCGGGTGAGTCCGGCGGTGTTGCCAATATAGCCCTCGGTGGTTTCCGCATCGGCATGCTCGTCGTCCCCGTGACCCTCGTCGTGACCCTCGTGCTCGTGATCTTCGTGAGCCTCCCCGTCACGCCCTGCGCTTCCCGGGATATCCAGGTCATTCCAGTCCCGGTAGAGGGCGTCCACGTGCCAGGCAAAGGTGCCGTTGCCGCCATCCAGGCGCAACAGACTGGTGTCCATGTCCGAGGCGCCGTCGTGGCGCAGCTCGAGGCCACCCTCCACGCCCTCGATGGGCCGGCGCGGGATGCGATTGTCGATCACATTCACCACGCCGCCAATGGCGCCGGCACCATAGAGCAGCGTGGAGGGACCGCGCAGCACCTCCACCGAGTCGGCCAGCAGTGCCTCGACAGACACGGCGTGGTCGGCGCTGACATTCGCGGCATCGGCGCTGCTGGTGCCGTTCTGCAGGACACTCACCCGCGGGCCCTGCTGCCCGCGAATCACCGGCTGCCCGACACCGGGACCAAAGGAGGCATTGGCGATCCCGGGCATGTCGCCCAGGGTGTCGCCGATGGTGGCGCCGGCGATGCGCGCCAGGGCATCGCGATCCAGGGCGGTTACCGGCAGGGCCGTTTCCGCCTCCTGCTTCTGCAGGGGTGCGGTGACCAGCACGTGTTCAACGGTGTGGGGCGCTTGCGCCCAGGCATGGGCGCTGGCAACCGCCAGCGCAACAGGCAGGTAAGTCTTCATTCTCTACTCCTGAACAAAAGGGGTTTGACATGTGGCGGTTCAGGAGAAAGCTGGCGGGGCCCTCGCTTGCCGGGGACTGTACTCGAAGCGAAGCGGTGCCGGTGTCGGGGCAAGTGGCAGCAGGAACGTGCGCCAGGATGCAAACAGCAGCGGCAGGGCGCTGGCCGGTGCCAGCGGTGCGTGGCCGTGGCACAGGGCGCAGTCAGCGGCCAGGTCCGCGGGCAGGTGCACGTGGCCGGACTCAATGGCCTGGAAACCGACCAGCAACAATGCCACAACCAGCGCCAGGGCGCGGGTCGAGCGGGGCATGTGTCGGGTCAGAGGTCGCATCGGGTCAGGAGTGTTGAAAACCACATGCTATATTAGCGCATGTGCTGTCCGGAGGGGATTCATTCGTGCCCGATTTTACCGCCCTGTTGCAGACCACATGGCCCGCCCTGCTGACAGTGGCGCTGGTGCTGACCGGTGTGCTGCTGGCCCGCCTGGCGGCATTGCGCGGGCCCCAGGGCACCGACAGCATCGTATTTCAGCTGGCGGTCTGGCTGATCGTCTCCGCCGGCATCATCGCCCTGGTGGTGGTGCTGCCCATCAGCGACGAAACCCAGGGCCAGGTGCTCAGCCTGCTCGGGGTGCTGCTGTCGGCGATCATCGCCCTCGCCTCCACCACCTTCGTCGCCAATGCCATGGCGGGAGTGATGCTGCAGATTACCCATCCCTTCCGACCGGGGGACTACGTGCGGGTCAACGAACTCTTCGGCCGGGTGACCAAACGCGCATTGCTGAACACCCAGATCCAGAGTGAAATGCGCGACCTGGTGACCCTGCCCAACCTGCTGCTGGTCACCGAGCCCTTCACGGTGCTGCACCGGGAAGGCACCATCATTTCCGCGGATGTGTCGATCGGCTACGACCAGCCCTACACACGCATCCAGGAGCTGCTGCTCGCGGCCGGTGAGGACGCCGGCCTCACGGAGCCCTTCGTGCTGGTCCAGGAATTGCTCGATCACGCGGTCGTCTACCGCGCCTGCGGCTTCCTCGAGGACATGAAGCATCCACTGACCGCGCGCTCCAACCTGCGCAAGAAAATTCTCGAACAACTGCACGGCAATCAGGTGGAAATCGTGTCACCGGGTTTCGTCTACCAGCGGCGGGTGGATGCGGAGCAGCGCGTGATGCCGGAGCAACCGGTATTGCACAGCGGCGAGAATCCCGACCCACAGGACACCCCGGAGGAGAAGATCTTCGACAAGGCGGAGGAAGCAGCCAGCGTGGAGGAGCTGCGCGTACAGCGCGAGCAGCTCCACGAAGACCTGAAGGCGGGTCGGGAACAACTCAAGCAGGCCGCTCCCGAGGAGAAGGCGGCGCTGGAAAGCCGCATTGCCGAACTGGAACGCCGCGAGGCCTGGCTGATCGGGCAATTGGAGCGGGAAGCCGAACGCGAAAACTAGCCCGACTCTGACCGCAGGCTACAGATCCACCTCGCGCTGGAAGTCCGCCTCGATGCGCTGTTGCAACTCGAAACGCCTCCCCCCCTGCAGGCGCTGGCTTTCCTGCAGCCGTTGCTGGTAGCGATTGCGACGATAGTACGCCACCAGGCGGGGAAAGCGCTCGGCTTCCAGTTCACCGGCAATCAGCGCCTCGATGAAGGCGATATCAATGCCCACCCGGTAGGCAATGCGGCTGGGGCGTATACGATGGGCGTGAAATTCCGCCACGATGTGCAGCTGTTGCTCGCGGCTGAAATGGCACTCCCGGGAGTATCCCCAGGGCGGTGAGGGTGTACGTGTATCAACAGCTTCGCTCATGCGGGCTTTTTAGCAGGTGCCGACCCGGCTGCCAAGCCCCGCTGGCCGGAATCGACCCCCACAGGGTAGTTAATCCCCGCATGCCTGAGGACTATACTCTACAGCCAGCCCAGACATAACAATACACGGGAGACCCGCGATGAATGCACCCGAAGCCCGGATCCGACAGGAAGACCTGCAACAGCGGCTGCAGGCCACACTCCATGCACAACGCGAGGACTTTCTCCGCGAGGGGGAGGTCAGCGCCGCCACCCGGCAGGACCGGATTGACCGCGGAATCGCCGCCCTGGTGCGACATCAGGAGCGCTTTGTCGAGGCTCTCGACAGTGACTTCAGCTGTCGCCCAAGGGAAGTCACCCTGCTTACCGATGTGGCCGCGGCGATCACTCCCCTGCGCCACGCCCGCAAGCACCTCGACCGCTGGATGCGCCCCGAGCGCCGCCCCACGATGTTTCCCCTGAACCTCCTGGGCGGCCGTTCGCGGATTGAGTACCAACCCCTGGGCGTGGTCGGGGTAATTTCCCCCTGGAACTTCCCGGTGTACCTGACCTTCGGCCCTCTCGCCGGCGTTCTGGCCGCCGGCAACCGGGCCATGATCAAGCCCTCGGAATATACCCCGGCCACCGCCGAGGTCATGGCGGAGCTGGTCGCAGAAGCCTGGGACGAGACCGAAGTCGCCATCTTCAGCGGCGGCCCGGAGGTGGGCCAGGCCTTTTCCGGCCTGCCCTTTGACCACCTGCTGTTCACCGGCGCGACCTCGGTGGGTCGCCATATCATGGCAGCCGCGGCACAGAACCTGGTGCCGGTGACCCTCGAGCTGGGCGGAAAGTCGCCGGTCATCATCTCCCGCAGTGCCGATATCGAGCAGAGCCTGGAGCGCATCATGCTCGGCAAGACGCTGAATGCCGGGCAGATTTGCCTGGCCCCGGACTACCTGATGGTCCCCGAAGAAAAGCTCGACGAGGTCATCGCCGCCGCGACCCGGTCGGTGAACGCGATGTACCCGCGCCTGCTGGACAACCCGGAGTACAGCTCCATCATCAACCAGCGGCACTTCGAGCGCCTGCAGGGCTATCTGCAGGAGGCGGCGGAGCGTGGCGTCACGACTATCCCGATCAACCCCGCCGGGGAGGACTTCGCTCAGCAGCAGGGAACCTGGAAGATCCCCCCGACACTGATTCCCCATCCACCGGAAGACCTGCAGCTGATGCAGGACGAGCTGTTCGGGCCACTGCTGCCGATTCGCACCTATCGCGACTTCGAGGAAACCCTGCGCTACGTGAATGCCCACGCTCGCCCACTGGCCGCCTATTATTTCGGCGAGGACCGGAACGAGGAGGCGGCGGTCCTCCGGCGCACCACCTCTGGCGGCGTCTGCATCAACGATGTCATCATGCACATCATGCAGGAGGAACTGCCCTTCGGCGGTGTGGGCGCCAGTGGCATGGGCGTCTACCACGGCGAAGCGGGCTTTCGTACCTTCAGCCACGCCAAGTCCATTTATCGCCAGGTGAAACTCAATGTCGGCAAACTCGGCGGCATGCTGCCGCCCTACGGCGACAAGACCGAGAAGACCATCCGCATGCAGATCGGAAAATAGCGCCGGTGGCCGCCGCCGACTGCTCGCGGCGGCCCTGCTTGCGCTATCATGGCTGACCATGAACAGCCTTGCGCAGACACCCATCGTGATCGCCCATCGGGGCGCCAGCGGCTACCTGCCGGAACATACCCTGGCAGCCAAGGCGCTGGCCCACGCCATGGGCGCCGACTATCTGGAACAGGATATCGTCCTGACCCGGGACGGCGTACCCATTGTCCTGCACGACATTCACCTGCAGACCACCACGGATGTCGCGGAACGCTTCCTCGAGCGAGCGCGGAAGGATGGTCAGTACTACGCGATTGATTTCAGCCTGGCGGAAATCCGGCAGCTGCGCGTCTTTGAGCGTCGCCAGCCCGATGGCGAGGCAACGGTATTTCCCGCTCGCTTTCCCCTGACGCCGGGGCTGTTCACGGTGCCCACGCTGGCAGAGGAAATCAGCCTGATCGCCGGCCTGGACCGCAGCCGCGGCAAGCAGACCGGTCTCTATATCGAGCTCAAGGCGCCGCGCTTTCACGCGGCCGAGGGACAGGATATCGCGCGGGCAGTGCTCGAGGTCCTCCAGGAAACCGGCTATGCCAAGCGTGCGTCACAGGTATTCCTGCAGTGCTTTGACGATGCCACCCTGCGCTACCTCAGGCACGAGCTGCACACGCCCCTGCCACTCATACAGCTGATCGCCGACAGCAGCTGGGGTGAGGACAGCGCGGTCGACTATGACTTCCTGCTCACACCGGAAGGGCTGGACGCGATTGCCCGCTACGCGGACGGTATCGGCCCCTGGCTGCGACAGATCTACCTGGGCAGCGATCCGCAGGGAGCGCCGCTGTTTTCGCCACTGGTTGGCGAAGCCCGCGCCAGGGGACTGCTGGTACACCCCTACACCTTTCGTCGCGACGACCTGCCCGAAGGCATCGACAGCTTTGAACAGCTGCTTGACCTCTTCGTCGGGCAGCAGCAGGTCGATGGCCTGTTTACCGACTTTCCCGATCTGGTGGTCGACTACCTGCGTCACCACCCACCCGCAAGGACGCCCCAATGAGTGTTACCGTCAACCGACGCACCAAGATCGTCGCCACCATCGGTCCCGGCACCGAAGCCGAGGACATGCTGGGCAAGCTGATGAGCGCAGGCGTGAATGTGTTTCGCCTCAACTTCAGCCACGGCTCTGCCAGCCACCACGCGGAAGTGGCCGATCGCATACGCCGGCAGGCTGCGGCCACCGGTTGCCAGGTGGGCATCCTCGCCGACCTGCAGGGTCCCAAGATACGTATCTCCAGCTTTCGCGACGGCGCGGTGGAATTGCGCGCCGGGCAACACTTTCGCCTCGACCTGGAGCTGGGAGACGACCAGGGCGATGCACAGGCCGTGGGCCTGGACTACCGCGAGCTTCCAGGCAGTGTGAAGCCCGGCGACACCCTGCTGCTGGACGACGGTCGCCTGCGCCTCGAGGTGGTCGAGGCCTCCACCACCGCCGTCACCTGCACGGTGACCCAGGGCGGCCGGCTGGGCTCGCGCAAGGGCATCAATCGCCTGGGAGGCGGCCTTGCCGCGCCGGCGCTGACGACCAAGGACAAGGCGGATATTGACCGGCTGGTAGAGGTACAGCCGGATTTTGTCGCCGTCTCTTTCGTTTCCACGGCGGAAGACATCCACCTGACCCGGGAGCTGCTCGGGCGTCACGGGCTGCAGCCCGCCATTATCGCCAAGATCGAACGGGCCGAGGTGGTGGCCCACCTGGACACCCTGAACGGCATCATGAAGGCCTCCTTCGGCATCATGGTCGCCCGAGGTGACCTGGGTGTCGAAGTCGGCGACGCCGAACTGATCGGCCTGCAGAAAGACCTGATATCCCGGGCGCGCAAGATGGACCGCGTGGTCATTACCGCCACCCAGATGATGGAGTCCATGATCAGCAATCCCATGCCCACGCGGGCCGAGGTCTTCGACGTGGCCAATGCGGTGCTCGACGGTACGGACGCCGTCATGCTGTCCGCGGAGACCGCGGTCGGCGAGTATCCGGTCGAGGTGGTGCGCGCCATGGCAGAGGCCGCCCTCGGAGCGGAACGGCACCCGGTGGCGCGAACGTCCCGCTACCGCGTCGATCGCCAGTTCGAATCGGCGCAGGAAGTGATTGCGATGTCCGCCATCTACGCCGCCAACCACTACCCGCGGGTGCGCGGTATCGCCTGCCTCACGGAATCCGGCACCACTCCCCTGCTGATGTCGCGACTGAGCTCGGGCCTGCCAATCTTCGCCCTCAGTCACAATCGCCACACGTTGCAGCGACTGAGCCTGTGCCGCGGCGTGGTTCCCCTCTTCTTTGACTGCCGACACACCGACGCGGAGGGCGCCGAACAGGAAGCCATTCAATTCCTGCTGGAACGCCAGCAACTGGCGAAGGGCGATGCCGTGTTGCTGACCCGGGGCTCGGTCATGGGGCAGCCGGGTTCCACCGACATCATGAAGATTCTGGCGGTCGCGTGAGCCCGCTGGCCACCGCGACACGGCGGGTCGCTGCCGACCTCGGTGGCACACACACGCGTCTGGCGATCCACGATGCCGCGCGCAACGAGTTTCGATACCAGCAGACCTTCCTTAACCGGGACTTCGCGGATTTCGAAGCGGTGCTCCAGCACTGGTTGCAGGATATCGACGAACCGACACCGGAAACCGCCTGTTTTGCCGTGGCCGCCCTGATACGCGGCGACCAGGTGCGCATGACCAATCGCGACTGGTCTTTTTCCTGCCGCGCGCTGGCTTCGCGCTTCGGTTTCCGCGCCCTCGCCGTATTGAATGATTTCGAGGCCCACGCCTACGCGCTGCCCTGGCTGGCGGCGTCCGAGGTCGTGACCCTGCAGGCTGGGGCAGGTGAAGTCACGCAGG
Organism: Haliea atlantica; assembly: GCF_054779855.1. NCBI lineage: Bacteria > Pseudomonadati > Pseudomonadota > Gammaproteobacteria > Cellvibrionales > Halieaceae > Haliea > Haliea atlantica. Next base: position 108,944 of record NZ_BAAGXL010000005.1, on the reverse strand, counting down.
GTCGCCTGGCGGTCCTGGGCCCGGGGACCGGTCTGGGCGGGGCCCTGCTGGAAGGTCGCGGTGCCACTGCGCGGGCCATCGCCTGCGAGCCCGGCCACATGAACCTGGCACCGGGCACCCCGGAACTGCTGGCACTCTGGCCCCAGCTGGTTGCCCGCTACGGCCGTGTGTATGTCGAGTTGCTGCTCTCCGGAAGCGGCCTGGCGCGATTGCACGAGGCGCGCAGTCAGCACGAGCATGGTGCGGCGGTACCTCTCGAGCCCGCCGACATCACCCGCCTGGCGCTGACGGGTGAAGACGCCGAGTGCGCTCGCACCGTGGCCGTCTTCTGCGCTCTACTGGGTGATCTCTGCGCGGACTTCATCCTCGCAACCGGAGCCTGGGGTGGACTCTACCTGGCTGGTGGCATACTTCCCCGCATCACGCCCCTGTTACAGGAAAGCCCCTTCCTCGAACGCTTGCGGGACCGCGGGCCACTGGCCGGCGCCCTGGGCGCCGTGCCGGTCAGGCTGATTCAACACTCCAGCCCCGGACTGCTCGGTGCCGCTCATGCGCCCCTGACCGGCATCGTCCCGAAGCCGTAAAATTCCCGAAATTAGTCCTTTGCAGCCTCATCTCCCTGTCGCGCAGCGGTGCTACACTCGAAAAAGCTGTGAAAACAGCCTGGTTATGCGCGTTGTCGAAGTTCCCCAAAGTTCCTCGGTACGTTGACCATAAATACAGTGAAACCCGGTGCCCCATGGGCATCAAACGATACATAGTGAGCAGGAAAGAGATATGTCGACAGAGACTGGCACCGTCAAGTGGTTCAACGAGACCAAGGGCTACGGCTTTATCGAGCGCGAAAACGGACCCGACGTCTTCGTGCACTTCAGCGCCATCAAGGGGGAGGGCTTCAAGACGCTGGCCGATGGCCAGAAAGTCGAGTTCACCGTCACCGACGGCCAGAAAGGCCCGCAGGCGGAGAACGTCACCCCGCTCTGAACCTTTCCGGGTACAAAAAAAGGAGCACCTGAGTGCTCCTTTTTTTGTCGTCGCTGAACCCGCCGGGCGCAACCGCCGGGTTCACACCACTGCCGGGTCAGCTTTCCTGCAGTTTTTTCTGCCGGTCGAGTTCGGAATCCATGTACTGGATCCACTGCCTGGCGTACTGCGCGGAACGCTTATCGCGACCGGCGGCCTGGAAGGCCTGTCGCGCATTGTCGTACTGCCCCACGTTGAAGTAGGCCATACCCAGGACCAGCCGCGCCGTGTCGGGACGCTTGATACCCCCGCGCTGCAGGCCCTTGTTGATCGCATCGATGGCCTTGTTGTACTGCTCGCCATCCAGGTAAATGTTGCCCAGACGCGCGTACAACTCACCGTCCTCGGACTTGGCCGCGGCCTTCTCCATGGCGGGGATGGCCCGATCGATCTCCTGCGCCTGGCGCCAGGCATTACCGAGCACTTCCCAGTTCTTCGAGGTATCCTCGATATCACCGGCGTCGAGCCCCTTGTCCATCACCTTGGCTGCCTTGTAGGGCACTTCACTGTTGAGGTAAAGGTAGGCCATGGTGACCTGCTCGGTCCCCTTGTCCAGCATGTCCTGCACGTAGGCGGTTTCCATGGCTGACAGCTGCAGGGAATCCCGCTTCTGTTCGCCATAGAGGTGGGACAGCTGCACCCAGTATTGCTTGTCCGGGTAGAAGGTCAACAGCTCTTCAAGCACCGCGACGGCCTTATCCACCTCGTTCTTCTCGAAGTAGAGGAAGCGCGCCAGGTTCAGCCACTGCTCCTTGGGGATCCGGTCCTTCTCGCGATACATCGAGATGGCCTTTTCCACGTTGCTCAGGGCCTTGTTGTAGTCGTTGAGCTGGTAGTAACCCTGGGCCAGCAGCACGTGTGCCGCGGCATTCGGGTTCTGGGTCATGTCGAACCAGCGCAGCAGCGCATCAACGCCCCGTTGCCATTGCTCCTGCACGAAGTAGAGCTGGGCAATGGTATAGCGCGTGTTGATCTCCATCGCCAGGGGAATGTCCGGCTGGCTGACCACGTTTTCGTAGGCCTCCAGCGCCTTCCTGTAGTCCTCGCGGGAGTAGTGGATGAACGCATACAGGTTGTAGACGTTCGCCAGCTCGTAGCTGTTCAGCTCGTTGCGACCACCCGAGGCGAGCATGTCGTCAAGGATACGCGAGGCGGTAGCGAGATCCTTCTCTTCCGCAGCGGTCTGGGCCTCCGCCAGCTTTTCATAAACCTGGTTACGCAGCGCAGGGGTACGCCGTGTCTCGCGCTGGTCACCCTGCTGTTCCTGGGCGACCGCCGCGGCCATGGGGCGCAGCCCGGCGTCAGTCTGGGCCTGGGAGACCACAACCTGCACGGCCACAACCGGCAGCGCCAGAAAGGCGGCACGCAACCAGACTGAGGGCTTGGACATCTTCATAGGATTACCCGCTTAGTCTTCCAGTTCGTAGGTAAACTTGTTCTGCACACCTGCCACTTCGATGGCGGTGCCATCCACGACCCGGGGCTTGTACTTGAATTTCTCCGCGGCCTTGACCGAGGCGGACTCAAACACGCCCGAGGGCTGGCAATCCACCGGACGGATATCCTTGGTGGAACCGCTGGTGGTCACCGTGTACTCCACGATGCAATAGCCGGTGATGCCACGGGTCTGGGCCCGGCGGGGGTAGATCGGCGCCACCTTGACGATGGGCAGGTATTCGCCGTCACCGGAGGACATGCCTGAGGAGCTGATCGAGACATTCACGTTGGCACGCGGGGCCACGTTGGCGATATCCATGTCCATGTCCATGTCCATGTCCATCGGCTCCATCTCCGGCGGCGGCTCCTCGGGATCCTCCACCTTCTCGGGCTTCTGTTCGCGGACATTGACTTCGATTTCCCGCTCGGGGACGACGATGTCGGCAATCTTGCGGGACTCGACATCCTCCTGCTCATACTCCCGATCAATCAGGCTCTGCATGATGTAGAACAGACCGACCGCGACCGGGATGGCGACCAGGGCGGCAATCAAAACCCTTAAAAAACGGTTGCCCATCTCGATTACACCTCGTCATCCGTTGATATACAGGGGGGAGCAGTCAGCAGCGGACGCACCTCGTCCACCAGCTGCTCGACCACATAGGCCGGGGTATCCCGATCCACCTGTACAACCAGGTTGGCCTGGGGCGATTCGTTCTTGGCCGCTTCGGTCAGACGATTGACCCGCTCCAGGGGCACCTTCTCCTTGTTGTAGTAAATGTCTCCCCGGGAGTCGACCGCAAAGATGATCGTGCCCCGCTCGCAGGCCTCGGTCATGGTCGCCTGGGGCTTCATCAGCTCCACGCCGGGTTCCTTCACAAAGGAAGACGTCACGATGAAGAAGATAAGCATGATGAACACGACGTCCAGCATGGGGGTCAGGTCAATCTGTCCCGCTTCATCGCCCTCGGCAGGCCGGGGTGCATTGTCTCGCATGCTCATGTTTACCGCCCCCCCGCACTGGCCCAGTTGACAGCACCGGCGCCGGCTTCGCGCGCGGCATCCGCCACGTCAACCACCGCATTGGCCCTGGCGCCCTTCTCAACCTTGATGGTTACTGCCTGGTCCGGATCGCTGGCCAGCAGGCGCTGGATATTGGCGCGCACCGCACGCGCATCCACCCGCCGATTCTCCATCCAGATCTGGTTGTCGGCATGGATATTGACAAGAATACTGGTGGCGTCGCTCGGATCGGACTTGGAGTCATCCGGACGGTTGACTTCAAGCCCCGCCTCCTTGAGGAACGACGCTACCACGATGAAGAAGATAAGCATGATAAAGACGACGTCCAGCATGGGCGTCAGGTCGATGTCTGCTCCACCTTCTTCCTTATGTTTAGCGAGTCTACGCATTGGCTGGGTACCTGTGGACGCCCGATCAATGATCGGACGTCAGTTGATCCTGAAGAAATTCCTGTTCCCGATTCGCGATTCGCGTGAGGTAGGTGTTGGCGAACAGCCCGGAGAGGGCCGCCACCATGCCAGCCATGGTGGGGATGGTGGCTCGTTCCACACCACCCGCCATGGACTTGGCGTCACCGCCCCCGGTAACCGCCATCACGTTGAACACCTCGATCATCCCGGTCACCGTTCCCAGCAGCCCCAGCAGGGGACACAGGGCCACCAAGGTGGTGATGACCGGCAGGTTGTTGTTGATAAGCTCGCGGCTCTCCGACAACAGCTTCGAACGGATCTGCTTGGCATTCCATGACTTGCGCTCCGAACGCTCTTCCCAGGTGTTAATGATCCGGAAGGCATCCTTGCGCCATGCAAGCTTGAAATACCACAAGCGCTCGAAGATCAGGGTCCACATCACGAAGACCAGGATGGCGATTAGCCAGAGCACATCCCCGCCTTTATCCATAAAGGCGAGAATGGTTTCTACAATACCTCCTGACATGGTCTAACCCCTGCTTACTTTTCGGAGTGCTCAGCAACGATGCCAGTGGCCTGCTCGTTGAGCACGTGAATGATGCGCTGGGCGCGGCCATTCACGACCGTGTGCAGCAGTACTGTCGGGATGGCAACCAGCAGACCCAGTACAGTGGTCACCAGAGCGCTGGAGATACCGCCCGCCATGGCCTTGGGATCACCCGCACCAAAGATGGTGATGGCCTGGAAGGTGATGATCATACCGGTCACCGTACCCAGAAGACCCATCAGCGGCGCGACGGCAGCGATGATCTTCAGCAGGGTAAGACCGGATTCCAGCTTGGGAGTTTCCCGCATAACGCCTTCGGCCATCTTCAGCTCGAGGGTCTCGGCGTCCATGTTCGGGTTGTCCTCGTGGATCTTGAGCACGCGACCCAGCGGGTTGTTGGTGCTGGCACTGGAGCTCTTCAGCTGCTTGCTGACCTTGGCGCCAACCGCAGAGAGAACGATCAGGCGGTAGATCGCGAGCAGGAAGGCGAACACACCAACCGCGGTGATCGCGTAGCCCACGTAGCCACCCTGGTGCCAGCGCTCTTCCAGGGTCGGGCTGTCAATGATAGCCGCCAGGAAAGAACCACCGGTGGGGCCGGTCGGGTCGATACCGAACTGGTGCATGCCTTCAGAGGCATTGGCCAGCTCTTCGGCCCAGGCCGTGTAGTTGCCCGCGGGCTGACGCGGCAGCACACTCAGGGTGTCATTGTTGTAGGCCAGGTAGTTGCCATCGGTGTCGATCACGTTGAAGGCGCCGACACGGACGACCTCACGGTTCTCGCGCTCGCCGGAGGCGGTGGCAACTTCGGTGTCAAACCTGACCACCTTGCCGGTCTCGGTGATCTCGCGCAGCATCTCGTACCAGACGCGCTCGATTTCCTCGATCTTGGGCAGCTTGTCCGAGGTGCTCATCTTGTCGATCAGCTCCCGCAGGAACTCACCGCGGTTCGGGTACTGGGCGGAGACCAGGGAGACTTCCAGGTTCTGGGAAAGGTCGCCGGCTGCCGCGGTCAGGTGGCCGAACAGTTCGGTCAGGGCACCCAGACGCTCTTTCAGCTGCTGCTGTTTCGCATCCACTTCCAGCTCGTTCTCCTCGAACTCGCTTTCGAGGCGTGCAGAACGGGCTTCCTGGCGGTCGCGCTCCTGGCGGGCCTGCTGCAGCATGTTCTGCTGTTCAGCCTTGGCAGCCTGGAAGCGGCGCTCACGCTCGCGGTTTTCCTGGGCTTCGCGGGCCTGGCCCTGCTTCACGAACTGCAGCAGCTCGTTCAGGGTAGCCGCGGCTTCCGCGCGCACATCCGCCTGTGAATCCTCGGCGGCGGCAGCTGCGTCGTCGGCTGCCTGGTCCTGCGCCTGGGCAGCACCCGTCACCGCCAGCGCGCCGCCCAGCATGAGGGCGGAGATAAACTTGTTAAGCACGTTCATTATTCAGCCTCCGGTGCAGCAACGGGCATGTTGAGGAGTTCGATGGTGGCCTGCTTCTTGGCGATGCGGACACCCTTGCGAATGGCATTGGCGTAGTCGCCGGCCGACAGGGGCTCCCAGCTGCGGGTTTCGTTGTTCCAGACACCGCTCTCTTCACCGTCGGTGGTCTGATAGACCAACGCGACGCGACCAATGCGCAGGAAGTCCACATCCCGGGTCACCCCGTTGACTTCGATGGTGTCACTGTAGGTTTCCATGCCGCGACCGTACTGGAGCTCGATATTGTAGGCTTCCAGCACCTGGCGGAACTTCTCCGCCACGGTCAGATCGGAGCGGTCGACGTTGGAACGCAGGAACTCAATACGCTCCATGCGCTCGTCCAGGTTGAAGGGAACGTCGAGCTGCACGAACTGCTCCAGCCCGTCGATCATGCGAATGACCAGCGGGGTCATCTGCCGCTGGATCACGGTGACATCGTTGATCGACTCCTCGATGTCCGCGATGCGGCGCTCCTGGTTGGCAATCTGCTTCTCCAGGCGGTTGTTGTACACCTTCAGGCCGTCCACCTGCTTCATGACCGCCTTGTAGTCGGCCAGCAGGTCGCGGGCTTCGTCCGCCAGGCGGTCAATCCGCTGCTGGGACTCCCGCGCTGCCTGGTTCTTTTCCTGCCCAACCTCCAGGATGGAGTCCAGGCTATTGGCCTGCACGGTCGCCGCAGCACCCAACAGGGTGCCGGAGGCTACCAGTGCAGCGATCAATACATTTTTCAATCGATGCGTAGTCATGGGAATTGCGCTTCCTATTTCTTCCATCAGGGATGATTCAGGGCTGAGACAGCGTGGCTCGGTACAACGTAGTTAGTGTGAACATCTCAGATCGGTAAACCGAGGTGAGGAATTTAATCTGAATACTGTGACATTTTCAATCAATCCACCAAGGAGGGTCTTGTATTTTTTTTAAGTGTGTAGTTACGTTACGTTTGCTGGTCATATACGGCCATAAAGTAACATAATCACCCAATGTCACCCCCCTGACACCGGTCGTGCTGAACGAAGGCAAAGCCCGGGCGGCCTTCGGCCGGCGGGTGCTCTTCGCGCATGGTCTCTTGCCAGGCGGGCCCCTCGAAGGCCGGAAACCAGGTATCGCCGGGAACCTCCGCGTGCACTTCGGTGACATAGAGCCGCGCCACCCGCGGCAGGGCTTCGGCGTAGATCTGGGCACCGCCGATGACCATGACCTCGTCGACGCCGGCCCGGGCCGCCAGAACGTCTGCCCGCTCGAGTGCCGCATCGAGGCTGGTAAACACGTCGGCACCCTCCGCCGCGAAGGTCGGGTCGCGACTCACCACCAGGCTGGGACGCCCCGGCAGCGGGCGACCGATCGACTGCCAGGTTCGCCGCCCCATTACCAGCGGCTTGCCCATGGTCAGCTGGCGGAAATGGCGCAGGTCTTCAGGCAAATGCCAGGGCAGGTCGTTGTCGCGTCCGATAACCCGGTTGCGGGACATGGCGACTATCAGCGCGAGGCGTGTCATACCGCCACCGGTGCCGGAATATTCGGCCAGGGGTCGTAGTCCACCAGGCGGAAGTCCTCGAAGCAGTAGTCGTAAATGCTATCCGGCCGGCGCAGGATCTCCAGCCGCGGCAGGCGCCGCGGGGCGCGGGACAGCTGCTCGCGAACCTGGCTCATGTGATTGCTGTAGATGTGCGAGTCACCCGTATTGATGATGATCTCACCGGGCTCCAGGTCACACTGCTGGGCCAGCATCAAGGTCAGGACCGCCAGGCTGGCGGTGTTGTAGGGCAAGCCCAGGAAGCTGTCGCTGGAGCGGATATAGAGCAGTGCCGACAGGCGCCCCTGCGCCACCCAGAACTGGTAGAGAAGATGGCAGGGAGGCAAGGCCATGCGCCCGGCCCGCGCATTCTCACGCGGGCTGACCGACTCGTCCGGCAGGTACTCCACATTCCAGCCGTGAAAGAGGATGCGCCGGCTGTCCGGATTGTTGCGCAGGCAGTCGACGACATAGTCGATCTGGTTGATGCTGCCGCCGTCGCGCGTGGGCCAGGCCGTCCACTGGGCGCCATATACCGGCCCCAGGTCGCCGCTCTCGGTGGCCCACTCATTCCAGATGCTGACCCCGCGTTCCTGTAGCCAGCGCACATTGGTGTTGCCACTCAGGAACCACAGCAGCTCGTTGATGATGCTTTTCAGATGCAGCTTTTTGGTGGTGAGCAGGGGAAAACCGTCGGCCAGGTCGTGGCGGAACTGGCGCCCGAAGACCGACAACGTGCCGGTGCCGGTGCGGTCCCCCTTGGCGACGCCGTGGTCGAGAATATCCTGCAACAGGTCGAGATACTGGCGCACGTCATGCCCCCCGGTGGCGAACGGAATAGTGGTAGGCGTAATAGAGCAGCCACGCGCCCAGCGCCACCATCGGCAGGCACAGCAGCTGGCCGCGGGTCAGCCAGCCGAAGGCCTGGTAGCCGATGTGCGCATCGGGCTCGCGGAAAAACTCGGCGACAAAACGCAGCACGCCGTAGCCCAGGCAGAACAGCCCCGCGACAGCCCAGCGCGGGCGCGGCTTGCGGGCAAACCACAACAAGATGAAGAACAGCAGCATGCCCTCGAGGGCAAACTGGTAAAGCTGCGAGGGGTGGCGCGGCAACTGCAGCGGGTCGGCGGGAAACAGCATCCCCCAGGGCATGTCCGTAGGCCGCCCCCAGAGCTCCTGACCGATAAAATTTCCCAGGCGCCCCAGGGCCAGGCCGACCGGAGTCAACAGCGCGGCCAGGTCGAGGACACCGCCGACCGGCAGGTCGCGACTGCGGGAAAACCACCAGACCGCAACAATCACGCCGATCAGGCCGCCGTGGAAGGACATGCCGCCCTCCCAGACCCGCAGCAGCCAGGTCGGATCCTGCAGCAGGCGCTCGCCGCCATAGAACAGCGTGTAGCCAATGCGCCCACCCAGCACCACACCCAGGGCGCTGAAGAAGATCAGGTCATCGACCTGCTCGCGGGAGACAGGAACGTCCGGGCGCGCCGCGCGGCGGCGCCCGAGCCACCAGGCAAAGGCGAGCCCGGCGACATAGGTCAGCCCGTACCAGTGGACCTGCGCGGGGCCGAGGGCAAAGGCCACCGGATCGATATCGGGGTAACGCAACATGGGCAAGGATTCACAAAATCAGCGCGGCGTGACAGGATGCCAGCCATGTGTCTGATTATCCTTGCCTGGCGCCCCCGGGACAACCTGCCCCTGGTCGTTGCTGCCAACCGCGACGAGTTTCATGCGCGCCCCAGTGTCCCTGCGCACTTCTGGCCGGATCAGCCATCGCTACTGGCCGGACGCGACCTCAGTGCCGGTGGCACCTGGATGGGCGTGACACGGGAAGGGCGCTTCGCCGCCCTGACCAATTTCCGCGACCCGGCGCGCAGCCAGCCGCGGGAGCGCAGCCGCGGGGAACTCGCGGTGGAGTTCCTCTGCAGTGACCTGGCCCCCAGTGAGTATCTGCGCCGACTGGGCCCCCGGGCCGATGCGTACGCGGGCTTCAACCTGCTGGCGGGCACCCCGGGTGAGCTGGCCTGTTACAGCAACTGTGCGGCACCGGAAAATGCACTGCAAATCCTGTCACCCGGCATTTACGGCTTGAGCAACGCACTGCTGGACACGCCCTGGCCCAAGGTGGTCGAGGGGCGCCGCGCACTGGGGCAGGTGCTCGCGGACGGCGCGCCACCCGACCACGCAAGCCTGCGGGCCGTTGTCAGTGACCGGCGACCGGCACCGGCATCCGCCCTGCACCCCCTAGGGCAGACCGAAACCATGGATCGCACCCTGTCCGCCCAGTTCATTCTCACACCGACCTACGGTACCCGCGCCACCACCACCCTGTGGTTGAGCGGGACGGATGATGGGGCCCTGACAGGCGACTGGTGCGAAGTAAGCTTCGATGCGGAGGGCCGCGAGAGCGGCCGCTGTGAATGGCGCTTTGCCGCCGCGGGCGGCACAGTCAGCTGACAGCCCCGTGCAGGAATTGCTGCAGGCCGTGCTCGCGCATCACCCGCTCGAGGTACTGGTACACGGCGGTCGCGTGGTCGAGGGTCATGACATCCTCCAGCACTTCACGGGCACGCTGGTAGCCAATATTGCGCACGGCTTTCTTGACCCGTGTCAGGCTGGTGGCGTTCATTGACAGGACATCGTAGCCCATGGCCAGCAACAGAATGGCCGCCAGGGGGTCGCCCGCCAGCTCCCCGCAGATGCTCACAGGCTTGCCCGCCTCCCGGCCGGCACTGGCAACGTCCTGCAGGGCCCTGAGTACGGCCGGGTGGAACGAATGGTAGAGGTCGGCGACACGGGCATTGTTGCGATCGACCGCCAGCAGATACTGAGTCAGGTCATTGCTGCCCACTGAGAGGAAGTCGGCGCGGCGGGCCAGCGCCCGGGCCTGATAGACCGCCGCCGGCACCTCGACCATCACACCGACCGGCGGCAGGGCCACCTCGACCCCCTCCTGCACGACCTCGCGATGACTGCGCCGAATCAGCTGGATGGCCTCATCCAGTTCCGCCACATGACTGATCATCGGTAGCATGATGCGCAGGTTGTTCAGGCCTTCATTGGCCTTGAGCATGGCCCGCACCTGGGCCAGGAAGATCTCGGGGTGATCCAGGGTAACCCGGATACCCCGCCAGCCGAGGAAGGGGTTGTCCTCCTGGATGGGAAAATACGGCAGTGCCTTGTCGCCACCGATATCGAGGGTGCGCATGGTCACCGGACGCGGCGCGAAGGCCTCGAGCTGCTCCCGATAGATCTGCCGCTGCTCCTCTTCACTGGGAAAGCGCTCGCGCAGCAGGAAGGGGACTTCCGTGCGATAGAGGCCAACTCCCTCCGCGCCCTGCTCCAGGGAGCGTGTCACATCGGCCATCAGGCCGGTATTCACCCACAGGGGAATACGGTGACCATCCGGCGTTTCGCAGGGCAGGTCGCGCAGGGATTCCAGGTCGCGCGACAGCGCCTGGTCCTGATCCACCAGCGCCTGGTAGCGGGCGCGCACTTCGGACAGCGGATTCAGGTGCACCGTGCCGTTGTAGCCGTCGACTATCAGTTCACGATCCTGGAGGCGGGTATAGGGAAGGTCCACCGCGCCCATGACCGTGGGCACGCCCATGGCGCGCGCCAGGATCGCCACGTGGGAATTGCCCGAACCGCGCACGGAAATCAGGCCGACCAGACGCTCCCGGGGCACTTCCCCCAGGGCCGATGCGGTCAGCTCCTCCCCGACCAGAACCGTGTGTTCGGGGTAGTCGCGGCCCTGCACGCGATCGGCGTCCTGCAGATAGCCCAGGACGCGGGTCCCGAGATCCTTGACGTCGACAGCGCGCTCGCGCAGGTAACTGTGCTCCATACGCTCGAAATGGCGAATATGGCGAATCATCACCGCCGCCAGCGCCCCCTGGGCCCAGTGCCCCGCCTTGATCATCGCGGCCACCTCGCCGCCAATCGCCGAGTCGTCCAGGATGCCCAGGTAAACATCAAACAAGGCGTGATCCTCGGGGCTCATTTCGCCCCGCAGGTTGTCAGACACCGCCTGGATGTCCGCGCGCACGGCATCAAGCGCGTTGCGGAACGCGCGCAGCTCGCGCCGGCGATCGTCCACCAGCCGGCGTGGCACGGTGAACAGGTCGGCCACCGGTGACACCACCACCGCCGTGCCAATGGCCACCCCCGGGGCACCGGGAATACCGCTGACGCGTGCCGGGGCGGCGGCGACGCCGGGAAGCTGCTCGGCGACCGAACCGGTCACTCGCGCGTGCGCGATCACACCCGCCAGCTGGGCGGACATGGTGACCAGGAAGGCCTCCTCCGATTCGTCGAAACGACGCCGTTCCCGCTGCTGTACCACCAACACGCCGAGAACTTCCCGCTGGTGGATGATGGGGACACCGAGGAAGGCGTGGAAGGATTCCTCCCCCAGATCCTGAAGCAGCTGGAAACGGGGATGACTCTCGGCATTTTCGAGGTTCACCGGCTCCTCGCGCTCCGCCACCAGACCCACCAGACCCTCACCGGGAGCGAGGCTGGCGAGCCCCACCTGGCCGGCATTGAGGCCCTCGGTCGCCCGAAAAACCAGGCGACCGGTAGTCTCGTCGATCAGATAGACACTGCAGACCTCGGTACCCATCGCATCGCGCACCCGGCGCACGATGATGCCAAGGGCATCGGCCAGCCCTTCGGCGGTGTTGACCTCCTGCACCACATTGCGCAGGGTTTCCAGCATCATGGTTACCAAGTATCGGCCTCCCGCAGCACCCGCCCGAGGGGCGGGGCGAGTTCTTTCAGAGCGCGGCGATAGACCTCGCGCTTGAAGGCCACGACCTGGTTGAGCGGGTACCAATAGCTGACCCACTCCCAGTGGTCGAATTCGGGCTTGTGATTGGCATCCAGGCACACGGCCTTGTCATCGGCCAGCATCTGCAGCAGGAACCACTTCTGCTTCTGGCCGATGCACAGGGGGTTCTGCCCCTTGCGAATAAAGCGACGCGGCAGGCGATAGCGCAGCCAGCCCCGGGTAACCGAGACAACGCGCACGGCGTCCGGGGTAAGGCCCACCTCCTCCTCCAGTTCCCGGTAAAGCGCCTGCTCCGGGGACTCCCCGCGGTTGATGCCACCCTGGGGGAATTGCCAGGCGTCCCGGCCCCCTACCCGGCGCGCCCACAACAGCTGGCCAGCATCATTCGCCAGAATGATGCCGACGTTGGGCCGAAATCCGTCGGGGTCGATCACCTGAGACTACCTTCTTTATTGGGCCGGCTATTGTTCCACACTTTAGGCTGCCTGAAAAATTGTCAGCACACCAGTTGCGGGCTATGCTGGCGCCGCGCACAAGGAGCCCCGCATGACCCTCGCCATCTTCGACCTCGACAACACCCTGATCGCCGGGGACAGCGACTACCTGTGGGGCTGCTTCGTGTGCGAACAGGGCCTGGTGGACAGCGCCTGGTTCGCCGCCGAAAACGAACGCTTCTACCGGGACTACCAGGCCGGGAATCTGGACATCCAGGCCTACCTGCGGTTTGCCCTGTCGCCGCTGAAAGGCCGCCCCGCGGATGAACTGGCGGCCCTGCACCGCCGCTTCATGGCAGAGAAGATCGAACCCATTCTGCTGCCACGCGCCCGGCAGCTGGTGGAGAGCCACCGCGAGCTGGGCCATCGCCTGCTGATCATTACGGCCACCAATGCCTTCATTACCCGCCCGATCGCCGCGGCTTTCGATATCCCCGACCTGCTGGCCTGCGAGGGTGAAATTGTCGACGGGCTGTATACCGGAGAGCCCGCGGGCATTCCCTCCTTCCACGAGGGCAAGGTGCTGCGCCTGAAAGCCTGGCTGGCAAATGAACAGCTGGCACCCGCCTCGACCTGGTTCTACAGCGACTCGCACAACGACCTGCCGCTGCTCCAGGGCGTGGACTGCCCGGTCGCCGTGGACCCGGACCCGACCCTGCGCCGCCATGCAGAGTCCGCCGGGTGGCCAGTCATCAGCCTGCGCGACTAAGCCGGGCGCAGCGGGCCGCTACTCAGTCGGCGGCGGGCAGGCGCCGGGCAAAAATGGCCTTGAGGTAGTCGGTCTCGGGGATCAGGGGATGGACCGGATGATCGGGCCCCTGACCGCACTGCTCCAGCACCCGCAGCTCGCAGCCGGCGCGCCGGGCAGCACCCTGCATGGCGGCCTGCAGGTCACCGCGGGACAAATGCATGGAACAGGAACCGGAAACCAGCACGCCACCGGGGCGCAACAGCTGCAGCGCCAGTTCGTTGATGCGCTGGTAGGCCTTGAAGCCCTTCTTCTGATCGCGCCGCCGCTGGATAAAGGCCGGCGGATCCAGAATCACCACATCAAACTGTTCCCCTTCCTGGCGCAGGTTCTGCATGGCGACATCCGCCGCCGCACGCAGCACGCCGACCCGTTCGGCACAGCCGTTGAGGCGGGCATTCTCCTCGACACCCTGCAGGGCAAGCGCGGAGCTGTCGACACACAGCACCTCGCGCGCACCGGCCGCTGCCGCCTGTATGCCCCAGCCGCCGATGTAGCTGTAGACATCCAGCACCCGCGCGCCCTTCACATAACTGGCGAGGCGCGCGCGGGCCAGGCGGTGATCGTAGAACCAGCCGGTTTTCTGCCCCGCCTTGACCGGGGCGAGAAAGGCCACGCCATTTTCCTCCAGCGGCGCCAGGTCGGGCACCTCGCCGTAGAGGGTGACGATACTTTCGTCCAGGCCCTGCTCCCGGCGCGCCCGGCTGTCACCGCGCAGCAGAATGCCGCGCGGCGCCAGCAGCTCGACCAGCACCTCCACCAGCAGCGGCACATGTCGCTCCATGATCGCGTTCTGTAGCTGCAGCACCAGGATATCGCGAAAGCGGTCCACGACCAGGCCCGGCAAGCCGTCACTGTCACCGTAAACCAGGCGGTAGCAAGGTGCGGAAAAATCTGCCTCGCGGGCAGCCAGGGCACGCCCCAGCAGCGCCTGCATACGCCGCCGATCCAGCGGCCGGTCGTTTCCGCGATCGTAAAGCCGGGCACAGATGAGCGCCTGGGGCTCCATGCAGGCGGCACCCAGCAGACGGCCGTCGGCGCCGCGCACACAGACCGTATCTCCCGCCTGCAGCGCGGTCAGCGGGCTGCGCGAAACATCCACCTCGTTGGAATAAACCCAGAGATGCCCGGCGCGCAGGCGGCGGTCGGCGCCGCCCTTCAGCCAGAGCTCGGGAAGCGCCGCGACAGCACTACCGGTGTCACTCACTGTCGCATTGTTCGAGATAGGCCTCGGCATCCAGCAGCTTTTGCAGCTCTGCCGTGTCGGCGGGTTGCAGCCGGAAGAACCAGCCCTCGTCATAGGGATTACCGTTGACCAGCTCCGGCGAGTCCTCGAGGGCGTCGTTGATGGCAATCACCTCGCCGGAGACCGGCGCGTAAATGTCTGATGCCGCCTTGACCGACTCCACCACGCCGGCCTCGTCTCCCGCGGCCAGTGTGGCACCCACCTCCGGCAGCTCGACAAAGACCACATCGCCCAGCGCTTCCTGGGCGTGGTCGGTGATGCCGACGGTAACCGTGCCGTCTTCTTCCAGGCGCGCCCATTCGTGGCTGCTGGCGTACTTCAGTTCACTGGGCGTCTGGCTCATGGGGATTCCTCGATACTGGGGATGATTGAACCCGCCATTCTAGCGGCGGGCAATGGAAAAACAATGCGGCCGAGCCTCAGAGGCCCATGGCCCGGTGCATCACCTGCTGTTTCAGGGGCGCGGCGCGCTGGAACAGCCGCATGCCGCTGTTGCGCAGCCAGCGCACTGGGGGCTCGGGGGCCTCGAACAGCCGCTTGAAGCCCTCCATGGCCGCCATCATCAGCAGGTTCTCGCCCTTGCGTTGCCGCTGGTAGCGCCGCAGCACCGCCAGGTCCCCCGGTGCCAGCCCGCGACGCTGCGCGCGCTGCAGCTCGGCGGCGAGTACCGCCACGTCCTGCAGTCCGAGGTTGAGCCCCTGGCCGGCAAGCGGATGAATGGTATGCGCGGCATCCGCCACCAACGCCAGCCCCGGCTGCACATAGTCCCGGGCGTGCCGCTGGCGCAGGGGAAAACCGACACGCGGCGAGCAGGCCACGATGCCCGCTGGACGCCCCTCGCAGGCGGCTTCCAGGGCGCGGCGGAAGGCCTCATCGTCCAGTGCCAGCAACTCGGCGGCCCGGGCCTCCCGCTGCGACCAGACAATCGAGCAGAAATGCCGCTCACCGCTGCCCGGCAGGGGCAACAGGGCCAACGGGCCGGTGTCGGAAAAGCGCTGCCAGGCCGTGTCGCCATGGGGGCCATCCAGCTCCACCGTCGCCACAATGGCGCGGTGCCCATAATCCCATTCCCGGGTGGGAAAGCCGGCCAGCTCCCTGAGAGGTGACAGGGCACCGTCGGCGGCCACCACCAGCGCCGCCTCGAGACGCCGCCCCGATGCCAGCTGCAGCTGCCAGCCCGGCCCCCCGGGGCGAATATCCGACACCGTCTCCGGCGCCAGCCAGGCCAGCTCACGCTGCCCGGCCAATGCCTCCAGCAGCGCACTGACCAATGCCCGGTTCTCGACAATGACGCCCAGCGCCTCCCCACCGGTCTCGCTGGCATCAAACTCCACGCAGGCCGTACCGTCACCGTCCCACACGGTCATGTGCCGGTAGGGGCAGCAGCGGTAGTCCGCCACTGCGGACCAGGCCCCCAGGTCCTGCAGAAACCGGCGCGAGCGCGGATTGAGCGCCACCACCCGGCGGTCGAAGTCGAGCAAACCACGCTCCGCGGGTAGCTCGGGGCGAGCAGCAGGCCCGGCCTCCACCAGCGCCACTGACCAGCCGCTGCCACGCAGGGCCAGGGCCAGGGCGGAGCCGGCGATACCCGCGCCTACCACCACAATATCGAAGTCGCCTCGACTCACGCCTGCATCCCCCCGGCACGCATGCCGGCAGCCTGCCGGACAAAAGCCTTCTTGAAGGGCGCAACCCAGTCCAGCCCGGAGAGCGCCAGATCACGCGCCATGCCCAGCACGGGATCACTCTGCATGAACAGAGCGGGGAGCAGGTCGCTGAACCCAATGGTCAGGCGCTGATCGCCCCGCTGACGGCGCGCATAGGTCTGCAGCACGGAGAGCTCCCCCGGCTCCTGGCCGCGGGAAACGGCCTCACCCAGAGTCTCCGCCAGGGCGGCACAGTCGCGCAGGGCAAGATTGAAGCCCTGCCCCGCGACCGGGTGCAGGGCGTGTGCGGCATTGCCCATGATCACCAGGCCGCGGCGCACCTGCTCTTCACTGCGCAGCAGGGCCAGCGGATAGCTCTGGCGCGGACTGGCCTGGAGAAAACGCCCCAGGCGATAGCCAAAGCGATCCCCCAGCGCACCGAGAAAAGCCTCGTCAGCGGCAGCGACCAGGGTGTCGGCGCGCTCTGGCGGCAGAGTCCAGACCAGGGCACTGCGATGGGCAACTCCCTCCGCCGGGCGCAGGGGCAGCAGGGCCATGGGCCCCTGGTCGGTAAAGCGTTCAAAAGCACAACCCGCGTGAGGCCGGTCAGTGGCGACGTTGCAGATCAAGGCATGCTGCCCGTAGGGTTTGCGCTCTACCGCGATGCCAAGGCGATCCCGGAGCCCCGACTCCGCACCGTCGGCCACCACCAGCAACTGACAGTCAAGGCTCGGCGGCACGCCCTCGCCTTCCAGCTGGAGCCGCATGCCACCGGCACTTGCCTGCGCCTCCACCACCCGAGCCGGATTGAGCAATTCGATACCCGGCCGACCCCGCAGCACATGCAGCAGCGCCTGTCCCAGCCAGGGGTTCTCCACTACATGCCCCAGCGCCGGCCAGTCGTGGTCGCTGGCGCGCAGCAGGCTGCTGCCAAAACGACCGCGGGAAGACACATGGATGGTCTCGATGGCGCAAGTGTGGCGGCGCAGGGTCTCCCACACACCACACTGCTCATACAGGCTGCGGGAGCGATAGCTCAATGCGGTGGAACGGGCATCGAAAGCGGGGTGGTAATCCGGCACCCGCCCCGCCGCGGGAGGCAGGCGAAAGCCCTCGACCAGGGTAATGCTGCGGGTGGCGGGCAGCTGCTCAGCCAGCAGCAGGGCCAGGCTGATGCCCACCATGCCGCCCCCGGCAATCACGATGTCACGTCTGTCCATAGGCATTCAGGCCGCCATCAGCGCTTCGATTTCGTCCGGCTCCCGGGGGACCCCCTCCGTCAGCAGACGGTAGCCGGACGCTGTAACCACCACGTCGTCTTCGATACGAATGCCAACACCACGCCAGCGTGCAGCCACGGGGGCATCCGGCGGAATGTAGATACCCGGCTCCACGGTCATCACCATGCCGTCTTCCAGCAAGCGCCATTCGCCTGCAACACGGTAGTCGCCGACGTCGTGCACGTCGAGGCCCAGCCAGTGGCCCGCGCGGTGCATGTAATAGTCGCGGTAAGCGCCGTCGGCGATCAGCCGTGACGGCTCGCCCTTGAGAATACCCAGCTCGACCAGACCGCGGGTAATCACCTCCACCGTAGCCTGGTGGGGATCATCCCAGTGATTGCCTGGGCGGATGGCAGCCAGTGCCGCTCGCTGCGCCTCCAGCACAACCTCGTAAATGGCACGCTGGCTGGGGGAGAAACGGCCGCTGACGGGGAAGGTACGGGTAACATCCGCTGCGTAATTCTGGTACTCGCATCCGGCATCGATCAGAACCAGGTCGCCGTCGCGCAGTGTGCGCCGATTATCGACGTAATGCAGCGTGCAGGCATTCGGGCCGCTGCCGACAATACTCGGGTAGGCGGGATGGCGCGCCCCCGCCAGGGCGAAGTGGTAGTGCAGTTCCGCTTCCAGCTGATATTCCGTCACCCCGGGTGCCGCCGCCCGCATGGCCCGGCAGTGGGCGGCGGCCGTGATCTCCCCGGCCCTCGCCATCAGCTTGAGCTCCGCGGCGCTTTTCTTCAGGCGCAGCTCGTGCACCAGGTGATCGAGGTCGGTAAAGTCGCCGGGCGGCACCGCACCGACCGCTGCCTGGCCGCGGATACGGTTGACCCAGCCCATCAGCCGGCGGTCAAAGCCCTCGCTGCGCCCCATGGAGTAGTAGACCCGCTCCCGGCCCTCGATCAGGCCCGGCAGGATGTCGTCGATATCGCTAACCGGGAAGGCGTCATCCGCGCCGTAGTGCTCGCAGGCACCCTCAGGTCCCTCCCGGTGGCCATGCCACAGGGCATGCGCCTCATCGCGCTCCCGACAGAACAGCACGAATTCACCGTGCTCACGCCCGGGAATCAGGACCAGCACCGACTCCGGCTCGGGAAATCCGCAGAGGTAGTGAAAGTCACTGTCCTGGCGGAAGGGGTACTCTGTATCCCGGCTGCGCATGCATTCGCGCGCCGAGGGCAGAATGGCAATGCTGTTGGGCTCCATCAGGGCCATGAGCCGGCGGCGACGGCGAGCAAATTCGGCGCGAGAGATCCTGCTCATGACGGACCTCAGTGCAACTCGCCCGGGCGCTGCCGGGCCGCCCGTTGCCGCTCTTCATCCCGGCCCCGGCTATCCATGTAGACATTCAGTGCCGCGAAGCGCAGGTACTCGACCACCTCTGCGTAGTTCTCCTCGGCATCCTCCTCGTCCACGTCGGGCGCATCCTCATCGACCTGGGTCATCAGCGCCATGTCCCGCAGCACCTCGGTGCTGTCCCCGGGCAGGGTTTCCCCACCGGTCCCCGCCCGCGCTGTCACCCGGGCGTAGCCGGTCAGGAAGCCACGGCACCAGTCGGCCAGTGCCAGCAGGCGCTGACCCAGCTCGACCCCCTCGTCGGGCAACAGGGGCAGGAAGTCGAAGGTATCGTCCTCCATCGCCTCCTGACTCGCCGCGTAGAGTCGCAGCACCTGGTCGGCAAGCTCACCGTGCAGTTCGAGGCCCAGAGCCTGGTTGAGGTCATCGAGCGCCGCCTCGGCGCCCCGCTGATCGCCCGCGGCCAGCAGCCCCGACAGACAGCCGTGCAGCTCGGAGGGCGAACAGGACTCGCCCTGCTCAAGCAGCAGATTGGCAATATCGTCGAAATAGAACAGACCGGTTTCACCCGGCAGACTGTCAAACATGCACGCGCCCCTGGCCAGCGACACAAGCTGCAACACGGCAACTCCGAAGTGTTGCCAACAAGTGCAGGCAGGCCCTTGAAATACAATGAAAAAACCCGCGTTGACCTGCGTCCGCGGCTACCCGTATAGTAAACACTCTCGTCAACCAGCCCAAGTATACCGCCATGGCAGACTCCGCGCTTCAGGCACTCGAAGCCAGGATCGATGAACTGGTCACCCTGTGCCAGAATCTCGATCGGGAAAACCGGCGCCTGAAAGCGGAAAACAGTGACTGGCGCCACGAGCGTGAGGACCTGTTGCAGAAAAACGAACTGGCCAGGTCCAAGTTGGAAGCGATGATCGCCCGTCTGCGGGCAATGGAGTAAGCGCGTGAGTCCTGCACAGACCGTTTTGGTCCATATTCTCGACAAGGAGTACCAGGTCGCCTGCCCGGAGGGGCAGCAGGAGGACCTGATCGTCTCCGCACGCTACCTCGACCGCCAGATGCGCAGCATCCGGGACACCGGCAAGGTCATCGGCCTGGAACGCATCGCCGTCATGGCGGCACTCAACATCAGCCACGAGCTGCTCCAGGCAACCCAGCAGGCGGCGCAGCACAACGCCAGCCTGGATGCACAGGCGGTCGCCAACCTGCAGCAAAAGCTGGACACGGCCCTGTCAAGGCTGCGCCAGCTGGAAATCAATTAGGTCCGGCCGGGCCAGAGGCATCGACATTTGTGTATAATGATTTCGGATTCCTGGCATAAGCGCCCGGCAGACAGTCCTCGAGCCGATACTTCTGTACCCGGATGCTCCTCGATGCCGTTGTTGCGCAAGTCCGGCATGTACCGGGAAGCCTGATACGGCACTGGACCATCCACCTTGAACCATCGGGTTCAAGGGCCACGCTGCCAACGCTATGCCGGGTTTCCTTCCTTCCAGACAAGCTCCCCCCGCATGCCCGAAACCCCGATTCCTGAAACACCGACCCGAGGCGCACTCAGACTGCAGCTCCGCCAGAAGCGGCTGAGCCTGCCGGATACCCTTCGGGAGAGCGCTGCCCGGAACCTGGAATCGCGACTGGCAAACCTCGAATGCTGGCAGTCCGCCAGAGTCATCGCCGGCTACTGGCCCAATGATGGGGAGATTGACCCCCTGCCCCTGCTGGAAGCTGTACGCGAGGCCGGCCGTCAGGTCTGCCTGCCGGTGCTGGCCGGAGGCAACACACTCCATTTTCGCGAGTGGCTGGCTGATGCCGTGCTGGTCAAAAACCGCTTTGGCATTCCCGAGCCGCCAGCCACGGCACGCGCACTGGCTGTCGCGGAGCTGGATATCGTGCTGATGCCCCTGGTGGGCTGGAGCCGCGACGGAACACGCCTGGGCATGGGTGGAGGATTCTACGACCGAAGCCTGGCGGGCACACACGCAGCCGTCAGGATTGGTCTGGGCTTTGACCGCCAGGAAGTGGAGGCGTTACCCAGGGCCCACTGGGACGTACCCTTGGATTACGTCGTGACGGAAACGGGTCTGTATTGCTGCAACCCTGCGCACCATCAAGCCGGCGGGCAGGCCTGAGCTCAATCAGCGGGCAACACACCCGCCTGCAATTGTGACGCGGGGGCCGCGACGGACTGACTCGCGGAAGTGGGGAGCATCAGGGTCACCACCACCCCAATGGCAAAGACCGCGACAAGAACCAGGACGAAATCCGGCTTGCTCTTCACTGTTCACCTGCTCTCTTGCTGTACCCACACAGCACCGGGACAGAGTGTCTCGGGCCACCTTGCACCGGCGCGGCAACCACCAGGTTGTCCACCGCCTCGGCTTGTGACTTTTTTTGTGACTTTTTTCACAAACGCCTCGAGTGTAGCCCACCAAAGGCCCCCTGCAAAGCCCAAACCCCCGAAAACAGGCGATTTTTCTGTCAAGCCCCAGGGGACTCCGGCCCCAGGTACAACTGGTAGGCCCGATTGTTGTGCTCGTCCCAGAAGGGGTAGCCGATCTCCTGCAGGGCCGACTCGAAGGCGCGCTTCTCACCCCGGGGCACCTGTACCCCCAGCAGAATGCGCCCGTAGGCGGCACCGTGGTTGCGGTAGTGGAAGAGCGATATATTCCAGCGCTGCCCCAGGGCGGAGAGGAACTTGAGCAGTGCACCAGGGCGCTCGGGAAACTCCACTCGATACACCAGTTCATCTCGCAGGTCTGCCGGGGCCCGGCCGCCCACCATGTGGCGGATATGCAGCTTGGCCATCTCGTTGTCGGTCAGGTTCTCGGCGACATAGCCCTGGGCTTCCAGGTCGGCGAGCAGGTCGGGCAGGTCACTGCCCCCAGGCACTACCGACAGCCCGACAAAGACCCGGGCGTTGCTGGCATCCGCGTAGCGGTAATTGAACTCGGTGATATTGCGGCGCCCCAGGGCGCTGCAGAAGGCCTTGAAACTGCCCGGCCGCTCGGGGATGGTGACACTGATCACCGCCTCCCGATGCTCGCCGATTTCCGTGCGCTCGGAGATATAACGCAGGCGGTCGAAGTTGGTATTCGCGCCGCTGACAATCGCCATCAGCTCCTGGCCCTGGACACCGGTCTGCTCCACATACTTTTTCAGGCCGGCCAGGGCCAGGGCACCGGCGGGCTCCGCGATACCGCGGGTGTCCTCGAAGATGTCCTTGATCGCCGCGCAGATTTCATCGGTGCTGGCAGTGATCACCTCGTCCACCGTGTTGCGGATCACGCGGAAAGTTTCCTTGCCGATCTGCGCGACAGCGCAACCGTCCGCGAACAGCCCCACTTCCGGGAGAACAGCGCGACGCCCCCGCTCCATCGCCAGCTTCAGGCAGGCGGCATCCTCCGGCTCGACGCCGACGATACGCGTATTCGGCCAGACGTACTTGACGTAGGCCGCCACGCCGGCCAGCAGGCCGCCACCGCCCACCGGCACGAACAGAACATCCAGGGGCGCCTGGTGCTGGCGTACAATTTCCATCCCCACGGTGCCCTGCCCGGCAATCACGTCCGGGTCGTCGAAAGGGTGCACGTAAATCATCCCCTTCTCCTCGACCAGCTTCTGGGCGTGGCGGGAGGCCTCGTCAAAGGCGTCGCCGTGCAGGACCACCTTGGCGCCGCGGTTGCGCACCGCCTCCACCTTGATCTGCGGCGTGGTGCGCGGCATGACAATGGTGGCCTTCACCCCCATGCGCTGGGCCGCCATGGCCAGGCCCTGGGCGTGATTGCCGGCGGAGGCAGCCACCACCCCGCGGGCACGCTCTTCCTCGCTGAGCTTCTGCATCTTGTTGTAGGCGCCGCGCAGCTTGAAAGAGAACACCGGCTGCAGGTCCTCGCGCTTGAACCAGACGCGATTGCCCAGCCGCTTCGACATGAGGGGCGCCTCGTCCACCGGCGTTTCCCGGGCGACGTCGTAGACACGGGCATCCAGTATGCGCTTGATATAGGACTGTGGCATGGGCTTGGCTTACTGACAGGAGAATGACCCACCATGGTAATCCACGGGCGGGCGCGTTGCAGCCCCGATTGCGGTCGCCGAACGGTTTTTACTGAAGCGCACCCACCCGCGGTCGTATAATGGATGGCACTCAGCAGGCAGGGAGAACAGCGCAATGACACAAGACGAACTGAAACGGGCCGTGGCCGAAGCGGCACTGGCCCACATACGCCCCCGGCTGGAGGACGACAGCGTACTCGGTATCGGCACCGGCTCCACCGCCAACTATTTCATTGACGCCCTGGCAGACCTGCGCGGACAGATCAACGCCACGGTGGCCAGCTCCGAGGCCTCGGCGCAGCGCCTGAAGCAGCACGGCATACCGGTATTCGACCTCAACGCCGTCGATCGCGTGGATTTCTATATCGATGGCGCCGACGAGGCCAACCCATACCTGCAGCTGATCAAAGGGGGTGGCGCCGCCCTCACCCGCGAGAAAATCGTCGCCGCCGTGGCGCGGGAATTTATCTGTATTGCCGACGGGTCCAAGCTGGTCGACACCCTGGGCGCCTTCCCGCTGCCGGTGGAGGTGATCCCCATGGCCCGCAGCCATGTCGCCCGGGAGCTGGTCAAGCTCGGTGGCGACCCGGTCTACCGCGAGGGCGTGGTCACCGACAACGGCAACGTCATCCTCGACGTGCACAACTTCATGATCCCGGCGCCGCTGGAGATGGAGAAGCGCATCAACAACATCACCGGCGTGGTCACCAACGGCCTGTTCGCCCTGCGCCCGGCGGATGTCCTCCTGCTCGGCAGGGAATCCGGCGTAGAGACCCTGCACGCCCGCTGACCTACGACAACTGGCCTCACACGCACTGCGAGACGCGAAGCTCACCGCGGGTGTGGCGAGGCCGGATGCCTGTTGCGGACTTGGAGGGCAGCGGTGGTGCGCTCCCAAGTCCGCCAGTAGCGCAATCACTTTCGGCTACCGGTGCCACAACCGCCGCGCTATCCACCCTGAAGGTTTTCCCCGCCTGCATCGGCGACCAGGGCCACGACTCTCTGCTCTCGCCGGCATCTGCCGCAGGTCATCGGCACCAGTGCTGCCCGTAATGGAGCAAGAGGTATCCGGTCTCGCTGCACCCGCAGCGGCCGCCAGGCCGCACGGGGACAGGTCAGGCGTCGAAGATCTTGCCGGGGTTCATGATGCCTGAGGAGTCGAAGACCCGCTTGATCTGGCGCATGATCTCGATCTCCAGCGGGGAGCGGCTGTAGTGGAGGTAGTCCTTCTTCAGCAGCCCCACGCCGTGCTCGGCGGAGACGCTGCCACCGTGGCGCTGGACGATCTCGAAGACCCAGCGGCTGACTTCTCCGCAGCGGGCCTTGAACTCGTCCATGGGCAGTGCGTCGGGCTTGAGCACGTTCAGGTGCACATTGCCGTCGCCGATGTGGCCGAACCAGACGATTTCGAAGTCCGGGTAGGCCTCGGTCACCACCGCCTCCACTTCGGCGAGGAATTCGGGTACCCGGGAAATGGTGGTGGCGATGTCGTTCTTGTAGGGGGTCCAGCGGGAGATGGTCTCCGAGATATCCTCGCGCAGGCGCCAGAGGGATTGGGCCTGGGCAACGCTCTGGCTGACCACACCATCCAGCACCCAGCCCTGCTCGACGCAGTGCTCGAAGAGGCTCATGGCCTGCTCCATTTCCGCCTCGCTGTGCTGCTCGAATTCCAGCAATGCGTAGTAGGGTGTCGCGGTTTCGAAGGGCCGCTGCAGGTCCTGGTGTTCCACCACCTTCTGCAGCGCCAGCTCGGAGAAGAACTCGAAGGCTTCCAGGTCCAGGCTACCCTGGAAGGCCTGCAGGACCGACATCACTGCGCCCATATCGGTGACTCCCAGCACCATGACCGCGAGATCCCGCGGGGCGCGGCTGAGCTGCATGGTCGCCTCCACCACGATGCCCAGGGTACCCTCGGCACCGATCACCAGCTGGCGCAGGTCGTAGCCGGCATTGTTCTTGATCAGGCCACGATTGAGATCCAGCAGCTCGCCGGTGCCGGTGACCAGCTTCAGTCCGGCCACCCAGTCGCGGGTCATGCCGTGGCGAATCACCTTGATACCACCGGCGTTGGTGGAAATATTGCCACCGATCTGACTCGAACCGCTGGAGGCAAAATCCACGGGGTAAAACAGGCCGCGATCCTCGGCGAACTGCTGCAGGCTGGCGGTGACCACCCCGGCACCGCAACGCACGGTGCGGTCCACCGGATTGAAATCACTGAGGGCGTTGAGGCGGTCCAGTGCCACCACCACCTCGCCGGCACAGGCCACGGCACCGGCGCTCAGACCGGTGCGCCCCCCGGAGGGGACCAGTGCCAGCTGGTGCGCCAGGGCAGCCTTGACCACCGCCTGCACTTCCTCGACCGAGCCGGGCAGCACCACCGCTGCGGGCGCGGGGTCGTGAAAGCGGGTCCAGTCGCGGCCATAGACCTTCAGGGATTCAGGGTCGGTGAGAACACGCTCGGCACCGACGCAGGCAATCAGGTCATCGAGGGCGGCAGCGGGGAAATCACTCACGGGTGGGCTCCGGGGCAGTTTAACGGGAGGGGCGCGCAAATTCGGCGCTGTATGGTAGCATACGCACCCCCTGAATCCCGCCCCACACCCTGACTTCGGGAGCATCCGCCCATGGCGTCGACCTCGCTGGACAAGAGCAAAATCCGTTTCCTGTTGCTGGAGGGCATCCACCCCTCGGCCATCGAAACCCTGCGCCGAGCCGGCTACGAGAACATCGAGGTCCACCAGAAAGCGCTGCCCAGCGAGGAACTCAAGGAGCGCATCGCCCACGCGCACTTTGTCGGCATCCGCTCCCGCACGCAGCTGACCGAAGAGGTATTCGAGTCGGCGCGCAAGCTGGTGGCCGTGGGCTGCTTCTGCATCGGCACCAACCAGGTCAACCTGGAGGCAGCCACCCGCCGCGGCATCGCGGTTTTCAACGCCCCCTTCAGCAACACCCGCAGCGTGGCAGAGCTGGTGATTGCCCAGTCCATCCTGCTCCTGCGCCGGGTCGCCGAGAAAAACGCGGCAGCACACCGCGGCGAGTGGCAGAAATCCGCCACCGGCTCCTTCGAGGCCCGCGGCAAGCGCCTGGGCATCATCGGTTACGGCAACATCGGCATGCAGCTTGGCGTGATCGCCGAAGGGCTGGGCATGCAGGTGCTGTTCTACGATGTCATCAGCAAGCTGCCCTTGGGCAATGCCCGGCAGATGCCCGATCTGGAGAGCCTGCTGGCCAACTCGGACGTGGTCAGCCTGCACGTCCCGGATCACCGTAGCACCCGCAACATGATCGGCGCGGCGCAGCTGTCGCAGATGCCCAAGGGGGCGATTCTGATCAACGCCTCCCGGGGCACCGTGGTGGACATCGACGCCCTGGCCGCGGCCCTGGACAGCCAACACCTCGCCGGGGCAGCCATCGACGTGTTCCCGGTGGAGCCGCGCTCCAATGAGGACGAGTTCATCTCACCGCTGCGGGCCTTCGACAACGTCTTCCTGACCCCGCACATTGGCGGCAGCACCGTGGAGGCCCAGGCCAATATCGGCACCGAGGTTGCGGAGAAGCTGGCACGCTACAGCGACAACGGCACCACCACCTCCTCGGTCAACTTCCCCGAGGTGGCCCTGCCGGAACACGAGGGCAGCCACCGCCTGTTGCACATCCACCACAATGTGCCCGGCATCATGAGCGCCATCAACGCGGTGTTTTCCGAGAACAACGTGAACGTCACCGCACAGTTTCTGCAAACCAACGAGGCCATCGGCTATGTGGTGGTGGATGTGGATGCCGAATACTCCGACGTCGCATTGGCCAAGATCGCAGGCATAGACGGTACGATTCGCAGTCGCGTACTATTCTGACTCAGGGGCGGCGCGACTTCCGGCGCCGCCAGAGATCGGCAACCCGGTACCGGTAAGGGCGTGACGGCCTTGGCGAACCCCAAAGACCGCTTTCTGGCGGAACTGATGTCGGAGCAGGGCCCCGGTCTGGAGCGCTACCTGGCGCGCAAGCTGGACAGCCTCGACGATGCAGCGGAAATCGCCCAGGAAACCTTCCTGCGGCTGCATCGCATGCAGTCTCCGGAAACCCTCGACAACGCCCGGGCCTACCTGTTCCAGACCGCCACCAACCTGGCCACCGACCAGCTTCGACGACGCAGCCTCCACCATCGCTACCTGAGCCGGGAAAGCAGCTCGCAGCAGTCCGGGGACGCTGCGGATGACGCCCGCAGCGACACACTCTCCCCCGAGCACGTGCTCGCCGCACGCCAGAAACTCCAGTCGATCATGCGCGCTGTCGAGGAACTGCCCCTGCCCGTGCGACAGGCCTTTCTGCTGCACCGGCGCAGCGGCCTGTCCTACGAGGCGATAGCGCGGGAAATGGGCGTGTCGGTGTCCAGCGTCGAGAAGTACATCCTGCAGGCGCTGCGACACTGCCGGAAGCGCCTGGCGCGCCTCTACCCGGACGACTGAAAATGCCCGGAATATTTACTGAGGGAATCTCGCCGATACTCGTTACACTAAGACACGATGTGCCCGGCCCGGAAACGGCCCACTGGCAGGGCAACACTGATCGCCGGGCTTGCAGGTAAACGAGGGGCATGGGGCACTCCGGAACAGGTCTGACAGACGACAGGGCGCGAGAGCAGTTCGACCAGGACTGCGACGATGCCCTGGCCTGGATTGCCCGGTTTCGCAGTGGCAGTGCCGGCGAGGATGATCACCGTGCCTTTGCCCTGTGGCTGGCCGCGGACGATCAGCATCGCAAGGCCCTCGACCTCATGCTCGACCTCTGGGATGACCTGGGCAGTGTACAGCACCTGCCTTTTAATGAGCCCATTGAGGAGCCAGCCAAGCCCTCCCGCCGCCGCTGGCTGGCCGGTGCGGGCGCCATGGCGGCCAGCGCGCTACTGGCAATCCTGCTGTGGCCGGCAGCGGAGGCCCCCTCCGATACCCTGAACTTTCGCACTGCGCTGGGGGAGCGCCGGGAGGTCGCACTGCCGGACGGTTCCCGGGTTGTACTGAACACCGACTCCCGGCTTCGGGTGCAGTACCACCGCGATTCGCGCACCCTGGCACTGCAACAGGGGGAAGCCTACTTCAGCGTGGTGACAGACCGCGAGCGCCCCTTTACCGTCACCGCCGGGGCCTTCGACATCACCGCGGTGGGCACCGCCTTCAACATTCGTCGCCAAGGCGATGATAGCAGCGATATCACCGTCACCGAGGGGGTCGTGCGAGTCAGCGACCGCAGGGCGGGTTCGACCCAGGCGCCCGCGCTGGTGGCGGCCGACGAAGCCCTGCATGTGTCCAGCGCAGGGCTGGCCCCGAAACGGGGCGTCGACAGTCGCACACACACCGCCTGGCAGCGCGGCGAACTGATCGCCGACGCCATGCCGGTCGCCGACGTCCTGCGGGAGTTGTCCCGCTACCACGAACAGCGCATCGTCGCCGGCACCCCGGAGGTCGCCGCGCTCACGGTTTCCGGGGTTTTCCAGCTCGATCACCCGGACACAGTGGTCAGGGCACTCGAGCGCAGCCTGGGCCTGCGTGCAGAAGCTATCAGTTCGCGCACACTGCGGTTGATGAAAGCAGATCAGTAAGCTATAACCGGGCTACGCTGCGGCTACTGGCTGCGGTTTCCTTACGCAAGTTCAGCAGGTAGCCTTTGCCAAGCAGGCGAGAAGACATCGCGGCCGCTCCTGACAGCGGCATTGGCCGCTTGCTTCGGTCGGCGGGCTATTGTGCCCTGTTGCTTGCCCTGGTCTGCCTCGCATCCCTGGCCCTTGCCTCAGAGCCCCTTCGCTACCCCTTCCAGATCGAACCCGGCCCGCTGCCGGCGGCCCTCCTCGCCTTCAGCCGGCAGAGTGATACCCCCATCGTATTCTCCGACCGAAGCGTGCGCCATCTCTCCGCGCCGGCCGTGATCGGTGACCTGACCGCGGCGGAAGCCCTCGATCAGCTGCTGCGCCATAGCGGGCTGAGCTGGGAGGCGGTGGATGAACGCATTATTGCCGTCTTCCGCACACGCTGCATCGACCACGAGGACGACCCGGACTGCCCGGGCTTTCGGGAAACCGGAGCCCGCTACATGGCCTATGAGCCCGGCATCGAGGAGACCTACGTCTATGGCTCGCGCCTCACCGGCTCGCGCATTCGCCGGGACCCCGGACGCTACGATGCGCCGGTGGACATCTTCGCCCGGGCGGATATCGAGCGCAGCGGCGCGCAGACCCTCAGTGACCTGCTGCGCTTTCTACCCGCCGCCGTGGGCAACTCCACCAGCACGGCCATCAGCAACGGCGGTGACGGGACCGCCACGGTCACCCTGCGCGGTCTGCCCGCCAGCAACACCCTGATTCTGATCAATGGTCGACGGGTCGCCAATGCCGGGCTGGCGGGTGAGTCGGTCAATCTCAACAGCATCTCGGCAGCAGCGGTCGAACGGGTAGAGGTTCTCAAGGATGGCGCTTCCGCCATCTATGGCTCGGATGCCATTGCCGGCGTGGTCAATGTCATCATGAAGCGGGACTTTTACGGCTGGCTCGCAGAGGCCTACCACGGCCAGAGCAGCCGGGGCGACCTGCAGACCCGGACCCAGACCCTGCAATACGGCGGCACCATTCCGCGCGGAACCGTATTTGTCAGCGCGTCGCATTTTGAACAGGAGCCGCTGTTCAGCCGCGACCGCCGGGTATCGCGCAATGCCGACACCCGCGATCTCGGCGGCAGCGACCAGCGCTCCAGCGCAACGCCGAATGCGCGGATCGCCCTGCCGGATGGCAGCACGCTGATTGCCACGCCCGATGGCTATCGTCCCGTCGGCCCGGACGACCTGTACAACTACCAGCAGGACACCACCGCGGTGGTTCCCCTGCGGCGCGAGAGCCTTTACGCCAGTCTGATCCACGACATCACCGACCAGGTCAGCGCTGAGCTGGAACTCCACTGGCTGAAAAACAGCGCGCGCGCCACCCTGGCGCCGACACCGATCTTCACCGGCTTCGAGCAGACGTCGCTGGTGGTTGCCGCCGACAATCCCTTCAACAGTTTCGGCATACCGCTGAATGATGTGCGCCGAAGGCTGGTGGAATTCCCCGCCCGCGAGCAGCACAACGAGTCCGAGATATTCCGGGCCAGCGCCATCATGGAGGGGGTCTACGCCGACTGGCACTGGGATGTGGCGCTGACCCGCAGCGAGAACCGGGCGCGGGAGTCGCTATCCAACCTGGTCGATGCGGAGCGCCTGCAGCGCGGTATCGGCCCCGCCGCCGACTGTCTCGGCCCGGCAATCGATGGCTGCCAACCCGTTAACCTGCTGGGACCCGCCGGCAGCCTGGGCCCGGCCCAGGTGGATTACCTGCGCGTCGACGGCAGCATCAGTGGCTACAGCAGCCTGAGCAGTGCCGCCATCAACCTGAGCAATGCGCTGCTCAATCTCCCCGCGGGCCGCGGTGACCTCGCAGTCGGCCTGGAGTTTCGCCACGAGGCCACCGCCAAGCGCCCCGACGCCCGTCTCGCCGACACTGCAATACTTGGGGCGGGCAACCTGCAGGCCACCCGGGGTGAGCGCAAGGTCCTCGAGCTGTACGCCGAGACCCGCCTGCCCCTGTGGCGAGAGGGCAAGTCCCGGATTGATCTGGAGGCGGCACTGCGCCAGTCCAGCTACAGCGATTTCGGCGCGGCCACCAATCCCCAGCTCGGACTGCGCTATCAGATCACCCCATCCCTGGTATTACGCAGCGGCTACGCCCGGGGCTTCCGGGCCCCCAGCCTGAAAGAGCTTCACGAAGGCCCCAGCGAGACCCAGGCCTTCATCACTGACCCCTGCATCAACCCGGCCAATGTCGGCACCCTGCCCGGATGCAGCACGCAGGCCGACCCCACGCGCAACCAGTTCCTGGTGGTCAAGGGCGGCAATCCCGACCTCGACGCCGAACACGCCGACACCTGGAGTGCCGGGATCCGCTGGAACCCCGCGAGCGTGCCGGGGCTCCGCCTGAAAGCCGATTATTTCCTGATTGAACAGGAAGATGTGGTCGCCTCCAGCGCACAGTTCCTCGTCAACCGCAACGCGCGGGACGGCAGCTTTGCCGAGCGCATCAGCCGCGATGAGCGGGGCAACCTGGTGCTGGTCCAGGCGGAAAACCTCAACGTGGGCCGGCGGCGCGTGCAGGGGGTCGATCTGGGCCTGACCTGGACCCTGCCGCGGCAAACCTGGGGGCAACTGCAGCTCCAGGGCAAGGGCGCCTGGATCGGGGAATACCTCACGCAGTTCGACCCCAGCGAGCGGGGCCGCGACCTCGCCGGCACCTTCCAGGACGAGGCAGCCGAGGGCCTGGGTGGCATACCCCGCTGGAAATCCCAACTGGGCCTGCTCTGGCACTGGCGCAACTGGGAGGCCAGCTACCAGCTGCACCATGTCAGCAGCCTGCGGGAAACCCTCCCGGATACCAACCGTCGACGCCGGATTGATGCCTGGACCATCCACGACCTGCAGCTGAGCCTGCTGCTGCCAGTGCGAGAGGGGCTGCGCGTCACCCTGGGCGTGGACAACGTCCTCGACGAAGCGGCGCCATTGGCCGCCTCGGCGTTCAACGATAATATCGACGCCAGAACCCACGAGCTGCGGGGCCGCTTCTGGTACGCCCGCCTCAGCCAGCGATTCTGATTGGAGCCTCCCATGCGACCCCATCCCCTCGTTTATACCTTCCTGGCCCTCTCGCTCTCCGCCTCCATGGCCCTCGCCGAGGATTTTCCCGGTGTCCGTCAACTGATGAGCGACGAGCAGTTTCGGGAGGCCGGACTGCACAAGCTCAGCACAGAAGAGCGGGAGGCGCTGGACCGCTGGCTGCTGCACTACACCGTGGGAGATGCCCAGGAGCTGCGCCGCAGCAACGAGGCCGTGCAGGAAGCTGAAGAGGCCGTGACCATCGAGGCCGCGATCAAGTCGCCTTTCCGGGGCTGGGACGGCAATACCGTATTTCAGCTGGACAACGGCCAGGTATGGCGCCAGCGCCTGCGCGGGCGGTATTTTCACCGCGGTGACGACAACGCCGTGGTGATTCGCAAGAACCTCTTCGGCTTCTGGGAAATGACCGTGACCAGCAGCGGCAAAACCGTGGGTGTCACCCGGGTCAACTGATCCGCGACATCGCGCGGGGACAGTGCCCTGTCGGCCTGATTTTCGGCACTTTTTCAGGTTCCACAAAGATTCCGTGAATTTGTCACAAAACCCTCGGGAACTTTGCGGACGCCCCCTCCGAATTCGTTTAACGTTGGTAACCAGTGGCATCAGCCACCGGAACAACAACACGTTGAAACGACGTACAGGGGTAAAGCTATGTTGATCAAAAATCGTCTCACCATGGCGGTCTCTGCCGCCCTGGGCCTGAGCGCCGGGGCGGTACTGCCCGGGGTCGCCAATGCCCAACAGGAGATGCTGGTCGAGGAAGTCGTGGTAACCGGCTCTCGCATCCAGAAAGCCAACCTGGTCTCCGCCAGCCCGGTGACCCAGGTCGATGCCGAGGAATTCAAGTTCCAGGGCACCACCCGCGTTGAAGACCTGATGAAGAACCTCCCCCAGGTCTACTCCAACCAGAACTCCAGCCAGTCCAACGGCGCCACCGGCACCGCCACCCTGAACCTGCGCAACCTGGGTGACGAGCGTACCCTGGTGCTGGTCAACGGCCGTCGCCTGCCGGCTGGCTCGCCCCTCCAGGGCGGTACCGGCGCGGACATCAACCAGATCCCCGCGGCCCTGATCCAGCGGGTTGAAGTCCTGACCGGTGGCGCCTCAGCGACCTACGGTTCAGACGCGGTCGCCGGCGTGGTCAACTTCGTGATGAAGGATGACTTCGAAGGCGTCGAGTTCGACTACCAGTTCAGCCAGTACCAGCACGACAACAACAACAGCGGCATCCAGGATATCGTTTCCGGTGCCGGCTTCCCCGTACCCGACGGCAGCAAGACCGATGGCGACATCGAGAACTGGTCGCTGGTCATGGGCGGCAACTTTGACAACGGCCGCGGCAACATCACCGCCTATGCCGGCTACCGGGAAATCGATTCTGTCCTGCAGAGCGAGCGCGACTACTCCGCCTGCGCGCTGGGCGTGACCGTTGCTTCCTGCGGCGGCTCCGGCACCAGCCCCCAGGGTACCTTCCTCACCGAGGCGGGCACCTACTACGTCGACGGCAACCAGTTCGTGCCCGGCAACAAGGTCTTCAACTACGGCCCGCTGAACTACTATCAGCGCCCCGACGAGCGTTACACCGGTGGTGTCTTCGGCCGCTACCAGATCAATGAGCATGTCGAGACCTACACCGAACTGAGCTTCATGGACAACCGCACCAACGCGCAGATCGCGCCCTCCGGTGCTTTCGGTGTGTCCTTTGACCTCCGCTCCACCAACCCCTTCCTGTCCGACCAGCAGCGCGACATCCTGTTCAGCGACCCCGCGAACCTGAACGATGATGGCACAGCGCCGATCACCCTGCTGCGCCGCAACGTGGAAGGCGGCCCGCGTAACCAGGACCTGCGGCACACCACCTTCCGCGGCGTCTTCGGCATCCGCGGCGACATCAACAGCACCTGGCGCTATGACATCTACGGGCTGTACTCCGAAGTCTCCATGGAGAACACCTACAACAACGACTTCTCCAACGCCAAGATCGTCAAGGCACTGGATGCGGTCGAAGTGACCGATCCCGATACCGGTGAGAGCAGCATTGTCTGTCAGTCGGTTGTCGACGGTACCGACACCAACTGTGCGCCCTGGAACGTCTGGCAAACCGGCGGTGTCAGCGACGCCTCCGTGCAGTACATGGAACTGCCCCTGTACGCACGCGGTACCACCGACCAGAAGGTCTTCTCCGGTTACCTCGCCGGCAGCCTGGGCGACTACGGCATCCAGCTGCCCTCCGCCAACAGCGGCGTGGAGCTGGTAGTCGGCGCCGAATACCGCAAGGAAAGCCTGGACTTCAACCCCGACGAAGGCTTCCGCCTGGGTCTGGGCGCGGGTCAGGGCGGCGCCACCAACCCGGTCAGCGGTGAATACGATGTCAACGAATTCTTCACCGAGATCAGCCTGCCGCTGATCGAGGGCGCCGCCATGGCGGAAGAAGTGGTCCTCGACATGGGCTACCGCTACTCCGACTACTCCACCGGTGTGACCACCGACACCTACGGTGTGCGCGGTGGCTGGGCGGTCAACAGCGACGTCAAGTTCCGCGGTAGCTACCAGCGTGCGGTGCGCGCGGCCAATATCCGCGAGCTGTTCCTGCCCCAGGGCTTCAACCTGTTCGACATGACCCAGGATCCCTGTACCACCAGCCCCGACGGCAACCCGCCCACCGCTACTGTGGAGCAGTGCCAGCTGTCCGGTCTGCCTCCGGAGCTCTACAACGACTTCGTGGACTCCTTTGCCGGCCAGTACAACTACCTGCAGGGCGGCAACACCGAGCTGCAGCCGGAAGAGTCGGACACCTACTCGCTGGGCTTTATCTGGTCGCCCTCCTTCGTGGAGGACCTGACCCTGAGCGTCGACTGGTACTCCATTGAAATCGAGCAGGGCATCGACGAGCCGAACCCCGAAACCGTCCTCGACGAGTGTCTGGCGGGTGACCTGAGCCAGTGCGAAAAGGTCAACCGCGGCCCGCTGGGTGACCTGTGGCTGGGCTCGGATGTCAACTCGAGCGGCCACGTGGTTGCAACGCTGGCCAACCTGGCGCTGGAAGAAGTGGAAGGCTGGGACATCATTGTCGACTACGCCCTGCAGCTGGGCGACATGGGTACCCTGACCTTCAACAACACCATGTCCATCATCGACAAGTGGGACCAGCAGGAGTTCGCCGAAGCCGAAGTGGTTGACTGCGCCGGCATGTGGGGCTCTTCCTGTGGCTATCCGACCCCGGATTTCCGCAACAACCTGCGCGCCACCTGGCTGACCCCCTGGAACGTGACCACCAGCCTGCTCTGGCGTCACATTGGCGGCACCGATGATCTCGCGGAGAACACCGATATCGACAGCTACAACTACTTCGATATCGCTGCCATCTGGGATGTCATGGAAAACGCCTCCATCCGTGTCGGTGTCAACAACGTGCTGGATGATGATCCGCCCATCGTCGGTGACGGTGCCGGTCCTTCCAACAACGGTAACGGCAACACCTTCCCGGGCATGTACGACGCCCTGGGCCGCTACATGTACGTTGGCGCCACCCTCAGCTTCTGATGACCCATGCCCCCGGCTCTCTGGTCGGGGGCAGGCATCAGGCCCTGCACAAACCCGGCCACGGCCGGGTTTTTCTTTCCCGACGGTCTGGCACGCTGTGCTTGACCGCCCGCTCTCCGGAGCAGACACTCAAACGCTTTAGCGGAGGTATTCCCCGATGAAATGCACAAGCACCCTGCTGCTGGCTGCCCTGCTCGGCCTCACCGCTGGCTGCGCAGGCACCGCCAATAACAGCGGCAGCCCGGCCAACCAGGTCGCCGCGTCAGGCGACGAGAATGTTCGCTGCAAGACCGTCATCAAGACCGGTACCCGCCTGGGCACCAAGGTTTGCAAGACCGAGGCCCAGTGGGACGCGGATGCGCGGTCCAGCCGCGAGGCCACGGAAGACATTCAGCGTACGTCGACCCAGGGCTCCTCGCCCCCCGGCGCCTGATTAAGTCTCGTAGGCCCTAACCGCCGTCAGTAACTGGGACACACGAAGGCGCTCTTCGGCGTTCAACTCCGGGCGCCAGATATCAAAGAGCAGGACGATGCGCGGCGCCTGGCTGTCATTCCAGGCTTCGTGCTCCATGCTGTCGTCGAAAATCAGCAACTCCCCCTCGCGCCAGGGGCGCTGCTGGTTGCCCACCCGCAGGGCACCGCAATCCTCTGGAACCACCAGGGGCAGGTGACAGATGAGGCGGGTGTTGACGGCGCCGTGGTGTGGCTCTATGCGTGTTTCCGGGGCGAGGCGTGAAAACAGGACTGACGGCATCTGCCCGGGAACCTCGCAGAGGGGCAGCCTGGACAGGGCTCTCACCGTCTCGGGGCAGCGCTGCTGCACGTCAGCGACCGGCTCACCCTCCCGCCACAGGTAGCATGCCCCCCAGTCGGGGCTGTTCAGGTTGGCGCTGCGATTCAGCGCCGGAATATCGGCACTGCTCTCCAGGTAGGGCTGAAAACAGCCCCCGGCCTGCTCCAGGGCCAGCACCTCCCGGCGAATCGCAGCCGTGGCAGCTTCCAGCTCGGCCACCCAGGCGAACTCCGAACGCTCGTAGAAACTGCGCTGGGGCAGGCCGGGAAAATAGTAACGCGTCGGCTGCTGCAGCTGTACCGGCTGCTCGCCGAAAGCAATCGCCAGGGATTCGGCAAAACGCGGCGCCGCGTCGGCCTGATAGCCCTGTTCCTCAAGAGCCTCCAACACATGGCGCTGGTAGCGGACAGAAGCCTGCTCACAGGCCACGCTGGCCCGCCGGAGAGCCGACTGCACATCCGCCGGCAGGGAGCCGGCGCCCGCAGCGACCTGCAGCGCCGCCTGATAGAAGGCCACGGCGCCGCGCCCCTGACCCAGGCGCGCCAGGTGGTCCGCCTTGAACAGCAAGGCTCTCAGATTGCGTGGCTCGAGCGCCAGCGCCCGGTCCACGGCCACTAGAGCCGCCTCCGGCTTTTCCAGGTGCACCCGGGAAAAGGCCAGTGCCAGCCAGGCACTGGCACTACTTGTGCTGCCCGCCACGGCACTCTCCAGAAAGCGCTCTGCCTCGGCGGGCCTGCCTTCACGCAGTGCGGCGAGCCCTTGCTGCAAGGAGTTATTCTGCATATTCACCCTTATTCCATGCCCGGGTGGAGTCGCGGCGCTACAGGCGCTAAGCTGCAGTAACCGGCCCGGAGACTGCCCCGATGGTAGCAGACCACCTGGAGCCCGTCCCTAGGAGTGCACATGGATACACTGTCCGCCTTTGTCACCCTGGTCTTTGTCATGGACCCACTGGGCAACGTGCCAATCTTTCTGTCAGTCCTCAAGGACGTCGAAGGCCGCCGCCGGCACTGGATCATCTTCCGCGAACTGCTCATCGCCCTCTTCGTCCTGCTGCTTTTCCTCTATGCCGGAACCTCCCTGCTGGACGCGTTGAAGCTCAAGGAGGAATCCATCAGCATCGCCGGCGCCATCATCCTCTTCCTGATCGCCCTGCGCATGATCTTTCCATCACCCTACGGCCTGATGGGCGACACACCCGACGGGGAGCCCTTTATCGTACCCCTGGCGATTCCCGCCGTGGCCGGCCCCTCGGCGCTGGCCATCACCATGCTGCTGGTCAATACCGACCCGACACGCATGCTGGACTGGACCGTCGCCGTCATCGGCGCCTGGGCTGTCGTCGCGGTGCTGCTGATGGCCTCCTCCCTGCTCTCCCGTGCCCTGGGACATCGCGGGCTGATCGCCATGGAGCGCCTGATGGGAATGATCCTGGTGATTATCGCGGTGCAGATGTTCTTTGACGGCGTCCAGCGCTTCCTGCACCTGCCGACGGGCTAGCGCCAGCCGCAATAGCGGTCCACGACACGGAGGTAGCGCTCGCGCAGGGCCACCGCCTCGTTCGCCAGGTGGTGCCCGGCCCCGGGGAGCAGTTCGATGCGCAGGCCCGGAAACAGCTGGCCGTACTGGGGCAGGTTGTAGCGCCAGTCCACGGTCTGGTCGGCATCGCCCTGCACCAGCAGGGCCGAGCCCACGCCGAGGTCCTCCCGGGGCAGCCCGGCCAGCCAGCGGCGCAGGGCACCCACCCAGGCGACGGGAATCCGCTGGGACTGCAGCGGGTCGCGGCGCACGAAGTCCAGGAATTCACGGTCCGAGGAGTTCTCGGCAAAGCGCCGGGGAACACTGTCCAGGAAGCGATGCACCAGGGTGTGGGCGAGGCAGACACGCCACCACTGCGCCGGTCGCAACAGCGGCGCCAGCAGCACCGTATTGCGGAAAGGCCAGGCTTCATCCGAACGGCGGGCGAACTCCACCAGTGCGGCGCCACCGGTACTCTGGGCAATCACGCTCCAGGGCAGGGACGGAAAACCTGCACCGGCCAGCACATCTGACACCGCAGCACCGTAACTGGCGAAATTGTCGATGCTCGCCGGAGCGCCACTGGACAGGCCGTGGCCCGGGAGATCAAAGATCAACACATTGGCGCCCCGGGCGAGACCGTGGGCGACGAGGTGGCCGTACAGGCCTGTGTGGTCAAAATACCCGTGCAGGAGCAGCAGGTTGTGCCGGGCCCCAGGCTGTTCCCAGGCCTGCACGGCCAGGCGATAGGGACCGCTCTGCAGGGTGCCTATCCGGTGCCCGACACCGGGCAGGCGCCCGGCAAAATCCAGGTGATAGTAGTCGAGATAAACCGCCAGGGTCGGGTCAACCACCGGCTCCGCGACAGATGCCCCCCCGGGGAAGTCCGGCAGCCCCTGCGCCAGGGCCGCCAGGCTTTCGACACTGGGCGGCAGCATGGCCTCGCCCCGCTCAGTGTACCTTGGGGTTCAGCTCGCCGGCATCGTAGGCTTCCTGCATGCTGATCAGGGAGCGCACCTTGATCTTGTCGGCGTGACCGGCCGTGCCGAAGGCCTCGTAGCGCGCAATGCAGATATCGCGCATGGCTTTCACGGTTTCCGCCAGGAATTTGCGCGGGTCGAACTCCGCCGGGTTCTGCGCCAGGAAGCGACGCACCGCGCCCGTGGAAGCGAGCCGCAGATCGGTGTCGATATTCACCTTGCGCACGCCGTGGCGGATGCCTTCCTGGATCTGCTCTACCGGCACGCCGTAGGTTTCAGGGATCTCGCCACCGAACTCGTTGATGATGGCCAGCCACTCCTGGGGCACCGAGGAGGAGCCGTGCATCACCAGGTGCGTATCGGGAATCCGCGCGTGGATCTCCTTGATGCGGTCGATGGCCAGGATGTCACCGGTGGGGGGGCGACTGAACTTGTAGGCACCGTGACTGGTGCCACAGGCAATCGCCAGGGCGTCGACGCCAGTGTCCTTGACGAACTGGGCCGCTTCCTCGGGGTCGGTGAGCAGCTGGTCGTGGCTGAGGGTCCCCTCGGCGCCCACGCCATCCTCTTCCCCCGCCTGCCCGGTTTCCAGGGAGCCCAGGCAACCCAGTTCACCCTCGACGGAAACCCCGCAGGCATGGGCCATCTCGACCACCTGGCGGGTGACACCGGCGTTGTAGTCGTAGTCCATGGGGGTCTTGCCATCGGTGCCCAGGGAGCCGTCCATCATCACCGAGCTGAAGCCCAGCTGGATGGAGCGCTGGCAGACCGCCGGCGACACGCCGTGGTCCTGGTGCATGACCACCGGAACCTGCGGAAACTCCTCGATAGCGGCGGCTATCATGGCGCGCAGAAAGGGCGCGCCGGCGTACTTCCGGGCACCGGCGCTGGCCTGCATGATCACCGGGGAGTTGGTGGCGGCCGCCGCCTCCATGATGGCGCGGGTCTGCTCCAGGTTGTTGACGTTGAAAGCGGGCACGCCGTAACCGTACTCGGCGGCGTGGTCGAGAAGCTGGCGCAAACTGATCAAAGCCATGATTTCAATTCCTCTGTATGTCGCTGCGCGCCTTCAATCGGCAGCGCGCTGTTGCAAAATGGCGACCGCTGGTAGCGTCTTGCCCTCGACGTATTCGAGGAAGGCGCCACCACCGGTGGAAATATAGGACACCTGGTCGGCAATGCCGAACTGGTCGATGGCGGCCAGGGTGTCGCCGCCCCCGGCCAGGGAGAAGGCGGAGCTCCCGGCAATGGCTCGTGCCAGCGCTTCGGTGCCAGCGGCAAAGGCCGGAAACTCGAATACGCCCACCGGGCCATTCCAGAGTATGGTGCCCGCATTGGCAATCACCTCGGCGATCGCGGCGGCAGCTTTCGGGCCGATATCCAGGATCATGTCGTCCTCGGCGACCGCGTCCACCGACTTCAATTCCGCCTCGGCGTCGGCCGCAAAAGCCTTGGCCGTCACCACATCCTGCGGCAGGGGAATGGTGGTTTTTGCCATCAACGCGCTGGCCGCCGGCACCAGATCATGTTCGCAGAGCGATTTGCCTACCGGTTTGCCGGCGGCCGCGAGGAAGGTATTGGCGATACCGCCGCCAACCACCAGCTGGTCCACTTTCTCGGACAGAGTCTCCAGGACTTCCAGCTTGGTGGAGACCTTGGAACCGCCGACAATCGCCACCATGGGGCGCGCGGGCTTGGACAGCGCCTGCTCCAGGGCATCCAGCTCCGCCGCCAGCAAGGGGCCCGCGCAGGCAACCGGCGCGAAGCGGGCAACCCCATGGGTAGACGCCTGGGCCCGGTGGGCGGTGCCAAAAGCGTCCATGACGAAGACATCGCAGAGCGCGGCGTAGGCTTTGGCCAGCGCTTCGTCATCTTTCTTCTCGCCCGGATTGAAGCGCACGTTCTCCAGCAAGGCCACCTGGCCATCGGCCAGGTCGAC
The DNA here is from genome assembly GCF_054779855.1 of Haliea atlantica. Taxonomy (NCBI): domain Bacteria; kingdom Pseudomonadati; phylum Pseudomonadota; class Gammaproteobacteria; order Cellvibrionales; family Halieaceae; genus Haliea; species Haliea atlantica. The sequence goes on along the minus strand of NZ_BAAGXL010000005.1, from coordinate 68,497 downwards.
CCCGTCACGCCAGTTGTCGACCAGGGGTACCGGGCAACCCAGCAGGCCAGCCAGGTGCTCGGCGACAGGCGCCAGGGAGTACTGCGCCTCGAAGTGGCCCTCTTCGGGGCGTCCCAGGTGGGACATCAGCATCACTTGGGCACCCGCCTCCATGGCCTGGCGCACCGTCGGGAGTACCGCCCGTATGCGCGCATCGCTGGTCACCCGGCCATCCTTGATCGGTACATTGAGATCCTCGCGGATCAGTACCCGTTTGCCGGCCAGGTCCAGGTTGGCCATCAGCTTCATCGCTACTCCTTGTCGTTCTTCAGATTGCCCCAGTAATTCGCCACATCGAGCATGCGATTGGCAAAACCCCACTCATTATCGAACCAGGTCAGCACCTTGACCAGCCGATCACCACTGACCCGTGTCTGGCTGGCATCGACGATACTGGAACGCGGATCGTGGTTGAAGTCACAGGATGCCAGGGGTTCACAGCTGAAGCCCAGCACACCCTTGTAGCGCTCTCCCGCGGCCCGGCGCAGTACGTCATTCACCGCGGTTTCTGTCGCATCCCGGGCCACCAGAACGGTCAGGTCCATGGCCGAAACGTTCAGGGTCGGCACGCGCAGGGCCTGGGCGGTGAAGCGCCCGGCCAGATCGGGCAGGATCCGGCCGATTCCCCGGTCCAGGGCGGTGTCCACGGGAATGATCGACTGCCAGGCCGCGCGCGTCTTGCGCAGGTCTGTATGGTGGTAGGCATCCAGCACTGGCTGGTCATTCATGGCCGAGTGGATGGTGGTGATGGTGCCGCTCACCACGCCAAAGGCACGCTGCAGGGCATCGATCACCGGCACAATGCCGTTGGTGGTGCAGGACGCCGCGGAGGCTACGCCATGCTCGCGCCGCAGCTCGTGGTGATTGACACCGTAGACCACGGTGGCGTCGATATCCGCCTGGGCCGGCTGGGAAAACAGTACCCGCCGCGCGCCCTGGCGCCGGTGCAGCTCCGCCGTGGCCCGGTCGGAAAAGGCGCCGGTACACTCGAGGACCATATCCACGCCCAGCTTGCCCCAGGGCAGCTGGCCCACATCGGGCTGGCTGATCAGGGCGATGTCATCACCGTCCACGCGCAGGCCGCCGACATCTCCCTCCAGGGGCAGCGGAAAGCGGCCGTGGGTGCTGTCGTAACGCGTCAGGTGCAGCGCGGTGCGCGCGTCGGCCAGCTCGTTGATGGCGACCACCTGCAGGCGGTCGCGCAGACCGCCCTCATAGAGTGCCCGCAGCACACTGCGCCCGATACGTCCGTAGCCATTGATGGCAATGCGCAGCACGACCTTACTCCTGCAGCAGCTCCTCCGCCACGGCGACCACGCTGTCGACAGTGAAGCCGAAGTAGGCCATGAGATCCGCGGCGGGCGCGGATTCGCCAAAGGTCGTCATCCCGACGATGCGGCCGTCCAGGCCGACGAACTTGTGCCAGTAGTCGACATGACCGGCTTCCACGGCCACCCGTGCCAGTACATCGCTGGGCAGCACCTGTTCGCGATAGAGCGCTTCCTGTTCCATGAAACGCTCGGCACAGGGCATGGACACCACCCGCACCTGGCGCCCATCGGCAGCGAGCTTCTCCGCGGCCTCCATGGCCAGCTGTACCTCAGAACCGGTGGCAATCAGGATCAGCTCCGGGTGCTCCTGGCTGTCGCGCAGGATGTAGGCGCCGCGCTCGATGGCTTCAAGCTGTGCCTCGTCCCGGGCCTGGTGCTGCAGGGACTGACGGGAGAATACCAGGGCCGTCGGCCCGCCACTGCGCAGCAGGGCCTCGCGCCAGGCCACGGCCGATTCCACGGCGTCACAGGGGCGCCAGGTCAGCAGGTTGGGGGTGGCACGCAGGGCAGTCAGCTGCTCCACCGGCTGGTGGGTGGGGCCGTCTTCGCCCAGACCGATCGAATCGTGGGTGTAGACAAAGATGGAGCGGGTTTTCATCAGCGCCGCCATGCGCACGGCATTGCGGGCGTATTCCATGAACATCAGGAAAGTCGCCCCATAGGGCACCAGGCCACCGTGCAGGGCCACGCCGTTCATGATCGCGGACATGCCGAACTCGCGCACCCCGTAGTAAACATAATTGCCGGAGGCATCGTCGCCGGTGACGCCCCGGGCGCCATCCCACAGCGTCAGGTTGGAACCGGCCAGATCGGCGGAGCCCCCCAACAGCTCGGGCAGCACCGGGCCGTAGGCGTTCAGGCAGTTCTGGGAGGCCTTGCGGGAGGCAATGCTCTCGCCCTTGCTCTGACATTGTTCAATATAGTCCTTGGCATAGCGCTCGAAATCCGCCGGCAGCTCGCCAGCCAGACGCCGGCGCAGCTCGGCGGCCAGCTCGGGAAACTCCGCCGCGTAGGCCTGCATGGCCTCTTCCCAGGCCTGCTCCCGCCGGGCACCCGTTTCACGCGCATCCCAGCCGGCGTAGATCTCGTCGGGAATCAGGAAGGGCTCGTGGGGCCAGCCGATGGCTTCGCGGGTCGCGGCAATCTCTTCATCGCCCAGAGGCGCGCCGTGGCAGCTCTCGGTCCCCTGCTTGTTGGGCGCACCCTTGCCGATCACCGTCTTGCAGCAGATCAGGGTCGGGTGCTCGCTGTCTTCGCGAGCCGCCTCGATCGCCTGGCGCACCGCCTCCGGGTCGTGGCCATCGACATCGGGGATAACCTGCCAGCCGTAGGCGCGGAAGCGCCCGGGGGTGTCGTCGGTGAACCAGCCCTCGACCTCGCCGTCGATGGAAATGCCGTTGTCGTCATAGAAGACGATCAGCTTACCCAGACCCAGGGTGCCGGCCAGGGAGCTGACCTCGTGGGAGATGCCCTCCATCAGGCAGCCATCGCCGGTAAAGGCATAGGTGTAGTGGTCCACCACCGCGTGCCCGGGACGGTTGAACTGGGCCGCCAGGACTTTCTCGGCCAGGGCCATGCCCACCGCGTTGCTGATGCCCTGCCCGAGGGGGCCAGTCGTGGTCTCCACACCGGGAGCGTAGCCGTATTCCGGGTGGCCCGGAGTGAGGCTGTGCAACTGCCGGAAATTCTGGATCTCGCTCATCGGCAGCTCGTAGCCGGTGAGATGCAACAGGGAGTAGATCAGCATGGACCCGTGGCCATTGGATAATACAAAACGGTCGCGATTGGGCCAGTGGGGGTTGGCGGGATTGTGCTGAAGGAAGTCGTTCCAGAGCACCTCGGCGATGTCGGCCATGCCCATGGGCGCGCCCGGGTGGCCACTCTTGGCACGCTGGACGGCATCCATGCTCAGGGCGCGGATGGCATTGGCAAGGTCGGTACGGGAGGGCATCGGTGTCTCCAGAATCACGGGTCGTTGGGGGAGTGCTGTCAAAAAGGGCGGCTATTTTCGCGTATGCGGGGCTGAACGGCAAATAAACTGGCGATATTTTCACCGCTCGGCTGGCCCCACCGACAACCGCGCGATCTATATCAAAATATTTTGATATAGCTCCGGAGCCTGCTACACTGCGCAGCCTATGAAAGCCACTCCCGCCATTGCCGTCAGCGGGGCGTCGGATATCGACTCCCCCGTGGATCAGCTCGCGAGCCTGTGCAAGGCGAGCGCCGAGCCCTTGCGCCTGCACATCCTGCGCGTGCTGGAGCGCGACTCCTTCACGGTAACCGAACTGTGCCAGTTGTTCGCCATTCGTCAGCCGGCACTCAGCCACCACCTCAAGGTGCTCTCCGGGGCCGGACTGGTGACCAGTCGTCGCGAAGGCAACAGTCTGTTCTACCGGCGCAGTCAGCCGGGCAGGGTCGATGGCCTCGAGGCGTTGCAGCAGCAGCTTTTTGACAGTCTGGACGCCCTGCCGCTGGAGCCCGCTCTGGGTGAACACCTGCGCGAGGTCCAGGCCTGCCGGGAGGCGACGTCCCGGGCTTTTTTCCACGACAATGCGGACAAGTTTCGCGAACAGCAGGACCTCATTGCCAGTCACTGGCAGTATGGCGACGCCGTGGCCCAGGTATTGCGCGAGGCGCGCTTTCCCCGACGCCAGCGCGTGCTCGAGGTGGGCCCCGGGGACGGCGCTTTCCTGCCCCACCTCGCCGACCAGTTCCGGGAGGTGATCGCCCTGGACAACGCAGAGGCCATGCTGGAACGAGCCCGCAAACGCGCCACCGAGGCGGGCCTGGACAATATCCGCTTCCTGCACGGCGACACCCGCCATCCCGGGCTCGCCGAGCTGCAGGTGGACGGGGTGGTCATCAACATGGTGCTGCACCACTGCGCGCGCCCCGACCAGATCATCGCGGACACGGCCAACTGCCTGCGCAGCGGCGGGCTGCTGATGGTGACCGAACTTTGTGAACACGACCAGGCCTGGGCCCGGGACGCCTGCGGCGATCTCTGGCTGGGCTTTTCCCCCGAAGCACTGACCCACTGGGCCACCCTCGCCGGCCTGGAAGAACACGCCAGCGTCTACCTGGCACAACGCAATGGCTTCCGGCTGCAGGTGCGCCTGTTCGGCCGGCCCTGATACCGAGACAAGGACATTTTTCATGAGCGAATACGCCCTCTTCACATCAGAGTCGGTTTCCGAGGGGCACCCGGACAAGATGGCCGACCAGATCTCCGACGCCATTCTCGACAAGATTCTCGGCGACGACCTCGACGCCAGGGTGGCGGTGGAGACCCTGGTCAAGACCGGTATGGTGGTGATTGCCGGCGAAGTCACCACCAAGACCTGGGTGGACCTGGAAGACGTGGTCCGCAAGGTCGTTCTCGACATCGGCTACAACAGTTCTAAGGTCGGCTTTGACGGTGCCTCCTGCGCGGTGCTGAACGCCATCGGCAAGCAGAGCCCGGACATTGCCCGCGGCGTGGACGAAAGTGCGGAGAAGGAGCAGGGTGCCGGTGACCAGGGCCTGATGTTCGGCTACGCCACCAACGAGACCGCCACCCTCATGCCCGCGCCCATCTATTTCTCCCACCGCCTGGTCGAGCGCCAGGCGGAACTGCGGCGCAACGGCACCCTGCCCTGGCTGCGGCCCGACGCCAAGAGCCAGGTCACCCTGCGCTACGAAAACGGCCGCCCGGTAGGCGTCGACGCCGTGGTGCTGTCCACCCAGCACGACGAGCACATCAGCCAGGCCGACATTCACCTGGCGGTCATGGACCTGATGATCAAGGAAGTCCTGCCTCCCGAGTGGCTGGGTCCCGAAACCCGCTACCACATCAACCCCACCGGCCAGTTCATCATCGGCGGCCCGGTCGGGGACTGTGGCCTGACCGGCCGCAAGATCATCGTCGACACCTACGGCGGTATGGCCCGCCATGGCGGCGGTGCCTTCTCCGGCAAGGACCCGTCCAAGGTCGACCGCTCCGCCGCCTACGCCGGCCGCTACGTGGCCAAGAACATCGTCGCCGCCGGCCTCGCCGATCGCTGCGAGATCCAGATCTCCTACGCCATCGGTGTGGCGGAGCCGACCTCGATCGCCATCAACACCTTCGGCACCGGCGAAGTTTCGGATGCCCGCATCGTCGAGCTGGTGCGGGAGCACTTCGACCTGCGCCCGAAGGGCATTGTCGAGATGCTCGACCTGAAGCGGCCGATCTACCGTAAAACCGCGGCCTACGGGCACTTCGGGCGCGAGGACGCTGACTTCACCTGGGAGAAAACAGACAAGGCGGAACTGCTGCGCTCGGCGGTCTGAGGCGATCCCAGAACGCTGGGCCGACTGCGGGTGCGGGTGCCTCGTAAGAGCCGGCTCGTTACCGTTGCCGCCCCGGTCGGGACACGCTGTGAATACGTCCCTGTACGCTCGTCGCCGGCCGTCCATGGCCGGCGACGGTCCCGACCGGGGCGGCAACGGCAACGAGCCTGATTTTGAGGTAACCGGAAGCCCGGCGCTTTGTTTGAACCGCCGCGACGACTGGGACCGGTTGCGCGCACGGAGCGCTACCGCTGCAGAAGCTGCGGAGGGCCGGGGCGCTGGTTGCCGCGCTGAAGGACCCTCGCTGGCCATGGACGGCCAGCGAGGAGCGTACAGGGATGTACTTGCAGCGTGTCCTGAAGCGCGGCAACCAGTGACCCGGCCCGGTGTGCTTACGAAGCCCGTGGCTGCGCAGAACGAGCGGAACAGATCACCAAACTGAATGACGACAAACAAACACGACTGACGAGGAACCGACCATGACCCAGGCAGAAACCATCACCACCCAGGGCGACTACAAGGTCGCCGACATCAGCCTCGCCGACTGGGGTCGCCGGGAGCTGGAAATCGCCGAAACCGAAATGCCCGCACTGATGTCACTGCGCGAAAAGTACAGCGACAGCAAGCCGCTGGCAGGCGCCAAGATCCTCGGCTGCATCCACATGACCATCCAGACCGGCGTCCTGATCGAGACCCTGGTCGCCCTGGGCGCCGAAGTGCGCTGGTCGTCCTGCAACATCTTCTCCACCCAGGACCACGCCGCCGCCGCCATCGCCGCCGCCGGTGTACCGGTGTTTGCCTGGAAGGGTGAAACCGAGGAAGAGTACGAGTGGTGCCTGGAGCAGACCATCCTCAAGGACGGCCAGCCCTGGGATGCCAACATGGTGCTCGACGATGGCGGCGACCTGACCGCCATGCTGCACGAGAAGTATCCCCAGGTGCTGGACCGCGTCCACGGCATTACCGAGGAGACCACCACCGGTGTGCATCGCCTGCAGGAAATGCTGCGCAAGGGCACCCTGAAAGTGCCGGCGGTCAACGTCAACGACTCGGTGACCAAGTCCAAGAACGACAACAAGTACGGTTGCCGCCACAGCCTGAACGACGCCATCAAGCGCGCCACCGACCACCTGCTCGCGGGCAAGAAGGCCCTGGTCATCGGTTACGGCGACGTCGGCAAGGGCTCGGCCCAGTCCCTGCGCCAGGAAGGCATGATCGTGCGGATCTCCGAGGTGGACCCGATCTGTGCCATGCAGGCCTGCATGGATGGCTACGAAGTCGTCTCTCCCTACCTCGACGGTATCAACACCGGCAGTGCCGAGGGCATCAACCGCGAACTGCTGGGCGCGATCGACCTGCTGGTCACCACCACCGGCAACTACAACGTCTGCGACGAGCACATGCTGCGCGCACTGAAATCGACCGCAGTGGTCTGCAACATCGGCCACTTCGACAATGAGATAGACACCGCCTTCATGCGTCGCAACTGGGTCTGGGAAGAGGTCAAGCCCCAGGTGCACAAGGTCTACCGGGACGACAGCCGCAGCGACTACCTGATCCTGCTTTCCGAGGGGCGCCTGGTGAATCTGGGCAACGCCACCGGCCACCCCTCGCGGATCATGGACGGCTCTTTCGCCAACCAGGTACTGGCGCAGATCTACCTCTACGAGCGCCGTTTCGCCGACCTGGAGCCGGAACTCCGCGAAGGCGCGCTGCGCGTGGAAGTGCTGCCCAAGAAACTGGACGAGGAAGTCGCCGCGCACATGGTCGCAGGCTTCGGCGGTGTGCTGACACGCCTGACCCAGCCCCAGGCAGACTACATCGGCGTGGCGGTAAGCGGTCCCTTCAAACCCGAAAGCTACAAGTACTGAGGGGCATTCATGACCGCCATCAGTTTCGAGTACTTTCCACCGAAAACCCCGGAGGGCCGCAGCAAGCTCCTGGAGTCCACGACGCCTGCCCTGCAGGCCCTGGGTCCGGCATTTTTCTCGGTCACCTACGGCGCCGGTGGCTCCACCCGGGACAACACCTTTGGTGTGGTCCAGGCCCTGCGCAAGCAGGGCCTGGATGTGGCGCCGCACCTGAGCTTCGGCGCCGATGACGCAGAGAGCATGGCCGCCCTGCTGGAACGCTATCGCGAACTGGGCGTCACCCGCCTGGTCGCCCTGCGCGGGGACATTCCCTCGGGCATGGGTGGCTCCGGTCAGCTGGTCTACGCCAGCGAGCTGGTGGCCTTCGTACGCGAGCGCACTGGCGATCACTTCCATATCGAAGTGGCGGCCTACCCGGAGATCCATCCCCAGGCGGAGAGCTACCAGAAGGACCTGCACTATCTGAAAGCCAAGCTGGATGCCGGCGCCAACAGTGCCATCACCCAGTATTTTTACAATGTCGAGGCCTATTTCTATTTCCTCGACCAGTGCGCCGCCATCGGTATCGACAAGCCGATTCACGCGGGCATCATGCCGATCACCAATTTCAACAACCTGGCGCGCTTTTCCCGCAACTGCGGCGCGGAGATCCCGCGCTGGATCTGCAAACGCATCGAAGGCTACGGCGACGACCAGGAGAGCATTCGCAAGTTCGGCATCGAAGTGGTGACCCAGCTCTGCCAGACCCTGGTGGATAACGGTGCCCCGGGCATCCACTTCTACACCATGAACCAGGTGGAGCCGACCCGGGAAATCTACCGCAACCTGGGCCTCTGATGCGCATTCCGCGAGTCTACAGCGAACAGAGTCTGGCACCCGGGGCGGATATCGCCCTGGAGGCCGGGCCCAGCCAGCACCTGTCTCGCGCACTGCGCCTGGGGGAAGGGGCCGCGGTACAGGTCTTCGACGGCCGGGGCAGCGAGTACCGCGCCAGCATCCGCGCCGTGGACCGCAAGTGCGTCCATCTGCACCTGGAAGCCCCGGTGGAGAACCACCTGGAATCCCCCCTGGACATCCACCTGGGCATCGGCATCTCCCGGGGAGAACGCTTCGACTGGGTGGTGCAAAAGGCCACCGAGCTGGGGGTGAGCGCCATCAGCCCGCTGTACACCGAGCGCGTGGAAGTGAAGCTGAAGGGCGAGCGGGAGCTGCGCAAGCAGCGGCACTGGCAACAGGTGGCGATCGCCGCCTGCGAACAGTGCGGCCGCAACAAGCTCCCGGTATTACACGAACCGCGACTCCTGGGCGACTGGCTGCGGGACGCCGCGGGCGAGCGACGCTTCGTGCTGCACCATCGCAGCGACACCGGTCTCTCCGATGCCAGCGCTCCCGCCAGCGTCAGCTTGCTGGTCGGGCCCGAAGGGGGGCTGACGGAGGCGGAAATCGCCCTGGCAGTCGGCGAAGGGTTCGAGGCACTGGCCCTCGGCCCGCGGGTACTGCGCACGGAAACAGCACCCGTCGCCGCTCTCGCCATCCTGCAGGCGCGCTGGGGCGACATGGGCATGCAGCCCGCCGGCTGAGGGAGGCTCCGACATCAGCGCCGGCGCTCAGTCCAGGCCCTGCTCCCGCAACCAGCCCATAAGAATCACTTCCGCCGCGTGGCTGTCCACCGGCGCAGCCCGGTAGTCGCCACGGTGGCCGCGCTCGCGCTGCGTCTGCTTGGCTTCAAAACTGCTGAGGCGCTCATCGGCCATGGCGACCGGCAGGCCGAACCGGCCGTGCAGGCGCCGGGCAAACTTGCGCGCCCGCTCCGCCAGGGGACTGACGCTATCGTCCATGTTCAGCGGGTCACCCACGATCAACAGGTCCGGCTGCCACTCCCCGAGCAACTTCTCGATATGCTGCCAGTCGGGAATCCCGTCCCGTGCCCGCAGCACGGTCAAGGCCTGGGCCGTGCCCAGGACCCGGTTGCCCACCGCCACGCCGATCTGGCGCAGACCGTAGTCAAAGGCCAGGAGGGTGACTGCTTTCGCGGCGACCGTCGTCGAAGGTTCAGGCATGCCCCGCCTGCGCCGAAATCAGGTTCATGTCGATGCCCAACCGCCCGGCGGCCGCAGACAGGCGCTGCTGCCAGGGCGTATGGAACAGGGTGTGACTGTCCGCCGGTACGGTGAGCCAGGCATTGTGCGAGAGCTCCTCCTCCAGCTGCCCGGCGGACCAGCCCGCGTACCCCAGGGCAATCAGGTAATCTTCGGGGCCCTCGTCCTCGGCGATGGCCCGCAGGATATCCCGGGAGGTGCTCAAGGTGATGTCGGGGGTAACCCGCAGGCTGGAATCCCACTCGGCAGCGCCGGCGCGGTGCAGGACAAAGCCGTGATCGATCTGCACCGGGCCGCCGGCAAACACGAGCTCCTGGGAAAAGTCGCGCCGCGGCGAAATGTCGAGGTGTTCGAAGATTTCCCCCACGTTCAGTTCCAGTGGCTGATTGATGATGATACCCATGGCGCCGCTTTCGCCGTGCTCGCAGAGGTAGGTGATGCTGTGCGCAAATATGCCCTCGTTCAGGCCGGGCATGGCAAGCAGGAAATGATCCCGCAGGCTGCTGCCACTCTGACTCGCGATGGGTGGAAGGGGTGCACTCATGTCAGTCACAATACCGCAGCATTCAGCCTGAGCTTAGCCGGTTTTCCTGGAAATGCCATGTGCGCACGATCTCCAGACGGTCGGTAGTAGCCTTGAGCGCCGGGGGAAAGGGCGCAAAGGGGGCCGCCATGCGCACGATCTTCAGCGCGGCCTCATCCAGCACCGCGTGGCCGGAGGAGCTGAGGACGCGGCTCTCCAGCAGCTGCCCCAGGTGGTCCACTACCACCAGCAGGCGCAGGCTGCCGTAGATGCCGTAGCGAATTGAAGCCTCGGGATAGTACTGGTTGCCCACGTTCTCGACCCGTCGCTCCCAGTCGTGCAGGTAGGCTGCATCGACCGCGGCGCGAGCGCTGGCTGCAGTGATCCGGCGTGTCCTCGGCGCCCTCGAGGCCTCCGCCTGAAACGACTCCTCGGGAGCATCGTTGAGGGACGCTTCCCGGGCCGGCAGCGGGGAGGCAATGCCCTGTCGTCCCTGGTCGAGGCGCGCCGCCGCACTGACGGTATCCCGGGCCTCCGGGGGCGGTAGGTCACTGCTGCGGGTCGTGATTACCTGACGGTTGTGCTGCTGCCGGGCATCCTGCTCGGCGCGTTGGGCCACCTGGCCGGCCGGCAGCGGCAGCGCCTGCCCCCCCGCGAGCCGCGAGTGCTCGGCCTGGTCGCCACTGCCCTGCTGGTGCTGCTGGGCCAGGTGGTCGGCCTGTTCCGGCGCAATATCGCTGCGAACCCGCGCCAGGGTAACCTCGAGCTGAGGCGCGTCGTAGGCCTCCTCCAGGGCGCTGAAGCCCAGCCCCAGCAAGAGAATCACATGCAGCGCCAGCGCCAGGAACAGGGCGATGGAAAAGCCGTCGCGCGGCTGTCGAGTGACCGCAGTAGCCATGGCTCGCTAGCGTCCGAGTTGCTCCTGGATACAGTCCATCAACTGGCCACCGATGTCCAGCTCGTAGGCACGGTCAATCTCGCGAATACAGGTCGGGCTGGTGACATTGATTTCGGTAAGATAATCGCCGATCACGTCCAGACCGACGAAGTAGAGCCCCTTTTCCCGCAGTGTGGGACCCACCTGCTCGGCGATCCAGCGATCGCGATCACTCAGGGGCTGCGCGCGACCGGTCCCCCCCGCCGCCAGGTTGCCGCGGGATTCCCCCACCGAAGGCACCCGGGCCAGACAGTAGGGCAACGGCTCGCCGTTGATCATCAGGATGCGCTTGTCGCCGTCGACGATCTCGGGGATATAGCGTTGGGCCATGATGCTCTTGCGCCCGTGCTCGGTCAGGGTCTCGAGGATCACCGACAGGTTGGGATCGCCCTCGCGCACCCGGAAAATGGCGGTACCGCCCATGCCGTCCAGGGGCTTGAAGATGACATCGCCGTGCTCCCGGTAGAAGGCCTTGAGCCGCGAGGCATCCCGGCTCACCAGCACCGGCGGGCAGCATTGGGGAAAGAGTGTGGCAAAGACCTTTTCGTTGCAGTCCCGCAGGCTCTGGCAGCGGTTGACCACCAGCGTGCCCCGGCGCTCGGCAGCCTCCAGGATGTAGGTGGCGTAGACATATTCATTGTCGAAGGGCGGATCCTTGCGCATCAGGATCACGTCGAGGTCCGCCAGGTCGACGTCCTGCGCGGGCTCCAGGTTGAACCAGGACTCCGGGTCGTGGAAGACCGTCAAGCGGGCCATGCGCGCCCGGGGCACGCCCTGTTCCAGGTAGAGGTCGCCAGGCTCCATGTAATGGAGCTGCCAGTCCCGCGCCTGGGCGGCCCAGAGCATGGCCAGCGTACTGTCCTTCTTGTAGTGGATGTCGGCAATGGGGTCCATGACGACCCCCAGCTTGATGCTCATGGGCGGGGCTTCCTGCGCACTGCGAAAAGAGCGGTCAACATACGCAAGCACCCGCGCTGGCGCAAGACTGCCGTGTACCGCGCCGATGCGAGTGTCGCGGCCGGGATCCGCCTCCACGCCTCTGTCATAATACGCGCCTGCCCCGATCTGCCGAAGCGAATGCCCCGCCATGCCCCGACTCCACGAACTGTTCACCGCCCGCGTTCGCGACCTCGCCTCCGATGGCAGCGGCATCGTGCCTCACCCGGATGGACAGGTGTTCTTTGTTCCCGGCGTCTGGCCCGGCGAATTCGCGCAGTTCCGTGTCAGCGGCTTCCGCAAGCGCCACGGCTTTGCCCAGCTGGTGGCCCTGGAGGAGGCCCACCCGGAACGCATGCAACCGCCCTGTGTACACCACGGGGTCGGCCCGGGGCACTGCGGCGGCTGCCCCTGGCAATTCATGAGCTACCCGGCCCAGCTGGCAGCCAAGGAAGCGCGCGTGCGGCAGGCGCTGGCGGGGCTCGGTCTGGATACTGCGGTGCGCCCGGTTCTGCCCTCCCCCTTGACACTCGGCTACCGCAATCGCGCGCAATTGAAAAGCGACGGCCAGAGCCTGGGCTATGTGGCAAGCAACAGCCGCCAGCTGGTGGATGTCCAGGACTGCCCCATTCTCAGCCGGCACAACCGCGAAACCCTGGCGACCCTGCGCGAGCGACTACCCGAGGCCGCCTGGCGACCAGCTCGCAAACAGGACTGGACCACCCTGGATATTGACGAAGACCTGGCGGTGGGTCAGGCATCGATCAACAGCCGGCGCCCCTTCCAGCAGGGCAACAGCGCCCAGAACCAGCGCATGCGGGACTGGCTGCGGCAAACCGTCGACGCCCTGCCCGGGGACTGGCCGGTGGTGGAATTGTTTGCCGGCTCGGGCAACTTCACCGAAGTACTCAGCGCCCGCGGGTTTGCGCACATACTGGCGGTAGAGGGGCAGGGAGAGGCCATCGACAGGCTCGCAGCCCGGAACCTGCCAGGGGTCAGGTCACTGGCCTGCAATTTGTTCCAGGCTGCAGGCCTGGCGCAAACCCGGCAGGCCCTGGCGAAACCGCGACTGCTGGTGCTGGACCCACCCCGGGACGGCTTTGCCCTGATGCCCGAGGCGCTGGCGGGCTGGAAATCCCTGGCGGTGGTCCTGTACATCGCCTGCGACGTCGCCACCTTCCGCCGGGATGTCCGCCACCTGCTCGAGGCCGGCTTTACTACCGAGGCCATCCAGCCCCTGGACCTGTTCCCCCACACGCCCCACGTGGAACTGATGGCGAGTTTTCAGCGCCCCATGAAGCGGCCGCGGTCGGCCTCGTCGAAGGACAGGTCCTCGTGAGCCTCGAAACCGCTGCGCCCCTTCTCGAACATCTTGATCGCCAGGCGCACTTCGTTGGCGGAGTCGGCGTAACGCAGCGCCTCTTCCACGCTGATGAGATTGTCCTTGTAGGACTGGATCAATGACTGGTCCAGGGTCTGCATGCCAAGCTCGGTGGACTTGGCCATCAGCTCCTTGATCAGGTGCACTTCGCCCTTGCGGATGTAGTCCTGCACCAGCGGCGTGTTGAGCAGGATCTCCACCACTGGCGTCCGCCCCTTGCCGTCCTTTCGCGGCAGTAACTGCTGGGCCACCATCGCCTTGAGGTTGAGGGACAGGTCCATCCACACCTGATGGTGAAGATCCGAGGGGAAGAAACTCAGGATGCGGTCCAGGGCCTGGTTGGCGTTGTTGGCGTGCAGGGTGCAGAGGCAGAGGTGGCCGGTCTCGGCAAAGGTCAGCGCCTGTGACATGGTCTCGGCGGAGCGCACTTCCCCGATCAGGATCACATCGGGCGCCTGGCGCAGGGTGTTCTTGAGGGCCACGTCAAAGGACTCGGTATCCACCCCCACTTCCCGCTGGGTCACCAGGCACTTGCCGTGCTCGTGGATGAACTCGATCGGGTCCTCGATACTGATGATGTGGCCGCGACTGTTCTGATTGCGGTAGCCGACCATGGCCGCCAGTGAGGTCGACTTGCCGGTGCCGGTGGCACCCACGAAGATCACCAGCCCGCGCTTGGTCATCGACAGGTCCTTGATGATCCGCGGCAGCCCGAGATCGTCGATTTCGGGAATCACCGTCTCGATGCGACGCAGCACCAGCTCGAAGCGACCGCGCTGCACCAGCGCGCTGGCGCGAAAGCGGCCAATATCATCCCGCGCCAGGGCAAAATTGCACTCCCGGGTGCGCAGGAACTCCTCCTGCTGGCTCTCGTTCATCGCCGAGAGCACCAGCGCCCGTGCCTCATCCTCACTGAGTCGATGGTCGCTGATCGGGTAGACCTGACCATCGACCTTGATCGCCAGCGGCGCTCCGGCAGTGATGAACCCATCCGACGCTTTCTTTTCAATTATGCTGCGCAGGAGATCTTCGATTCGCATGGCTGCTGCCCTCCGGGCCTCAGAAATTTTCCGGCATACGCGCCTTCTCGCGGGCGACATCGCGACTGACGATGCGCTTTTCCACCAATTGCAACAGGCTCTGGTCCATGGTCTGCATGCCCACCGCCTGACCGGTCTGGATCGCCGAGTACATCTGCGCCACCTTGTCTTCGCGGATCAGGTTGCGAATGGCCGAGGTGCCGCGCATGATCTCGTGGGCCGCGACCCGCCCTCCGTTGACGCGCTTGAGCAGCGTCTGGGATACCACCGCCTGCAGCGACTCGGAAAGCATGGAGCGAACCATGTCTTTCTCCGCGGCGGGAAAGACGTCAACCACCCGGTCGATGGTCTTGGCGGCGGAGGTCGTATGCAGCGTGCCGAACACCAGGTGACCGGTCTCGGCAGCCGTGAGGGCCAGGCGAATCGTCTCCAGGTCGCGCATCTCCCCCACCAGGATGATGTCCGGGTCCTCCCGCAGGGCGGAGCGGAGGGCCTCGGCAAAGCCCAGGGTGTCGCGGTGTACCTCGCGCTGGTTCACCAGGCACTTCTTGCTGTCGTGCACGAATTCGATCGGATCCTCGATGGTGAGGATATGCTCGTACTTGTGGTCGTTGATGTAGTCGATCATCGCCGCCAGGGTGGTCGACTTGCCCGAGCCGGTCGGGCCGGTCACCAGTACCAGCCCCCGGGGCATCATGCAGATATCGCGGAAGACCTGCCCCATGCCCAGGTCCTCCATGGTCAGGACCTTGGAGGGAATGGTGCGGAATACCGCGCCCGAGCCGCGGTTCTGGTTGAAGGCGTTGACCCGGAAGCGCGCCACGCCGGGGACTTCAAACGAGAAGTCCGTCTCCAGGAACTCCTCGTAGTCCCGGCGCTGCTTGTCGTTCATGATGTCGTAGATCAGGTCGTGGACCTGCTTGTGCTCCAGGGGCGGCAGGTTGATGCGGCGCACGTCGCCGTCGACCCGGATCATGGGAGGCAGACCCGCCGACAGGTGCAAGTCCGAGGCGCCCTGTTTGGCGCTGAAGGCGAGAAGCTCGGTGATATCCACAGTGTTCCTCCTGGAAACCGCTGCCACGTCCGGCGACTGTCTCGCCGGCGGGGACGCGAAACGCTACTATGCGCCCCATGGACGCGAAAACCCTACAGCACAACTATGCCCGGCTGCTCGAAAGAGTACGTCTCGCGGCGGAAAAATACCAGCGCCAGCCCGAGAGTGTTCGCATCCTCGCGGTTAGCAAGACCCGCAGTGCCGAAGAGATCCGCGAGGCCGCAGTCCTGGGCCTCCGCGCCTTCGGTGAAAACTACCTGCAGGAAGCCCGGGAAAAAATGGAGCAGCTGCGGGACCTGGACCTGGAGTGGCACTTCATCGGGCCGATCCAATCGAACAAGACCCGGCCCATCGCCGAGGCCTTCGACTGGGTGCACAGCGTGGACCGGGAGAAGGTGGCGCGCCGCCTCAGCGAGCAGCGCCCGCCGACCATGCCGCCACTGCAGGTCTGTCTGCAGGTGAATGTCTCCGGCGAAGCCAGCAAGGCGGGTGTGACCCCCGAGGCCCTGCCGGAGCTGGCCCGCGCCGTGGCAGCGCTGCCACGTCTGCAACTGCGCGGCCTGATGGCCATTCCGGCGGCAAGCGATGATGTCGACGCCCAGCGGCGCGCCTTTGCCGCCCTGCGCCACTGCCTGGAGGGCCTGCCGTCCGGGCTGGATACCCTGTCCATGGGAATGTCCGGCGACCTGGAAGCGGCCATTGCCGAGGGCTCCACCCTGGTGCGCATCGGCACCGACCTGTTCGGCCCGCGCCCGCGTCCAGCGGGCTGACAGAGAGCTCCGCGGGCGGCCCGGAAGGGACCGACAACGGATGATTTTGCCCGCGGCCGCCGTGTATACTGGCCTATTTGCAAGCTCACGGGATAGGTGACTTCTTGGCGACTGCAACCCTGACCTTTATCGGCGCCGGCAACATGGCCGCCAGCATTCTCGGCGGCCTCCTCGCCAGCGGCTATCCGGCGACATCGCTGCGTGCCGCCGACCCCCTGCCGGCCAGCCACGAGCGGCTGCGCCAACTGGGTAACCTGGCGCTGTACAGCGACAATGCCGAGGCCTGTACCGGCAGCGACGTGGTCGTACTGGCGGTCAAGCCGCAGATCATGGATCAGGCCATGGCCGAGATCCGCGAGGCCGTGGCCAGCACCGGGGCCCTGGTTATCTCGATCGCGGCGGGCACCACCCTGGGAACCATTCAAGCTGCCCTCGGCGAGCAGACCCCGGTCGTGCGCTGCATGCCCAACACGCCGGCGCTGGTGGGTGCCGGTGCCACCGCACTCTACGCCAGCCCGCAGGTCTCCAGCGCCCAGCGCAAGCTGGCGGAGACCGTGCTCGGCGCCGTCGGCATTACCCGCTGGGTACCCCGGGAGACGGACCTGGACGCCGCCACCGCACTCTCCGGCAGCGGCCCGGCGTATTTCTTCCTGTTTACCGAGGCCATGATCAACGCCGCCTGTGACATGGGTCTGGATCGCGAGACCGCCACCGCCCTGGCGCAGCAGACAGCCCTGGGCGCTGCCCGCATGGCGCTGGAGGGTGACGCCGACCTGATGGAGCTGCGGCGACGGGTCACCAGCCCCGGCGGCACCACCGAGCGCGCCGTGGAATGCTTCGAACACGAGGGCCTGCGCGAACTGGTCAATCACGCCATGGACGCTGCCCGGCAGCGCGCCGAAGAAATGGGAGCGAGCTGAGTGGGGGCCTTCAACGAAATCTTCGCCTACCTGATCCAGACGCTCATTCACCTGGCACTGTTTGCTGTGCTCCTGCGTTTCATCCTCCAGGCCGTGCGGGCAGACTTCTACAACCCCATCAGTCAGTTCGTGGTGCGCGTGACCAACCCCCTCGTCCTGCCCCTGCGCCGGGTAGTCCCGGGCCTGGCCGGCCTGGACATGGCCTCCCTGCTACTCGCACTGCTGCTGCAGTTGCTGGCCATCATCAGCATGCTGCTCCTGTACCGCGCCGGGCTGCCCAACATCGGGGTGTTGCTGGCCTGGGCCAGCGTCGGCCTGGTCGGCCTGGTGGTCAACATCTACTTTTTTGCCCTGTTGGCCATGATCATTCTGAGCTGGGTCGCAGGCGGGTCGCGCCATCCCGCGATTATTCTCCTCTACCAGGTTACCGAGCCGGTCATGGCCCCCTTCCGCCGGCTGCTGCCCACGGCAGGCGGGCTGGACTTCTCGCCGATCCTGGTATTCATCCTGATCAACGTGATCCAGATCGCCCTGCGCCATCTCGCCGCGGGCATGGGTCTGCCACCGGCCCTGGTCATCGGCCTCTGAGTACGCCATGAAATCCGACAGTGTCGGCATTGTCACCCCGCAGTGTGCTGAGTTCGATCAGCCCCTGACCCTCGCCTGCGGGCGGGTGTTGCCGCGTTACCAACTGATCTATGAGACCTACGGCACGCTGAACGCCGAGGCCAGCAATGCCGTACTCATCTGCCATGCCCTGAGCGGCCACCACCACGCCGCCGGCTACCACAGTGACGAGGATCGCAAGCCCGGTTGGTGGGAGGCCTGCATTGGCCCGGGCAAACCCATCGATACCAACCGCTTTTTCGTGGTCAGCCTGAATAACCTCGGCGGTTGCCACGGCTCCACCGGGCCCGCCAGCATCAACCCGGAAACCGGCGAACCCTGGGGCCCCGACTTCCCACCCCTGCGGGTTCGCGACTGGGTGCACAGCCAGGCGCGCCTGGCCGACCGCCTGGGCATTCACACCTGGGCCGCGGTCATCGGCGGCAGCCTGGGCGGCATGCAGGCCATGCGCTGGGCACTGGAATACCCGGATCGCGTCCGCCACTGCGTAGTCATTGCCTCCGCCATGCGCCTGAGCGCCCAGAACATCGCTTTCAACGAGATCGCCCGCCAGGCCATCCAGTCGGACCCCGACTATGCCGAAGGCCACTACCTGAAAGCCGACAAGGTCCCCGCGCGCGGGCTGTCCCTGGCGCGCATGGTCGGCCACATCACCTATCTGTCGGACAATGCCATGGCGAGCAAATTCGGTCGCGACCTGCGCAGCGGCAGCCTGGAGCTGGGGGACGAGGACCAGGCGGAATTCCAGGTCCAGAGCTACCTGCGCTACCAGGGCAGCCGCTTTTCCGGCAGCTTCGACGCCAACACCTATATCCTGATGACGCGGGCCCTGGACTGGTTCGACCTGGCCCGGGAGTACGGCGATGACCCGGTGGCGGCGTTCCGGCATGCCCGCTGCAGCTTCCTGGTAATCTCCTTTTCCACGGACTGGCGCTTCTCGCCGCATCGCTCCCGGGAAATCGTCGATGCCCTGATCGCCGCCGACCGCCCGGTCAGCTACGCGGAGATCGAAGCGGACGAGGGCCACGATGCCTTCCTGATGCCCATCCCCCGCTACCTGGACACTTTCGCCGCCTGGATGCGGCGCGTGGGAGAACACCGCTGATGCGCCTCGACCTGACCCATATCCAGCGCTGGATTACACCGGGCTCCCGGGTACTCGACCTGGGCTGTGGCGAAGGTGAATTCCTGCAGCGGCTGCAGCAGGAACGGGGGGTGCGCGGCCTGGGGCTGGAGATCAATCCGGAGAAGATCACCCGGGCCCTCGGGCGCGGCCTGGACATCGTCGAGCAGGACATGGACGCCGGCCTGGGCAACTTCCCCGACCACAGCTTCGACACGGTGGTCATGGCCCACGCCCTGCAGGCGGTGCACTACCCGGACCGGGTGCTGGAGGAAATGCTGCGTATCGGTCACCAGGGTATCGTGACCTTCCCCAATTTCGGCCACTGGCTGTGCCGCGTCCACCTGGGCACCCGCGGTCGCATGCCGGTCTCCAAATTCATGCCCTACCACTGGTACGACACCCCCAACATCCACTTCTGCACGGTGAAGGATTTCGAGGCCCTGTGCGAGGCGCGGGGCATCCGCATCCTGGCCCGGGACATGGTCGGCAACACCGCAGGCAGGCCGATGCTGGCCAGCGCATGGCCCAACCTGTTTGCCCTCACCGCCATCTACCTGATCAGCCGCTGAGGTACCCGCCGTGAAGCCATTGCCCCTGACACTTCTCGAACGCCAGCGCTGGCTGGCCCCGTTTGCCTGCCTGCTGGCGCTACTTGCCCTGCCGGCCCAGGCCCAGCTATCCGAGCGCTACGGGCCCTATGAACTGCACTACAGCGTGGTCAATACCAGTTTCCTGGCACCGGAGATTGCCGCCCGCTACCAGCTCACCCGGGGCCGAAACTACGCCATCCTCAACCTGGCAGTTCGCGAACACCTGGACGACGGCAGCACCGAGGCACGCTCCATGCGCCTGCAGGGCAGCGCAACCGACCTGCTGAACAAGCAGCAGACCCTCGAGTTCCAGGAGATCCGCGAGGGGCCGGCCATCTACTACATCGCCGAGTTCCGCTTCATCGACGAGGAATGGCTGCGTTTCGAAGTGGACTTCCGCCCCGAGGGCGCCTCCCGCAGCTACCGCTTTGAACTGCGCAAACAGCTCTACGAGAACTGAAAATGAGCGACACCACGATTGTCCTGGCCAGTGGCAACGCTGGCAAACTGGCCGAACTGCAGCGAATTCTGGCCCCCCTGGGTGTAACCCTGCGCCCACAATCCGACTACCGCATGCCCGAGGTCGAAGAAACCGGGCTGACCTTTGTCGAGAATGCCTTGCTCAAGGCCCGCGCCGCGGCCGCCCACAGCGGGCTGCCGGCGATTGCCGACGACTCCGGCCTGGAGGTCGATGCCCTGCAGGGCGCGCCGGGTATCCGCTCCGCCCGCTACGCGGAGGGTGGCGATGCCGCCAATAACGCGAAGCTGCTGGAGGCCCTGGACGGGGTGCCGGAATCCGGGCGCACTGCGCGCTACCAGTGCGTGCTGGTTTATTTGCGCCACCCCGCAGACCCGACCCCCCTGATCTGCAACGGCAGCTGGGAAGGCCGCATCCTGGCGGCGCCACGGGGCGATGGCGGCTTCGGCTATGACCCACTGTTCTGGGTTCCGGAGTGTGGCTGCAGCGCCGCCGAGCTGGACGCCGCCGAGAAAAACCGCATCAGCCACCGCGCGCGCGCCAGTGCGGCCCTGCTGGAGGCCCTGGGTCAGCGCCAATGAGCCTGCCCGAACTGCCGCCGCTCGGCCTGTATATCCACCTGCCCTGGTGCGAGCGCAAGTGCCCCTACTGCGACTTCAACTCCCACGAGCGCGAAAACCTGCCCGAGCAGGCCTATGTCGAGGCGCTGCTGCGGGACCTGGAAAACGACTTGCCCCTGGCCCAGGGCCGCAGCGTCCGGACCCTGTTCATTGGCGGCGGTACCCCGAGCCTGTTCAGCGCCGGCGCCATTCGCACCCTGCTGCAGGGCATTGCCGCGCGCCTGCCACTGGCCGAGGATCTCGAGGCCACGCTGGAAGCCAATCCCGGTAGCGCCGAAGCCGCGCGTTTCGCCGGCTACCGGGAAGCGGGCATCAACCGGTTATCCCTGGGCATCCAGTCCTTCGGCAATCACCAACTGCGGGCACTCGGCCGGATTCACGACAGCGACCAGGCCCACGCAGCCATTCTCGCGGCCCGCGAGGCCGGCTTTTCCCGCCTCAATCTGGACCTGATGCACGGTCTGCCCGGCCAGACCGAGGCGGATGCCCTGGCCGACCTGCGCCAGGCCCTGGATTACAACAGCGGCCACCTGTCCTGGTACCAGCTCACCATCGAGCAGAACACGGTATTCCACAAGCATACCCCGCTTTTGCCGGTGGAGGATGCCCTGGCCGACATCCAGGACGCCGGCGAGGGCCTGCTGCAAGGCGCCGAGCTGGAAAATTACGAGGTGTCCGCCTGGGCGCTTCCGGGCCACGCCTGCCGGCACAACCGCAATTACTGGACCTTCGGCGACTACCTGGGCATTGGTGCGGGCGCCCACGGCAAGATCAGCCATCCCGATGGCCGCATTCAGCGCTACGCGAAAAAGCGACAGCCAGAGGCCTATCTGTCGGCCACCGGGGGCGAGCATCGGGCGCGACAGGACTGGCTGGAGCAGGAAGCCCTGCCGGGCGAGTATCTACTCAACGCCCTGCGACTGCGGGAGGGCTTTCTGCTGGCGGACTACCGGGCGCGCACGGGTCTGGACCGGGACTCCCTGCAACCGGCCCTGGACACCATGCTGGCGCGGGGCCTGCTGGCGGAAAACCCGGATACGGGCAATATCCGCGCCACCCCCCTGGGGCGGCGCTTCCTCGATTCGGTGATTGCCGAGTTTCTCTAGCTTCGGGCGTTAGCGTTGGGGTTCGGGTAGAGCTCCGTGGGGCCGGCCGCGCAAGGCGGCGCACCGCAGGCTTACCGTGCCGGCGCCAGGACGCCTAGACACGCCGGAACAACAAATCCCAGACCCCGTGACCGAGCCGCTCGCCCCGGGCCTCGAACTTGGTCAGGGGCCGGTGATCCGGACGCGGCGCGTACTCGCCGGCCCCGGCGGTATTCTCCAGCCCCGGCGTGGCAGACAGCACGTCGAGCATCTGCTCGGCGTAGTTCTCCCAGTCCGTCGCCAGGTGCAGGATGCCGCCCGGCTTGAGATAGGTGACCAGTGAGGCGGTGAAGGAGGGCTGGATCAGGCGACGCTTGTGATGGCGCTTCTTGTGCCAGGGATCGGGGAAGAATATCTGGATGGTATCCAGAGAGCCCGGGGGAATACAGTCGCGCAGGACCTCGACGGCGTCGTGGCAGTAGACGCGGATATTCTCCACGCCGCGCTCTTCCATCAGGTGCAGCAGCTTGCCGACCCCCGGACGGTGCACTTCCACGCCGATGAAATCCGTGTCCGGCGCTGCCGCGGCCATTTCCACCAGGGACTGGCCCATGCCAAAGCCGATCTCGAATACCCGGGGTGCCTCCCGCCCGAAAACCTGAGGATAATCCAGCAGACCGTCCCGGTGCTCGAGACCAAAGCGCGGCCAGCCGTGCTCAAGGCCGCGCTGCTGGGCATCGGTCATGCGACCGTGGCGCAGGACAAAACTGCGGATGGCTCGCCGTTGTCCGGCGTCGGGGGCGTCGTTCATGGTTTCAGGGAAACAGTTTCCAGCTGGCGGCGGCCAGGCAGCCCCAACCGGCGATAAAGGCGAGGCCGCCGAGGGGCGTCACCGCCCCCAGCCAGCGCTGGCCAGTCAGTGCCAGCAGGTAGAGGCTGCCGGAAAAGACCAGCAACCCGCAGAGAAACAGCCAGCCGCTGCTGCGCAGCAGGGCGATACCGGGATACTGCAGGGCAATGATGCCGACAGCCAGCAACGCCAGGGAGTGGGTGAAGTGATACTGGACCGCGGTTTCGAACACGCCCAGGGCATAGTCGTCCAGGCGCGCCTTCAGGGCGTGGGCACCAAAGGCGCCAAAGACGACCGCCAGGAGGCCACTGATCGCGGCGGTGGCAATGAATTGCGGGCCCATCAGGCGACCATTGCCGCCCGCAGTTTTTTCATGGCGTTCTGCTCCAGCTGACGAATGCGCTCGGCGGAAACCGAGTACTTGGCCGCCAGCTCGTGCAGTGTCGCCTTGCTCTCCGCGAGCCAGCGCTGGGCCAGGATGTCGCGGCTGCGCTCGTCGAGGCCATCCAGGGCCAGGTAGAGCTTCTCCTCGCTGCTCTCCTGCCAGTCGTCGGACTCAACCGCCACGGCCGGATCCGAACGTTGATCCTCCAGGTAGTACTGCGGGGCCTGCCAGCTGTCCTCGTCATCGCTGTCCACCGGCGCGTCAAAAGCCAGGTCGCGGCTGCTGAGACGGCCTTCCATACGCTGCACTTCGGCGACGTCCACCCCCAGCTCGCTGGCCACCGCCTGGGCCTCCTCACTGGTCAACCAGGCGAGGCTTTTTTTCGCACTGCGCAGATTGAAGAACAGTTTGCGCTGGGCCTTGGTCGTGGCCACCTTCACGATGCGCCAGTTGCGCAGAATGAATTCGTGCATTTCGGCCTTGATCCAGTGCACCGCAAAGGAGACCAGGCGGACGCCCTTCTCGGGATTGAAGCGGCGTACCGCCTTCATCAGGCCGACATTGCCCTCCTGGATCAGGTCGGCCTCGGCGAGGCCGTAGCCGGAATAGCTGCGCGCGATGTGCACCACGAAACGCAGGTGAGACATCACCAGCTCCCGGGCCGCTTCCAGGTTGTCGTTGTAGTAGAGGTCCTCCGCCAGCTCGCGCTCGCGCTCGGGTGTGAGCAGTGGAATGCTGCTGACCGCCTGCACATAGGCGGTCAGATTGGCCCCCGGTGCCATCTGGTAGAGGGGCTGCAGGGTCTTGCTCATGCGATCTTCTCCATCTGTCATGGCGCTAGTTTAGCACTCCTGTTATTAGAGTGCTAACCCCGGAAAAGTTCCCTGGCCAGGCATTTTTATTCAGGCATATCAGTGACTTGGGCTTAAGATGGCTCTATGTCGCCGAGATGCCGGGAGACCGCCAGCCAGGCGCCGGCCAGGCCCAGCACCGCACCCAGCAGGACCAGGTAGGGAATCGCCATCGGCTCGGGTCCCAGGGGGGATGACCGCGCGCCGTAGAGTGCCGCTAGCTCGGTCGCGGCGGGCCCGACCAGGGCAAAAACCGCTACCACCAGCAGGCCCGCGCAGAGTCCGCCGCCGACCCCGTACCAGAGGCCGGTGTAAAGAAACGGTCGCCGCACGAACGCATCGCTGCCACCGACCAGCTTGACCACCAGGATTTCCTCGCGGCGACTCTCGATCGCCAGCCGCAGCGTGTTGCCCAGGATCAGCACCACGCCCAGCAACAGCAGGCCACCCAGCACCCATACCACCCGACGTCCCAGGTCGGTGAGTTGCTGCAGTCGCGCCAGCCAGGCGCTGTCCAGGACCGCCTCCGCGACACGCTCGTCCCGCAGCAGGCGCGCTCGCAGCTGTGCAGCCTGCTCCGATGCCGCCGGCGCCACCAGCAGCAGGTGCGGCAGGGGATTCTGCTCCAGACCATCCAGCACGTCGGCAAAACCGCTGAGCTCGCGAAATTCCACCAGGGCATCATCGCGGGACAAAAAATCCACCCGGGCTACGGCGGGTAATGCCTCCAGCTCCTCGCGCCAGGCCAGGGCAGCCTCCTCGCTGACACTCTCCCGCAGGAAGAGGGAGATGCGGTCGGGAGCCTGCCAGTCGCCGCTCAGCTGGCGGAATTCTTCCAGTGCCTGGGCGAGAACCGCGGGCAGAGCGAGCACGATACCGATGGCGAGGCAGGTCAGAAGGCTGCCCAGGGGCCGCGCCAGCAGGCGGCCAAGGCTGTCAGCGGCAGAATCCCGGTGATGACTCAGCCAGGCGCGGCCGCGATCCAGCAAGCCCGCGCGGCTGCTGATGGCGCCGTCCCGGCGCAGGACGCGCTCGCGACTCACGGGCCTCCGCTCCCCACCAGGCGCCCCTCGCGCAGTGTGAGGATGCGGTGGTGCAGGCGGGAAATCAGCGTCAGGTCGTGGCTGGCAATCAACACGGTTACCCCGACCCGGCTGAAGGCCTCGAACAACTGCATGATCTCCGCGGAAAGGGCCGGGTCGAGGTTGCCGGTGGGCTCGTCCGCCAGCAGAATCCGCGGGCGCCCCACCACCGCCCGGGCGATGCCCACCCGCTGCTGCTCGCCACTGGACAGGCTGACCGGCAGCGCCCGCTCCCGCGGTAACAGGCCGACCTTGTCCAGGGCAGCGCGCACCCGGCGACCAATTTCGCGATGATCGTGACCGGCAATGACCAGGGGCAGCGCGACATTGTGGAACACATTGCGGTCCATCAGCAGCTGGTGATTCTGGAACACCACGCCGATATCGCGGCGGTGCCGGGGAATGCCGCGGCGACCGACCCGGGCCAGGTCGCGCCCATCCACCGTGACACGACCGCGAGTGGGACGTTCCATCAGCATGATCAGGCGCAGCAACGTACTCTTGCCGGCGCCGGAATGGCCAGTGAGAAACACCAGTTCATCGGGGCGGATCTCGAAGCTGACCTCGCTGAGGGCATCGCGGCCCTCAGCGTAACGCTTGCTGACCCGCTCGAAGGTGATCATCCGCGCGCTTCGTCGCTCCCGAACAGGGCGCGAATGAAGGGCTCGGCGGCGAAGGGCCGCAGGTCTTCCGCGGTCTCGCCGATACCGATATAGCGGATCGGCAGGCCCAGCTTGCGAGCAATGGCGAAGATCACGCCGCCCTTGGCGGTCCCGTCCAGCTTGGTCAGGGTCAGGCCAGTGACACCCACGACCTCCTGGAACTGGCTGGCCTGGGCCAGCGCGTTCTGGCCGGTGCCGGCATCCAGCACCAGCATCACCTCGTGGGGTGCCCCGGCATCCAGTTTGCCCATGACCCGGACCACCTTGCGCAACTCCTCCATCAGGTTGTCCTTGTTGTGCAGCCGCCCGGCGGTATCGGCAATCAACACATCCACCCCGCGCGCCTGAGCCGCCTGCAGGGCATCGTAAATCACCGAGGCACTGTCGGCCCCGGTGTGCTGGGCGATTACTGGCACCTGGTGACGATCCCCCCAGGCCTGCAGCTGTTCCACGGCGGCGGCGCGGAAGGTGTCCCCCGCCGCCAGCATTACCGAGCGCCCCTCGGACTGGAAACGACGCGCCAGCTTGCCGATGGTGGTGGTCTTGCCCACCCCGTTGACCCCCACCATGAGAAGCACGTAGGGCTTTTTGCCCCCCACGTCCAGCGGTTGCTCGCAGGGCTGCAACAGCGCCAGCAACTCTTCCTGCAAGGCGGCCTGCAGCGCCTCGGGGCGCGTCAGCTCCTTGCGCGAAACGCGCCGTGTCAGGTGCTCGATGATCTCCATGGTGGCGTCGACGCCGACATCCGCCATCAGCAGCGTCGACTCCAGTTCCTCCAGGAGCTCGGCATCGATTTCCTTGCGCCCCAGGAACAGGTTGCCGATCCCCTCCGCGAGATTCTCGCTGGTCCGGCTCAATCCGCGCTTCAGACGCGCGAACAAGCCGCCACTCTTGCCGGTCTCGCGGGGCTCCTGTGCCGCCACGGCGGCTTCGGGCCGCGTCTCTTCCACCTCGGGCACCGCACTCGTCTCGGGCACAACCGCGCTGGTTGCCGGTACTGCGGCCGCTTCCACCGCCGCCTCCGCGCGCTCGGGGGATTCGGCTGCCTCGGCGCCCGGCTCAACCTGGGGGGCCGCCTCGGCGGCCCGATCTGCCTCAGGCCGGGATTTCTTGCGTCTGAAAAACTTCATGGCTCTCGCGTCGTGGAATGGCGAAACATCAGGGCGTGGGAAACGCGGTATCCTACCACTGTTGCAGAAAGCGGAGAAATTTCCCGGTGGGCAGACAATCCCGACACACAGCAGGCCGCAGGACGCCGTCGACCGTTGGCGGGCGCGGCGAGCTGCGCATTATCGGCGGGCGCTGGCGGGGTCGGCGGCTGAGCTTTCACGCGGCACCGGGGCTGCGCCCGACCACTGACCGGGTTCGGGAAACCCTGTTCAACTGGCTGATGGGGGACGTGCTCGGCGCACGTTGCGCGGACCTCTTCTGTGGCAGTGGCGCACTCGGGCTGGAAGCCCTGTCACGGGGGGCCGAGCACTGCGATTTTGTCGACCGCGAGCCCGGAGCCATCCGGCAGTTGGAACAGCATCTGCGTACCCTGGAAGCCGAAAAGGCGGGCCAGTGCCACGGCGGCAGCGCCGAGGCCTTTGTCGCCGCGGCCGCCGGCCCGTGGGACATTGTCTTCGTCGACCCGCCCTTCGGCGCTGGACTGGTGCAGCCAATCTGCGACCTGCTGGCTCAACACGACTGTCTGTCCGCCGGCGCCTGCGTCTACGTGGAGACCGCCCGGGAGGAGCCCGCCCCCACAGTGCCCCCGAGCTGGCAACTGCACCGGGAAAAGCATGCCGGGGGTGTCACCAGCCGGCTGTACCGGCTGGACTGAGCGGAGTGGCTGCATTGCACCTGCACCGGGGACTGTTTACCATCCGCCCCTTGCAGACCCGGCAGCGAGCAGCCCATGAAAACCCAGACGGTCATTTACCCCGGCACCTTCGACCCGATCACCAATGGCCACGTTGACCTCACCGAGCGCGCCGCGCGCCTGTTTGGCCGCGTGGTGCTGGGGATTGCCCACAGCGAGAAAAAAACACCACTGTTCAGCCTGGAGGAGCGTGTTGAGCTGTGTCGCGCATCCCTGGCCCACCTGGACAACGTGGAGGTGGTGGGCTTCAGCAACCTGCTGATTGATTTCGCCCGCAGCCAGGGATCACGCTGTGTGCTGCGCGGCCTGCGGGCGGTGGCGGACTTCGAGTACGAATTTCAGCTGGCGAACATGAACCGGGCCATGGATCCGGAATTTGAAAGCGTCTTCCTCACCCCGGCAGAGCACCTGTCCTACATTTCTTCATCGCTGGTGCGGGAAATTGCCTCACTGCAGGGCGATATCAGCAGCTTCGTGCCGGCTCCGGTCGCAGAGGCCCTGCAGGCACGCTTCCGCGGCTGAACCTATCATTGCCCCGGCGTGACCCGGGAGCTCGCGCGCTGCAGCTCCCGGCCAGACTGCTTGCCGGGGGCAAGGCCGGACTAGTACTCCGCTTCGGCCTCGGCCGCCTTGCGCGCACGATTGGCTTCGATGTCCTTGTAGCTGTAACCCGGCTTGCGACAGCCCAGGCAGCGTACGAAGGTGGTTTTCGCGGGCCCGACCATCAGCGTTTCCGCCGCCTCGCTGACGTTCCCCGCGAGGACGGTAAACGGCAGACTGACCAGGAAGGCCGCAGTGCCCGCGACGGTCATCACCGCCCCGATCGGCCGCGCAACCAGCAGGTCGCCGATCATTTCCGCCTCCGAGGGACTCTCGTCGATGGGCTGCTGCGCCTGCAGCGGGGGCGCAAGCGCCGCTGTCCCCGCCACCACAGCAGCCAGCGCGGCATGCCGACAGAATCGCCCGATAGTGTTTGTTTTCATGGCCGTGGTCTCCCGGCTGAAGTCCTGTTCCTGCTCCGCCACCTGCCGCGTTGCGCGGGGTGACGCGAGCCGCCCCACCAGTGTAGCCCCATCAACGCTGACAGGTCACGCAGAATACACTGCTGCGCTGGCCCAGGCGTCGCTCGCGCAGCAGGCCGCCACAACGCTTGCAGGCCTGCCCGGCGCGGCCATAAACAAAGAGCTGCTGGGCAAAGTAGCCCGGAGATCCATCGCTACCGACGAAGTCGCGCAGGGTGGTGCCACCCTGCTGAATCGCCGCCGCCAGAACTTCGCGAATGCGTTCGGCCAGGCGCTGGTAACGCTGCAGTGAGACCCGACCGGCGGCGCGATCGGGGCGAATGCCGGCCAGAAACAGGGCCTCGCTGGCGTAGATATTCCCCACCCCGACCACCACGGCGTTATCCATGATGAAAGGCTTGATCGCTGCGCGACGCCCGCGGGACAGACGGTAGAGGTGCTCCCCGGAAAAGGCCGGGGACAGGGGCTCGGGGCCCAGACTGGCCAGCAGCGGATGCCGCTCGCCCGGCTCCAGCCACAGCAGGCAGCCAAAACGGCGGGGGTCGTTGTAGCGCAGACGGTCACCGCTGGCGAGCAGGATGTCCACGTGGTCGTGAAGCCGGCGCGGGGCACCGTCGCGGATCACGCGCAGGGAACCCGACATGCCCAGGTGCAGCAGCAGGCTGCCGGCGGCGGTATGGAACAGCAGGTACTTGGCCCGGCGCTCCACGGCAAGAATGTCCTGGCCTCCGAGCCGGGCCGGGAGGTCCGCGGGCACCGGCCAGCGCAAGCGCGGCTCGTGCACCTCCACGGCAGCCACGCGCTGCCCCAGCGCCCAGGGCTCCACGCCGCGGCGGGTTGTTTCGACTTCCGGCAATTCAGGCATGGGAGGGGGCTCTAGCGGTCACAGGATCATAATCGGAGCCTGCCCAGACAAAAAACCCCGGACAGCGCCGGGGTTTCTGGACATCATGCGGTCGCGCAAGCTTTACTTGATCTTGCCTTCCTTGTACATGACATGCTTGCGGATAACCGGATCGAATTTCTTCATTTCCAGTTTGTCCGGGGTGGTGCGCTTGTTCTTGTCAGTGGTGTAGAAGTGACCGGTACCCGCTGACGAAATCATCCGGATCTTGTCTCTCATGATTACTCTCCTTGGCGGCCTGGACTCAGACCTTGACGCCGTCGGCGCGCAGGTCGGCGAGCACCTGGTCGATGCCCTTCTTGTCGATGATGCGCATGCCCTTGCTGGAAACCCGCAGGGAGACGAAGCGCTTCTCGGATTCCACCCAGAAACGGTGCTGGTGCAGGTTCGGCAGGAACCGGCGACGAGTACGATTCTTGGCGTGTGATACGTTGTTACCGGTGACCGGACGCTTGCCGGTGACCTGACAGACTCTTGACATGTGTACCTCTCCCATAGACCACGGGATTCGTGAAAACAGGTGTGGCCGAGGGGGTGCCACAGGTACCCCGGCCGCGCGGAGCGCGACTTTATACCAGAACACCCCCCCTATCGCAAGCGCTATATACGCCCCTTTCCCGGGCCGCAGCCGGCGAGGGGGCCCGCTAAAGCAGCCCCCGCTCGGCAAAGGAGTAGGCCGCGCCTCGCCCGATGATCACGTGATCCAGCACCCGGATGTCGAGCAGCCCCAGGGCCGCCTGCAGGCGCTCGGTGATACGGCGGTCCGCGTGGCTGGGCTCGGCCACCCCGGAAGGGTGGTTGTGGGCAAAGATCACCGCGGCTGCATGATACTGCAAAGCGCGCACCGCGACCTCCCTGGGATAGACGGCGGCACCATCGAGGGTACCGAAGAACAGGTCCTCACAGCGCAGGATGCGGTGCTGGTTATCCAGGAACAGGCAGGTAAACACTTCCCGCGCCTGCCCCGCCAGGTGATGCTGCAGGAAGCGCCGCGTGTGCTGCGGACTGGTCAGGGCGCTGCCGGCGCGGGCTTCCTCCAGCGCCTGCCGCTTCGCCAGCTCGAGTGCAGCCTGCAGTTGCGCCAGCTTGGCAGTCCCCAGACCCGGGCAGCCGAGCAGCTCCGACACGGGCGCTGTCAGCAAGCCGCCGAGGCTGCCGTGACTGCCCAGAAGATCCCGGGCCATGTCCACGGCACTGCAACCCCGGCGGCCGGTTCGCAGCACCACCGCCAGCAGCTCGGCATCGGAGAGGGCTGCCGCCCCGCGCTGCAGGAGTTTGTCCCGGGGGCCTTCGCCGGCCCCCCAGTCGCGCATCGACATACCATCACCCTCCCTGGTGTCAAGCCGCGCGGAGAGTGTCCAAGCCGCGCCGCCAGTGGTATCGTTTGCCCTGCTTTCTGATTCCTATTCTCGCAAGTCGGTGACCGTATTGGGACATCTTTTTCAACGCAATGTGGTCCTGGGCGTCAGCGGCGGCATCGCGGCCTACAAGTCCGCTGAACTGATCCGTCAACTGAAGACCCGCGGCGCCGATGTCCGCGTGGTCATGACCCGGGGCGCCCGCGAGTTCATTACGCCGCTGACCCTGCAGGCCCTGTCCGGGCACCCGGTCCACGCTGACCTGCTCGATCCCGAAGCAGAGCTGGGCATGGGGCACATCGAACTGGCCCGCTGGGCGGACCTGCTCCTGGTGGCCCCCGCCACAGCCGACCTGCTGGCCCGCCTGGCCCAGGGACGCGCCGACGACCTGCTCACCACGGTGGCCCTGGCATGCCCCGCCCCCCTGATGCTGGCGCCGGCAATGAACCAGCAGATGTGGCGCAATACGGCCACCCAGGACAACCTGCAGCGGCTGCAAGCGCGCGGCGTGCACATGGTCGGCCCCGCCGCCGGGGAGCAGGCCTGCGGCGACGTGGGGCCGGGTCGCATGGAAGACCCCGCCATTATCGCCGCCGCCGCGGAGAGCCTGTTTGAATCCGGAGAGCTGGCGGGCCGGCGCGTGGTGATCACCGCCGGGCCAACGCGCGAAGCCCTGGACCCGGTACGCTATATCTCCAATCACAGCTCAGGCCGCATGGGCTACGCCCTCGCCCGCGCTGCCGCGGAGGCCGGGGCGCGGACCACCCTGATCAGCGGCCCCGTGGACCTGCACACCCCCGAGGGCGTGGAGCGCGTTGACGTGGTCAGTGCCGAGGACATGCTGGAGGCCAGCCTGTCGCGCCTGGCCGACTGCGACATCTTTATCGCCTGCGCTGCCGTGGCTGACTACCGGCCCGCCGACGTCGCCGGCGACAAAATAAAGAAGAACGAGGAACGCATGACACTGGAGCTGGTGCGCAACCCGGATATCGTGGCTGCGGTTTCCGCTCACCCGCAGCGCCCCTTCACTGTCGGCTTTGCCGCGGAAACCCGGGACCTGCTGAGCTATGCTCGGGACAAGCTGGAGCGCAAGGGCCTGGACATGATCGTGGCCAATGACGTGTCGGCGGAGGGTATCGGCTTCAACAGCCAGGAAAACGCCGTGACCGTGCTCTGGGACGGCGCTGAAGAGGCCCTGCCCCGCAGTGGCAAGCAACAGATCGCCCGCGACATTATTACCCGGCTCGCCCGGCGCTACCGGGAAACGGTGACCTGACATGCCCCGATCGGCAACGGCCAGCCCGGCACTGACACGGACCCTCCTGCTGGCGGCAGTGATTGCCGTGGGACCCTTGCTCGCTGGTGTCGCCTGGCTGGCGCTGGTGCGCGAACCACAGCTCACCGCCAGCATGCAGCAAAACCTCAACGAGCTGCTCGCCCGACAGCAGGCCGAGGTGCTGCATACCCTGGAGCAGGGCCTGCGGGAACGACTGGACAACGCGGCCCGCTCACCCCGGATACAGGCCAGCGTGACGGCCTCGCCCGAGGAACGGCAGGTCATCGAGCAGGAGCTGCGCCTGCTCTTCCCGGAACTGGAGAGCCTGCGCCTGATACCGGTCGACGACCTTGGCTCGGCACCGCTGCGAGAGGGCATGGCGGGGCTGCGCAACAATATCGAGATCGACCTGGTCCGGCGCGCGGCGGCAGGTGAGCCGCCCGCGCCGGAAATCTACCCGGTGGGCGAAGCGGTCTACACCTCCCTGGCGCTGCTGGTGGCGCCCGGGCAGGCAAGCCCGGAGCGGTTGGTACTGCTCGCATCGATTGACGACAGGCACTTGTTCAGGCCTTTAGGTCGCAGCAGTCAGGCGGTCGGGCAGGTGACAATCCGCCAGCGCTACGGCGAAGGCGGACGGGAGGTGCTGCAGCTGGGTCGGGAAATCGCGCCCGGGGCGGCACCTGCCCGCTATCACAGCGTGCCCGGGAGCAACTGGGAGGTCGGCTTCGCGACCGCCACGGAGCTGGTCGAGGAGCTGCGTCCAGGGCTGCGGGACTGGTTGACCGTGGCTGGCTGCGGCCTGATCGGCGCCCTCTGCGCCCTGTGGCTGTTGCTGCGCAGGCTGGCGGGCCTGTCGCCGGTCGGCTCCGTGCCAGCTGCCACAGCCGGTGCCGTCGCACAGCCCCGCCAGCGGGTGTCCGACAGCCCCGGTGAACCCGCCTCCCTCGACGATCTCTTCGCCGCGGCAGAAGCGGACGGCCCCGAAGCCGACGACGACAATCCGGTCGGGCTGCCCACCGAGATTTTTCGCGCCTACGACCTGCGTGGCCACGCTGAACGGGACCTGACCGACACGGTGGTGGACCGGGTTGGCAGGGCGATTGGCACCCTGGCTGCGGAAAAGAACCAAGCGGCGATTATCGTCGCCAGCGACGGCCGGCGATCCAGTCCGCGTATCCGCGAGACGCTGACCCGCGCCCTCCTCGCCACCGGCCGGGACATCATCGATATCGGCGTGGTACCGACCCCCCTGATGCACTACGCGACACACCACCTCGACTGCAGCTCCGGGATAATGATCACGGGAAGTCATAACCCGCCCGCTGACAATGGCCTGAAAATCGTGATCAAGGGGCAGACCTTGGCAGCGGGCATGATCCAGCAGCTGCGCCAGAGCGCCGAGCTGGGCAACTTCTGCGTCGGAGAAGGCAAGCTGAGTCAGCGGGACGTCGTCGCCGCCTACCTCGACGAGGTAGTCGACGACATCGTGCTGCCGGCCGCACTCCGCGTGGTCGTGGATGCCGGCAATGGAGCCACCAGCGAGGCGGCACCCGCCCTCTTCAGCGCGCTGGGCTGCGAGGTCCTGCCCCTGTACTGCGAGCTGGACGGCGACTTTCCCAACCGGCCACCAGACACCAGCCGCGAGGAAAACCTGGCCGACCTGGCCGCCCGGGTCGTTGACCAGGGTGCCGACCTCGGCGTGGCCTTCGATGGCGATGGCGACCGGCTGGCGGTGGTCAGCGCCAGTGGCCGTATCCTGCGTACCGATGAGCTGCTGATGGTCCTGGCCCGGGACGTACTGTCCCGCAACCCGGGGACCGATGTGGTCTTCGACGTCAAGTGCAGCCGGGAACTGGCCAACCGCATTGTCGCGGACGGCGGCCGCCCGGTTCTGTGCAAGACCGGCCACGCTTTCATGAAGCAGAAGGTCGCGGAAACCGGGGCACTGCTGGGTGGCGAATTCTCCGGCCACGTGTTCTACGGTGAGCGCTGGTATGGTTTCGATGACGCCCTGTATGCCGCCGCCCGTCTGGCGGAAATTCTCTCCAGCCAGGGGGTGGATCTCGACAGCCTGCTGGCGGACATTCCCCCCACCGTCAGCACCCCGGAGCTGCTGCTGCCGGTTCCCGAAGAGCGCAAATTTTCCCTGATTCGCCAGTTCGCCGACCGCGCCGATTTCCCCGACGCGACCCTGAACACCCTGGACGGGCTGCGCGTGGATTATCGCGAGGGCTGGGGCCTGGTGCGCGCCTCCAACACCACCGCGGCACTGACCGCACGCTTCGAGGCCTCGGATCCGGCGCAGCTTGCGAGTATCATGGCGGCCTTCCGCCAGCAGCTGGCGGCCCTGGACCCGCCGGTGGCACTCCCCGATGCCCCCGGTACCGCCGACTCCGACCATTGAGCAAGGACACAGCATGAGCCTGGATCTGGAATCCGCCCAAACGATCGCCCGGGTACTCACCGAGGCACTGCCCTACATCCAGCGTTTCACCGGCAAGACCATCGTGGTCAAGTTCGGCGGCAATGCCATGGTTGACCCGCAGCTCCACGAAAGCTTCGCCCGCGACCTGGTGCTGATGAAACTGGTGGGAATGAACCCGGTGGTGGTCCACGGCGGCGGCCCCCAGATTGGCGAACTACTGAAAAAGCTCAACATCCACACCGAGTTCGTCAACGGCATGCGGGTCACCGACAGCGAAACCATGGATGTGGTGGAAATGGTGCTGGGCGGCAGCGTGAACAAGGAGATCGTCTCCTCGATCCAGCGCGCCGGCGGCAAAGCGATCGGCGTAACCGGCAAGGACGGGCAGCTGATTCGCGCCCGCAAGCTGAAGGTCAACCGCTATAGCCCCGAGCTGGGGGCCTCGGAAATTGTCGACATCGGTCACGTGGGTGAAGTGGAGCAAATCGATACCGAGGTGCTCAAGGTGATCCTCAACAGCCACTTCATCCCGGTTATTGCGCCGATCGGCGTCGACAACCAGGGTAACACCTACAACATCAACGCCGACCTGGTCGCCGGTCGCATTGCCCAGGTGATGCAGGCCGAGAAGCTGATGCTGCTGACCAACGTCGCCGGCCTGCTGGACCGCGAGGGCAACGTGCTGACCGGATTGAGCACCGAACGGGTGGATGCCCTGATCGAGGACGGCACCATTGCCGGCGGCATGCTGCCCAAGATCGGCTGCGCCCTGGACGCCGTGAAGGGCGGGGTGGCCAGCGCGCACATCATCGACGGCCGGGTACCCCACGCCGTGCTGCTGGAGATTTTCACCAACGTCGGCATCGGCACCCTGATCACCCGTCGCGAGGCTCTCGCGGATAGCTGATGCCCTGGCGCCAGTGCGTCAATCCTCCGGGACATCCTCGGGTGTGTTGCAGCCCTCCGGGGGAGTCGCTAGCATGAAGGCCCGGCCCAGCAGACCCGAGCGACATGCCCCCGAGACGATCCCAACGCCGCCAGCAGATCCTCGAAGCCCTGGCCCGGATGCTGGAAGCGGAGCCCGGCAGCCGCATCACCACCGCCGGACTGGCGCGTGAGGTCGGGGTTTCCGAGGCGGCGCTCTACCGCCACTTCCCCAGCAAATCGAAGATGTTCGAAAGCCTGATCGAGTTCATCGAGGAAACGCTGTTCACCCGTGTGCGGATCATCCTCGAGGAAGAGGACCGGGCAGCGGCCCGCTGTGGCAAGATGCTGTTGCTGTTGCTGACCTTCACCGAGCGCAATCCCGGCATCACCCGGATACTGACCGGCGACGCCCTCGCGGGTGAAACCGAGCGCCTGCACCAGCGGGTGGCCCAGATGTTTGATCGCTTTGAAACCCAGATCCGGCAGGTCTTGCGGGAAGCCGAGCTGCGCGAGGGCCTGCGTCCGCGCATCACCCTGGCGGCGGCCGCCAACCTCCTCATGGCCGCAGCAGAGGGGCGCATCAGTCAGTATGTGCGCAGCGGCTTCACACGTCTGCCCACCAGCGACTGGGACGAGCAGTGGCTGCAGCTGCAACGGGACTTTTTCCAGACCGTGGTGAGGGCCCCGGGTACGCCGGCAGCCTGAGGGCCCGGCGGGGTCTCGCGCGAGAATCCAGAGCTCAGGAATCGCCCCGCGCCGACAGGCGACGGCGCAATTCAACCACTTCTTCCAGCTGCGCAAAACGCTCGATATCCCGGGCGAAGGCAGCCTCCACCTCGCGAATTTCGCGCTCGCGCTCTTCGATCTGGGACTCGGTCTGCTCGATTTCCTGCTGCAGGTTGGCAATATTCTCCAGGCGCGCCGCGTCGGGGGCATCGCCCCGGCGTTCCATGTCCGCCACCTGCGCCTGGTAGTTTTCCACCTGGTGCTTGAGGGAACTGCGGTTGCTGCGCAGGATACTCAGTCGAACGCGCAGCTCACCCACCGCACGCTCGCGGGCGGCCTCGATATCCTCGACCGAGCTGTAACGCAGCAGCAGGGATTCATCCCAGGCCCTGAGGCGCTCCTCTTCCCGGGCGGCGCGGGCTTCGAGCTCGCGCTGCAGGCTGGCATCGGCCCGCTCCTCCTCGGTCAGGCCCCGGGGCACCACGCGGACCACAATACCGCGCTCGTTGAGCACTTCGTAGCCCTTGCCGACATGCTCGGGCGGCACGTGGCTACCCACGACCATTTGCCCGTTGTCATCGCGGTAGCGATAGAGCTCCCCGCCTTTGGAGGCACCCTGTAACAGTGGCAGTGCCAGCAGGACGAGAAGCAGATGTCGGGTTCGGAAATTCATGCGCTCACTATAGAAGGCCACGGGTATGTGGACAAGCAGGCCGTGAGTGGACGGAGCTGCCCCGCCCACTAGCGCACGC
Source organism: Haliea atlantica (assembly GCF_054779855.1). NCBI lineage: Bacteria > Pseudomonadati > Pseudomonadota > Gammaproteobacteria > Cellvibrionales > Halieaceae > Haliea > Haliea atlantica. Next base: position 31,672 of record NZ_BAAGXL010000005.1, on the reverse strand, counting down.
CGTAACGCTCCCGGTAGGCACGCATGGCCGCCAGATCACTGGCATGATCACTGCCCAGGCCCTCCAGCCAGGCGATGATGTGGTTGATATCGATGATACTCAGTACCGGAATACGGTAGGCCTGCTCGATTTCCTGGATGGCGGAAAGCTCGCCGCTGCCGCGCTCCTGGCGGTCCAGGCCGATCGCCACCCCCGCCAGTTCGGCGCCGGCGCTCTCGATCATGCCAATCACTTCGCGCACGGCGGTACCCGCCGTGATGACATCGTCGATGACCAGGACCCGGCCCTCCAGCGGCGCGCCCACCAGCGTCCCCCCCTCGCCGTGGTCCTTCGCCTCCTTGCGATTGTAGGCGAAGGGCACGTCGAGCCCGTGCCGGTCGGCGAGGGCAATGGCCGTCGCCGCCGCCAGGGGAATCCCCTTGTAGGCCGGCCCCAGCAGCACATCAAAGGCCAGGCCGGAGTCGACAATGCGCTGGGCGTAGCAGCGCCCCAGGGCGGCCAGGGCAGCGCCGCTGGCAAAGGCGCCCGCATTGAAGAAATAGGGGCTGATACGACCCGACTTCAGGGTAAACTCACCAAAACGGAGCACCTGGTAGCGACGGGCCAGTTCAATGAATTCCTGTTGATACGCCTGCATGGGGTGACAGTTCCTGGGGGGCAGATCACTTTACCGTCGGCAAATCCCACAAATGGGGGTTATGCTGAAGCAGCGCCGTGGTTATCATACGCGATTGCAGGGGAGGATCCCCCACAACTATCTAGCCGGCCGATCGCCGGCGGCGGTGTGCGCATCATACACGCTCTCCAGACAAGGGGCCACGAATGAGGATTATCAGCTTCAGCGCCGACGGCATCCGCGATGCCGCGAAAAACGGGCTGTACGACTGGCTGTCGGAACAGGATGCGGATTTCATCTGTATCCAGGACCTGCGCTGCAGCGAGTACGACCTGCAGGAGGATCTCTACTTCCCGCGGGAGTACAACGCCTACTTCTTCGACGACATCAACGGTAAGGAAAATGGCGTCGCCATCTACTGCCGCAAGCTGCCCAAGGCCATCATGACCGGTCTCGGCTTCACCGATTTCGACATGGAAGGGCGCTACATCCAGGCCGACTACGAAAACCTCAGCGTCGGCTGCCTGCTCGCTCCCCAGGCGGAGCCGGGCAACGAAGAGCAACTGGGCCGCAAGCGCGAGTTCTTCAACCTGCTGCAACACCACCTGCTCAAGGTACGCAACAAGCGCCGGGAGTTCATCATCTGCGGCAACTGGCAGATCGCACACAGCGCAGCCGACGTCCAGGACACCAGCGCCAACAGCAGCCGACCGGGCTTCCTCGCGGAGGAGCGCCAGTGGATGGACGAGATCGTTGAAGCCGGCTATGTGGACGCCTTCCGCGAGGTCAACTCCGACCGCGATGAGTTCAGCTGGTGGCCGGATGGCACCCCCGGGGAGAACGGCTGGCGCACCGACTTCCACCTGATCTCCAAGGGCCTGAAGTACTCGGTGGATCACGGCGCCATTTACAAGCTGAAGCAGTTCTCCAGCCACGCCCCGATCATCATGGACTACGATATCGAGGTCTGAGGATCAGCCGGCCCCGCCAGGGCCGGCAGGAATCTGCCCGGCGACCCGGCCTCAGCCCGCCAGGGCCGCTTTCTGGCACTCAATAAGCTGCCGGATGCCGCTGTCGGCGAGGTCCAGCATCGCGTCCATCTCCTCGCGCCGGAAAGGCTGCCCCTCCGCGGTACCCTGGACTTCAATAAAGCCGCCGTCTTCGCCCATCACCACATTCATGTCGGTATCCGCCCGGGAGTCCTCGAGGTAGTCGAGATCCAGCACCGGGGTGCCCTGCCACACGCCGACGGAGACCGAGGCGACCATCTGCCGCAAGGGATCAGTGGTGAGCAACTTGCGTCGCTGCAGGTGGTTGATGGCATCGACCAGGGCCACACAGGCGCCGGTAATCGACGCCGTGCGGGTGCCACCATCGGCCTGGATGACATCGCAATCCACAGTGATGGTGAAATCCCCGAGCTTCTTCAGGTCGACCGCCGAGCGCAGGGAGCGGCCGATCAGCCGCTGGATCTCCAGGGTACGGCCACCCTGCTTGCCGCGACTGGCCTCTCGCCCCATCCGCGAGCCGGTCGACCGGGGCAACATGCCGTATTCCGCCGTGATCCAGCCACTGCCCGTGCCGCGCAGGAAGCGCGGCACGCCCTCCTCCACCGAGGCGGTGCAGATCACCTTGGTGGCACCGAAGCAGACCAGCACCGAGCCCTCGGCGTGGCAGGTGTAGTCGCGGGTGAGCGTGACCTCTCTCAGCTCGTTCGGCGCGCGGCCGCTGGGGCGTGACATGCAAAATCTCCGTAATTGTAAAACCAGCCGGACAGTATACTGGAGATGCCCGGCCGTTTCGGGCGCAATCGATCACCTTTTCCAGGCGACGCAAGCTGCTACACTGGCCGACTCACCGTCAGCAGAGGTAGCGCAAACGTGGGACAGATTCACAGCATGACCGCCTTCGCCAGGGAATCCACCAGCACGCCGCTGGGCACCCTGACCGTGGAGCTGCGCTCGGTGAATCACCGCTATCTGGACACCAGCTTCCGGCTCCCGGACACACTGCGCAGCCTGGAACCCGGCCTGCGCGAGCAGGTCGCGGACACCGTCAGTCGGGGCAAGCTGGAGTGCCAGTTGCGCCTGCAGGCGGATGGCGAGCAGTCCGCCGGCCTCCAGGTGGACCCGGAGCGCCTGGAGGCCGTGCTGCAGGCGGCAGAGCAGGTCCGCCAGGCACTCGCCGACGCCCGCCCGCTGGACCCACTCGCGGTCCTGCAGTTTCCCGGCGTCTGTCGCGCGCCGCAGGCGGACGAAGAGGCCATCCAGGCCTCGGCCTCGGCGCTGTTCGCCTGTGCCCTGGAGTCACTCGCCGCCAACCGCGCCCGCGAGGGTCGCAAACTCGCCCTGTTTATCCGCGAGCGGCTGGAACTGCTGAGCCGGGAAACCCAGGCCGTACGTGAGAAGATGCCGGAGCTGAAACGCCACCAGCAGGAGCGTCTGCTGGCACGGCTGGCGGAACTGCAGCAGACACCCGATTCCGAGCGCCTGGAGCAGGAGCTCGTCTATCTAGCCCACAAGGCAGATGTCGACGAGGAACTGGACCGGCTGGAGAGTCATATGGAGGAGGTGCGGCGCACCCTGGATCGCGGTGGCCCCTGCGGGCGGCGCCTGGACTTCCTGATGCAGGAGCTGAACCGCGAGGCGAATACCCTCTCCTCGAAATCCACCGCCAGCAGCAGCACCCACAGCGCGGTGGAGATGAAGGTACTGATTGAACAGATGCGGGAACAAATTCAGAATGTGGAGTAAACGCAAAAGATGTCCCTGACCTGACACGATGAACGTTCTCCGCCGGCTGGCACCCGCATGCCCCTTGCGACGAAGGCACCTGCCGGCATCGCTTGCCGGCTGCCTGTGGCTCCTGCTGCTCGCCTCCCCGGGGCTCCAGGCACTCTCTCCCGACATGCGCTTTCACCAGTTCGAGCTCTCCCAGTGGAGCATCAAGCAGGGCCTTCCCCAGGTCACCGTCCACGCGCTCACCCAGGGGCCCGACAACTATATCTGGGCCGGCACCCAGGCGGGACTAGCCCGCTTTGACGGCACGCGCTTCGAGTTGTACTCCCCGGACAACCATCCGGTCCTGCCCAGCCGCCTGATCCGCTCTCTCTATGTCGACGCGAGCCAGCGCCTCTGGATCGGGACCCTGCGGGGTGCCGCCTGGCTGCAGGACGGCAGCATCCAGCGGGTCCCGACTGCCAGCGGCAAACCCGTCGACATTCTCGACATGACGGAGACCAGCGATGGCTGGATCCTCCTGGCCACCGGCAGTGGCCTGTGGCGCTCCCGCGGCGACACCCTGGAGCGCAGTCCTGGCGCTCCCCTGGACAGTCTGCTGACGGTCTACCACCGGGAGGGAAAGACCTGGGTCGGCGGGCAGGGGCAGATCTGGCAACAGCATGACGGTACCTGGATCGCGGAATCTCTGCCCGCGTCTCTCGCGGGCGTACAAGTCACCGATCTTGTCTGGCACGAGGGTCGCCTGTGGGCGGGAACCAGCCGCGGGCTGCTGCGACGCGAGGGCGGACAGTGGCAGCACCTTGCCATCAGCGAAGATATCGACAGCCGCCGCGTCGAAGCGCTGTTTACCGATGCCAACGGTACGCTCTGGGTCGGCGCCACCGGCAGACTCTACCGGATGCAACACGGGCGCGTTATTGACACCCTCGGCACGGAAGGCCCCTTTGCCGACGGCAACGTCTTGTCCATGGCCGAGGACCACGAGGGCAGCCTGTGGCTGGGCAGCCGCTCCTATGGCCTGGTGCGCCTCTGGGATGGCTATGTCATGCGCTACGACAGCGCCGAGGGCTTGCACGCCGAGCTGACATGGACCCTGGCCAGGGATGTGGATGACGCCATCGTGGTAGGCACCGCGGACGGCCTCGCCCGCTATCAGGATGGTCGATTCCAGCAGCTGGTCCGCGGCGAGCAACAACCGCATCCGCACGCCTACAGCCTGCTGCCCGAGCCCGAGCGTATCTGGGTGGGCACCCGTGCCGGACTCTACTGGTGGTGGCGGGAGGACGAACGGATTGAACGACCTGCCGCCTTCGACGCACTGCAAGGCGAGCACGTCCAGGCCATTCTGCGCCGCCGCGACGGCAGCTACTGGCTGGGTACCACCAGCGGCATCTGGCGCTGGGATGGCGAAGGGCTTGAACAGCGCCTTTCGGCCAGTGACAGCAGCGCCAACCAGACCTGGATACTCCTGGAGACCCGCGACGGACAGCTGATGGCAGGAACCGTGGGGGGCATCCTGCTCGAAGGTGAGGACGGCACTTTTGACCCGGTCGATGGGCTGGACGAAGTTCACGAAGTCATGGCCCTGACTCAACTTGCGGACGGGCGCGTGGTCGCAGGCAGCCGGAGCGAGCAGCTGCTGATTTCCGGGGAGGATGGCTGGCGCACACTGGGCCCAGCGGATGGCCTGCCCGGCAATACGGTGTTCGCCCTGGTCGAGCAACAGGGTACCTTGTGGGTGGCGGGCAACCGGGGGCTTTACCACTTGCCCCTGCAGCAGCTCGACGCCTACCTCCGCGGCGACAGTACATCGCTCAATGCAAGGATGCTGCTCAGCGAACGCGGCGATGTCGCCGGCGCACAGAACACCACCTGCTGTAACGGGGCCGGCAGCGCCCGCGCCCTGGTAAAGGATGGTGCGCTGTGGTTCCCCACCCGCGAGGGGATCATCGCAGTGCACCCCGGGCAGACCGGCAGCAACCGCTATCCGCCCCGACTGCATATCGATCGGGTGCGCCTGGACGGGCGCTGGCAGCCCGCAAGCAACGATACCCGTCTGCAGCTGGATAAACATCAGCGGGATATCGCCTTCGGTTTTACCGCGCTGAGCTACCAGGACCCCGGCAGTGTCCAGCTGCAGTACCGCCTCCTCGGCTATCGGGACCAGTGGCAGGCCCTGGACGACCCGGAGCACCGCACGGCCTTTTTTACCAACCTCCCCTCGGGCACGCTGCATTTTCAGGTGCGTGGCAGCAATAACGCCGGCGTCTGGTCGCCAGACCAGGCAGAGCTGACACTGCACATTGCCCCCTACTGGCACGAAACCCTGTGGGCCAAACTGGCCGCGGCGGCCACTCTGCTATTGCTGATGTGGCTGGGAGTGCGCTGGCGAACCCGCAACCTGGGCCAGCGGCAGCGCCAGCTGAGACAACTCGTGGGCGAGCGCACAGAAGAATTGCGTGTCGCCAATGAAAACCTGCGTCAGTACAGCCGGCAGCTGGAAACCGCCAGCATGACCGACCCCCTCACCGGGCTGTGGAATCGCCGTTATCTCAGCGAAAAAATCTCCGTCGAACTGACCCGGTTCCAGCAGGAAAAGGCGGCCGGTATGCACCAGGGCAACTGCCGCCTGCTCGCGCTGCTGGACCTGGATCACTTCAAGCGCGTCAACGACCAGCTTGGCCACGATGCGGGGGACCAGGTGCTGCGTCAGTTTGCCGACTTCCTCCGCGCGATGGTTCATCCGCGGGACGAAGTGCTCCGCTGGGGCGGCGAAGAATTCCTGCTGGTCCTGCAGCCGCTGCCGGAACAGCACCTGGCGGGGCTGGCGGAGCGCCTGGTGCGATCCATTGAACAGCACGCCTTTACTTTGGAAGACGGGCGCAGCGTCGCGCTTACTGCATCACTGGGCTTGTGCCCCTACCCCCTTGCTGCGCCGCATGCTCCCACGGGCCACTGGGAGCTGGCTATCGAACTGGCTGACAAGGGGCTGTACACCATCAAGCACGGCACCCGCAACGGCTGGTGCCTGGTGCTGCCGCGCGCGACCGAGGCCGTGCTGCGCGAACACATCGACAGCAGTCTGGATGCCTTGCAGGCCAAGGGCCTGATCGATGTCGAGCGCGCGCCCCCTGAACAGACCGACCTATCGGAGACCTAACATGCATCCCAACACCCCCATTCTGGTTGGCAGCGGTCAGATCACGCGGCACAGCATCGACGCCGCCGCCGAGATACCCTCTCCGGCTGATCTCGCCGGCGAGGCTGTGAACCTGGCTCTCGCGGACACCGGGGTGCTTGATCTGGCTGCGCGCGTGGACACACTGGCGCTGGTACGCCTGTTTGCGGACTCCGTTCCCGGCCTCTCCCTGCATCCCTTCGGCAGCAGCGACAATCTGCCGCGCTCGGTCGCACAGCGCGCCGGAGCAGATCCCGCGCGGCTGATCTACGGACCCGTCGGTGGGCACAGCCCCCAGCGCCTGGTCAATGAATTCGCCGAGGCCATCGCCCGTGGCGAGAGCGACCTGGCGGTGGTCAGCGGCGCGGAAGCCATTGGTGCCGCCAAGCTGGCCGGGCGTCAGGGCTGGCAGCCCGACTGGCGCGAGGAGGTGGGTGGCAGCTTTGAAGATCGCGGCTGCGCAGCCCTGCAGACCGACTTTGAAGCACAGCATCACATTACACTGCCGACGCAAGTGTACGCGCTGTTCGAGAATGCCTGGCGCCATCGCCACGGTCTGTCCGTGGAAGCACACCGCAAGCTTATGGCCGATGTGCTGCTGCGCCTGAACCAGGTGGCCCGCAGCAATCCCCTGGCCCAGTTCCCCACGCCTCGCGAGCACGCCTTCCTGGCACGCGCCTCGGCGGAGAACTTCCCTATCGCCGAGCCCTACAACAAATGGAGCGTGGCCCAGGATGCGGTCAACCAGGGAGCCGCGGTGGTACTCACTTCGGTGGCGCAGGCCGAGCGGCTGGGTATCCCCCGGGACAAGTGGGTCTTCCTGCATGGCTACGCCGATGCCGACGACACCTGGGTCTCCGAACGCCCGGACCTGTCGACATCTGCGGCGCTAAAGAGCACCGCCGATGCAGCGCTCACCATGGCGAGACAGGGCACCGATGCCATCCAGTTGTTTGACCTTTACAGTTGTTTCCCGGTGGCAGTGCTGGCCGCCTGTGAAGCGCTGGACATCGGACCGGATGATCCGCGGCCACTCACCGTGACCGGTGGCCTGCCTTTCTTTGGCGGCCCCGGCAATAACTACAGCCTGCACGGCGTCGCGGAAATGTTGCAGCAATTGCGCCGGCGACCCGGTGCATTCGGCCTGGTGACAGCCAATGGCGGCTACCTGTCCAAGCAGTCGGTGGGTATCTACTCGACCCGGGCGGTGGACGACTGGCAGCCGGCGGACAAGCGCGCCGAGCGCAGCATGCAGGCGCAAACTCCTGTCACCGTGGATCCGACTTTCAGCGGGCAGGGCAGCATCGAAACCTGCTCGGTGGTCTTCCGCAGAGGCACGCCGGACCATGCCCTGATGATTGGGCGCTCGGTCGACAACACGCGCTTCCTGGCCAAGACCGCAGAGGGCGACACCGATACGCCCCGGAAATTGCTGGAGGGTGAACCCCTCGGCCGACGGGTGAGCGTTACCCGGGCTCAGGAACAGTGCCTGTTCACGCTGGCGGAATGATCTCCGGATAACGCTCACGGACCACCGCCGATAGCCCCTCGCGCCAACCCAGCTGGCAGGGACCCACCAGCTCGATCCGGCGTCGGTTATCGGTCACCCGCGAGGGTATGGCAGATTCTTCTTCGCGAAAACGGACTTCCCGCCCCACCAGCTCGCCGAGATACTGGCACCAGCTGCGCACCTCCACAGCTTCATCACCACCCCAGTTGACCACCGTCGCCGGCACGGATGCCGCACTCAGGAGCCCGGCAACCTGCCGGTTGATATCATCCTGATGAATACAAGTAAACCAGGCTTCTCCACCAGGTGGCAGGGAAATGGCCTCGCCGCGCAGGATCGCATCCATGTGATAGGCGGGCATACCACCGTTGGCCGAATAGGAAACATTCATCCGCGCAATTGTCGTGGGCAGAGCGTAAAGCCGGGCGCAACTGCGGGCCACGGCTTCCTGGGCAATCTTGGATACGGCGTAGGTGGGTGAATAGGGCTGGTGTGAATCTCCGAGGGGATCACTCTCGCAAAAGGCATGACGAGGATCGGATTGATTGTCGTATACCGCGCAGGTCGACATGACCAGGCAGGCCTTTGCCCGCCGACAATGCGCCATCAGCAGCGCGGTCCCCTCGGCATTGACCTGCAGCGCGTGATCATAGTCGGCGCCTCCCAACTGGAACACCGCGAAATGCAGCAAATAATCAAAATCGTCGGGCAAGCCGGTGAAGTCGCCGCTGGCGAGGTCAAGCACAAAGGGGTGCATGCCTGCCTTCTCGCAGCGCTCCCGGGAACCCGGTGCCGTGAAACGTGCGACCGCCCAGACCTCATTGTCCGCCGCCAGGTATTCACCCAGCGGAAAACCGATCTGGCCGGCGGCCCCGGTCAGCAGAATTTTCTGGTTCTTGAGCATCTCGCGTCCTCGGCCTTCACGGCATCAGTGCGCCACCGTTGACGTTGTACACCTGGCCGTTGATCCAGCGCGCCTCCTCCGACAGCAGGAGACAAACCATGGCAGCGATATCCTCCACCCGCCCCAGGCGGGTACTCGGTGTATGCGCCTGGAAGCCATCCAGCAACTCCTGTGGCACCTGCCCGCTGGCCTGCATTTCCGGTGTATAAACAAAGCCCGGCGCCACACAGTTGGCGGTGATGCCCTCGCGCCCCCAGCGCGCTGCCACATGTCGCATGAGCGCATTCAGACCGCTCTTTGCCGCCGCGTAGGCCGGCCGGGTGCTGTCGCCAGAATCCGCGGCTCCGGAGCTGGTATAGACGATCGAGCCCTGTCCCCTGCTCAGCAGATGCGGCAGCGCCGCGCGGGTACACAGCAGATGCCCACGCAGATTGACCTGCAAGGTGCGGTCAAACACCGCCAGATCCTCGGCCAGGGCATCGCTGTCCTCGAAAATCACCCGCAGGTCGGCGGCATTCACATGCACGCCGTCGAGGCCACCGAGTGCCGTCACGGCTTCAGAGAAAGCGCGGTTGACCACGTCCTCCTCGGCAATGTCGATGTAGACGGCGTGAGCTTCGCCGCCGCTGTCGCGGACTTCCTCTGCCACGCGTTGCGCCGCCTCGAGATTAATGTCCGCCACGCAGACACGAGCACCCTCCGAGGCGAGCTGTTTCACCGTGGCTGCACCGATTCCGCTACCCGAGCCGATCACCATGATGGCCTTGTCTTTCAGTCTGCCCTGCATGTCGTATTCCTCTTTGCTGTGTTGTCGGCGATGTTTTTGACCAGCGACGGCGCGAGTCCTTTCTTCCCGGAAAGGCTAGTAGCGCAGCCCGATCCCGCCATCGTGATAAATGGACGCACCGGTCACAAAGCGCGATTCATCCGAGGCCAGGTAGACGAAGGCGTGGGCCGTGTCTTCTGGCTGACTGTTCATGTTCAGCGGCGTCATTCCGGCCAGTGCGGTTTCAGCTTCCTCCGTACTGCTCCAGAGGCCGCCGCGGACATAGTCCTCGAGGCCTTCGCGTATCAGTGGCGTCATGGTCGTACCGGGGTGCACCGAGTTGACGCGAATCTTCTTGGGACCAAACTCCGCCGCGGAACAGATGGTCAGCATCCGCTCGGCGGCCTTGGAGACGTGATAGCCGATATTGTTGGCATTGGGCATATACGACGCCATCGATGCCGTGTTGATTATCGAGCCACCACCCGGGTGGCGATTGACCGCTTCCGCGAGCAAGGGTGCACAGACCTTGGTGCCAAGAAAAACACCATCGTGGTTAACTGCCATGACCTTGCGCAGATCCTCCAGCGAGGTGCTTTCGACGCCGCCGTGAATGGAAATGCCGGCATTGTTCACCAGCACATCCAGGTGGCCAAAGCTGGCAACCGTTTCCTCGACGACACGCGCCCAGTCAGCTTCGGAGGTCACATCAAGCTGCAGCAACTGAAAACGTCCCTCGCCATGCGTGTCAGCCATTTTTGACGAGATGGCCGCTGCGTCATCGAGGAGGATATCCGTTGCTACCACACCCGCGGCACCTTCGCGAAGAAAAGCCTCGCACACCGCCAGGCCTATATTGCCGATGCGACCGGCGCCGGTAACGAGGGCAACCTTGTTCTGCAGACGTCCCATGAACGATTCTCCATGTCGATAGTTGGGTGTAATTGACAGGGCTGCACAGGGATTTCGTCAGCCGCGGCAAATTTTATTTATCTTATATATAAATAAAGCACTGTCAATTCGACTCACCACTCACTCCGAATCCAGCCGCTCCAGGCGAGGCGGCGCATAATCACCCCGGAGAACCTCCGGCGCCGGTACGAAAAAGCGCAGGGTCACAAATAAGGGCCCGTCAGTGACCGGGAGCCAGTTCACATCATGCTCCGCGGGGGGATCGCGCTGCAGGCGAACCACCAGGGCACCATCATCGCGGTAGCGCAGGTCTTCCATGTGCTCGCTGATGGCATAACGACTCAGCGTGTTCGGTATCAGATCAACGCTGCGGGCGTCATAGACGTTGAGTGCCCAGAAAGCCTCCGCCGGTGGCAACTCGCCCGCCGGAAATACCAGTTCGTAGCGCTGGCTGCCGTGCAGGGGCTCGCCGGACGCGTCCGTCAAGGCGGAGAGATAGATCGTCTCTTCCGCGTGATTGCCCAGGAAACCGTGGTACTCGACCATGGCGCGGCGCAGGTAATCAAAGCCGTAGCTGCCGTAGGTTTCAGTGGCCGGGGTGCTCCAGCCGGTATGACTCGGCGCCGCCCGGGGTGAGTCGCGCAGGATGCGCTGGCCATCGGCAATGGCACGCTCCAGGCCGCGACGCAGGCCCGCTGGCAGCTGCTCCGCCTGGAAATCCACTGAGGGACCGATGCCCACCTGATCCATCTGGGCCATCAGCAGGGCCTCCTCCGGCAAACGCGGATTGCGGCGCAGGAAGCGGTTCAGGTGTTCAAAAAACGCCAGGGAGGTCAGCGCCTGCTGCTCTGGTAAATCGTAGACGGCGGGATCCGGGCTCGACCCGTCCAGCTCGATGGCATGCATCACGGCCCTGGCCGCCGCCAGGTCTTGGGGTCCCTTCACCAGAACCCGGCCCAGCAGGTACCCGCGGTGGGTGCGCAGGCGTACCAGGTGCACATCCTCGGGCACCGCCCCGCGCCAGTCCGGCCCCACGACCCACAGGGTCTGGGCCTGGCTACCGGTGGTGCGGCTACCGGTATGCTGCACTTCGGAGTAGAGATCGGCCCAGGTCAGCACGTAATAGCGATCGCCGGTATCCGGCGTCTGCACGCGCACCGGCCCCTGGCTCAGATCCAGCCAAGCAGTGAAATACAGGGTGCTGCTGTTGGGGCCGCGGCCGGCGTATAGCCCGCCTGGCGCCGCCAGGTTTTCCTGGTAGGCGAAGGCGTTCACCGGCGCATAAACCCCGTTGGGGTCCAGCCCCTGGTTTATCTGCTCGCGCATCACCCGCAGGTAGTCCACCACCGGGTAGCCGTAGAAGTAGGCCTGCAGGCCAACCGAGTAGGCAATGGCTTCCTGGCGATGATCGATGATTTGATCGGCACTCGCCTGCTCACCGGCTGAAGCCGACGCCTGCGGTGAGTGAAAGCCCAGAAACGCTCCCAGGCAAAGCAGTACGGCAACAAATCGCATGCGTCTTCCTTGTTATGGTTGACGGCGTCAAAGCCGGAGCATAGCGGGTATGAACGAGGCATTCCGACAACCGCTGTAAACTTTCCCGTGTGGCTCAGTTTATTGAGCCGGCGGCGTATCGTCGCACTTTTCCCACCGATCCCATGAGCTCCGTACCCATTTGCGACAAACCAATAGCAACCGTTAGATGTGCCCTACGGTCACCGCGTGACGAGGCGAGACCCCCGCCCCCGGTTAACGATACCGACTCATACATATGTACCATGCAGCTTCAGGCCTGACCGGGCTAGCCTGCCTGCTGACAACGGGAATCACGAGCCATGTGAAGGCCTGTCCCGATCGTGCAGTAGCAAGTTTGTGGTGGTGGCGAAGCTGGTCGTGCATTGTCAGGCCATCTGTGTACGACTGACTTGAGAGCAATCCATGATAAGTAACAGCTCAACCCGAATCTTCTACGGCTGGTGGCTCGTGTTGGTCTGTCTGCTGATTCAGGGCAGCGTGACCGGTGTCAGCATTTACTCCTACAGTATTTTTGCCGGCGAGGTCGAGTCGGCATTTTCGGCCAGTCGCGCCGTGGTCATGCTGGGAATGACCGGGCAGAGCATCATGATCGCCCTGGCTTCACCCGTTCTGGGGCACTTCCTGGATCGCACACCGGTCAAGTGGATCATAATTGTCACGGCGCAGATCATGGGGCTGGGCTTCCTGATGATATCCCTGATACCCTCAGTCTGGGGCTTCGTGGTCGCTTACGGTACATTTGTCTCCCTCGGTCTGGCGTCCATGGGCATGCTTTCCTCCTCGGTGCTCCTGTCGCGCTGGTTTCATCGCTACCGAGGGCTGGCCATAGGCCTTGCGGCGCTGGGTACGCAGTTGGGCGGGCTGACCATTCCGCCGCTGCTGGCTCACCTTGTCGACACGTTTGACTGGCGCATTACTGCCCGCCTCACCGGGTTGTCAATTGCCGTCGTCATCCCGCTGATTGCCTACTGGACCATCGTCGATCGCCCCTCGATTCGAGGCCTGCATCCCGATGGTGACCGCAAGCCGCTTGACGCCGGGCCTCTTCGCGAGGGCGTAACAGCACCCCAGGGGCCGTGGGGGAAGCAGATTCTGCTGTCCCGCAATTTCTGGATTGCCAGTCTCGGCGTTGCCGTACTCTCTGCCACGCTCACTACCGTGCTTGCCAACCTCTCGCTGCTTGCCACCGACCTGGGCAGCTCCCGTGAGCAGGCGGCCTGGCTGATCTCGCTGTTCGCCGCGGTGGGCCTGGTCTTCAGCCCGATCATTGGCCGTCTGTGCGATCTCCTCGACACCCGCTGGGTCCTGGCCGGAATGCTGCTGTTGGGCATGGCGGCAGCGCTGAGCTATTCGCTGGCACAAGACTATTCCGGACTGGTGCTCGCCACTGGCATTGTCGCCATCAATGCCGGCGGGCTGACGCCCCTGTGGAGCGCACTGATCGGCGATCTGTTTGAGCTGCGCCTGTATGCACGAGTCATGGGGGCCATGGCCCTGTTTACCGGCGCCACGGGCTCACTCGCACCCGTGGCTGCCGGCTGGATATTCGATGCGACCGGCAATTACCACAACATGTTCAGCGCCTTGATCGTACTGATATGCATACCTTTACTGTGCCTGCCTCTTATCAGGCGGGACACACCAGGCACTGACGCAACACCACTCACCAACACCACCGGAGATCTTTCATGAAAGACTGGAGCGGACACGTCTGTGTCATCACGGGAGCTGGCAGCGGTATCGGTGCGGGCCTGGCCCGCCACGCCCTGCAGCGGGGCATGCAGGTCATCGGTGCCGACGTCGATACGGCTGGCTTGCAGCAACTCGTCGAGGACGCAGGAGAAGCCAGCAGCAGGCTGAGCACACAGGCCCTGGATGTTACCGACGCCGAGGCAGTGGCAGATTTTGCCACGCGCACCTACGCGGAATACGGCAAGGTCCACCTGTTGTTCAACAATGCCGGGGTGCTGGTGGATGGGAAATCCTGGGAGCGCCCGCTGCGAGACTGGCGCTGGATCGTCGAGGTGAACCTGATGGGGGTCATTCACGGCCTGCATCATTTTGTGCCACGCATGCTGCAGCAGGGAGAGCCGGCCCGCATCATCAACACGGCATCAATCGGCGGGCTGCTGGGCGGCGGCGCCTACATGAGCGCCTACCAGACCACCAAGCACGCAGTCGTCGTTCTCACCGAAAGCCTGTACAAGGAACTGGCGCTGGAACCGGGCGAAGTGAGCGCGTCGGTACTGTGCCCCGCCGAAGTCGCCACCCGCATCTGGCATTCGGATCGTCTGCGCCCCGCTGAGCCGCGGGTTGAGCTGAGTGCTGCCGAGCAGGAGTTCCACGACGCGGTGACCGACAGTGTCGCCGCCGGCCCGACTCCCGACGAGTTCGCCGCTGAAGTCTTCAAGGGCGTGGATGCCGGCCAGTTCTGGCTGATTCCGGATGCTGCGTTCATGCCGATTCTCGAGCAGCGCAATGCCGATATCAGGGAGCAGCGCAACCCGGAGGTAGCAACCCAGGTGACCTTCGAGGATTAAACTGCGAAACGCAGCAAGCTACGACCGAGGCCTTCAGTCGTCGGGAAGACTGAAGGCCACCACGTAGTCACCTATGGTGGTCTGCAGGTAGGCGTGCCCGCCCGCCGCGATAACCACGTATTGCTTGCCGGTTTTGGCCGAAACAAAGCTCATGGGGGTCGCCTGACCACCCGCAGGCAAGCGCCCTTTCCACAACTCGCGTCCTGTGTCGATGTCAAAGGCGCGCAGATAGTCGTCCTGCGCTGCGGCAATGAACACTAGGCCACCCTTGGTAATGATCGACCCTCCCTGTGCAAAGGCGCCAGGCATTGCGATGCCCAACGGCGCCACGTCGGCAGTCGTGCCCAGCGGCCGCTGCCATAGCAACTCCCGCTGGTTCAGATCAATGACCGACAGACGCCCCCAGGGAGGCGAATTGCAGGGCACCCCCAGCGGCGACATGAAGGGGCGCTCTGTCTTGACAGCATAGGGCGTGCCGATTTGCGGAGAAATGGGCACACCACGTTCGTCGAAGCTGATCTGTTCCCCCGCCGGTGGCTGTTCGCGAGGCAGCAACTGCACCAGCAGTGGCATATAGGAGGAACTGACGGCCATCAGCTGCCGCGACTCGTCCACCGACACGCTACCCCAATTCATGACTCCATTATTGCCAGGCCAGGACAGACTTCGGTCGAGACCGGGTGGCGTAAACTTGCCTTCGTAACGCAATTCGCGGAACGCGATCCGACACCAGAGCTGATCCAGCAAGGTGCCCCCCCACATGTCGGTTTCCTTCAGTGGCTCCGGGGTCAGGCTGGGCATACCAACAGAAGCCGGTTGCGTGGGGGAATAGCGTTCGCCAGGAACGCTGCCCACCGGCACCGGCTGTTCCTCAACAGCGGCGAGCGCTTCACCACTGCGGCGGTCGAGCAGGAAGATTTCACCGTGCTTGGTGGGTTGTATCAGCGCCGGCAGCACGCCACCGTCCACGGGCAGGTCCACCAGTACCGGCTGGGATGCCACATCGTAGTCCCAGAGATCGTGGTGTACGGTCTGGAAGGCCCAGCGAACAGCCCCCGTGTCAGCCTCCAGCGCAACCACCGAGCTGGCGTAACGATCCTGCGCCGCGCTGCGGTGTGCGCCGTAGTAATCCGGGGTCGCATTACCGGTGGGCAGGTAAACCAGCCCCAGTGATTCGTCGACACTGAACAGGCTCCAGGCATTGGGGGAACCGCGAGTGTAGGACTCACCCGGTTGCCAGCTGCCTGCGTCCAACGGGCGACCGCTGTCCCAGGCCCACAGCTGACGCCCACTGTACACATCATAGCCACGCACTACTCCCGGTGGCTCGCCTACCGACATGTTATCCAGCACGAAACCGCCGACCACCGCGACATCCCCTACAATCGCTGGCGGAGAGGTCACCAGATGGTAACCTGGCTTGACTTCGCCCATGCCGTCGCGAAGCGAAACTTCGCCGGCTGAGCCAAAAGCCGGGCAGGGTTTACCAGTCCGGGCATCGAGCGCGATCAGGCGGGCGTCCAGGGTCGCCGTGATTATCCGTTGGTGACAAGCCTCCTCGGTCAAATCGCTTCCGGCAAGTTCACTCTCATGGTAGGACACACCACGGCACGCCAGCATGTGGACGCCGCTGGTGTCGATGCCAGGATCATATCGCCAGCGCTCGCGTCCGGTCTCTGCCTCCAGCGCAATGACGATATTGTGCGGAGAACAGAAATAGAGACTGTCATCCACCTTCAGTGGTGTGGCCTGAAAACTGTAGGCCTTGTTCTCCCCGGGGTAGGCATCAGCCCGGTCTCCGCTCCGATAAGTCCAGGCAATCTCGAGCTGATCGACATTGTCCACATTAATCTGTTCGGCGGGCAGGTAACGGGTTCCGCTCTTGCTGCGCCCGTAGTCGCGCCACTGGCTGGCATCTCCGGGACTGGTACCCGTGCCCGACGGTCGCGCGGCACTGTGCTGAACCTTCGGCTCGTTACTGCCTGGGAAAGTTGCCAATAGCGTGCCACAGAGGAGCAGCACAACGACACATCCGGCCCCCATGACGGCGCGCGCTGAGCCATCGGGTCGGGAGCCGGCGGCGGACCACTGGGCCCACAGCAGGAGACTCAAGACCCCCAGGGGCAAGCCCAGCCGAGGCAACAGCAGCCAGAAATTCAGCCCACTTTCGGCAATCGCCCAGGCCAGCGTCGCCAGGGCCAACCCGAGATACATCCACAGCGCCAGCACCAGCCTCCGCCACATCAGCACTGCCACCACCAGCGTGACCAGTCCCGCCGACAGGTAATAGAGAGAACCCCCCAGACTCGCCAACCAGGCGCCACCCAACGTCAACCATGCCCCCGAACTCAGCACAAACAGGCCAAGCAGACGCAATCCATACAGGCGAAACCGGGCTTTGCTCATGACGTCCTCTCCTTGTTGCATATGCCCAGCTTATCGGCCTGGTCAGGCACTAGCCTCATGCATATGCAGGAGCAGCCTGGCTGGAACCCGGGCGGGAGCCGAGCCACTTCCACGGTTTTCTGTTAGCATCTGATGAGCTTGCATGTGCTAGTACACAGGGAGCAAAGCGCCGGATGCAGCAAGCCCTTTCGCTTTCAGTACAGGACAGGATTATGCAGCCCACGCCCGACGACAGCGCTTCACCAGGCTTCAGCTGCGTTCCCTTGCAGCTCGACGAGTACGCCTCTCTGGTCGCTGCCCTGTTTCGCGGCCCATTCCAGGAAAAGCCCTGGGACGATTTTCTCACGCAGCTGCGCGATATCTGCAGCTCCTCCCTGGTGGTGATCGGGCGGCGGCTGCCCACACCCGGCGATGCGGGTATCTCCTGGGTCGGCGGCGCCGACTTTTCGCCGCAGGACCTCGCAAATTTTGCCAACAATTACTCCGCTCTTGCCCCCCTCGTGGATTTACCGGATGGCGAAACTGTCTCCCTGGATGATCTGATCACCCGAGAAAAGCTCCGCGAGACACCCTACTACCAGGCCTTCATGAAACCCTTCGACCAGGAACAGGTCATGGGTTTCGACATCCACCAGGAGGGTAAAGTGGTGCTGTTCGTCCGCTTGATTCGCGGGCACGGCCAGGCAGATTTCGGCGCTCGGGAGCGCGCCATTCTCGAACTGCTGAGGCCCCAGTGCAGGGTGCTGGTGACGTGGCTGGAAAGCAGCCGCAGTCTGACTCGCGAGCACCATCTGTACGCACAGGCATTTTCCAGCCTGGCACTGGGCACCGTCATCCTCGATGTCGACCTGCGCATCGTCTATCGCAACAGCATCGCCGAACAACTGCTCCACAACAGCAGCGGCATTACCAGCGCAGGCGGGAAGCTGCGTGTCCTGCACCACCAACAGCACCAGAAACTTCAACAGATACTCGCTCACCTGCTGACCGACAGCCAGCAGGGCGTCCCGCAGGTCATTCCGGTCAATAAACACAGGGGCCTGTCGCCTCTCTTTCTCACCATGCGTCGGCTCCCCCCCCAGGATCGCATGGACGATACCTGCCACATCGCCGTGTACATGATTGATCCCGAGCTGCGGCAGATCGACCAGGCTCAACTGGTCATGGATGCCTTTGGGTTGACCCCTCAAGAGTCGCGCCTGGTGATTGCCCTGGCCAATGGTGGCACCCTGGAGGAATTTGCCAATGAGACCGGGGTGAGCAAGAACACCGCGCGTACACACCTGTACGCGAGCTTTCGCAAAGTGGGCGTCTCCCAGCAGTCGTCGCTGGTCAGCCATGTCATTCGGGCCATCTACGGACTGTAAACGGACACTGTGTAACCGCAATACCAATCCTGCAGCGCAGGAAAACAGGCGCCCGAGCCCGGCCCTGGCGCCCATGGCGGCTGCATCTGGCAAACAGCCAGGTACACGACTCATGAATATGCATGAGGCTTTCTCACTACAGACCGTACCACTATAGCGCACAGCAAGCCCAGAAACCTCAGGAGACAAACCATGTACAAGGATCTCAAGGACCGCGTTGCCGTTATCAGTGGTGCGGGCAGCGGAATCGGTCGGGCCACGGCGCAACTGCTCAGTCAGGAGGGGTGTCGTCTGGTACTCAACGATGTCAGCGCGGAGAACCTCGAAGCGACCCGCGACACGCTCGCCGCTCCCGATAGCGCGGTGGTTCTCGCCGCCGATATCGGTGACTCAAGAACCGCCGAGCGCCTGGCAGAGCTCGCCACCGACACCTTTGGCGCTCTGCATATCTGGGTCAACAACGCCGCTCGCTCCCTGTTCGGCCCAGTGGCGGAATGTAGCAACGAGGACTGGGACAGCGTGTTCCGGGTAACACTCAACGGGGCGTTTTACGGGGTGCGCAGCGCTGTCAGCGCGATGCGCCACAATGATGGGCCTCAGCGCGGGGCGATCGTCAACATCGCGTCCGGAGCGGCACTGGGGGGTGAAGAGGGCCTCGGTGCCTACGGTGCCGCCAAAGCCGCTCTGGTCAATCTGACCCGCACCATCGCAGTTGAACATGCCCGCGAAGGCATTCGTTGCAACGTCATTCTGCCTGGCCCCATCGCCACACCGCCGATGCTGGCAGCAGCTGAAAAATCCCCGGGGGGTGTTGCTGCCTGGGCCGAGCAGGTCGTGCCCGGACGACTGGGAGAACCTGAAGAAATCGCCAACGCCATTGCCTTCCTGGCCTCCAGCCAGGCCTCCTACATCAATGGCACCCTGCTCTCTGTCGACGGTGGGGTATCCGCCCGCACCAATTCGCCGCGGTTCAACTGAACGACAGAGCCCGGCTCACGCCGGGCTCTTCAGGCCAACCCGAAAGTGTCCGCTATGCTGCGGCGGCAACCAGCCCCCGCAGCCGCTCGGCAGTATCCACAATCGTCAGGCCGTAGTGAGCATAGAGCTCATCCGGCATGCCGACGGCAAGGGTTTCATCTGGCAGGCCGTGAATGGCAAAGGGGATACCGAGGCCATTGCGCGCGAGCACTTCACCGACGGCACTACCCAGCCCACCGGTTACCAGATGCTCTTCCACCGTCAGGATGGCGCCGGTTTCCCGTCCAGCTGCCACAATGGCTGCCTCGTCCAGGGGTTTCAGGCTGTAGGCGTCAAGAACCCTGATCGACAAACCCTCGGCTGCCAGCAGGTCAGCCGCCCCGGCGGCGAGCTGGGCACCCAGGCCGGTACCGATAATGGTTGCATCAGCGCCCTCGCGGAGGGTGCCAAAACGACCGATACAAATTTCCGGCGGCGCATCGTAAACCGGGTTGACACTGGCGTCCGTCAGGCGAATAAACACCGGGCCGCTGACCTGCTCCGAGGCCGTCAGCATGGCCGACGCGGCATTGTCGTCCGCCGGAGCCAGCACCGTCAGCCCGGGGATGGCTCGGGTTATGGCGATGTCTTCCAGCGCATGGTGAGTAGTACCAAAGAAGCCCATGGCCAGGCCGCTCCAGGCCGAGAGTATGCGTACCGGCACCCGCGCGAAGGCGATATCGGTGCGGATCTGCTCGGCGCATTTCAGTGCGCCAAACGCGCCCATCTGCAGCACAAACACCTTGTAGCCATAAGTCGCCAGGCCCGCTGCCATGGACATGGCGTTGCACTCGGCTATACCGGCATCGACGAAACGCTCGGGGAACTGCTGCACGAAGGCACCGGTTACCGGGCCCGCCCCCAGATCGGGTGAAACCAGCAGCACCTCTTCATCCTGCTCGCCAAAGCGGCGAAAGGCTTCGCCCAGGTTGCCCACATAACTGCTCTCCACCGCACCCGCGTTGAAGCTGAAAGGATCACTCATGCCACTCATTGCCCTGCCTCCCTGATTTCACGTCTGGCGCGCTCAAGATCTTCTCCGCTCAATGCCCCCAGGTGCCACTCACGCGGTGAGGATTCCATGAAGGAAATACCCTTGCCTTTCAAGGTTCGCGCGACGATGCAGACGGGCTTGTCCTTCGATTCCATGGCCTCGGCGAAAGCCTTCATCAAGGCTTCCGAACTGTGCCCATCGACCTCGATGCTGTGCCAGCCGAAGCGCTCGAAGCGCTCCATCAGCGGTTCGATGCTCATGACTGACTCGGTAGGCCCGTCAGCACAGGAACCATTGGAGTCCACGATGGCCACCAGGTTGCTGGCCTGGTAGTGCGACGCAGCCATCGCGGCCTCCCACACCTGGCCCTCGTGGATTTCACCATCGCCGAGCAGGACATACACCCGGTGGTCCTTGCCGCGCCGTGTGGCAGCCATCGCCATCCCCAGCCCGACGGACAGGTTGTGCCCCAGCGAACCCGAACTGAAGTCGACGCCCGGTGCGCGGTGCATGTCCGGGTGATCGGTCAGCTTGCTGTTCAGCTGGCCGAAGGTCTCCAGCCACGCTCGCGGAAAGAAGTCCAGCTCCGCGAACAGGGGCCAGAGCGCCACGGCGACATGCCCCTTGCCCAGCAGAAAACGATCGCGATCGGGCCAGTCGGGCTCACCCTGTCGCAGGCGCAACACATGGTGGTAAAGGGTTACCAGAATCTCGGCACAGGATAGACTGCTTGAGTAATGCCCCATGGGGGCATGACTGATAACTTCCAGTATTTCCAGGCGAAGTTGCCGGCTCCGCTCCACCAGTGTCTCGGCAGGCACCGGTCTCAGGCGCTGCAGGTCTTCGGTTTGCTGTGTACTCACGCTTGATAATTCTCCATGGTCAAACTGTGTTGGTGGCAAGTCATCCGCCAAACATCTGGATGGGTGCCAGCTGGGTAAGGTCGATCTCAATCAGGTAGGGGCCCTCACAGTCGATCGCTGCAGCCAGGGCCTGCTCAAAGGCATCACAGCTGCCGACCCGCCGTCCGGGCATGCCCATCGCCGCGGCCAGTGCCACGAAATCCGGTGTATGCAGGTCTACCGCGCATTCCCGGCCGGTACTGATGCGCTGCAGTTCACGCAGCACCCCATAGCCCCGATCATTGAACACGCACTGAACCAGGGGTGCGCCATACTGGACGGCAGTAGCCAGCTCACCGATATTCAGCATCACTCCGCCATCTCCGTGTACTGACAGCGTCTTGCGGCCTGTGCCCAGTGCCGCACCGATGGCCAGGGGCAAGGCCGGGCCGATGGCCAGGCTGGTAGGATAGTGGGCCAGGCGTGGACGACTGGCATTGAGCAGGTAGTTGCCCCAGGTGTTGGCGGTGATCGTGGCATCACAGACAAACGGGCTGTCTGCGGGCAACAGGCGTTGAATGGCTGCGACGATCTGCCGGTGATCGGGACCGATCATCTCGCCGACCGTCTGCGTGAGCTTGGCCCGTGTCGCCTCCGCCAGCGCCAAAAAGGCAGGGTCACGGTCTGTGCAAGCCTCCAGGCGTGGCAGCAGGCCATCCACACCCAACTTCGCGTCACCTACCAGCGCCAGACTCGCCGGATAGTTGCGTCCGATCATCGCGGCATCGGCGTCCAGGTGAACCAGCTGCACCGGCATGGGCTGCGCCCAGAACTGGCTGGGGTAAGCCTGAAATCGCGTGCCGATGGCCAACACCAGATCCGCCTGTTTCAGCAGCTCATTGAAGGGCGGGTACTGTGTCTGATTGCCCACATAAAGTGGATGCTCCTGTGGCATCACACCGCGCCCATTGGCAGTGCTGACGACCGGTGCCTGCAGCCGTTCCGCCAACTGCCGTACCGCGTCCGCGGCGCCCGCCGCGCCCCCGCCTACCCAGACAAGAGGTCGTTGCGCTTCCTGCAGGAGACCGGCCGCCCGTTCGAGCAGAGAAGCCGGCGGCGCCACCGGGACGGGAACCTGGAAGGTCGGCAGCTGCACATCCCCGGTCTCCGCCAACAGCAGGTCGGTCGGGATTTCCACAGCACCGGGCTGCGGGCGCCCGGAGAGGATCTCTGTCATGACATGCTGCACGATGCGGGGAATATCACCCACACGCTGAACCCGCTCGCTGCATCGCGTGACGCTGCGCAGCATGTCAAGCTGCCGTTCTGCGTCGTGAATAAAGCCCTTGTTGCGGCCCAGATAGCAGGTATCGATCTGCGTGGTGAGCACAAGCACCGGTGAGGAAGCGAAACCGGACTCATACAAGCCATTCATGGCATTCGCAGTACCCGGCCCCGTACTGACAATGGCAACGCCAAGACGCCCGGTCGCTCGGGCATAGCCGTCTGCGGCATGTACTGCACCCTGCTCGTGGCGGGTACCCACGACTGTGATATCACCGCCACGGTACAGTGCGTCATAAAGACCGAGGTTCTGCTGGCTGGGTATGCCGAAGACGCAATCGACACCCGCAGCCCTGAGCACGCGATAGACCAGATCTCCGCCAGTAACAACCTGCATACGATATCCCCTTGAGACAGCTGAGAATACAGCAGCATCGCAGGCGACGGGGAGAATGGCATCCTACAAACATACTAGCGAGCAGTGTGCATTGCCGCGATACAAGCGAATGTCATGAGCGCTGCGAGAGTGCCGCTACAGAGCAACCCTTTCGGTTGTAATGCCTCAAAAGCTCGACCGAGGTTTCGAGTAGAGACTTTTACAATGATCGCCGAAGAAGCGATAAATGGCTTGAGCACCTGTCCTGCTCAATCGCGATATAGTCAGCAGGGCTGAGGCTGATAGTTCGCAGGCAGCTATAGCACCCGCTTAATTATTGCCCCCTGCATTACGTAGCCGAAAGACAAAAAGCGAATTTCCTGAGCCACTGGGTAACGGCGTTTCCGGAAAAAGTGCCGCGGCACTGCCTGCCTGCGCACTGTAGCCAGTAGGTACTGCCAAGTACTGCACGCCATTGATTTGATAAGTCATGGGGTAACCGCCGATAGGCGCATTTAGCCGGGTACGCCACAGCACCTCGCCAGTCATCTGATCCAATGCCATAAAATATCGACCTGCATCACCACCAAAAACCAGACCCCCGGCGGTGGTGAGCAGAGAACTGGTCGGGACAGTGCGCTGCGAGTGGCGCCACTGCCGGCTTCCATCGGCTATGCTTATAGCATCGATAACCCCGGCCTTCTCAATGCCCGGTGGCAGCACGCGTGGGCCTGCCGTGACCGAACCGACTACATTACCGGCACTGAATTCCGCACGAATGGGCGCGATGGAATTGCAGGATTCCGCCGCTGGCACATAAAGCATCCCACTTAGTGGACTGTAGGCTGCGGCCTGCCAGGACTTGCCACCCCACAGGGACGGACAAACGAAATGCTGCTCACCCAGAGCCGTTGAGATGATGCTCTCATTGACGGTTACCCTGCCGTTCTTATCGATGCCGGATACCACATTCTGAAAAATCGTTTCACTGGCCCAGATAAATTCACCGCTATCACGATCAAGTGCAAAGGCAATGCCGTTTTTTCCGGCCACAGTGACCAGTAGACGGGATACGTTTCCATCGGAACTTTGATCAATCAGCATGCGTTCAAATGGGCTATCCATATCCCAGTTATCGCGCGGCATATGCTGGTAGTGCCACCTGCGTTTACCGGTGCTCGCATCCAGCGCCAGAGTACTATTGGTATAGAGGACATCACCCGCACCAGAACCACGCAGCAGTTCCATGTAGGGCCCCGGGTTTCCCGTACCCCAAAACACGGTGTTGGTGCGTGGGTCGTAGGAGCCGGTGGCCCATGCTGTGCCGCCCCAGCGATGGCCCGGGGGAACATCGCCCCAGGAGCGTTGCTGCGCTGGATTCTCCGGGTCATCGATAATATTGAAGCGCCACAATTCGTCCCCGGTAACAAAATCGTGAGCCATGATATAGCAGCCGCCAGCGGTACCGGATGTTGAACATCCTCCCACGCCCGAGATGATCTTGCCCTCAACGACCAGTGGTGCAACCGTGTAGGTGTAGCCGAGAGTGTAATCCAGAACCTGTTTTTCCCAGACCACCTCGCCGCTAGGAGCATCGAGTACGACGAGTTTGGCGTCTGCAGTAGTCAAAACCACCTGGTTCTTGTAAAGAGCGATAGAGCCTTTTTGACGCCGCGCCTGATAGCGCTGGTAGCCCCAGGAGGATGGCATGTCAGCCTGCGGATGCCGATATTCCCAGATGAGATCGCCAGTCGCGGCATCGAGAGCCTGTACCACATTGTTGGTTGTGGCGATGAACATGATGCCATCATGGACCAACGGTACAGTCTGCTGCTGGCCGCCCTCGGCCATCGGCCACGCCCAGGCCAGCTCGAGTTGGGAAACATTGGCAATATTGATCTGCTCAAGTGGGCTATAACCCTGGGAATCCAGAGTGCGGCGTGAATGCAACCATTCATCGTGCGGGGGGTTGCGCAGCATTTCGTCAGTCACCAGTGTGTAATCTCGACTGGAACGCAGCAAGCTGGACGCTCCCCCCACCGCATCGATCCTCTCGGGGATCGATGCGGTGGGTCTATCGGGATTTCCTGCTGCCTTCCCCTGGGCAGAATCCTGCTGCGGTAACTTGCGCGTCCAAGTAAAAGCCTGCGGTACTCCTTTAGGGGCGACTACAATCTCAGAAACACCACCACTGGGTGCTACGCCTGATCGGCCTGGAGCATGAGCATCGAGATTGATGGTCGCTAGATCCGCTGGTGCAAGTTCACTCTGCCCCGTAAAATTACCGTTAACACTGAGGATATAGGCGGTGATATCCAGATACTCCTGCTCGCTCCTTTTGCCAGGGGCAAAGGGCGGCATGGTACTGGAGAGATATTCGTAAAGACGTGCCGCAGAGTCAAACCGCTGTGTCACTGCCGCGCCACTGAGCGCAGGCGCATCTCCCCCCTCCAGCTTGGCGCCATGGCACAGAGCGCACTGTCCATTGTAGGCTTTCTCCCCTCGCTGAACCTGGCTGTTTGGCAAGCTACCGTCCAATTCTGTAGCTACACTTACCGGAGATTTCACGGCCAGCAGGATTGGCATCGCTATCAGCAAAGACCTTACCCGATATTTTTTCACTGAGCGCCCTCCTCGTGCGTCTTGTCAGTATTCTCCGCCTCTCAGCTGCTCAAAGTGGAAACTTTAAAAATACGGCTCCATTACATTACAACCAAGCCAGTATTTGGGTAACACGAACCCCAAAATCCAGCACTAGGACTTTCTTCTTCTGATTAAAAAAACGGTCGTCGCCAACACAATAAAAGCGACAAGCGTGATGGGAGGCAAGCTGCCTGGCCAAGCACTCGGCTTAATCCAGACATCAAAACCCATTACCAACACATGCATGGAAATTACCAGGAACAAAATACTGGCCATACTTTTTCTGCTGCCGACAATAGCGTTCAGTTCTTTAAAGGACTTATTCTCAGTAAGCGCCAATAGAACCCCAATCGCCAGCACGCCAAAGAACATACTTAAATTGCCAACCAGACTTAATCTGCCACCATCAAAAAAATCAGGAAAATAGTGAGGCGAAAAAACAAGCAAGCTCAACAAGACATGCAGAACGGTAAACAGAACTGCAAATCCCTGGATCACCGCTGCCGCATTGCCGGGCGCCCTGTTTCTAAGGTAATGAGTCAATGCAAACAGGATTACCATGCCAAGGGAAAGAGCCTTATTCAGAACATATATGGGGAAATCTACCCAACCAACTCCCTTGAAGATAATGTATCTCAAAATTGAGTAAAGTAACGAAAGCAGAAAAACCAGGGCTACTCCTGCAAGCATCTTGTCTTTAAGACTGAACATTTTTCACCATGGTTTATTGATTTCCCTATGGCTGCGGACGGAGACTAGCGATTTTTCGGTGAGTATTTAGCCGGAAACAGCTAACCAGGAAATGCCAGATCACGGATCTTCGCGCAAAGAGCGCAAATAATTCACAAGGTGCCAGATCTCTTCCTCACTGATCAGTCCATACCATGAGGGCATGGCAAGGCTCGGTTCCACTCCGTACTGAATAACGTCGAATACATCTCCATCGGTTGTGCCATAGACATAGTCCGGACGCGTCAGGTCAGCTGGCCGCTTACCATAATCTCCGACACCTTCACCCTGTCCATCGCCTCGCGCACCATGGCAGGCGGCACACTTTTCCATATAAAGCGCACGTCCGGCTGCCACAGAAGACTCTGTAGCAGGCACGGGGTTTTTCATTGCTGCACCTTCGGCCGAGCCACCCACTGGGGTTTGAGTATAAGCAATACCGGTGTATGCAAATATCAACAGTATCGATGCCACGCGGGTGGCAGTCGCCCTGCGAAAAATAAAATTGAATGTCGGCATCACACTACTATCCCTCTTTTATAACGACTATTTTGCAAGTGGACTCGGGCGCAACTGAAACTTCACTACCTTTGAATTGGTACCCGGACCACCCTCAATATGCTTCGTTTCGCGGCCACCGTAGTTTGCCCAAATAGCGCGCCCCTTCCAGCCAGCTTGCGGATCATCAATACGCCCGTCCAGACCCCGCGCAAACATGCCGAGGGGATAGGGGACGCGCAGTGTCAAAAATTTCTCAGTGCCAGGAAGGAAAGCGACCAAAGAGTCAGAAGTGGTGCCCGGCATAATAGGTACGCCCTTGCCAAGCCCCATTACATCGTACTGATCGACCCAGCTGAGATAATACCAGTCGGCACTCCCTGTTCCGACATTCTTGAGATTTGGGCCGGGCGCCGTAAAGAAGCTCCAACCCTCCGGGCAGTGCTGGCCAGTGGCCAGGGGGCCAGTCTTGATCTTGCATTGACGGCGGTCGAAGCGCCCAAGCTGGCCACTTCCAAAAGCGACCCAGGCGACACCGTCCTTGTCGAGATCTACCGCACGTGGATTGAACGCCAGAGGCTTCCCCTCCTTCACCGGGACCTCGTAGAACTCGGTACGACAGCTTTCCGGTGGGTTATCTCCAGGCACAAAGCGGATAAGCCCTCCTGGTACCCCGGACCTCAAGTCCCCATCGAAATAGTTGTACCGTGCATACCACACACTATCATCAGCAGGGCTTACGCCCATGGCGTAAAGGAATCCAGCGAGACGCTTGTCTTTGTCTTCGGCATCGGGTTCGCCGGGATTTGTCCATTCTCCGATCTGCCCGTCACCGTTGGTATCGAGAACCATGGGACACCAACCGATAGATGCCTCAGTATCAGCGGTACGGTCAAATTTTTTGGTGTTTACCCAACCTATAGCGTGCGTATCTCCACTAAAGTACAGCGTATTATCTGCGTCCCGGCCAAATTGCAGGTGGTGGGTTCCAAAACACGTATCGATCAGGTCAAATTCACCCGTCTCTGGGTCGAAAAGCGACACTTGGCGCAAGCTTCCCACCGGTTCAGCCAGGGGAAAGAACTTTGCGTAACGATTCCCGGGATCGGTGCAGAATGTCGGGTTGTCCTTCGGGTCCCGAATTGCAGAAGTGATCCAGACACGCCCCTGTTGATCCATCATCGGGTTATGCGGGCTAGACGCAAACTCTGGATCACGGGTTGGTACGGGTACCTCCTCAGCAGTATGTGAGTCAGGATCCAGCCAGACAAGTTTGTTGCCGCCGTGTGTCGTGACGCCATAGATGCGACCATCGGCATTGATGGTTGGTTGGCGTTTATCAGAAGAGATTTCATCGTGAACCATCGAACCGTCGGCCCAGTCCCACAAGGTAAGCACAAGATTGCGCTCGACACCCGTTGGCCGCGGTGGAACAGGCGGTAGTTGACCTTCAGCAATACGGTCAGTCCAGTCGGCAAACTGCGTAATGCCGCGGCGGCCGAACTGCCCCATCAGGGCAGTCATGTACGGCCCGATTGGGCCTTGTGAGATACGGTGCGCCCAAGCCTGGGTCGAGGTATCGAACTCACCCAGAGCGCTTGGAATTTCACGCGTAGCCTTATTACCCAACTGATGACAGAACTGGCACATTTCCTTCAGGTGATAAACCCAGTGCTCCTGCATCGGCATTGCAGCCGATATTCCATTGCCTCGGTTACCCGTTCCCGGGAATTCGCCCGCCGGCGGAACCTCAAGCAGTGAGAGCCAGTAGTTGGCAGGATAGTACTGCGCTGCTGCATGTGCATCGGGTGCAGAAACTGCACTAAGATCCAGCTTCCTACCCGGTACGGCATGCACTGGGCTGGAGTCCACCAGCCCATAGCCGCGCACCCACACCTGGTAACTCGCCTCGGGCAGGTCAGGTATAAGATATTGCCCCTGGTCGTCTGTAACCACAATCTTTGCCATTTTTGTCGGCAGATCAGTCGTTTCCGCAATCACCCATACACCTGCCTCCGGGCCCTGCTCCCCTCGCACAAGTCCTGCAATATCGTTCTCATCTATCGCGACCGGCGTTTTCGCAGACACATTCACGGGCAACATGAAACAGGACGCCATCAAGAAAGCAAGGGCACCGCTTCTCCAGAATGGCAGCTTTCTCGACTCGAATAGTGTTGTCTTCTTCATTACTGTGCACCTCACATTTCCAACTGTTACTTTCGAGGGTGCCGGTAGAGTTCGAAAAATCACCAGCGATCCTGCCGTCATCCATCAGGGCTCCTGGCTGCGGAAGTGCCCATAGATTTTCGAGACCCTTCATGTCCTTCGACTTATCTTTATAGGGCGCAGCAACAGCAAAGACAGCTGCGCAAACGCACTACGCTTGCCTGGACATCCCCGGCTAACAATCATCGAGCAAATTGCATCTGGCGACTGAAGCAGTGCTGAAAACACCAGGATTGTCCTGAAGCATTCCAGACCGGTTGCCTGGGGACTATTGTGTTCTGTTCAGATCACCCTGCACCCTGTTTGATCGGAAAAATCGGTGCCACCAGCAATTACACGTGGCCAGTGGCACCATATTCTCCTGTGTTAGTACTCGTAGGCCAACTCAACCCCCCAGGTCCGCGGTGCACCGTACTGCTCGGTGATTATTCCCAAGGCGCCGAAGTTGATTGAATAGACGGGGTAATCATCATCGGTCAGATTTTCGCCAAACAGGGTTACGCGCATCGTTGCGTCACCGACCTTGATATTTTCAAGGCTCAGGCGGGCACCTACCACGGTTCTCTCGTCCATGACTCCGGAAGGGTAAGCCACAGCCTGCCCATCTATATTCCCGCTCCACAGGGCATTTTCGGCCCATTGATCCTGCCAGTTCACCCGAACAAAGCCGGTGACATCGCCGTAGCGCGTTTTTGCAAACAAATAGTCAGCCGAAACATTCAGTTGGTTACTCGGAGAATAGGGCCGAACTGCAGCTTCGACGCCATCAACACAGGGGCCGACGGTGCCACAGACATCGGTATATTCATCAAAATCCCCATTGATATAGGCGTAGCTAATCCCAACTACCAGATCGTCTACCGGCGCAACCTGTATTTCCAGCTCACCCCCCCAGCGATCAGCCTCACCCGCGTTAAGGATGCGAGTGCTGGCTACGCCATCACTTGAATCGGTATTGGCGAGCTGAATATCTTCCCAGATATAGGTGTAGAGGGAACCGTTAACACGCAAGCGGCCGTCCCACCAGGTGCTTTTGATACCGAGCTCCAACTGCTCCACGGTTTCCTCGAAGAAGGCAGGTGTGTCGAAATCTTCGCCGTTGAAACCACCGCTACGATACCCCGTGCCATAACGCAGGAAGGCGTTGATATCATCATTTGCCTGAAAGGCCACGGTAAAGTTGCCGCTGATATTATCAAAACTTTCTGCATTGGCCGCGGTCATCCGCGGCACTGCCGCAAACGGAGTGGAATAACCGAGGAAATCCCAATCAACATTCTTATCTTCTTCGGTATATCGCAGTCCCAGGGTAAAAGTCAGTCGCTCGTCCACCCATGTCGGATTCCAGCTTACCTGACCGAAAACTGCCTTTGCTTCAGTACTGAGTGCGTAGTTTTGATTCGGAGCGCCGGAGAGCGGCGCAACAAAAATGGCTCGGCGACTATACTCTGCATCATCTTCGAAATAGTACAGGCCAAGTACATACTGCAGGCGCTCAGTTGACCCCACTAACTGTAGCTCCTGGGAGAACTGATCATAGTAATTGTCGGTATCCTGGCTGCCGTGGTAAGCGCCAATCGTATCAACCGCATCCCAGAGCGAATCGAAGGGGAGTTGCGGGATACCCGGATCGAAGCCGCCCGTCGCACCGTACAGCCCGCCCAGCGTCAGATGCAGCAAGTCGTTATAGGATCCGACACCGTTGCTATCCAGTCTACTGTCGATATCCTCCAGATCACCGAATACATAAGATTCCATTTCACGGTATGCCGTGATGGATTTCAGGGTAATATCGTCGACATTCCACGTCAGTGTGAGCGCATGACCCTCGACCTCGGTGTTTGTAGAGGGAGAGTGGTCCGCACCCCCGCGATCTACACGGCCAGGCCCTTGATCGCTGGCCGCCTGATAGTCAGCGATCGTTCTTTCCAACGACGGAATCCAGCGGTCACCAATACGGGGGTCTGTACCTGGAGTGGCAGCCCAGGTCCTTGCATTGCCCAACAAGCCCCGCAGGGCATCAATTCTACCCACATTTCCGGCAGCATCTAATGGGTTGAAACCTACTATCTGCTCCAGAGCATTGGACTCATCCAGCTCGCTGCGATCATAGATATAATCGGCGGAGAAGTTGTTAGTCAGGTCCCATTTCGCCGCGAGCCGCCAGGCCTGCCGGTCCAGGTCATTGAAATCATCACCCCCCGGGCTATCGTTCGTCTGGAAACCATCTCGCAGGCGCGTCTGATAACCGGCGGTGAATGCGATCTGGCCCAAACCCTCGCCCACCTCACCGATGGCGGACGAATCTATGTTCAGCTTCAAGCTACGGTAGTTGTAATCACCCAGAGCGCCTATCGCACGAACTCCGAATTCACCAGAGGGCTTTCTGGAGATGAAATTGACTGCGCCGCCCGTAGAGTTGCGACCGTACAGGGTACCCTGTGGCCCCCTGAGCACTTCAATGCGCTCAAGCTCTGCCACGTCCACAGCTGAGCCCACATTCTTGCCCACAAAAACGCCATCAAGATACTAACGTTATCGAAAGTAATGTCACTCGATAATGTATCGACATTCGGGTTGTCGGAAA
>NZ_BAAGXL010000004.1:0-12261 GCF_054779855.1 Haliea atlantica | reverse complement strand
AATCCGGCAGCTACCTGGGGGAGGACGACATCGTGCGCTTTGAAGATGTCTATGGGCGCGACCACGCCTGATGTCACAGCGCCGAGTTAAACAGCACACCAAGGATTCCAGCGAATGAACAAAATCTATGTCGCAGGGCACCGGGGTATGGTGGGCTCCGCCATTGTCCGGCAACTGATTAGTCAAGGGCACGATCCGGAGCGGATCATTGGTCGCGCGCACAGTGAGCTCGATCTGACCAACCAGGCAGAGGTGGAGGCCTTTTTCGAACGTGAAAAGCCGGACCAGGTCTACCTGGCAGCCGCTAGGGTAGGGGGCATACACGCTAATAATACCTACCCCGCCGATTTCATCTACCAGAACGTGATGATCCAGGCGAATATTATTCAGGCCGCGTTCAACCACGGTGTCAAAAAGCTGCTGTTTCTTGGCTCAAGCTGCATTTACCCCAAGCTTGCTGAACAGCCCATGCGGGAAGATGCGCTGCTCACGGGCACCTTGGAGCCGACCAATGAGCCCTACGCGATTGCCAAAATCGCCGGCATCAAACTCTGCGAGAGCTACAACCGCCAGTATGGCGAGAGTCATGGCGTGGATTACCGCAGCGTGATGCCCACCAATCTATATGGACCGGGTGACAACTATCACCCGGAGAACTCCCATGTCATTCCCGCGCTGATTCGCCGTTTTCACGAGGCAAAAATTAACGGCGCGCCCAGTGTCGCGATCTGGGGCAGTGGTCAGCCGCGGCGGGAATTCCTGAACGTGGATGATATGGCCGCGGCCAGTGTGCACGTGATGAACCTGAGCCCGGATCTCTACGCCCAACATACCCAGCCCATGCAGAGCCACATCAACGTGGGGTGTGGTGAGGACATCACCATTCGCGAGCTGTCTGAGCTGATTAAGGAAGTAACCGGCTTCGCCGGCGAGATTACTTTTGACAGCAGCAAGCCCGACGGCGCACCGCGCAAGCTGATGGACAGTAGCCGCCTGCAACAACTGGGCTGGCAGGCGGAGATTACTCTGGAAAATGGGCTGATTGGCGCTTATGAGGATTTCCAGCAACATCTCAATACCCTGCGCAGCCGCTGACCGCGAAAGACAAAGATCAAAACAGGAATGAACATGGATACAAAGACTCAGGGCAAGGTGGCGTTAATTACTGGGGTAACTGGCCAGGATGGCTCCTATCTCGCCGAATTCCTGCTGGAAAAAGGCTACACCGTGCATGGCATCAAGCGCCGCGCCTCGCTGTTCAACACCCAGCGGGTAGACCACATCTACCAGGATCCGCACACCGACAACGCCAACTTCAAACTGCACTACGGCGACCTTACCGACACCTCCAACCTGGTACGCATCATCCAGGAAGTGCAGCCGGACGAAATCTACAACCTCGGCGCGCAAAGTCACGTCGCCGTCAGCTTTGAAAGCCCCGAATACACCGCCGATGTCGATGCCATGGGCACGCTGCGAATACTGGAAGCCATCCGCATCCTCGGGCTGGAAAAGAAAACCCGCTTCTACCAAGCCTCCACCTCCGAACTCTACGGCCTGGTGCAGGAAACCCCGCAAAAAGAAACCACCCCATTTTACCCGCGCAGCCCCTACGCCGTGGCCAAGCTGTACGCCTACTGGATCACCGTCAACTACCGCGAAGCCTATGGCATGTACGCCTGCAACGGCATCCTGTTCAACCACGAAAGCCCGCGCCGCGGCGAAACCTTTGTAACCCGCAAAATCACCCGCGGCCTGGCCAACATCGCCCAGGGGCTGGAAAACTGCCTGTACATGGGCAACCTGGATGCGCTGCGCGACTGGGGCCACGCCAAGGATTACGTGCGCATGCAATGGCTGATGCTGCAACAGGACCAGCCGGAAGATTTTGTTATCGCCACTGGCGTGCAGTACAGCGTGCGCCAGTTTATCCAGTGGAGCGCGGAAGAACTGGGCATCACCCTGCGCTTTGAAGGTGAAGGCGTTAACGAAACCGCCATAGTCGACAGCGTCCAGGGCGACAACGCCCTGGCCCTGAAGCCCGGCGACGTGATCGTGAAAATCGACCCGCGCTATTTTCGCCCCACTGAAGTAGCAACCCTACTGGGCGACCCAGGCAAAGCAAATGAAAAACTTGGCTGGGTGCCAGAAATTACCGTTCAGAATATGTGCAAGGAAATGGTCGCTTGCGATCTCCTAACCGCAAAAAAATACGCACTTCTGAAAAAAAATGGCTATGTGGTTTCTGTAAGTACGGAATAAGAATACTGGAACTCGTCTAAAATATAAATATATTTTTACGTAAGTCGAGATTGCTTGCAATTCGAGAAAATCTCGTCAGAACAAATTTACTCGGCGTCATTAAGGGCATTTATCTACAGTTCTGTCTAATGATTGTGGTCTTGCTCTGAGAAACACGGCGGTAGGTATATCAAGCTATATCTATTTCAATAGAAAACCTTCGTGCCGTCTGCTTTTGAGGTAAGTCTCTTGAAAATATCTATTATTACAGCTGTATATAACTCTGAGAATACAGTGCAAGAAGCAATTGAAAGTGTAGCTGTCCAGAAGTATGTCGAGCTCGAGCATGTGATTGTTGAAGGGAATTCAAATGATGGTTCTCTTGGTGTGATCGAAGGTGCAGCTCATAGTCGTATGCGCCTAATTAGTGAGCCAGATCTGGGGATATATGATGCCTTAAATAAGGGTATAAGATATTCCACAGGGGAAATTGTTGGATTCATGCATAGCGATGATTTTTTTGCTCACGATGAAGTTCTTTTGAAAGTCGCAGATGCATTTAAAGATCCTGATGTGGAGGCGGTTTTTAGTGATTTGGACTATGTTTCTCAGTCGGATTCCTCATTTATCGTTCGACATTGGTCTGCTGGGCATTTTGATCCAAGATTATTGAAGTATGGTTGGATGCCGCCGCATCCGACTCTTTATCTCCGGCGGGAGGTTTATGATAGATTTGGAACCTACGATACTAGTTTTAGCATAGCGGCAGATTATGATTTTATTCTTAGATATTTCTCTCAGAGCCCCGGAAAGTCAGCTTACATACCGGAGGTCTTATATAAAATGCGGCTTGGTGGCATCAGCAATAAAAGTTTGAGCAAGGTCAAGAAAAAAATGAAAGAAGATTATTGTGCTATTCGAAGAAATCGTATTGGGGGGGCTCACACGCTCGTGCTAAAAAATTTCTCAAAGCTGAAGCAATTAATTGTGCCACGTTAAGAAAATATGATTTTGATTGGGTTCTTTTGCAGCGATAATTCTAGTGAATAGGTAGTGGATTGCTAAGAAATGAAAAGTATTTCTAGAGATATTTTGGAGATTGCTTCAGGTTCAGGGTGTCATTGGTGTATCTTACGCAAAGAGGATGAGATACTGCGAGGAGTTCATAACGACATCGATCTATTTGTTTCTCCAGGGGATTACAAAAAATTTATTCTGCATATCCAACAGGTTTTTTCAATCAGAAAAATATCAATTATCCGTAAGCGTTATATGCCAGCAGGGGTAAGTTATTTGCTCTATTCTCCGGATTCGGGCGGTCAATTTGAGAAGCTTGATATCTTGCATGAAAACACTCTGGCGTTTTTTTCGATTTTCCCTAGCCGTATCATTGAAGATAACATTGTAAGCGGTATAGCTTACCCTGTACTTCATGATAAGTTTGCGCGTGATCTGTCGTTTAGAAAAAAATTCGCAAGAGATAATTTTTTAGGATTTTTGCATTATGCGTTTAAGGGGCGCCTATGGACTAAATTTTGGACAAGGACATTTATCAAGGGTTACATAAAGGCATATATTTCTAATAGACGTAACCCTTCCGGTGCTTTTGTTGTTCTCGTTGGGCCCGACGGTTCAGGAAAAACAACGGTCGCGAATGGGTTAATGTCTCGTGCCGCACCAGTTTTCTTTTCAGTATCAGTAAATCATTTTAATATTCAGACGTTTCCACGTCTTTCCAAACTGAAAATCCGAGGTAAGCCTGAACCTGACTATACATTACCAGAGTCAGGAACTTATGCACCCATCCAACCTGTTTCTCGTGCATGGATATACTTACTCTATTATGGGTTTGAGCTTTTAATATATACGCATCTTCGTTTAAAGAGGCGCCTGCGTCAGGGGCAGTTGGTTATTTTCGATAGGTACTTTCATGATTGGCTTTTTCAGCGATCTTATCGACGTGCCTCTCCGCGCGCGATACATGCGCTGTTATCACTTGCTGCGCAACCCAGTCTAGTGGTGTATTTAAAAGGTGATCCGAGTATAACCAACGCGCGTAAGCCGGAGCTATCGGCAGAGGAGATAGGCCTGCAACAATCAATTATTGAAAGTAATTTGCTTCCTTATTGGCGCGCGAAATCTGTACCTACATTAACATGTGATACAACACATAGTTCACCTGAAGTCGTTATCGAAAATATACGGTCACAACTTGCCTACGTGTAATATGAAGGCTGTCTTTCCTTCACCCAGTAGATTTCTTGCTGTTCGCTGTAAAGGGGACGTGTTGTTCTTTGAAGGCTGGGCGCTTTGTGTAAAATCTATACGATCTGCAATCTTGTTTAGTGTATTTTATCCTATATCTCGATTTAGTGCTGCCTTTCGATCCGACATAGATTCTATTTTGATTTTATTGAGAAGACTGGGAGTATTAGAAACGAAAGAAGTAGTAACTGGTTTTATGGCCTACACTCCTCGCGACAAACGCAGACGTAGCTACGTCATTATTCATTGCAGCACTCGAAGCTTTTTTGCAAAGGTGGGTGAAGACCTGTCGGAGGAGCATTTGCCAGGAGTTATCGTCAGTCGATTACTAGCAGCTGGATTTTCTGCCCAGATTCCAGTTAAACATCTCGAAGAGGGTCAGAATCGGTTCAACTTCTACCCGTATTTTAACTCCATCTACTTTAAGAAGGCGCGTCTCTCGAAAGATCAGTCAAACCTGTTCTCGGCTACTTTAAACAAGGGAGTGGAAACAAGATTTATCCGCCTTGATGAATACTTTCACGGTCGAAAAGTACACCCAAGCGCGAAAATTATCTTTTCTCATAAGTCAGTGAGACAGCTCTACAAAAGATTATCTTCGGTACCTATAGAGCTCGGAATTTGCCACGGCGATTTAATGAGTCCAAATATTCTTTGCCAAAAAGATGGGTTTGGAAATATTCTAGTTCTCGACTGGGAAAGCTTTTCAGAAAATGAGCCTTTGATTCTAGATAGAGTTGGGGCACGAAAGTGGAGTGTAATTGAAAAGAATGCGACTGAGGGGTTTTCTCGATTTAGACCATCACTGAATTCTGAGGCGACTGAGGCAATACTTTTTATGATGGTCTCTGGCTATCGCGGCTTCGCTCCAGCTATCAGATGGCTCTCACATCTTCCAAAGGATTGGCTTTGTGAAGACTAAAATATTAGGCTCCGCTTCGATCAAGCTCATAGAGCAAATCAGCTACTCGGGCAGTAGATTTCTTTTCTGGGTCCTTGTGCCACTATTGGTATCTGATGCCTGGAATGAAATCGCTATTTTGTCTTTGATAAATCTTCTGACTGCATCTATCTACAGCAGTATTATTGGTGGCCCTGTTTTTTTTCGAATGCTAAGCAAAGATACTGATGAGATAAAAGCATGCTACATGCAGTGTCAGAGTGTAATTTTTGCGATCTCGCTCATTGCACCTTCTTTTTATACGATGATTCGCTGGGACTCAGTTGCCTCGAAACCTTATTTCATCGGTCTCCTCTTTTTTCTGCCTTGGGTTTCAGCGGCGGCGGACTGGGCGAGGAAAACGAATATTCTACTTGGGTTGCAGACTGCTCAGGTATTACGCAATCTGACATTTATGACAGGTTGGCTGCTATATGTACTTTCGTTGAATTTTAAGGTGTTTCCTCTAGATCTTGATCGAATTGTAGTAGCTTTCTGCTTAATGAATTTATTGATATACATTCCTATTTCTGGAGTTTTAATTAAGTTTTCAATTAAAGATTTTTCTAGTCTGGCACCATTCAAAACATGGAAGCATTACTTGCTTACTGGGCTGCTAGCTTATGCTTTCGGTAATTTTTTGTTTTGGTCAGAGAGCAAGATTAATATATATGATGAATTCATTATTTATCGAAATTATCTAACCCCTATATTGATAATGTCTCTTTATATTGAAAGCTACGGGGCTATACAGCTACACGCAACACATGGAGTTTGGAGGCCCATGCGAAGATATCTACTAGGGATTATGGGAGTGACTATTTTGTTCGCTATCTTAGTGTGGGTCGTGCTAAAACATGCACTCATTGGTGACAAAACTGTTGAGTCTTCTATATTTATTTCTGTAACTCTAGTAACTTTTTTAATTGCCGCGATTAAAGTCCCTACTGTTTATCTTCGGGTTTGTCATCGAGACCATTTGATCTCATTTTCGTATCTCCTCCTTCTTCCCATTTTGCCAATTGCCTATGCCTTAGGATTTCCAAAATCACTACCTTATTCGGGGATTGAGATACTTCTCGTGCTATATGCTACGCTCTTCTTGATTTTGATGGCGCTTTCTATTTTTTTCTCGCATTCAATTAAACCAAAAAATTATTCTGAAAATATTAGCGTTAATGTATGAAAGTTAAGAGTGTTATTCATTGTATAAATAGTTTCTCCTCGAACTCGGGAGGGGTTGGTTTTGCATTAAAATCATTGATTGATAATGTTCAGGGTGTAAATCATATTGTTTACTCATTATATGATGATCAGCCAATATTGGATTCAGCGGTATCTGAAATATCTCTATTTAAACGCACAGGGCCTTTCTCATTGTCATACTCCAGAGGGCTCGAGCGCGCGTTGTTGTCAAGAGTCAGTGAAGACCCAGAAATAGTAGTTCATGTTCACGGGATGTGGAGCGGGCTTGGCCACTCTATCAAAGTAATGCATCAGCGTTATGCCCACGTCGGCTATCTCATATCACCACACGGTATGCTTTCACCAGGTGCCCTGTTACGTAGAAGATTAGTTAAATCTATAATGGCGAAGTTGTGGGAAGAGGAAGCTTTGGAAAATGCAAAATTTGTTCACTGTCTATCTGAGAATGAAGAGCGTTGTGTTCAAGACTATAGCTCCCACTTGAGTACATTTGTTCTTCCGCATGCGATCGAGTTTCCCTACTCTACGAGAGAGCTTATCTCTTTGTGGGAGCAGCGCAGAAACACCAGTAAGAAACTTCTCTATTTAGGTAGAATACATGAAACAAAAGGAGTGACTCAGCTGGTTAGGACCTTGAGTAGACGGGCGACCGAAGGAAATCCCGCGCCCTTTCATCTTACAATTGCCGGCATGGGTCATCCTGAAGCAGTAGCATCACTGCAGGATCTCATTAGTTCATCGACTGCTGATATCGATTTTGTAGGCCCCGTGTTCAGTGATAGTAAAGCTGATCTATTAATTAAATCTCACGGCCTAATTCTTCCCAGTCAGACCGAAGGTCTGCCTATGACTCTGTTGGAAGCGGCTTCATATGGGATTCCCTTGTTCATAACACAAGAATGCAATTTGGATTGGGTAGAAGCTCAGGGCGCTGGAAGGTCAGTGCCTCATAGCGATGAGTGCGTAGTTTCATTGATCGATGCCTTTGCAAATACATCATTGCCAGAACTACAAAAGATGGGTTTAATATGTGCAGAGGAAGCTCGTTTGCGCTACTCAAAAGAGGTGGTTTCCTCTCAATGGCTTCAGATTTATAATTTAGTCTGAGACTCTGTACGAGATAAAGTAATGCCTTTCTCTGTTTTGATCCTGACTCTGAATGAAGCGAGCTCTCTGCCTTTATTAGTAAATAAGCTGAAGCCTATATGTGACGATATTGTTATACTTGATTCATTTTCTACGGATGGAACACAGGAGCTCGCACGAGATTTAGGTTGTCGGGTGTATGAGCGTGGTTTTGATAATGAGCACACTCAGCGAGCGTTTGGCATTAAACTACCTTTTCGTCATAGTTGGGTTTACAATCCAGATGCCGATGAAATTCCAGATGATATGCTAATAAAGGAGATGCAAACCGCAGCGACTGATAATAATTTCAATGCTGCGTATGAAGTGCGCTTTCGAAATTATCTAGATGGTCGGTGGATACGCCATAGTACAGATTACCCTGTTTGGGTTGTTCGATTTTTTAAACCTGAAACGCTGACTTTTGAGCGAGAAATAAACCTGCGTTATGTCATTAATGGTTCTGTAGGTCGGTTTAACGGGCATTTTGATCACTTTCCATTTTCTAAGGGTATAGGTTGGTGGATAACTAAGCACAACCTTTATTCCACAAAAGAAGCAGAGGAAGCTGTTAGGCTTTTTGGCGATTCCAGTTTTTGGATGTCTATCCTGGCAGTTTTTAATTCGCGAACCTCTAAAAGCCGACGTTTGGCCTTAAAAGAAGTCAGTTTTTATTTCCCTTTGAGAGGTATTTTGAGGTTTTTATACTCATATTTTTTTAGACTCGGGTTTCTCGATGGTCGGGCCGGGTTTAAATATTCTTTATTAATCGCATTCTACGAATTTCTGATTTCAGAAAAGATAAAGGAGCTCAGAAAAGAAGATTTTTTGCCGGGAATACGGAAGTGAATCTGATAAGCGTGGGGGTTTTTTCATGTCTTATTCTTGGTACTACCTTTTGGGGTGCTAGGTTCGTCAGGTCGTTTGCTATTAGATTTATTTTTTTATTGCACAGTGCCGGTGTGCTTTTAATGCTTTTGGTTCCGGCTATTTTCCATTCCGCTACAAATTTTTCGTCACTTGGCTTCCTTGGTTTTAGTTTTGAATCTAAGGAGGTCGCTAGAAATGTCGTCTATCTGTATTTAAGTGTATCGTATGTTTACGTTTTAACAGCCGTTGGTTTTTCTTTGGTCGCGCGTTTTTTTTCCAGTCGACTTATGAGTTTCGAGCTGCCGTCTGTTGATCGAAAGGAGTCTAAGTGTTTAGCAGTATTGATTTTTTTTCTTATTTGTCTATTATTTTTTATTAGTTACTATGGTAGTTTTGGTTCCATTTTAATGCTTCGTAATAGGGAGAGTTTAAACTTACCTGTTCATTTCGAATTGCTTCGCGCGGCCGTAATTGCTGCAAGCACTTACTCACTATTGCTGCTTTCCACAACACGTTTTACGTTATATCCATTTCTGTTTCTAGGTGGTTTTGCGCTCTTTTCTTTTAGTCTTGTATTGCTAATAGGGTTCGGCTCTCGAAATCTTTTGGTGTTTCCTGTTTGCGCAATATTCGCGACTTTGGCCGTCAGGCAAGATCCAAAGCTTACAAAGCGCAATTATATTCTCGCATGTAGCGCGCTGTTGGTTCTATTTGGTATCGCCGTACTTCAGTCGGATTTTCGTGACGACGGCATACAGCATTTTGGTTTTGATGCTTTGAATATCTTTTCACCCTTTTTGGCTTTCGATCAATTCCAGTCCCTTTATCTTACCTTTGAAACATATGATGTTTTTTTTCGTGCGGCGTATCGGCTGCCATTCAGTATATTTTTTGATTTTTTTGTATACTACGTACCTTCAGGTTGGCTAGAGCATTTGGGCGTTACAAAGGCTTCGCATTTAAATTATATTGCGTGGAATCACTTTGTAACCAGTTCAGTCGAGTCTAATGTGACCCCTTCTCATGTAGGACAGTCTTTGATTGAGGCAGGCTGGTTGGGGCTGTTGTTTCTTCCTGTTTGTGTGACGCTGGTCCTTTTCATATTGCTAAGAATACTCGCTGCTAGTTTTTTGGCAGGTCGTAGCCACTTGGTTATGCTTACGGGTGTGTCATTAATTGCCGGAGGTTTTTTCAATATTGTTCGTATTTTTTCCGGAGCCTATTTTTTATATTTTCTGGTTTTTATTATCGTTATCGCTATATCTGACTTCATAGCGAGCTCGATGGCTCGCCGAAAAGCCAATAAACTTGGCTAGAATATAACGTGTTATGAATCTTGAGGGCAATTCGATGTCAGAAATTAGGGGATCTGATTACCAAGAGCCACATATTCAAAGACTTTCTCGTCGCTCAACGCTTCCTTATAGTCTTAAATTGCGTAATCTTTTGTGGCGCAACATGAATCGCTGGATTTTTCCCATTACTTTGCGCTCACATTCTTTTCGGTGTCTTCTGTTGAGAATTTTCGGTGCTTCAGTGGGGAAAGGAGTCCGTGTTTCGGCTCGGTGCTGGATTGAGTTCCCAGAGAATATTTCAATCGGTGATAATAGCTCAGTTGGGCATGACTGCTATCTTCAGGGTCTTGATAAGCTGACTATAGGATCGAACGTCTGCATTAGTGATGGTGCGGCTATTCTGACGGGAGGCCATGATTTGGCTTCAAAGTCGTTCGAGCTGGTAACTCGTCCAGTAGTTATTTCTGATGGTTGCTGGGTGGCCTATAGAGCTATTGTATTACCAGGTGTAGAGCTTGGGTGTGGGGTGGTAGCAGGCGCGGGATCTGTAGTTCAAAGGAGTTTTCCCGGTTTTTCCGTGATTTCAGGAAATCCAGCAACATTGATTAGGGAAAGAAGAATGTCCTCATAGCTCTCTCAGATTTTTTCAATTTCTTTAGATAAGGATTTATATATTTATAAAAGTGTTTGGTAGACTCGGGCGCACTAGAGTTATGGTAGATTCTGTAGATTTGCAGGCCTTATTAAGGCGTAGAGCCGCTTGCGTATGCGTTATCGGTTTAGGCTATGTTGGTCTACCACTACTTTTACGCTACGCGGAAGCGGGCTTCCTTGCTCTCGGTCTTGACATCGACCCATCCAAGATCGAGATGCTTGGCCAAGGCCGCAGCTACTTCGCCCACATCCCTTCCTCTCGCATTTCCGCGGTAAACTCCGACCGATTTCAGGCCACCACAGACTTCAGCCGCGCCGCCGAGGCCGACGCTCTCATCATCTGCGTACCCACCCCTCTCAACCGATACCGCGAGCCGGACCTCAGCTTCGTGACTAACACCATGGACTCCCTGCTGCCTTACCTGCGGCCGGGGCAGGTGGTGTCCCTGGAAAGCACCACCTACCCCGGCACTACCGAGGAGGAGCTGCTACCGCGTATCGAAAGTCGCGGCTTCACGGTGGGGGAGGACATCTTCCTGGTCTATTCCCCCGAGCGGGAGGATCCAGGCAACGCCAGCTTTCACACCCAGTCCATTCCCAAGGTCGTAGGCGGCCATACGCCGGCCTGTCTGGAAGTGGGTAAGGCACTCTACGCCGCGGCCATCGACCAGGTGGTGCCCGTCAGTTCCACCAAGGCAGCGGAAATGACCAAGCTGCTGGAGAATATCCACCGCGCGGTCAACATCGGCCTGGTCAACGAGATGAAGGTGGTGGCCGACCGCATGGGCATCGATATCTTCGAGGTGATCGAAGCCGCCGCCACCAAGCCCTTTGGCTTTACCCCTTACTACCCGGGGCCCGGCCTGGGCGGCCACTGCATCCCCATCGACCCCTTCTACCTGACCTGGAAGGCGCGGGAGTACGGGGTGAATACGCGCTTCATCGAGCTGGCGGGGGAGGTCAACAGCGCCATGCCCGAGTATGTGGTGGGCAAGCTGATCGAAGGCCTCAACACCCAGCGCAAGGCCCTCAACGGCAGCCGCGTGCTGGTACTGGGGGTGGCCTACAAGAAAAACGTCGACGACATGCGCGAATCCCCCTCCGCGGTGATTATGGAGCTAATCCAGCAACGCGGCGGCGAAGTGGCCTTCAGCGATCCCCATGTGCCGGTGTTCCCGCCCATGCGTCGGCACAGCTTCGACCTGCGCAGCGTGGCGCTGACCCCGGAAAGCCTGGCGGGCTTTGATGCGGTGGTGGTAGCCACCAATCACGACGCCTTTGACTATGCCCTGGTCCGCGAACATGCTCAGTTGATTGTGGATACGCGCGGGGTGTATCGGGAGAAGGCAGGGCATATTGTGCGAGCTTGACCCCTGTTACTCCGGAATCACATACCCCGCTGGCAGGCTGCCGATCATCGAGGTCTGCTTGTATACCCGCTCGGCGATGCGCCGCTCGACACCCGCCTTGTGTAGCTTGTCAAAATAATACCCGCTGTTGGTGACCGAATTTGATGGGACGCGACACTGGAGGGCTGAGCGTAAGCTTCCCCTCTAAGAGGACAGTCCATTAGTAGAGATTTCTGGCATAGTAACCCTAGGAGGTTGGGGTCCTAGGGATTTTGCCTCCAAATACTGCAAAAACCGTTGAAGGCCCCGTATTTAC